>CAWJEO010000023.1:0-100676 GCA_963841895.1 uncultured Acidobacteriota bacterium
GAGCACACACGTCACCGAACGCGGCGGCACGATCGATATCAGCCTGTCCGGCGGCACCGCGGCTAGGCTGTTCGGCGTGCCCTTCCTGCTGGCCGGCGCCTACTTCGCCTACAACCTGGTGCTCGGGATCGCGGAGTCTCGTGACTGGCCGCGCCGCGATCGGCGAGATGCTCGTCGGCACCGTGCTCCTCCTGGTGATGACCGCTGCGTTTCTCGTGCCCGGCTGGCTGCTCGTCGCCTCGCGCGCGCGGATCGAGATCGATCGCACGGCGCCGCCGCGTCGTGGCGATCCGCGACCTGCGCGTCTACCAGCACCGGCAGCAGCGATCGCTCGACGAGTTCACGGCGGTCACCGTCGACCGACTCGGCTCGTCGCCAACGCGGCAGTCGTCGGTCCGGTCATGGCAGGTGCAGCTCACCAACGCCTCGCGCAAGAACCAGGTGATCGGTCTGTTCGACGACGACGAGGAGGCGCTGGGCTTCGCGCGACGCATCAGCCTCGCGACCGGGCTCCCGGTCGATGACGCGCGCGATTGCGAGCCCGTCGACGAGGACGCGGAGGCGGAGGCTCGCGAGAATGCCGACGGCGATGCTTAGAGGCTGGTGAGCACCGCGCTATTTCGTCGGCACGAGCCGCTTCAGCTCCTCGACCCAATGCTGCACGACGATGATGCTCGCAGGCGCAGCGGTCCCATCGGCGCCGCCTTCCTTGATCATCAGGAACCGCTGGCCGTCGGGTGAAACATCGTACGACCGGCCCCACCAGACCGGAATCGTGAAGTATCCCTCCTTGACCAGCAGCGTCGGCGTCGTGGCCGCCCACGATGGGCCGCGCGCCACACCCACGCCCATGAGCGCGCCCGTCGGGGAGACATAGATCAGCTCCTGCCCGCTCCGCGTCCAGATGTGGCCGCGTGCCGCCGTTGGTGGACACCTGCCAGCGGCCGCTGTTCACGTCCGGGAACGGCCGCACATAGATTTCGAACCGGCCCGAGTCGTTCGCCTCGTAGGCGAGCCAGCGGCCGTCGGGCGAGATGATGCCGTTCCGCTCGGTGAACGGGGACTGCACGAGCGGCGTCACGCGGCGGGCCCCGTCCAATTCGATCATCATCACGTCGGTGTCCGTTTGTGGAGTCTCCTCGGCGAAGATCAGCCGGCGGCCGTCGGGTGAAACCGCCGTCGGGTACTGCGTGTTGGGACTCTCGGTCAGCCGCTCGACCGCGCCGCTGCCGTCCGCCGCCTGCCAGAACAGATTCCGCACCCCCGCCCGTTCCGACGTGAAGATCAGCCGGCGGCTGTCGGGCGTCCACACCTGGACAACATCGACACCAGGGGTGAATGTGAGGCGTGTGAGCGTCGTGCGGCCGAAATCCCAGAGCCAGAGGTCGTGCTCCTGATCGTTGGCGAACACCGCGACGCGCGTGCCATCGGGTGACAGCGCGGGAAGGAGATACGGGCGCGGCGGCGCCGGAATCGGCGTCTCGTGGCCCTGGCGGTCCACCCACACCAGCGTGCGAGGCGTCCCTGCCACGCTCCCGGACACGTAAGCGAGCGTGCCGTCGCCCGCCACCACGGCGAGCACGCGCGCCGTTGACTGTCGTTTCGACGTCACGGACGACCGGCACCGGCGTCCCGCGCGTCTCCAGACGCGGCCAGGTCGAACGGCACCGCCTGCAGCGCGCCGGCCGCCAGGTAGACGAGATGGCCGCTCGACACGTAGTGGGCGTGACTGCCGCCGCGCACGAGGATCTTCCGTGTCCCGGTCTGGAGATCCAGGACGGCGACTTGCGCGGCATCGAGGCCGCCGGTCAGCGCCGTGATCGTGAACAGCACGGCGCGGCCGCCCGGCAGCATCTCGGGCCAGAAGTGATCGGCTTCGCCCTGCGCGCGGTCGGGCCGCGTGAGCACCGTCAGTCGGCCCGCCCGCCGCGGACGACCCGCTGCAGGCCGGTCGCCACGCTATTGGTGGCGACGATGATCGTGTCATCCGGTCCCCAGGTCGCGCCGCTCGGACCGGCCGTGTCAAGCGTCGCCAGCGTGACCGCCGGCCCACCGGTCACCGGCACTTTCTTCAACACGCTGAGGCCGTCCACGAATCCAATCCACTGCCCATCGGGCGAAACGAACAGCCCGCGCGGGCGTCGCCGGTGAACACCGCCACCGGCGCGAGGGCGTCGAGCGCGCGGACGAAGATCTGCGTGCCTTGGTTGCCGACATAAATGAGGCGGGAACCGTCGGGCGTGATGGCCACGTTGCGGTCGTTCCAGTTGATGGTCAGCGCGGCCGTACCCGAGGGCGTGATCTGCAGGCGCGAGACACGAGGCGGCGCCGGGCGCATGGCGACCCACACCAGCGTGCCGATGATCGCGCCGCTCGCGATGATCGCTGCAACACCGACGAGTGCGACGCGCCGCCACTCGCGCCACAACCGCCGGCGCGGCCGTCTGCGGAACAGCCGTCTCGAACGCGCCCTCCAGCGCCAGCCGGACGTCGCCGATGGCCTGCACGCGCTGTCTGGGATCTTTCTGCAGGCAGCGTCGTGATGTATGTGCGCAGCGCGGGCGACAGCGTCGCCGGCAGCTTGGCCCAGTCCGGCTCACGCTCGATGACGCGCGCCAGCGTTTCCGAGACACCCTCCCCGTCGAATGCCCGCTGCCCCGTGAGCATCTCGTAGAGCACGCAGCCGAACGCCCAGATGTCGGCGCGCTTGTCCACCGGCTTGCCGCGCGCCTGCTCCGGGCTCATGTAGGCGGCCGTGCCAAGGATCATCCCGGCCTGGGTCATCGCCGGTGTCGTGATCGTCGGGGACTGCGAGACGCTCGGCGATCGCGACGCCGCGTCGGCTCCATCGCCTTCGCCAGGCCGAAGTCCAGCACCTTCACCGTGCCGTCCGGTCGCACCTTGATGTTCGCCGGCTTCAAGTCGCGATGGATGATGCCTTGCTCGTGCGCCGCTTCCAGCGCGTCAGCGATCTGCTTCGCGATGGGTAGCGCCTCGGCGACCGGGATCGCCCCGCGCGCGATGCGCTGTGCGAGGTCCTCGCCCTCAACGAGTTCCATCACGAGCGCGCGGACGCCGTTGGATTCTTCGAGACCGTGGATGTGGGCGATGTTCGGGTGGTTCAACGAGGCCAGGGTCTTGGCCTCGCGCTGAAACCGCGCGATCCGCTCCGTGTCGGCGGCGAACGCCTCGGGCAGGATCTTGATCGCGACGGCGCGATCCAGCTTCGTGTCCCGCGCGCGGTAGACTTCACCCATGCCGCCGGCGCCGAGCGCAGACAGGATCTCGTACGGGCCGAGGCGTGTGCCGGCGGATAGGGGCATGGGGCGACACCGATTCTAGCGGCCCGCTCGGCTAGAGCTGCTAGCTATCCTTGAGCGCTTCGGTCGGCTGAATCCTCAACGCGCGCAGTGCCGGCACGCCGCACGCGGCCAGACCGACGCCCATCATCAGGACCGCCACGGCGGCGAGCAGCGCAAGGTTGCGCGACTCTTCGGTCTCGGCCAGCAGGAGAATCGCGACGCCCGCCAGCGCGCCCAGACCGACTTGCGCAAACGCGCGCGAGAAGATCGCGGCGACGATTCGACGCGGCCGCGCGCCGAGCGCGATGCGAATGCCGATCTCGCGAGTGCGCTGTGACACCGTGAACGACATCAGCGAGTAGATGCCGACGGTGGACAGCAGCAACGCGACTCCGGCGATCAGCGCGAGCACGGTGCCCAGCATCCGCATGCCGGCCTGTTCGGCCTGGCCGACCGTGTCGAGCGGCACCGGATCGTAAAGGCGCATCGTCGGATTCGACGGCCGCGGCCAGCGCGCGGAGCCGCGGCGTGAACGACGTCGGGTCGCCACGGAAGCGAATCGCGACCCGCACCCGTGTTGCACCGTCGAGGGCCAGCGGCTGGTACACCCCCGCGCCATCGTCCGGATCCATCGGGCTCATACCGAGATCGGGAACGACGCCGACGACCTCGCGCCACGGCCCGGGCTCGCTGCCGTTCGCATCGAGCAGGCGGATGCGCTGGCCGATCGCATTGCGTCCACCGAGGACGTGACGGACGAACGACTCATTCACGAGCGCGACCGGCTGTGCCGCGGCGGCGTCGCCACGAATGGAACACGCGGCCCGCGACGACCGGCGCGCCGAGATCGGCGAAGAAATCGGGACTGACCGACGCGGCGTGCACACCGCGCGGCGTTCCGCCATCGACGTTCTCGATCGTCAACCCGCGCCGCGGATGATCGCATCCCGGGAAGCGAGTCGGCGAACGTGACGCTGACGACGCCAGATTCATCCGACAGCCGACGCGCGAGTTCGTCGAACGGTACCGCGCCTCGCCTCGTCGAGCGCCAGGCGAGCCGACAAATACTCGTGCGCCGGAAATCCGCTCGCACCGGCCTGCATGCGAAGGGCGTCCCAGCCTTCCGAAAGCGCCATGGGCAGGAACGCGACGGAGAGCGCAACCTGCAACGCGATGACGACGGTCCACACGACACCGAAACGCAGCGTCGCGCCTCGCGTTCCCGCCAGCTGCAAGGCCACCTGCGAGGCTTTTCCGGTCCCCTTGACCGCAGGGATGACCCCGGCCACAACGGCACCGAGCAACGCGAGTCCGATCGTGTAGGCCACCGTCTCGATCGACAGCGAGTTGTCCCACCAGAATGGCGGTGTTCCGTTGCCGGACGTGCCGAACATCAGGTGCATCGCGAGCCGGATGGCGGTGTCGGCCGCGGTGAGCCCGACGATCGCCGCCAGCGCCGCGAGCGCCAGCGCTTCGAGGAACAGCTGCGCGACGATGCGACCGCGGCTCGCGCCGAGCGCGGTCCTCACCGCAATCTCCCCCGCCCGCGTCACCGTCCGCGCGAACATCAGCGCCGCGACGTTGATGCAGCAGACGATGAGGATCAGCACGAGAAACGACTGGAAGAGATACAGCCGCCAGACCAGCGAGGCTTCTTCATCGAGAAACGACTCGATGTACGGCGTGAGCCGTGGCTGCAGCGCGGGCTCGCTCGCCGACCGGGGCATGCGCGAGGCAATGGCGGACAGTTGCGCCTGCGCCTCCCCGAAGCCAACGCCCGGCGCCAGCCGTCCGAAGAACTGCAGTGACGGTCCCTGGAAGCGGGCAATGCCCGGCTGCTGGAGCTTCAGCGGAACCCAGAGACGGTGCGAAACGGGAAAGCCGAATCCTTCCGGCATGACGCCGACAATCGTGTGTGTCTCACCGCCAAGCTTGACGTCGCGACCAAGAATCGACGGATCCCCACCGAAACGCGATTGCCAGATCTCGTAGCCGATGACGACCACCGGCACCGCTGCCAGCCGCTCGTCGTCTGACTCCAGCGTCCGGCCGAGGAGCGGCGGCACGCGCGCGACACGGAAGCCGACCGCGCTGATCTCGGCGACCTTGACGGGTTCGGAATAGTTGTCGGCGGTGATGAGGTTGCGGTCGACCGTGGCGTAGGCGCCGAGATCCTCGACGGCAGTCAGCTCGTTGCGCCAGATGAAATAGTCTGCCGCCGAGCGACGCTCCGGTTCGTTGACCGCAACGTTCCAGTTCACGACGCCGACGAGGCGCTCCCCTTCGTCGAGCGGCAGCGTCGCGCTGCTGAGATCGTGGGTGAACTCGAAGAAGGCGGCGCAGACGGCGATGGCGACGGCCATCGCGAACACACTGACCGCCGCTCAAACCGGGAAACTTGATGAGCATCCGGACGGCCAGCTTCACGTCCAGCCACGAGAACGACACCCTCACGTGCACAGATTACGCCGATTTTATGGTCTTACTTGCCGCGAAGCGGTCTTGCTGTCGACGTCAGCAGCCCTGCCGCGCAGCGGCCCTGCTGACAGCGTAAGCAGCCCTGCCGTGCTCATCAGAAGGCCTCTTTGGCCGGGGCCTTTGTTTGGTATCAGCGTGCGCGAGTTCGGGTAGGATGGCCTCCATGCTTCGAGTTTTTACACCCCGTGCGCGCGCCATTCTGGCGATGGTCGTCGGGGCGCGCTGTCCGCTGTCGCCTGCGACAAGTCGCCGGAGAGAGCGGCACCAGGGCGCCAGCGGCCGCGCCGGCGCCCGCCGCGCCCGATCCGTATCTCGCGAAAGTCCAGGCGTTTCGCGACAAGCATGAGTCCGACTATCGCCGCGACTGGGTCAGCATCGCAGGGCTGCACTTTCTCGAGCCCGGCTCGCAGACCGTCGGCAGCGCCGCGACCAACGACATCGTGTTGACCGCGGCCGTCCCGCCGGCGATCGGCAAGCTGGTCGTCAAGGGCGACAGCGTGCGCTACGAGCCGGCGTCAGGCGTCAACGTGACGATGAAGGATCAGCCGATCACCGCGCCGGTGATGTTGAAGGAAACCGGACAGCCACCAGCCAGCGAAATGCTGATTGGCGACGTCCGCCTCGTCATTCACTTGAGCGGTGAACGCCTCTCGCTGCGCGTGCGCGATCCGAACGGTCCGCTGGCGAAAGACTTCCGCGGCTTCTCGTGGTTCCCGATCGAGACGCAGTACAAGGTGACGGGCAAGTTCATCCCCGACGTGCAGTCGAAGAAGATGGCGGTGCTCAACACCTTCAACGATATGGACACCTACGCCACCGAAGGCGTGATCGAGTTCGCCCTTCAGGGGCAGACGTTGCGGCTGCGCCCGTTCACGACACGGCCCAAGCGCTTCTACATCGTCTTCCGCGACGCGTCGAGCGGCCAGGAAACCTACGAGACCGCGCGATTCCTCTATGCCGACCTGCAGGACGATGGCACCACCGTGCTGGACTTCAACGAAGCCTACAATCCGCCCTGCTCGTTCAACCCGTATACGACGTGCCCGATCCCGCTGAAGGAGAACAACCTGCCGATCAAGGTCCTGGCGGGGGAAAAGGCGTATCCGATCCACGTGTCGTTGCCGAAGGGGACGAACTAACGCACGGCGTGGCTCAATTGCGCACCACGCGCGTCTTCGACAGCAACTCGAACGCGCGCTGGTGACTCTCGGTGAACAGCGCGAAGAGCACGTCGACCCAGAACACTTCCAGCATCAGCGGCAGCTGCCGCACGAACGACTGCCCCAGGCTGATGCGCGCGCCGGATTCGCGCACCACGCGCAGGCCGAGCAGGCGCTTGCCGATCGTGTGTCCGAGTGTGGCCTCGAGCACGATCACGTAGGCGGCGAACAGCAGGCTGCCGGCGATGATGCCGACAACGAGCGCAAACGGCGCCAGTTCGGGCGGCAGCGATCGATACCCCAGCCACATCGACGGCACGATGATGATCTCAGCCGCGATGAGCACGTCCACAGCTTCGCGACCGCGCGCTGGATCCAGAACGACGCGCTACGAGCGGGATCGCCGACAGGTACGACTCGGCCAGCGTCTTGGGATCGCCGAGCTGACGCAGCACGTCGGCCTCGGGCATGCCGGCGGCCGTGCGCTCCGCGATGTGGCCGCGCAGCTCGAGCGCGATCTGCGCCCGGCGCGGCGTGGCACGGGGCAGGAAGTCGAGCACGTGATCGATATAAGTGTCGGCGGTCATGATCGGTCTCACCTACTGGCGCAGGAGCCTGGCCATCGCCCGCGCAAATGAGGTCCACTCGTGCGTCAGCCGCGCGAGCTCCTCGTTCCCGCGATCCGTCAACCGGTAGTACTTGCGCGGCACGCCGCGCGCCGGCGTCTCCCAGCGCACCTGACGAAGCCGGCGCGTTCCAGGCGATACAGCACCGGGATAAAGCGTGCCGTCGGTCACTTCGAGCGCGCCGTTGGTCTCGGCGGTGAGCTTCGAGACGATCTCGTAGCCATAGGCTTCGCCGCCGGACAGCAGGTGCAGCACGATGAGCTCGAGCGAGCCGCGCTTGAGCTCCCGCGACAATGCTCCGGCCATCGTCTGGTGGTTTGGGTCGGGGTCCATGTCAGCCATCGTCTCACATAATATCTTGCGTAACAAGATATATGACGAGACGGCCTCTCGGCGGTTCCAGCTCAAGTCACTGCACGACCGTGATAGACGTGAGAGGATGAACCTCCCAGGCCGTCGCACGCCAGTTTCCTGAGCCGCGTGGGTTTGTGTTCTCGGATTGGTCCGCGTGCTCGCGGTCAAACAGCGGCCGGCCTTGAATCGGCACAGGTGCGCGACAAGCTCACGACGCAGGGCGGCTTCGCTCCAGTCCAGTCCCCGCCGATTCGCTCGATCGCGCATCGCCGGCGTCACCTCGAGCACCACAGATCGTGGGACGGAGCGTGGCGTCGCGTCGCGATCTCGATATGGATATCGCGACGATGAGGGAGAAAACCATCGTCAGCTCCAGGCCGGCCGCTTGAACGGTGACGACATAGCCTGCACCGTAGCGGCCTTCGACGATGACCACCGATGGGTGTCGTCCCTGGTTGCAAGAGTGCCTCGAGAGTGACCGCGGGGTCGTAATCGGTTGAGGCTGGAATCTCGACCCGATTCTTCAGCGTCAGCAGCGCCGCTTGTCGGGCGGCATCAGCAAGCAACGGACCGTGCAGGCGACAACGCCGAGGAGCAGGATGATGGTCATAAGGGATGGATCGGACAGTTCGCTGTCGCCGGCGGTCGGACACTATCGTAGACGCTACTTCACCGCGCGGAGCCTTCGGCGAGCATCAGGCTGCGTGTCTCGCGCAGAACCGCAGTCATGATGCGGGTCCGTCGGGAGAGATGCCGAAGCTCTCCGTCAGCGCGTAGGCCTTGAAACCGCGAGTGGTCGCCGGGTGGACGCGTGTCTGACCGGCGGCGAATTGCACAAAGAAGGGAGGTGCTGTGGTGAAAGAAAGAGATGAGCGCAGGCCCAGGGGCCCGGCCGTGTGAAGTCCGGTGGAAGGGAAAGGCACGGAAGAGGAAGGATGCGACGTGATGGCGAGAGGAGTGCAGGGGAGGGTGGATGCAGAAAGGGGGGTGGGAGAACAGCGGTGGTGAAGAAAGAAAACGGTGAGGCAGCGGAGAATAGGAGCACAGAGCGGTAGGCGCACGCTGTAGGAAACAGAAGAGGGTAGTGGGTGTGGTGAGAGTGAGTGAGAGTTGGCGTGCGCGTGGCGTACGATAGAAAGTGGCAACGGTGGAGCTGAAAACGATGAGTGAACGTAAAGGGATCAGTCGTGAGGATGTGTGATCTGTGAAGCGCGTGGCACGTGACAGTCAGAGATAGAGATACGGCGAGAAGAGGAGAACAAGACGGTTGCGTGGCGAATAGGAGGGTGAGATAGAGCGGTGGTGTAGGAGTCACGAGCGTAATAGACGCTCGCGAAGCGACTGACGAAGGTATGAACAAACGAGGAAAGCGTGGTAGTTGGTAGAGCTCTGCGTGCGAAATGGAAAGAGGCGAATGTAAAACAGCGTCGGTGCGGCGTCGCGGGTGGCGATCAGGACGCGCGCGGGCAAACTGAGATATCACATGGAGAGTCGGCGCGCTAAAGCAAAGCGGATATCACGCACAGATCGGCGCGACATCGAGACGGCGACGGTGCGATGCGCTCTCCATCGCACGGTGTGGCGTGATCAGCAGCAGGGCGAAACTGGCTCAAGGTGGCGGGTGCGCGTGAACGAGGTAGTGTGCGAAGCGATCGAGGATCTCCAGGTCAAATCGCTGCAGGATGCTCGCGTCGCTGGCGATGCGATGCGCGTGGGGTGGTGTGTGCGGACGAATGCGATAGACGGCATGGCGAGACATCGGCGAAGATGACGTCGTCGAGCAGCTTGCGTTGGAGAGAGAGGCATGCGAAGAGCGAAGGTGCGCGGCGGAGAACACGGCAGAGTGGCGAAAAGCAGGAGGAGATGAGGGCAGCTGTAGGGGTGTCAAAAAGCAGCTGCTAAAGATGCGAGAGTGCGTGCGGGTGGAAGTAAGCGCAGGATACGGCCGTGGGAGACGCGGAGGGCTCGAAGGGGAGCAGTGGACGTGAGTGGAAGGGAGGTAGATGGAGCGAGGCACTCAGCAGCGTGATGTGCTGCGTAAGCAGCAGGGCGGGATGCGACAGCGCGGCGCGAAGTGGGCAGATGTGGCGCGAGGCGATATACGCGTGGCGTGTGACAGGGCGATGGGCAGATGTGCGCAGCGCAGCTCACGTGCGTGAAGGCATGCGACAGCAGCGTACAAACGTGGGGGGTGGTGGCGGGAGCGCGGTGTAATAGGATTGCGTAGCACGGCGCAGCGTATCGGTAACGTCTCGCGCAAACGGCGCGGCGCCAATCATCTCGTAGAGCACTACCGAATGCCAGATGTCGGCGCGCGTCGACGGCCTGGCGCGCGCCTGTCTGGGGCTATGTCAAGCGGTACCGAGGCTCAGGCCGGCGGTGTGTCGCGGTTGGGAAGTCGACGCTCGAAGCCGACGATGAAGAAGGCGCGCGAATGAGGCGAGAAGAATAGAGAATTGACGCTGCGCTCTGGCGTAACTGACGTGGCTGGCTCAGATCGCGATGGACGATGCGCGTCGTGCGCGGCCTCCAGCCCCTCTGCGATCTGCCGCGCGATACGATCGCCTCCTCGGTGGCCACACGGCCGCGCGCGAGCCGTACTTCCAGGCCCTCACCCTCGACGAGCTCGAGTGCAATGGAGAGGTACCCCTGCGCTTCCTCGAGCCCGTAGACTGCGGCGATGTTTGGGTGATTGAGCGACGCTAGGAGCTGTGCCTCGCGGCGGAACCTCGCCAGCCGCTCCGGGTCGGGTACGAACTGCGTTTGGCAGAATATTGAGCGCCACGTCGCGGTCCAGCCGGGTATCGCGCGCGCGATAGACCTCCCCCATGCCGCCCGCACCGATGAACGCGACGGTCTGGTACAGGGCCAAAGACTGTTCCAGGGGACAGCATCGATACACGGCCTGAGCACGAGAGTGTAGCCCATGGTCGTGGAGCTGATCGGAAGCCTATACCGTCTGAACGTCAGCGACCTCGGTTACGCACGCGTGCTGTTGAACACCGTCTTGCTGCTCTCCGGTTCGTAACGCTGTAGGTGCTGTTTGTAGGGATCGGTAGCGCTAAGCAGGAAGTATAGCAGGGAAGGCTAGGCGCGTGAAGATCAGGCGGAGCGAGGCCTGGACGGTCGTCGTGCGCTTCGGGGAGGAAGAAGAACAGCACCGCGATGATCAGATAGACCGAGAGCAGCTGCACACCCTCGAGCCAGTTGCACTCGCCGTCGCCGCTGATACCGGCGACGATCCAGACCGACAGGACAACCGCTGCGACCTCCGGCAGTGAGAACTCGAGGTTCATCGGCTGACCGACCAGGTAGGACGCGAAGATCAGCACCGGCGTCACGAACAGCGCAATCTGCAGGCTCGAGCCGACCGCGATCGCAAGGCTCAGGTCCATCTGGTTCTTCATCGCAACCGTGATCGCCGTCGAATGCTCCGCGGCGTTGCCGATCACGGCCACGATGATCACGCCGACGAAGACTTCGGTCAGGCCGAGCCCGGCCCGCGCCGCCTCGATCGATCCGACCAGGAACTCGCTCATCACCGCAACCAGCTGTCGTGGCCACGGCGAGCACGGCGGTCGCCTTCGTCACCGACCACACCGGCCCCTCGTGCTCGTGCGCACCGTCGCCGCCGAACAGGTCCTTGTGCGTGATCAGCGAGAAGACCAGCGACATCACGTAGGTGGCGAAGAGGACGGCCGCGATCGCGACGGAGAGCTGCTGCTCGCCCTCGGGCGTCCAGCCGCCCGGCTGCTGATCCGCGGCGAGGTGGAACACCGTCGGGATGACCAGGCCGATGGCGGCAAGGCTGAGCGAGGTCGCCGACACCCGCGCGGCCGTGCGGTTGAACGTCTGCTGCTGGAACTTCAGCCCGCCGGCAACCATCGCAGCGCCGAGGACGAGCAGGATATTGCCGATGATCGATCCGGTGATCGAGGCCTTGACGACGCCGATCAAACCGTTAGACAGCGCTATCAGAGCGATGATCAGCTCGGCGGCGTTACCGAAGGTCGCGTTCAGCAAGCCGCCAATCCCTGGACCGGAGCGCGCGGAGAGATGCTCGGTGGCCCGCCCCATCCAGCCGGCCAGCGGGATGACCGCGAGGCCCGCGACGAAGAAGAGCGCCGTGTCGTTGTGCCATGCCGGCACGAAGCGCATCGCCACGGCCACCGGAATCGCGACGAGCAGGTAATCGAGCGGCCGAATCTGACGGAACGCGTCACGCGCCTGCATCAGCTGATCCTTTCCGAAGGTAGTGGCCGGTGAGCGCCATCAGGACGCGGCGCGCTGTTCCGCCGGTTTGCTGGCGCGGCCAAGATTGTGCGCGGTGTTCACGAGCGCGATATGCGAGAACGCCTGCGGGAAATTGCCGACGAGCCGGCGGCTTCCCGGGTCGTACTCTTCGGCCAGCAGCCCGACGTCGTTGCGGATCGACAGCAGCCGTTCGAACAGCCGCTGCGCATCGTCGATCCGCCCGATCAGCACGAGCGCGTCGGCGAACCAGAAGCTGCAGGCCAGGAACACGCCTTCGCCGGGCGGCAGGCCGTCGACGCCCGTGCCGGTGTCATAGCGAAGCACGAACCCGTCGACGACCAGGTGGCGCTCGATCGCCTCGATGGTGCCGCGCACGCGCGGATCGTTCGGCGGCAGGAAGCCGGTGGTCGGCAGCAGCAGCAGGCTGGCGTCGAGCGCTTTCGAGCCGTACGACTGGACGAAGCTGCCCAGTTCGGCGTCGTAGCCTCTGGTGCAGATCTCGTCGTGCAGTCGTCGCGGCGAGCGCCGCCAACGTGTCACGTGCTCTTCGCCCGTGACGACCGACGCGGCGCCGCGAATGCCCGCGATCGAGCGCCACCCACAACATGACGCGCGAGTGCGTGAAGTGGCGCGGCTCGCCTCTGATTTCCCACATCCCTTCGTCGGGCTGATCCCAGACGCGTTCGATGTGCTCGAGCAACGGCTCGCTCGAAGTGCAGATCCTCGTCGCGATGATCGAGGCCGCCGCGGCGTGCCTGGTGCAGCACGTCCATCACTTCACCGTAGACATCCAGCTGGAGTTGCGCGTATGCGGCATTGCCGATGCGCACCGGCTTCGATGCTTCGTAGCCCGGCAGCCACGGCAGTTCGAACTCGATCAGCCGCCGCTCGCCGGCCAGTCCATACAGGCTCTGCAGCTGCGACGGCGCGCCGGCCGCCGCGCGCAGCAGCCAGTCGCGCCAGGCGCGCGCTTCGTCGTAGTAACCGGCGTTCATCAGCGCGAGCAGCGTCAGCGTCGCATCGCGCAGCCAGCAGAAGCGATAGTCCCAGTTGCGCGGGCCCGCCAAGCTGCTCCGGCAGCGAGGTCGTCGGCGCCGCGACAATGCCGCCGGTCGGCGCGTAGGTCAGCGCTTTCAGCGTCACCAGCGATCGCGTGACCGCGTCCGCCCACGGGCCGTCGGACGCGGCCCTGCCGGCCCACTCGGTCCAGAACGCGTCGGTGCCCTCGAGCGAGGCGAGCGGATCGATTTCGTCCGGAATTTCGAGATGCGACGCGCCGTGCGTCGAGCACGAACGGCACGGTCTCGCCCGCGTCAACCTCGAACTCGCCCACGGTCTTCATGTCCTCCCCGTGCAGCGCGACGGGTGTGTGAAGGAGCGACCATGTCAGGACCGGCGATCGCGCGCAGCGTGCCGTCCGCGAGCCGCGTCACCCACGGGATGGTCCGGCCGTAATCGAAGCGGAGCACGAGCTCGGTCCGCATCCTCATCCGGCCGCGCTCGCCGCGCACGAGACGGACGATGTCCGAGTTGCGGCCGCGCGGCGGCATGAAGTCGATCACCGTGACCGCCGCGTCTGTGGTCTCGATGCGGGTCTCGAGAATCAGCGTGCTCTCGCCGGTATCGGCGGGTGATGCGCGGCGATTCGGCGACGGCGGTCAGCAGCCACCGGCCGTGATCGGCAGTGCCCAGAAGGGCGGCGAAGCACGCGCCCGAGTCGAAGCGGGGCCAGCAGAGCCAGTCGATCGAGCCGCCCCGCGAGACCAGCGCCGCCGTTTCGCAATCGCCGATGAGGGCATAGTCCTCGAGCGGGAGGCTCATTCGCCCTCCATTATCGACGCGGTGTGTCCTGATAGACGCCGACGAACTCATCCACCGCGAGCGACCACTCGAGGTTGGCCGATTCCACCATCAGGTTGTAGGCGCGCGGGTCGTCGTCGAAGGTCACCACGCCCTCGCCATCGCCGCGGTGATCGACGACGGTCTTGAGCGGCCGGCCGCTGACCGCGCTGTGAACGGTGACGCGGAGCGTGACGGTTCCCGGGGCGGTCTCGGCCCGCGCGCGCCAGGTGATGCGCAGCCGGCCCGAGTCGCTGACGAAGCCGAGTGTGGCGTTGCCGCTCCCCTGCCAGGATCCGGCGGGGCGGGCGACGGTCACGACCTGTGGTGCCGCCGTCTGCGGTTTGCTGCAGCCCGCCGATCCGATCAGCGCGACCGCGGCCAGGACAGCACGAAGGCGAACGCCCGTCATCCGGACTGACGATAGCCGATCTGCGATCGCGACGACGCGGCGGGGTGTCAGCCGCGGTTGCGGATGCGATAGAGCTTGGTCTGCGTGCGAACGTAGAGGCTGTCGGCGTCGACGGCCGGCGTCGCCAGGCTCATTTCGCCGAGGCTGTTCTTGGCGAGCTCCTCGTAGCTGTCCCCGGCGCGAATCACGAACGTGTCGCCGTCCTCGCTGGTGAGGTAGATCAGGCCCTTGGCTCGCGAGCGGCGAGCTCGAGAACGTGAAGCCGCCGCCGCCCATGCGCGCCTTGAACACTTCGATGCCGGTGCCGAGCGTCGGCCACCTGCAGGATGCCGTTGTCGTTGATCGAATAGACGCGGCCGCGATAGACGAGCGGCGACGGCGTGTAGCCCGAGAACCGCGGCTGCAGCCACGCCACGAAGTCGTTGGCGGACTGATCCTTCTGCAGCGAGATGTCGCCGCTTGGCGCCCGGCACGAATCGCCACCAGCGGGCGGTTCGATTCGCCCTGCGATCCCGATCCCACATACAGCAGTTCGTCCGACGCCACCGGGCACGGCGTCGCTTGCGTCATGCCCTTGAGACGCCACAACTCGCGGCCGTTCCATGTCGTAGCTGATCGACGAGCGCCCGCCCGATCGTCACGATCTCGGTGCGGCTGCTTGTTCTGCCAGATGAACGGCGTCGCCCAGCCCGACTTCATCGGCGCCGCGTCGGTGCGCTTGACGTTCCACAGCTCCGCCGGTGCGCGCGTCGAGCGCGGACGAGAAAGCCTTCGCCGTCGTTGTCGTGCAACTGATAGACGCGGCCGTTGTGGACGACCGGAGACGACGCCGTGCCGAAGTCGAGGTAGATCGGCTGCGGCGGCCACGTTCTTCTTCCACAACAGCTTGCCGTCGAGCGAATAACAGAACACGCCGACGTTGCCGCCGAACGAGACATAGAGCCGCTCGCCGTCGGTGACCGGCGTCTCGGAGGCGTAGGTGTTCTTCCGATGACGGCCGCCGGCGGGATGGCCGCTGGTGCGCTTCCTGCTCCCACACCACGCTTGCCGGTCTTCGCGTCGAGCGCGTAGACGCGATAGCTGACCTCGCCCGTATCGCTCGTCAGCTCGATGTCGCGATTGACGACGCGCTTGACGATCTCCTCGTCGGGCACAGCCCTGCTTCGCGAGCTCCGCGACGTAGTCGTTGCCGAAGATGCCGGTTGACGGGCTCTTGAAGGCGCCGTCGTTGACGGCGGTCGTCACGAAGACCCGATCGCGCCAGACGATCGGCGACGACCAGCCGCGGCCCGGCACGTCGACGACCCAGGCGACGTTGTGCGGTCGTGACCACGCTGCGGCAGCGTCGACTCGTCCGCCACGCCGTCGCCGCCCGGGCCCCGAAACTGCGGCCAGTCGAACGGTCCGGCAGCGCCCGACGGGATCGCGACGGCAGGACGAGCAGAGAAATGACAAGCGACCGATGGCGCATGCTTCCTCGATGATAGGCCAGGCCGCGACGGCGGTGTCGCGCTTTCTGGGATGGGCCGCTGGGCCGGAGCGGATCGTAGTATGCTCGCGCCATCGCATGAAGCGGATCGTCGTCATCCTGGCGCTCGTCGGCAGCGTCGGGCTCATCACGCTCTCCGCCCAACGCATCGTCACGCACGACGCCCAACCGTTTCTCAAGCAGGTCTTCCCGAGCGGCCGTCGCGTTTTCGCCGCATCAGGGAACGCCGCTCCACTACAAGGCGTATCGGCGTCGATCCGAAGACCAATCCGACGGCGCCGCCAATCGGCCTGGTGTTCTGGTCGACCGACCTCGTCCCGAATGAGCACGGCTACCACGGCGTCGATTCACATGCTCGTCGGCATGGACATGACCGGCATCCTCACCGGGGTTATCGTCAACTTCAACACCGAGCCGTACGGCTACTTCTCGGTTGACCCGGCCGAGTTCGCGGCGCAGTTCAAGGGCAAGAGCATTCGGGCGCCGTTTCGCGTCGGCGAGGACGTCCACGCCGTGTCGCGCGCGACGATCAGCATCTCGAGCGCGGCGCGGGCGCTGCGCGACAGCTCGCGGGCGATGGCGAAGCAGTTCCTGAATCCCGCGATGGTGAAGTAGTGACGCAGCAGCCCGATCCGTGGGGCTTCGAGGAAGAAGCGGTCGAAGTCGTGGGGTGACATCCTCGCGCCCCAGGCGCTGGATCTGGCGGTGCTCACCGCGTTTCTGATCTTCGCGATCATCAGCTTTCGGCGGAAGAGCGTCCCGCTCAAGTTCGCGACCCTGGCCTTCGCGGTCCTCTACCTGGGGTTCGCGAAGAGCCACTTGATCTCGATCACCAACATCTTCAGCGTGCTCGACTGGAACCTGCCGGTCTTCAAGTACAACCTGGCGTGGTATCTCTTCGCCGGCTTCACCGTGGTCTCGACGATTCTCTGGGGCCGCCTGTACTGCGGCCGCGTCTGCGCCTTCGGTGCCCTCACGCAGCTGATGGACGCGACGCTTCCCGCTCGCCTGCGCGTCAACGGTTCCGCGCGCCCTCGAACGGCGCGCCGCGTGGATCAAGTTCGGCCTGCTCGGCGCCACCATCGCCTACTTCCTGACGACGAGCGACATGATGATCTACCGCTTCGTCGAACCGTTCTGGATGTTCGGGCTGTTCGAGACGACGCCGATGTGGATCGGCCTGGGCGTGTTGCTGATCGCGACCGTCTTCGTCCGCAATCTGTACTGCCGGTTCCTCTGCCCGGTCGGCGCCACGCTCGGCCTGCTGTCGTATCTCACGGTGTTTCGCATCAAGCGCTGGTCGGAGTGCAACACCTGCAAGATCTGCCAGAAAGCGTGCGAGTGGGGCGCGATCGACGGCCCGCGCATCCTGGTCACCGAGTGCGTCCGCTGCGACGATTGCGAGCGCCTGTATGCACGACGAGGCCAAGTGTCCGCACTGGCGTATCCTCGCCTACCGGCAGAAGAAGGTGATCCCTCTCACCGCAGTTCGATGACGCAGATTGTTGCGGCGATCGTCGGCAGTGTCGAGGCGTCGACCTCACTTGGTTGGCACGAGGCGCTTGAGCTCCTCGGTCCAATTCAGCACGACGCGAATCTGGGCCGGGCCGGATCCAACCTGGCTTTGCTGGGGCGCCACCCCTATGAAACGGCCGTCGGCCATCATGTCGAATGTTCGCGGGCTGCCCGGAATGGCCACACCGAAGCCCCGAGGCACCGATACCGGATTCGTGAACGTAAAGGTTGGTGACGTGTTGATGGTCACGGCCATGAACCGGCTCGGCGCCGGCACGAAAAACAGCTCCCTGCCGTCGCGCGACCAGAGTGGCCGTCCGCCTTGCGCTATCTGATATTTCGCGCCGGTTGGTGGAAATGGCTGCACGTACGTGGCACCTTCGCCCATCCCGATTTCTCCAGTCTGGTACGCAATCCAGCGGCCATCGGGCGAGAACATCGCGTCGGTCGGAAGCGCCGAACCTTTCACATCGCCAAACAGCGTGGCTTTCCGATCCTTGAGCGAGAAGGTCCAAAGCGATGAGACGAAGTTCTTCGTCTCGCTGAACAGCAGGACCTCGCCATCGGGAGACCACGACTCCGGCGTGTGCGACATGCCCGGTTCGGGCGTCGTGAGGCGGTCCGCGGTGCCGCCGTCGGCGCGCTGCCAGAAGACCGCGGGATCCCCGTCCCGATCCGATTGAAACGTCACGCGGGCGCCGTCGGCCGACCATATCGGGAAGCGATTGTTTCCGCCGAACGTGAGCCGCCGGACCGAACTGGCTCGGGACAACTCGTAAATGGAGACGACCGCCTCCTTTCCAACGGTCGTTTCAAACACGATCCGCTGGCCATCGGGAGACACACGTGGAAAGTCGTACCTTCCGTCGGGAAGGTTGAGTGCCTCCACTCCGCCCTTGCGATCGAACAAGACGAGATCCTGCTGCCCTGACGACACCGGGCCAGGCACGTAAACGAGCGAGCCGGACTCGGAGACCACGAACGTCATGCCACCCGATCCGACTTCGCGCCGTACCCCCTCGACGACGGACACCGCTCCGCCCGTGACCGCCTGCCTGGAGAGGTCAAACGGCACCGCGAAGAGCGTTCCCCTCGATGCATACACGATATGGCCGGTCGACACGTACCGCGCATCCAATCCGCCCTGCAGCAGTGGCTTGCGCACGCCCGTCGTCGAGCGACTGCACGACGACTTGCGCTTCGTTCCATCGATCGACGGCCGCATCGGTTCTCTTGACGAGCGTGAATAGCAGCGTGTCGCCGTCGGGCAGCAGTTGCGGACCGTGATGCCAGATCTTCCGTGTTGTTCAAGTCGACGAGCAGCTCTGGTTTGCCCCCGTCCGGCGAGACTCGCATGACGGCGGTTCCGGCCAATGAAAACAGGATGCCGCTGCTGCCCCAGGAGATGCCAAACGGCCCTGAACCAACTTGGCAAATCGTTGTCGCCGCACCGCCGGAGAGGGCGATGCGTTTGAGCGCCGACTCTGCCCAGAAAACCAGCGACTGGCCGTCTGGCGAAAATACCGGATTGATCGCCGGAGACGCTCCGGGTATCGCGGTCGCCTCGAAGTCTGACATCGACCGCAGATAGAGTCGGCCATTCGCTGCGTACACGATGCGCGTACCGTCCGGCGATAGGGCGACGGCCTGTCGGTTTGCGTTCAGCTGCTGTCCCTCGGACAGTGCGAACGCGAAGCGAGTCACCGAGACGACTGGCACCGGTCTGAGCTGCCAGGCCAAGATGGCGACAAGCGTTGCCGAGATCAGAACAGCAGCCATCACGATCGTCGCGCGTCGCCACACTGACGACGGACTGACGGGGATCGCTCCGGCGACCACATGCGGCCGGCCAAGCACGAAAAGGGCTGTGGATAGGCTGCTGATGCGCTCCTTCTGATTCTTGCGCAGGCACCCCTGCATCAGCTCGCAAACCGCACGCGGCACATCCGAGGGAATCGTGTTCCAGTCGGGGTCTGCCTTGAGCACCAGAGCGAGCGTGTCGGACACGTCATCTGCCGGGAACGCCCGCCGGCCGGTGACCATCTCGTAAAGCACGCATCCGAACGCCCATACGTCGCTGCGCTTGTCGACAACGCGCCCCTTCGCCTGCTCCGGACTCATGTACGCGGCGGTCCCGAGGATCATCCCGACGCCCGTCATCATCGCCGGCGACGTGATCGTGGGTGATGCCGACGGATCGCCGGATGTCAGGGCCTCAGGCTGCGCCAGCTTCGCGAGGCCGAAGTCGAGCACCTTGACCTGATCGTTCGCGGCCAGCGCGATGTTCGCGGGCTTCAGATCACGGTGAATGATGCCGCGCTCGTGCGCGGCCTCCAGTGCCTCGGCGATCTGCTTCGCGATCGGCGATGCCTCGTCGATCGGAATCGGCCCCTGTGTGATGCGGTCGGCCAGCGTTGGCCCTTCGACCAGTTCCATCACGAGCGCGATCATGCCGGCTGACTTCTCCAGGCCATGAATCTGCGCGATGTTCGAATGATTGAGCGCGGCGAGGACTTCGGCTTCGCGCTGGAACCGCGCCAGCCGATCGGCATCACCGGCCAGCCCCGCGGGCAGCACCTTGATGGCAACGGCCCGCTTCAGATGGGTATCCATCGCGCGATAGACTTCGCCCATACCGCCCGCCCCGATCTGGCCGGTGATTTCATACGGGCCGAGGCTGGTGCCGGGATGGAGGGCCATCGTCGCGAGGTCATTCTACGAGATCGTCCTGAGTGACACTGCCGGCTGCTGACGCCGTGGACGCGATCCAAGCGCCCGTCTGGCGAAAAGTGGCATGTGAAATCGTCTCGCCCTTCTGCGGCAGCGATCGCGATCGAGCGTTCGAGCCCATTGATCAGCTGGTTGGGCCCTCCACCGGTCACAGACATCAACGGTCACGAGCTTTCGCGCACTTGACGCTGCCTCCCTGCGGGAGCATGGTATGAGCGCGCGTTTCGATGTGGTGAATCGTCTGTTGGGCGTGACTGCCGGCATCCAACGGTCCCGAGCCGAAAACTGGAGGCCTGCGAAACCGCAACGCCTGGGTGGAGATCACACCACACGTTAAGGAGGCTGACATGCAGGTCCTTGCTTGGTGCCGGCGCCCGCTGGCGGCGATCGGCATCGTGTTGGCGCTTGGCACTTCGGCGTTCGCTCAGTCGGGGCTCGCGGATATTCGCGGCACGGTCGTGGATGACAGCAATGCCGCGATACCGGGCGTTTCCGTGACCGCCACGCATATCGATACGGGCACGAGCCGCACGGCGGTGACGTCTACGACCGGCGTCTTTCTCATGCCGGCGCTCCAGGTGGGCCGTTACAAGCTCCAGCTCGAGCTCGCAGGGTTCAACACTGTCATCCAGGACAACCTCCTGCTGGAGGTTGGCCAGTCGGCGGCACTCTCCTTCACGATGAAGATTGCGACGCTGCAGGAAACCGTCACGGTGGCCGGCGAATCGCCGCTCGTCGAAACGCAGAAGTCCGACCTCGCCGGCCGCGTCAGCGCGACGCAGGTGGAGAACCTGCCGCTCAACGGACGCAACTGGCTCGATCTGGTCGCGCTCGTGCCAGGAGCCCGTGGCAATCCTGGAACGATTCGCGCCGGATTTGGTGGCGGCGACATGTCGAAATACCAGGTGGACGGTATCGACGTGAGCGGCCAGTGCTGCGGAGGATCGAATCAGGGCTATAGCCAGGAGAACATCCAGGAATTCGAGGTCATCACCAACCGGTACGATGCCGAGTATGGCCGCGCCGCCGGCGTGGTGATCAACGCCGTGACCAAGTCGGGCACCAACCAGCTTCGCGCCACGGGGTTTGGGTTCCTCCGCGACAGCGACTTGGGCGACGCCAAGAACTTCATCACCAACAAGGTCGAACCGTTCCACGAAAAGCAGATGGGACTCAACGGCGGTGGCCCGATCCTGCGCGATCGGCTCTTCTTCTTCGCGAGCTATGAGTATCAGTCGCGCGATGTCACGGCCATTCCGCGCACCGGCTTCGCCAGCTTCGACGTGGCGGCGAACAATGGGATCACGCGGCACTACACGACGTTCCGCGCCGATGCGCAGCTGGGCCAGAACCATCGCCTGTTTGCGCGGACATCCTCGTACAACTGGGAGCAACTCAATGTCGGCGTTGGCGAACGGAACGCCATCTCGAACGGCTACAGCCGGCCGTCCGACAATAGAGATTTGTCGCTCGGCGATACGTGGGTCATGAGCGACCGGATGGTCAACGAGATCCGCGCCGGGTTCTCCTCCATCGACAACAAGCTCGTGTCGAACTCGACGATGCCGCTGCACACGTTTACGTCCATCATCATTGGCTCACCGACCAATTCGCCGCAATGGTGGAAGGAATTCAATACTCACATCACCGACACGCTCAGCTATTTCGTCCCTGCCTGGCATGGCGAGCACAACCTGAAGACAGGATTCCAGTTCTTCCGGCCGGATTACAAAGGCGCATTTCCAAGCGACGTTCCCTGGGGCGGGTCGTACCAGTTCTCCCGCGATCCCGGCAACCCCGATGATCCAAGCACCTATCCTGCGCCGACGAGCTACTCCGCTGTCCTTGGCGATCCGTCATATGCCATCAAGAACGCGACCTACGGGCGTGTTCTTCAAGGACGACTGGACGCTGTCCCCGCGGTTGACGTTGAACCTGGGGATCCGGTACGACGTCGAAACCGGAACCGTCAACACCGACTTGGAGAACCCGGCCGAGCCCGGCGAGAAGCAAGGCGACTACAACAACTTCGCGCCGCGCCTCGGATTCGCCTACGACCTGCGCGGCGACGGACGCACCGTCCTCCGTGGCGGCTACGGCCGAAACTTCGACAAGGTGCTGCTCAACATCTCGAGCAACGAGCGCCGGCAGATCCTGTTCCAGTTTGCCACCACGACCGTGCTGAATCCCTCGTATACCAACCCGCTCAATGGCCTGACCTTCGAGCAAATCAAGGCGCAGAACCTCCCGCGCAACATGATTGTGATTGCCAACGACTACAAGACGCCGACGGCGGATCAACTGTCGATCGGCATCGCCCATCAGTTCGGACCGAGCTAT
The DNA here is from genome assembly GCA_963841895.1 of uncultured Acidobacteriota bacterium. GTDB lineage: Bacteria > Acidobacteriota > Vicinamibacteria > Vicinamibacterales > UBA2999 > JACCSI01. Next base: position 22,500 of record CAWJEO010000023.1, read on the forward strand.
GCGGTCCAAATGGACTATGTCCATTCGGACGGCTTCAACGAACCGCGCGCGCGCAGCATCAACTTCTTCGAGGATCCCGTGACGCACCTGCCGAAGGATCCGCGAATCTTCGGTCGGCCGAATCCGCAGTTCGTCAACATCACCCGTTACGAGACGACGGCGGGTTCGGACTACGACGGCTGGCAGTTCGGGTTTCAGGCACGCAGCTTCGGGCCTGAGTGGATGAGGTCGCAGCTCTCGGCCAGCTACACGTTGTCGTGGACCTACAGCGATCACGAGAGCAACCGCTTCGACGGCGTGACCAATCCGTTCAATCTCGCCGACGAGTGGTCGTTCTCGGCCAGCGATCAGCGGCATCGCTTCATCTTGAACAACGTGAGCCGCCTGCCGTGGGACATGCAGGTGGCGGCGATTTTCTTCGTCGGATCGCCGCGCCCCATCAATACGCGCACCAACCTCGATCCGTTCGGGATGGGAGCGACTGGCCGCTGGCTCGACGCCACCGGTCGCACGATCGCCCGCAACAGCGAGCGGACGCCGGAGAATGACTACAAGCTCGATCTCCGGTTCTCGAAGAACGTCGCCATCGGCCGAGTCCGTCTGCAGGGCATCCTCGAGGCGTTCAACATCTTGAATACCGAGAACCTCACCGAGCTACAACGGGCTGTATGGCTCGAACACGTACCTGCAGCCAGCGAGCTCGACCGAGATCTTCTATCAGCCGCGCCAGCTGCAGTTTGGTTTCCGTGTGACGTATTAAGGCCAGCGCACTTGTGCTGAACAGGCGCTGGGAATGTCGCGTGCGGGATTCAGCCCGCGTGCCCGAGGCGAGCACCGTCACCATACGCGAGCCCCGGGACTAAGCGAGGTCGCGGGTACGAGCCCATCGCTCGTACCCGCTGTGATCGCGATTCAGGTGAGCGACCCTGGCCCTTCTCGCTCCGGTTCCAACTCGCGCCGGTCTGGTCCACCAACCTTCGCTCCGGCAATGCTTGCGGAGCTCCGGTTGGCAAGCCACCTGTCGGCGAAGGTTGCCCACCGTAGCGCGCAGCGCGAAGGTGGGCTGCCGCTACCGTGAACGAGCTACGGATGGCAGGCCAACCTTCATAACTCAACTTCAGGCGCCCGCCACGAACAACAAGCGAAGCCACGTACGGGATAGTCTCGTCTACCCGTCCCTCCAGTCGCAGAATCTTCCGTAACCGCTCATCGCCACCACTGCGATTACTGCTACGTCAAAGCAACAGCCTTGCGGTTTCTTGCAGATTCAACCGCTTCTGACGCGGCATTTCACTTGCTCCTTCTTGCGCATGGAGCCACCGAAGCGCATCGTCTCGATCCTGAAGAACACCGACAACCCGCCGCGCTTCTACACCGGCATCACCGCCGACCTGAGGGAACGTCTGGAGGCTCACAACGCCGGACGTTGCTCACACACAGCAAATCATCGGGGCGTGGGCGGTGGCTGTCATCGTAAAGTTCGCCGATGAGACGCGAGCCCTGAAACTCGAGAAGTATGTGAAATCCAGGTCTGGCGTCGAGTTTGCCCGACGTCCTTTAGGTCTTCCAACACTCCTTTCTAAGTCATTGAAGCCACGGGCAAATCCCGAAGGAGCGTAGACTGGTCCCGCATGAGCGAATCGCTCGCGCCGGGAACACGGCTCGGCCCGTACGAAATCGACGACATGATCGGCGCCGGCGGGATGGGCCAGGTATATCGCGCCCGCGATCCGCGCCTGAACCGGCACGTCGCGATCAAGACGCTGTTGGCATCGGGCGCTCCAGACCCCGACGCCGTTCGGCGCTTCGAGGCGGAGGCAAGGGCCGCCGGCACGCTCGACCATCCCAATCTGCTGGTCGTTTACGATGTCGGCCGCGAAGGCGACGTCTCGTATATCGTCTCGGAGCTGCTCGAGGGCGAGACGCTCCGCGCGCGGCTGCGGAGCGGCCCGGTTCCGGAGCAGAAGGCGATCGAGTACGCCGCACAGATCGCACTGGGACTGACCGCGGCGCACGAGCGCGGCATCATCCATCGCGATCTGAAACCCGAGAATCTCTTCCTCACTCGCGATCGACGCGTGAAGATCCTCGACTTCGGTGTGGCGAAATTGATCCGCACTTCCGGGGCCGATGAGCCCACGGCCGTCGTCGACACGGTCACCGCTCCCGGGGTCGTCGTGGGGACGGTGGGCTACATGGCACCCGAGCAGGTCCGAGGGCAACCCATCGACCACCGCGCCGACATCTTCGCGTTGGGCGTGGTCATCCACGAGATGCTGTCGGGAGCGAAGCCGTTCCAGCGCGACACCGCTCCCGAAACGCTTACCGCGATTCTCAACGACGAGCCTGCCGATCTCTCACCGCACGCAACGCCGGCCCTCGCAGCGTTGCGTCCGCCGCTGCCTCGACAAGCGCCGCGAGGATCGATTCCATTCCGCGCACGATCTTGGCCTCGCGCTCGACCTGGTGTCGACAATGACCAGCGAGTGGCGCCACCGTGGGCGCGAGCCAGCCGGCCGCGACCGTGCCGCGCCGCCGGGCGCTGCTCTATGGCGCCGCGTCCCTCGGCGCGCTGGCATCGGGACTCGGCGGCGCGATGCTGGACCGTCGGTTTCGGCCCGCCGCGGGTCTGCCGTCGTTCCACCGGCTGACGTTCCGGCGCGGCATCATTCGATCGGCACGCCTGGCGCCCGATGGCCTGACGATTCTTTACAGCGCGCTCTGGGACGACGATCGGTGCCGCGTTCACACCGTCCGCCTGGACAGCCCCGAGTCGCGCCCGCTCGATCATCTGCCCGATGGGAACCTGTTGGCGATCTCGCGATCAGGCGAGGTCGCGCTCGCGCTCGGATCGCATTTCGACGGCGGCGTCACCTACGGCACCCTGGCGCGCGTGCCATCGCCGGGGGTGCACCGCGTGAGATGGTCGAGGGAGTCAAGTTCGCCGACTGGTCGCCCGACGGGTCGGAACTGGCGATTGTGCGCCTCGTGGACGGCCGCGACCGGCTGGAGTTTCCGGTGGGCAAGGTCCTGGTGCAACCGGCGGCGGGTGAGGGCACGGGTCTCGGGTTCCCCCGCATCTCGCCCGACGGCAGGCGCGTGGCGTTCGTCCAGTACCGGTCGCCCAGTTCGCTGGTCGGCAAAGTCGCGATTGTCGATCAAACGGGCGCCGTAACGGCGCTTTCGGCTGATTACCTCAATGTTCACGGCCTCGCTTGGCACGGCGACGAGATCTGGTACACCGCGGCGGATGAACAGCAACTGTTTCGGGCGCTGTGGGCAGTGACGCCCGGCGGCACCAGGCGCCTAATCACGCGGATGCCCGGCAACCCGACGCTGTGGGACGCCTCACCGGAGGGACGCCTCGTGATTGCGCATACCGACGACCGCGCGGTCGTGATCGCTCGCAGTTCTGACGCCGATGAACGCGATCTGTCGTGGCTCGACGCGTCGTGGGTCGCCGATCTCTCTCACGACGGGCGGTTGGTGCTCTTCACTGAGTCGGGTATGGGCGGCGGCGCGACGATGGCCGCGTACCTTCGGCGAACGGATGGCTCCGAGGCCGTTCGCCTTGGTGATGGCCGAGCGATGGCGCTCTCGCCAGACACCAAGTGGGCGATCTGCGCTCCCGGCAGGGTGACTTCGGGAACTCCTCCTATCTCGAACTGCTGCCCACCGGAGCCGGCGAACCCCGGCGAATTGAGGGCAACGGCGTCCTCTATACCGGTGCGGCATGGCTTCCAGACGGCAAACGGATCATCGTTTCGGCGGCCGAGCCCGGTCGTCGAGCGCGACTGTATCTTCAAGACCTGGAGCAGGGCCGGCCGACGCCGCTCACGCCCGAGGGCGTGACGGCTTGGGTCCTTTCGCCTGAGGGCTCGACGATTGCCGCGCGCGGACCCACTCCCGCGATCCGGCTTTACCCCGTCGATGGCACGGCGTCTCGCGAGTTAGCGGGGTGACCGGGGGCGAGATGCCGATCGGCTGGATCGACGGTGGCCTGCTCATCACGCGGCCCGGCGACCCCGAAGTCTCCGCGCGGAGAGATCTACAGGGTGGATATCGCGGACGGGCCGTCAGGAATCCTGGAAGAACATCCTGCCGCGCGATCCCGCGGGCATCATGGTGCTGGTGTCGTTTCGTGTGACACCGGACGGCCGATCGCAGGCCTACACCTGGCATCGCGCGCTGAGCAACCTGTACGTCGCGGATGGACTGGTGTGATCATCGCCACACGAGGCTGACCGCCTCAACTTGCCGTAGCCAGATTAACAACGGGTTCGAACTGGTGAAAATGTGGTCCACCAAATGGGTCCTGACTAGCACCTGGCGATCGGCGGCAGAGAATCGTCTCCGCCTCGCACGAAACTTTGAACTTGTAACTTGTAACTTGTAACTGTTGGCTAGGGCGCATCGCTCGGCGGTCGCAGCAGCGTGACTCGTCCGCGTAATCCACTCGAGATCAGGACGCGATTGTCGGCGGTGACGATGACGGCCTCGACATCCGGCAGCCGTTCGACGAGCGCCATGCCTTTTCCGGTCCGAGGATGAAGACGCCGGTAGAGAGCCCGTCGGCCTGCGCGTGGCCGTCGGCGCGACGATCGTGACACTGCGGCTGCCGCGCGCCGGGCGGCCGGTGTCCGGATCGAGCAGGTGGTGATAGCGCTGGCCGTCCTTGACGAAGAAGCGCTCGTAGTCGCCCGACGTGCTGAGCGTGCGATCGCGAAGTTCGATGGTCGCGAAGCTGCTCATCCGGCGCGCCGCGCGGATCGTTGATGCCCAGCTTCCACGGGCGATCGCCGGGCTGGCCGGCGGCATAGAGATCGCCGCCTGACTGGATGAGAAAGTCGCGCAGCCCGCGCCCGCGCAGGATCGCGATCGCGCGATCGACCGCATAGCCTTTGCCGATGCCGCCGAGATGGATGCGGACGCCCGGTCGCGCGAGCGCGATCGTGTGCCGGCGCGATCGTCAACGTGCACCGCACGGTAATCGACGAGAGGCAAGCCGCGCGGCGATCTCGTCGTCTGCTCGGCATGCGGTCGTCCTGATCGTGATCGAACTTCCAGACGTCGGCGAGCGCTCCGAAGGTGATGTCGAACTTCCCCGTCGGTGAGCGCGCTGGTCATCAGTGCGGCACGGACGACGGCTCGATCGTCTCGGCGGCTCACGCGCGACCGGGGCACCGTCCGGCCGCCGCGTTGATGCGCTGGACATCGCTACCCGGCTTCCAGACGCTGAGCAGCGCGTCGAGCCGGTCGAACTCAGCGAAGACGGCGGCCAGTCGCTGCGCCGCGCAGCCGGCCTCGTCCGCGTCCAGACCGTGACGCGGACCTCGGCCCCCATCGTCGGATGCGAGCGGCGATCAGGCGTGGCGCGACTGGGCGAGGACGTGTCGCACGCCGGCAGCTCGAGGATCAACGCCGCAGAGCACGACCGAACGCCAGCGCGACGAGTGCAGTCGCGGTCTGAAGACCACGTGAGTCGCAATGAACCACCTGGATGGAGTCGAGCTCACCGTGGAATCGGCGTCCTGCTAAAGTGGAACATCTGACCCTCGAACCCGACCCATCTTGAGCCGCCACCCCGCCGGCGCTGCGATGGGTCGCGATCGTCCTCTCCGCGCTGGCCCTCGCGCGCTCGGCCGCCGCACGTGTCGTCTACTACTGGTGGCCGCGCGACAAGCCCGGCCGCGCCGCTCGAGCCCGCGTGGGACGGCGACGGTCATCGCGCTGGCCGGTGACGGCGTGGCCGGATTCCGCGACGGTCCGCCGATCGCGCGCGCTTCTCGGATCCCTTCGGGGTGCCGATCGACGCGCAGGGCACGATCTTCGTCGCCGACGCCGGCGACACCAACACGATTCGGCGGGTCGACGCCCGACGGCGCCGTCTCGACGCTCGCCGGCGGCGCGATCGGCTTCGCCGACGGCTCGGGCGAGCGACGCGAGGTTCGACAGCCCGTCCGGACTCGCGATCGATCCGCAGGGCGTGCTCTACGTCGCCGACACGGGGAACAACGCGATCCGCCGCGTCACGCCTGACGGCCGTGTCGACGACGCTCGCCGGTGACGGCCGCCGGGTGACGCAGGACGGCGTCGGCGACGCGGCGCGATTCAACGGTCCGATCGGCGTGGCGGTCGATGCGAGCGGGCGCGTGATCGTCGCCGACACCTATAACGATCGCATTCGCGCGATCGCGCCGGACGGAACGGTGACGACCATCGCCGGGGGCCCGGAACCCGGGCTGCTGGATCGTCCCGGACTCGAAGCGCGATTCGATACGCCGTGCGGCGTCGCCATCGATCCGTCAGGCAACATTCTCGTCGCGGACACCGGCAACGACGTGATCCGCGTGATCACCCCGAGCGGCGAGGTGAGCTCGCGGATCCCGACCATCGATCAGTGGCTCGCACGGCCGACCGGGATCGCGTCTGGCGGCCGATGGCGAGATCTTCGTCACCGACGAGCGTGGCCGCGTCGTCGCCGGACGCGGGCCCGGCGAGTGGCGCGTCATTGCCGGCTCGACGCCCGGATTCGCCGACGGCGAAGGCACGGCGGCACGGTTTCGCCGGCCCTCGGGGGTCGCCGTCGCCGCTCCGGGCCGTCTCGTCGTCGCCGACAGCGGCAATGCACTGCTCCGGCTCGTCTACGCCCGCCGCGCATGGCGCGGTGCAGCTGCCGGCTTCGCCGCTGATTGCGCCGCGAGTTCGATCCCGACGAATTCGCCAGATCGCGTTGCTCTGGCCGGTCGAGCCGCTGGAAGGTCCGCACGAGATTGCCGGAACGCTCGGCGAGGCACGCGGCGGCGAAGGGGCTCGAACGGTTTCACGCCGGCATCGACGTGCGCATCGACGAAGGCACGCTCGGTCCGGGCGGTCCGCCCGGGCGTTGTCGCGGCGCCGCTCGCCGCCAACGATTTCGGCACGCTCAACGAGTCGGTCCGCATCGGCACCGTCGCCTACATCCACCTTCGCGTCGGTCGCACGCGGCGCCGCGAGGTCATCGACGCGCGGGCAGTTCGTGCCGACCTACGACGCCGACGGGGTGATGTCGCGCATCCGCATCAAGCGCGGCGCCCGCTTTGCGACCGGCGATGTCGTCGGCACCGTCAACCCGTTCAATCACGTGCATCTCAACGTCGGCTGGCCGGGCGAGGAATACAACCCGCTGCGTTTCGGGCTCGTGCAGTTCGCAGACTCGGTGCCGCCGACCATTGCACCGGGCGGCATCCGCCTCTTCGACGAAGTCGGCCAGGCCGTCACCGCACGCGTCGAAAGGACGGATTGATCGTTTCCGACTCGCGTGAATGTCGTCGTCGATGCGTGGGATCAGGCGGATGGCAACCGGCCGAACCGGCGACTCGGCCTCTACGCGCTGGGCTTCCAGGTTCTTCGCGCGGATGGCACACCCGCGCCTGGCTTCGAGGAGCTGCGTCACACGATCACGTTCGATCGCCTGGGACTGGATCCCGACGCGCCGCGCCTGGTCTACGCGCCCGGCAGCGGCATTCCGTTTTACGGCCGGCGCGCGACGCGTTTCCTCTACAGCGTGACCAACCCTTCGCGAACGGTGTCGCGACGCCTGGCATCTGGGATCCTTGGCGCTCTGCCGCCTGGCGACTACACGCTGCGCGTGATCGCCGAGGACATCCAGCGGCAATCAGGCGATCGACGCGCCGTGATCTGCTCAATCACGATCGAGCTGCGGCGATCGAGCCGCGATGACGCGGGCCTATTTCTTACCCGTGAGCTCGGGATCCGGCACGAAGCCGCGATAGACGCGCCGCGACTGAGAGCGAAGCACGACGATCGCGATCACGAGCAGCCGCGAGAACTCGTCCACCGCGGAGAACATCAGCACTGTCGCGACGAGCCCGGTGCCGCCCGTCACGAACATCAGCAGCCGGTAGAGTGTCAGCAGCGTGGCCTTGTCCGAGGATCGATCGGCTGGCCGGCGACGCCTCGGAGGGTGGCAATGTCGGCGGCCAGTGCTCGGCCGGCGCGAAGCGCGTGGCGATCGATGAGATGGTGCTCCACTCGAACCGCGGACATATGTCGCTGGCAGTGTCAACGCACAGCTGCCGCAGACGAATCGAAACTGGCACGTCGGCGCGGATGCGGTTCGGGAACCGGCGGCATCGACGATGGCACACCGTCGCAACCTGTCGGCGCTGGGATCGTCCGAGAAGCACGTACGCCAGTGCGCACAGACGACGAGAAAGGTGGCCGCAAAGACCGCCGCCACGAGCAGCGGCAGGTTGACGCGGACATCCGGCTCGACAAGCGAAGAAGGACAGGATCATCGAGCCAGGCGTTATGCGGGCTGCAGCGTCGCCGTGACCGACAATGCGGCCGCCGGTACCGAGAAGCGTGAACGGCAGACGGCGGCCATCCTGCAAGCTGCAGCGTCAACGCTTCGGCGCCCGCCAGCACCACCGCTTCGCCCATCCCTCGATCTGATGTGTCCCGTCGATGGCGCCGACTGCCTGACGGTCGTCGTTTTCCGCCAGGCGCATCGAACTTCGCCCAGACGGAGAGTTGATATTGGGTTTCGCGCAGCATCTGGTCACCGCTGTAGATGCCGCCCATGCCTGACAATGCCTGCAGCAGACGTTTCGCCATCGAATTCCTCGTGCGCTAATGAAGTACGGGGGAGGGGTGCGGCCGATGCTAGCACATCAGGAGCCGCTTCACGGTTCTGCGCGGTCGAGCGTGACGCGACCTCCGGCGTCCAGTGCGGCGAGATTGATCAGATAGTTTTCCTCCTCGGGGTCGAGCGGGCCTTCGTCGAGCGCGCGCAGCGAGCGCCGTGATCTGCTCCGGCGTTTGCGGCGCGCACAAGAGCCCGTCCACTTCGGGACGGCTCAGCGCGAAGCGGTAGTAGTCGGTCGGCGTCGGGCTGCCAGTAATCGGCGCCGAGGCCAAGCGCCTCGAAGCGTCGACGCCCGACACGACGCCAACGGTGCTGTTGAAGTTGAACAGCCGGGTGCGGCCGGCGGCCGGCCTGAACGGAAACGAGATCCTCGCGCGCGCCGGGATGGACCGGGTTGTAGCGCGCAAGGGCGAATCCGACGGCGTCGAGCGACAACGCCGATCGCGCCGCGAGCCGGTCGTGAAAGGTCGCGCCAATGCTGCTGATAGCCGGCATGCCGCGTCGCGCAGATGGTCGCGATAGATCTCGAGCCTCGACATGAAGTCGCTGGCATAGACGCCGCCCATGACGCGCGACATCAATGCGGCCGCAGGCCGCGGCATCTCGTCGAGCACTTCGAGGAACGGCGCGTAGCAAAACTCGGGCTGCGTCGGGATAACTGACAACCGCGACGACGAATGTCGTCGCGCACTGACGGCCGCGAGGCGATGCAGCTGCTCGATACCGCGGCGCGCGTGTGTCGGTACAGCGGCCAGTGCATGTCGGCCGTGATGAAAAAGAAGTTGATACCGGCGTCGAAGGCCGCGTGCACTGTCTGCGGGCGTGCGAACCATCCCGAGACAGAACGGGCTCACCGAGAGCCCGCGCGGCCCGAGCGATGAGGCGATTCGCGATGGTCGAGTGGAAGTCGCGTTCTGCGCACGCTCACCGTCGATCCCGGCGTCTAATCATGACGACCGACTATACGCCGGAGCCGCGGTCCAAGCTGAACAGCCGGGCGAACTGCCCTGAATCCGGGCCGTAGCGTCGAGCAAGGCCGAATCCGCCACGGCAGCCGCTATAATCGAATCCCGCCCGCTATACCGTGTCGACGTCCATCCTCGCCAACCCGCGCTGGCAGCAGAAAGTCTTTTCGGTTCAGCCAACCGAGTACGACTGGATCGATGTCTTTCTCTACGCCATGGTGCGCGGCGACGACTGGCCGGCCTTCGAGACCGGCCTGTTCGAGGGGCTGGTCTGCGCCGCCGAGGCGGCCGAGGCGCAGATGTGGGCCGACGAGGCGAAAGTCGACGAAGCGGCGACGGCCTTCCGTTACGACCGCGACCTGTTGACGACCGAGGAGACCATGGCCTGGCTCGAAAAGGCCGGCCTGACCCTCGAGGACTGGACCGACTTTCTCTCGCGCACCGATCCTCCGCGACGAGTGGAGCCTCCGGCTGCCGACGCTCCTCGACCGGCATCGCGCCAACGTGCAGATCACCGAAGCGACGTTCGCCGCCGAGGGGCTCTGTTCGCCGATCTTCAGGCAGTTCGCGACGACGCTCGCCGGCCGCGCCGCGTTGGCGGCAACCCTCGATCCGACCGCCACCGTCCCGCCCGGCCGTCCGTTCAAGATTGCCAAGCTCGTGAGCCGCCACGCCATGTGGCTGGACGGGATCGATTCCGAACGATCTCGCGACGCGGCTCTCGCATCTCTCGAGCGTCGAGGCGCACTTCAAGGCCAGGCCGAAGCGCTCCGGACCGAGCAGATGCTGTCGCTTCAGGTGAGCCGTAACCGCCTCGAATGGATGCGCGTCGACCTCGAACGGCTGTCGTTCAAGGATGAGCCTGCCGCGCGCGAAGCGATGTTCTGCGTCAAGCGAAGACGGCCTGACCCTGAAGACGTGGCACTCGACTCGCATCAGACGGTCCGCGACCACGCCGAGATTCTGGAACGTCTCGAGCCCGAGCTGCGCGACGCCGTCCTCAGCGCCAGCGTCGACGAGGTGATTGGCCCGACGCTGATCGGCGAACGCTTCGAGATTGCGATGCTGGTCGGCAAGAAAGCCGGCCGACCTCGCGGATTCGCTCGTCCGCGCCCGGGCCGAAGAAGCCGTCATCGAAAACCTGATCTCGAAAGCCATCCTCAGCCACGTCCGCTGGGTCCGATAACGCGGCGCGCCCGGCGCCGACGAAGCTCGTGCTCATTCTCGCGGCCGATTGGCGCCCGGTCCCGCTGTGCGAAGCTCCGCGCCCGAGCCGCATCCAGCACTGGCGTTCCGGCACAGACGGACATGGTCAGCGATCGTGGCGTCCTCGGCGATCTTCCAATCCTTCGCTTTCTGCCGGACGATGCGCGGGCGCTCGTCGTCCGGCGGTTTGTTCCATCCTCGTTCCCGTTCGGTACCGTCATCGCCGCCGAAGGGCACCCCGACCGACGCGCTCTACGTGCTCGTCTCGGGCCGGGCCCGCGTGGTCAAAAAGGGCGCGACGGCGGCGAAGAGATCCCGCTCAACGTGCTTGCGCGCCGGCGACAGCTTCGGCGAAGCCGAACTGCTCGACGGCAAGCCGCGGCCGACGACGGTGCGCGCGAGCAGCGGACGTCCTGGCGCTGCGGCTCGACGCCGAGCGAGTTCCGCGCACTGGTCGACGCCCACCCCGACATCCGCACCTACCTCGAGCTGCAGCTCAAACACGCGACGCTGCAGCGATTCTTCCGGAACGTGCCGGCGTTCAACCGGCTGCCGCCGGAAGCCGATGGCCGGCGTCGTGCTCGCGGAGCTCGAACCCGGTCGTGTTCTGGACGCGGGCGACATCGTGTATCGGCAGGGCGACCCGCCGGGCCGCTGTATCTGATCGAAGAAGGCCGGCTGCGCGTCGTCGCACGAAGAAGGCGGCCGCGCAGATGCACGTCACGAACCTCGGCCGAAGGCGAGTCGTTCGGCGTCGTCTCGGCGCTGCGCAGGACGCCGCACACGACCTCGGTCGAGGCCATGACGCCGGTGCGGCTGCTGACGCTGAGCGGCGACACGCTCGAGAGCCTCGGCGAGGCGCTGCCGGCCTTCCGCTCGATGCTCGACGATCGGGTCGCGCAGTACGAATATCGCGACATCGCCGCCGTTCCCGCGGACATCGACCAGGAGATCCTGCCGGCGAGCACGACGGTTACGAGGCGGTCAGCGACGCGCAGGTCGATCAATCCAGCGGGCGCGGTCGACGAAGCACCCGGCCGACGCCCCGTTCGCCGAAGGCGAATACTTCATCAAGCGCGGCCGGCGGCCGCCGCATCCCGTTCATCCAGCAGATCGACGAGATGGACTGCGGCGCGGCGTGCCTGGCGATGGTCACGCGCGCGTTCGGCCGCCGCGTCAGCCTGGCGCGCATCCGGCAGCTGATCAACACCGGACTCGACGGCACGAGCCTGCGCTCGATCTGCCGCGCCGGCGAAGAGCTCGGCCTGGCGACGCGATCGGTCAAGTCGTCGGCGCAGCATCTCGACAAGATGCCGGTGCCGGCGATCGTCCACTGGGACGAGTACCACTGGATTGTCATGACCGGCGTCGACCCGCCGCCACGTCGACGGTCGTCGATCCGGCGGCGGGCCGGCGGCGCTTACACGCGAGCCGAGTTCGAGGAGAAGTGGACCGGCTACGCCGCGCTCTTCGACTACACGCCGGAGTTCGAGCAGGCCCCGCAATCGACGCGGCTGCATGGGCTGGATGTGGCCGCTGGTGCGGCCGCACCGCTCGCTGCTGCTTCCAGGCGCCTCGGCCTCGCGGTCGTCGTCAGCGTGCTCCAGATGGTGCTGCCGGTCTTCACGCAGGTCGATCGTCGATCGCGTGCTGGTCGAGCAGGATCTGTCGCTGCTGCACCTGATGATCGCGGCCATGGGCGTCACGATGGTGTTCATCGTCGCGTCGCTCGCTGCTGCAGCGATATCTGCTCAGCTTCTCGGCGGTCCGGATCGATGCGGCGTCGCTCGACTTCCTGACGCGGCGGCTGCTCGCGCTGCCGATGTCGTACTTCGCGTCGCGCCGCACCGGCGATCTGCAGCGGCGTCTCGAAGGCATCCGGCAGGTGCGCGACTTCCTCGTGCAGAACGGCATCGCCGGTATCACCGCCGTCGCGCAGCTCGTCGCGACCGTCGCCCTGATGGCGGTCTACAGCCCGTGGCTCACGCTGGTCTTCCTGGCCACCGCGCCGCTCTATGCGCTGCTGATGGTGATGGCGTCGAAGCTGCTGCGGCCCGATCTTCCTCGACCTCGAGGACTCGTTCAGCAAGTACCACTCGTACCAGATCGACGCGATCAAGGGCATCGAGACCGTCAAGGCGCTCGGCGGCGAATCGGCGTTCCGCCGGCTGCTGCTCAATCAGTTCCTCGGCGTGGCCGACAAGATCTTCAAGGCCGACTTCACGGTGATGACCTACGAGGGCGCGCATCGAGGCGGTCACGTTCCTCGGCGTCGGCCTGTTCCTGTGGGCCGGCGCCTACGAGGTGCTCGACGGCCAGCTGTCGATTGGCGGCCTCGTCGCCTTCAACTCGCTCGTCGCGCTCTCGACGGTGCCGATTCGCAACCTGCTCGTGCTCTGGGACAACCTGCAGCGCTGCGAAGTGCTGCTCAACCGGCTGGACGACGTGTTCCAGCACGAGCCCGAGCAGGGCCACGATCGCTCGCTGCTGCGGCCGGTCGAGGACGCTGGTCGGGCAGGTGTCGCTGCGCAACCTCGGCTTCCGCTACGGCGGCCCCGAGGCGCCCGCCATCCTCGAAGGCCTGACCCTCGACGTGCCGGCCGGCAAGACCGTCGCCATCGTCGGGCGCAGCGGCTCGGGCAAGACGACGCTCGCCAAGTGCATGGCCGGCCTGCTCGAGCCGACCGAAGGGCACGATCCTCTACGACGGCCTCGACCTGAAGACGCTCAACTACCGCGACCTGCGCCGGCAGATCGGCTTCGTGCTGCAGGACTCGTACGTGTTCGCCGACACGATCGCCAAGAACATCGCGTTCGGCGAGGACGAGCCCGACATGGAGCGGGTGATCTGGGCGGCCGAAGTGGCCAGCGCCCACGAGTTCATCGAGCGGCTGCCGTTCGGCTACGACACGCGGATTGGCGAGACCGGGCTGGCGCTGTCCGGCGGCCAGCGGCAGCGGGTCGCGATCGCGCGCGCGATCTACCACAAGCCGCCGATCCTGATCTTCGACGAGGCGACCAGCTCGCTCGACACCGAGTCGGAGCGCGCGGTGCAGCAGAACATCGACACGCTGCTCGAAGGCCGGACGGCGTTCGTGATCGCGCATCGCCTGAGCACGGTGCAGAACGCCGACATGATCATCGTGCTCGAGCGCGGCAAGCTGGTCGAGCACGGGTCGCACGAAGAGCTGATGAAGCGGCGCGGGCTCTACTACTACCTCGCGAGCCAGCAACTGGGAGTGGCCGGGCTGATGGCACGTCGACGATCCGGCCCCGTTTCTCGATCCGTCGCCGCCGCCCTGGGCGGCGCGCGGCGCTCGCCTGGGTGCTGCTCGCGCTGTTCGTCGTCGGCGTCGTGGCGCTGGTCCTGGTCCAGGTGCCGGAATCGGTTGCCGCGCGGTTCGTGCTCGTGCCGATCAAGGGCGCCGATCCCGTGCGGACGCTGCACGACGGCATCGTGACCGGCGTTCGTGTCGCCGATGCGCGAGGCCGTGCGAAGCGGGCGCGATCCTGTTCACGATCAGCTCCGAGATCGGTCGGCGATCGGACGGCCGAGCGCGACTCGCTCGGCACCAGCCTGTCGGGCGGCAGCTGCGGCTGGCCAACGAGCGCGAGAAGTACGAGAACCAGCGCCGCGCCGACGAGCAGGAGGTCGGCGCGGCTCGAAGCAGCGGCAGACGCGCGCTCGAATCGCAGGGCGAGCTGACCGAGCGGCAGGCGGCGCTTGCCCGCGAGGTCGCCGACGCGGCAGCAGCGCAGCTATGACGAGGGGCTTGATCAGCTGGCTCGAAGCGTCGCGGCCGAAGCTCGAGGCCGATCGGCTCGCCGCCGAGGCCGAGCAGGTGCGCGCCGATGCCGCCGGAAACGCGCGCCGCATCGGCGCGATTGCGCTTCGAGATGGCGTCGCGCAAGGCGGCCTTCGACGAGACTGTCACGAGCCGTCGAAGAAGAGCTCGCCAGTGCGCGCACGCGCAAGGGGATGCTGGACGGCGAAGCGTCGCGCGACGGCAACACGCTGTACGGTCGCGTCGCCGTGCGGCGGCACCATCGTCAAGCTGCTGGTGAAGACGCCGGGCACCGCGGTGAACGAATTCGAGACACTGGCCGAGATCGTGTGCCGCGACGAGCGCCTGCAGGCCGAGCTGGTCGTTCCGCAGCGCGGCCTGGCGCAACTCAGCGCGGGTCAGCCGGTGAAGCTGCGGTACGACGCGTTTCCGTATCAGCGCTACGGCGTCCGTTACGGCACGCTGCGCTGGATCAGCCCCGCGACCGCGAGCCAGGCCGAGGGCGCGTCGTTCCGTGCGCTCGCCGACCTCGACGAGCAGACGCTGCGCATCGGCGGCCAGGATCGCGCCGTGCTGCCGGGCATGGGCGGCGAGGCCTCGGTGATCGTCGGCCGGCGATCGCTGGCCAGCTACGCCTTCGAGCCGCTGCGCCAGATGCGCGAAGCGATGGCCGCCGGACGGCCTGGCCCGAGAGGCAACTGAGCGTGCCGCCGATTCACGACCGGACAAGACGATCGGGAGGCGACGCTCGACGACTTCGTCACCCACGATCCGCCGATGCAGGCGTGCCTCGAGCGCGCGCGCGTCGCCGCGCGCACCGATCTGCCGGTGCTGATCCTCGGCGAATCGGGCACCGGCAAGACCCTGATGGCGCGCGCCATCCACAACTCGTCGCAGCGCGCGCAGAGCCCGTTCATTTCGTTCAACGCCGCCGCGCTCAGCGACACGCTGCTCGACAGCCAGCTGTTCGGCCACGAACGCGGCGCGTTCACCGGCGCGCAGAATCGCGTCAAGGGCAAGTTCGAGCTGGCCGATACCGGCACGCTGTTCTTCGACGAGATCGCCGATCTGAGTCCGCAGGGGCAGAGCAAGATCCTGCGCGCGATCGAATACGGCGAATTCGAGCGGCTCGGCTCCGAAACGCTGCGGCAGCGCCGACGTGCGCGTGCTCTCGGCCACGCACTACTCGGTCGCGCGCGCTCACCAAGGACGGCAGGTTCCGCGAGGACCTGTTCTATCGGATCAACGGCGTGACCGTGACCGTCCCGCCGCTGCGCGCCCGGCCCGCGCGATCTGCCGCTGCTGCTCGCGAGCGAGATCGCCCGCGCCAGCCGCGCGCAGAACAAATCGATCGTCGGCCTCGATCGACAGGCGGCGGACCGGCTGTTCACGTACCAGTGGCCCGGCAACCTCCGCGAGCTCTCGAAGGTCGTGCAGGCGGCGGTCGCGTTGACCGGCGGCGACGTCATCCCCGCCGAGGCGCTGCTCTTGCAGCACGATGGTCCGCTGCCACGACGTCGCCATTCCGTCGGCGGTGCCGATGACGGCCGCGAGGCGGTCAATCGATGCTGCTGAAGGATGCGATTCACGGTCACATTCGCGCCGTCCTGGACCGGGTGGACGGCAACAAGCGGCGGGCGGCGCGTGAGCTGGGGGTCGCGCGCGCGACTCTCGAGCGGAAGCTGCTCGAAATGGACCGCGACGACCGGAAAAAGCGTGGCTGACGGCGCGGCGGGCGAGGCCAGCCGGGCACCGAGACCCGGCCCAGTTCTGACGCCTCGATTTTTGACCCCATGGCCTTGGATTGATGCCAGGCCTGTTGAGCCTCGCGCGCGGCAACCACGTAAATTCACAGCAAACTCCATGATTCCGCGCCTCAGCCGCCAGCGCAGCCGTTGGCAAGAAGCGTGCAGTGCTCCGGGCAGGTGACTACGATGAAGCCGAAATCTCCACCTCCACGCGACGTCATTACGCTGGCCGATCTGATGCCGAAGGGCGACATCAAGGGCGGAGCCGGAAAACGCGTGTTCGGCGCCGGCGTGCCGGTCCCGACCAAGTCCCCGGCTGGCCGTTCTGCCCCGAAGTCCAAGGATCGCAAGTAACCCCCGGATGCATGAGCCGCCGCCTCAGCCCCTGAGAGCGGCGGCTTCCTTCACAACGGCGTCGGTCATGGCGCCCAACTCTCTTCTACCAATTCGCAGATCACCGCCTGCGACGATGAACGGCCTCGAAATCAACGCGTGGTCTCGATACGAGGCCCCAGGGGTGAGGCACGATGGCAGCGCGATTCACACCGTTGTCGCGGGCATCCGGAAAATCGACTGATCGCGCGGGGCTATGGTTGGCCACGGAGTTGCAATTCGACCTGCAACTTCACCGGGATGCTCATCATGGACCGCCGTCACGCGACACCCCGCAAACACACCGCTTTCAACATCCCGACGACGCCTCGCAAACCTCATCTGCACCGAGAGGTGCTCAAGCCGCTCACCGCGAGCGGCACACGGCAGCGATTCGCCACGCCATGCCCTCACCGCGAAGTGCGTCACGTTCAACGTCGGCGCAATTCGTGGTAAAAACGCCGCCTGATCCGTGGACCTGCCGACCAGCCGCCTGAGCGCGGGCGCCGCGACGGCGCGATTGCGCGCGACAGCGGCTTCTTCGTGCTCCGCACGCCGCTCCTGCCGCTGGCGACGCTCGAGGAACTCAGCGCCGGCCTCGAAGCCCCGGGCACCGCGGATGCCGCGCTCCTTGCCGAAGCGCTGAAGCGCGACCGGGAAAGGGTTCGCGGCCGCCTGCGGGCCATCCTGGCGCAGCCTCTCGTCCGCGAGGCGATCTTCGTCGCCTCGCCCGATCTCGAACGCACCATCGACGCCTGGCAGACAGACCCGGACAGCGACCGCGGCCAGGCCGCGGAGCGCGGGCTGTTTCGTTATGTCACGCGGATGGCATCGCGGCCGACGCCGTTCGGACTGTTCGCCGGGATCGGTGTCGGCACGGTCGGCGATACGACCAGACTCGCGGTCCCTGCCTTCGACGCCTGCCGCCGCCACACGCGGCTCGACATGGATTACCTCGTCCCGCTCGCCGAGTCGCTGGCGCGCGACGAGGCGTTGTCGCGATCGCTGCGGTACTCGCCAAACACCAGCCTGCACCGGTCCGCGGACCGCTGGCATTACGTCGAAACGCGACCTGCCCGCGACGCGCGCACGCATCATCTCGTCGCCATCGACGATGGCGAGCCGCTGCGTCTGACGCTGGAACGGGCGCGGTGCGGGGCCACACGCGCCGACCTCGCCGGCGGGCTCGTGGACAAGGACATCACGCTTGCCGACGCGGAGGCGTATGTCGACGAGCTCATCGCGGCTCAAGTGCTCGTCCCGGAGCTCGAGTGTCCGGTCACCGGTGAGGAGCCGCTCGCCTGCCTGATCGCCATGCTCCGCGCGCGAGCGGGCGGAACCGCCGCTGCCGATCGACTCGAGGCCATTGCCGAGGCGCTGGCAGCGATTGACGCGGCGCCGCGCGGCAACGAGACCACGCGGTATGCCGACGTCGCGCGGGCGCTCGAACCCTTCGCCGTCCCCATCGTCCCGGCCAAGTTGTTCCAGGTCGATCTGATCAAGCCCGACGGCGAGGCGACGCTCGGGCGCGATGTCGTTGCCGAGATCGCCCGGGGCGTCGCGCTCCTGCGACGGCTGACGCCGGCTCTGACCGAGAATCCGCTGGCGCGCTTTCGGGCCGCCTTCATCGACCGCTACGAGCAGCGTGAAGTCCCTCTCCTCGACGTGCTGGACGAAGAGACGGGCATCGGCTCGTTGCTGAGTGGGGGGCACGACCGCGACGGCTCGCCGCTTCTCGACGGCATCGACTTTCCTGCTGTCGCGGCCAACACCGTCCCGTGGACGCACCGCGAAATCGGACTGATGCGCCGCGTCGGCCATGCGTTGGCGGCGGGGCGCGATGAGATCTCGCTTGGCACCCGCGACGTCGATGAACTGGCGACAAAGAATCCGCCGCCGCTGCCTCCCGCTTACGCGGCCATGGCCACGCTCTTCCGAGTGCCGCCGGCACACGCCGGCGGACGAGACGACGTCCGCGTGCTGCTGCATTCGGCGTCGGGACCATCGGGCGCGACGCTACTCGGCCGCTTCTGTCACGGCGACGCCGCACTCACCCGGTTCGTGCGCGACCATCTGCGCCGCGAAGAATCGTCCGACCCCGACGCCGTGTTCGCCGAGATCGCCCACCTGCCTGAGGGGCGGATCGGCAACATCCTGCTTCGCCCGCTGCTGCGCGACCACGAGATCGTCTATCTCGCGCGCTCCGGCGCGCCAACCGAGCGTCAGTTGCCCATCACCGACCTGATGTTGTCGGTCGCTGAGGATCGATTCGTCATCCGCTCGGCCAGGCTCGGGCGGCGCGTGATTCCCAGACTCACCAGCGCGCACAACTTCGCCCGCGCATCGGTCGGGGTCTATCGCTTCCTGTGCATGCTGCAGTCGGATGGCTATCAGCAATGGAGCGCCTGGAGCTGGGGCCCCCTCGAGCATCTGCCGTTCCTGCCGCGAGTCACGAGCGGGAAACTCGTCCTGTCGCGGGCGCGCTGGAGCATCACCGCCGACGAGATTCGCGGGCTCCGCGACGCGACGGGTCCGGCTCGCTATCAAGCCGCGCAACGCTGGCGCGCCGCGCGCCGGTTGCCTCGCTGGGTCGTGCTCTCAGACTACGACCACACGCTGGTCGTCGATCTCGAGAACGTCATCTCGCTCGATTCGCTCGTGCAGATGCTGCGGGATCGGACCGAGGCTCGATTGGTCGAGTGGTACCCCGGCCCGGCCGAAGCCATCGCTGAAGGGCCGGATGGCCGCTACGCGCACGAGATCGTGGTGCCGATGACCGGCGACGCTCAACCCGACGGCTCAGGCCGCGGTCGCCGCTCGTTCGGATCGCGCGGCGTCTGCCGCTGCAGTGGCGCGCCACGCGCTCCCCGGCTCGCCGTGGGTCTACGTGAAGATCTACACGGGCCCAGCCACCGCCGACCGCATCATCCTCGAGACCATCGGGCCACTCAGCCGCACCCTCGTCGACAAAGGCGCTATCGATCGCTGGTTCTTCATCCGCTACGTCGATCCCGATCATCACCTGCGCTGGCGATTGCAGGCGGCCAGCGCCCGCGACGTCACCGGTGTGCGGAAAGCGGTCGAGAAAACGGCGGCCGCGCTCTTCGGCGACGGCCGGATCCACCGCGTCGCCTTCGAGACGTATCACCGCGAAGTCGAACGCTACGGGGGCCCGGATGCGCTCGACCTCGCCGAGCAGCTGTTTCATATCGACAGCGAGGCCACGCTGCATCTCCTCGAGATGCTGACGAGCGGGATTGCCGGCCAGCATGCTCGCTGGCAGGCGGCGATCATGGGCGTCGACCGGCTGCTCGCGGACCTGGGTTTCGACGTGGCCAAGCGACTCGCGCTGATGCAGCGCACGCGCGAAGACTGGGCACGGCAACTCCGCGTGGACGCCGACACCCGGCGACAATTCGGGAAGCGTTTTCGGGCGCTGGAGCCGGAACTTCAGGGGCTTCTCGCCGGCGGTCTACCCGAAGATCATCCCCTCGCGGCGATGCACGAGATCTTCGAGCAGCGGTCCGAGCACAATCGATCGCGGATCGAGCGCCTCCACGCGCTGGAGCGTGAGGGAGTGCTCATCAGGCCACTCGCGCAGGTCGCCGAGAGCTACGTGCACATGCACCTGAATCGGCTCTTCCGCGCGGAGCAGAACCTGCACGAGGTCGTCATCTACGACTTTCTCGTCCAGCTCTACACGAGGCAACTCGCGAGGCGAGGGGACGTCGGCGCGGCCGAGTAACCTTGCCCGCGGCTACAGACCATCCTGCCGCCGCCCTCGCTGTTCGGCCAGCCACGCATCGCTCACCGGCCCGACATCGATCGTCCGCGACGACCGCCGCCGCACCAGCTGCCGCACGACCGCCACGGCCACGAGCAGCGCCCCTCCCCACAGGCCAATCTGTAGCCACATAAGTCGCTCCGCTCGAACACAGGTGCGCTCAGGTGCCAAGGTGCCTGTGGTGCACTCAGGTGCTGGTGCTTCAGGTGCCGTCCTGGTGCCTCAGGTGGCCGGCTGTGGACACGGATGACGGCACGCAATGGCAGCCCACACGAGGTCAGCACTGTCTGTGCGCACCTAGGTGCACCTGGCACCTGGCACGCAAGCACCCTGGTGCACCCACGAGGCACTTAACGCACCTGTGGCACCCCAGTACATTCTTGGGAGAGGTGCGTAGTCTACCCCGTCTACGTAACAATCGGGCGGGCTCAGCTGGTGGAGATGGAATTCTGCATACAATATGCGTTCGACGAGCGGCCGGCCCGCCGCGAGGAGGTCATCGATGGAGCGGAAAACCGCGCATGATTTCGACCAGGACCTGCTGATCCTGTTCGACGCCTACGTTCACGGCGCCCTGGATCGCCGGGGCTTTCTGGACAAGGCCGCTAAGTACGCCGTCGGCGGCGTGACGGCGGCGATGTTGCTCGATCAGTTGAGCCCGCAGTTCGTGGCGGCGCAGCAGATCACGCCCGACGACAAGCGGATCAAGACCGAGTATCTCGAATATCCGTCGCCGCAGGGCTCGGGCACGATGCGCGGCTACCTGGCGCGGCCGGCGAACGCGACCGGCAAGCTGCCCGCCGTCCTGGTCGTCCACGAGAACCGCGGCCTCAACCCGCACATCGAAGACATCGCGCGGCGACTGGCGGTCGACAACTTCATGGCGTTCGCGCCCGACGCGCTGTTTCCGCTCGGCGGCTATCCGGGCAGCGAAGAGAAAGCGCGGGAGCTCTTCCCGAAGCTCGATCAGGCGAAAATCCGCGAGGACTTCGTCGCCGCGGTCGGCTACCTCAAAACCCGCCCGGACTCGACCGGACGAGTGGGCGCTGTCGGCTTCTGCTACGGCGGCGGCATCTGCAACATGCTCGCGACGCGGGTCCCCGAACTGAACGGCGCGGTGCCGTTCTACGGCAGCGCCCCGAACGTCGAGGACGTACCGAAGATCAAGTCACCGCTCCTCATCCACTACGCCGGGACCGACGAGCGCATCAACGCCGCCTGGCCAGCGTACGAAGCCGCGTTGAAGGCGGCGAAGGTCCCGCACGAGGCGTTCGTCTACGACGGGACGCAGCACGGGTTCAACAACGACACGACGCCGCGCTTCGACAAGGCTGCCGCCGCGCTCGCCTGGAAGCGGACGCTGGAGTTCTTCAACAAAAATCTCCGGACGTAAAGGGCCCCTCCGGGGCAGGGCTGCTTCGCAGCAGGGCTCCCTTCGGGAGCGGGCTCGTCAAGAGCAGCCCGCTGAAGCGTCGCGGCCCTTTTTAGAAGCTGTACCCACTCCCACCAGCGGCGTCACCTTGTCGCGCAGGCCGTGCTCGTCGAGCTTGAAGAGCAGGTTGACGTCGACGAGCATCCGCCCCAGCAGGTTGGCCTTGAGGCCGATCGAGCCGCTCAGCGCGTTGAACGAATCGCGCGCGAACATGATGTTCGGGAATGTCGAGCGGCCGTCGAGCGCGTGGAACGTCTGGTGCTGCAGCCGCTCGGCGTCGATGAAGTAGCGGCCGAGCACGTCGAAGGCCAGCGTGATGCGCGAGTTGAGGCTGACGTCGGCGCCGGCGCCGTAGGAGAACTGGTCCGGAAAGTGCGCCGACTCGCCGGTCGCGGCGTTGCCGGCCAGGACGCTCGATCCGTTCCAGCGATAGCTCACGTTCACGTGGGGCGACACCTTCTCGTAGGTGCCGGACCAGATCGCGAACGGCTGCAGGCCGGTCGCGCCGCTGCCGAGCAGGTTCATCTCGTCGCCGGTCGGCAGCCGGACGTCGAGGCCGAGCGCCACGCCGCCCGCAGGCTGCTTCCACACCGTGCTCTTCAACCGCACCATCAGGTCGCCGAAACCGGTGGCGCTGCCGGCAGCGGTGAACAGCCGGGTCACGCCGACGTCGCCGTTCGACTGGCGGAAGAAGTGCGTGAGCGGGTTCGTGGTGCCGAGCCGCTGGATCTGCGCGACCGAGACGACGCGCAGCGAGTTCGACACAATCGGCACCGCCACCGACACGTCCATGTGGTCGGTGATCCCGACGGTCACGAAGGTGGTCGACTGCTCAACGCTCGCCGTCGATCGAGTTGAGCGTCGTCACGACGTCTTCACGGCCGCCGAGCAGCACCGCGTTGTCGTGCGTGAAAACCGCCGGCACGCGATTGAGATCGAGCCCTTCGACCGAGTCGAAGGAGAACCGCTGGTAGGCAAAGCCGACCGCGACCCGCCGCGCGCCGATCGTCTCGGCGCGGTCGGCCAGGATCGGTCCGAAGCTTTGCGTCGTGCGCTGGAAGACGCCAAGGGTGGCATCGAACGAATAGGTGAAGCCGCTCGCCGGCGTCGGGAGCGGCACGCTCACCAACTGGCTCACCAGCGCGGTGCCGAACTGGCTGAAGTTGAACTGGAAGTCGCTGTTGAAGTGCGCCGAATGCGACTGCTCGCCCGGCAGCGTCGCCTCGCTGTCGACGACAATCCCCCGCGGCCCGAACAGGTCGTTGAAGATCGTCGCCAGGTTTGTGACCGGCGCCGTCAGGTTGTACGGCTCCTGCGCCGCCGCCGGCGTCGCCGCCCCCATCGCAAGAATTGCCACAACCACCCAGACGAACGGGGACAGGACGAACGGGGACTGTCCCCCTCTTACGGTGAACCGGCTGATCACAATCTACCCTCGTGAAATGGACGCGAGTTGGGGCCGATGCCGATGCGGTCGCGTAGATTCTGCCGCAGCCACGCAGCGGTTGCCACGGAAGAATGGGGACTGTCCCCGTCAGGTACTCGTGGATTCTGCGATCGACAAGCGGGGTGCGAACGCGGCGCTGATCAGCGGATCTCGACGATCACCCAGCCGCCGGCAGCGCGGGTGAGACGGAGGGTCTGCTGGGTTTCGGCGGTCTGCTCGCGGCCGCCGGCCAGGATCGTGTCGCGGCGGCGCAGCATGACCGACGCCTCGTCGCCCTTGCGATCGATCGACAGGATGGTCGTCGCGACCTTCTGCGAGGTCACCGCCCTGAAACCGTCCTGCAGGCGACGCTCTTCTTCGCGTGAGAGGTTGGGCTTGATCGTGCGGAACAGGCCGATGTCCTTGGTCTCGATGGCCCGCGCATACGAAGCGGTGACACGGCGGATGGCAGCCTCGTCTTGCTCCGGCGTCGGTCCGCTCGGCGCCGCCGGGGGCGGTGGCGCGGTGACCGCGGGCGTGCTCGGCGCTACCGTTGTCGGGGCGGGTGCCGGCGGCGGTGTTGGCGGCGCGGGCACGACGACCGGCGGCGGCTGCGGTATCGCCGGCGCAGTCGTTGGCGCGGCGACCGTTGGGGGCGGCCGGAACCGGAATGGTCACGACAGGCGGCGCGGGCGAGGCCGGTGCGGGCCTCGCTGCCGGCGCCGCGGGCGCGCTCGTCGTGCCGCGCGCCGATGCGGAGCGATCGCCGGCCGTCTGGCGTTGCCGAACCGCATCGGACAGGCGCGCCGACAGTTCGATCAGGCTCGGCGCGGTCGGATCCAGGCCGCGCGCGGTTTCCAGGGCCTGGGCCGCGCCCTGAATATCGCCCGACGACAGCCGCTGACGCGCGTCGGCGACCGCCGCATCGAAACGCGCCAGCATCGCCGCCGATTCGTCGCGGATGCTGAGCGCCTGCGGGTGACGCGGATCGATCGCGAGGACTTCAGCGGCATAGGCTGCGGCCGCGCGATAGTTTCGCGCGCCGAAGCTCGCATTGGCGAGCCCGAGCCGATTCTGCAGCGCCGCGGCGTCAACCGGCGCGGCCGCCGATGGCGCTGGTGCTCCCGCCACGCCTTCAGGCGCGCGCGGCCGCATCGCGACATACCCGAACGCGAGCACGGCGACCAGGGCGCCGATGCTGATCACGAGCGGTAACCGTGACGCCTGCGGCGATGCTTGCGGTGACGCTGGCGACGATGGCGATGGCGAAGTCAAGGGTGAGGGCGCCGCCGGCGGCGGCGAGGCCGACCCTGACGCCGACGGTGACGCCGAGAACACCGGCTGCACGAGCGTGGTCGCGTCGAGTGCCCCGACCGCCGTCGTCGTATCGATCGGCGCGATCGCCGTCGTCACCGCCAACTGCACTGGCGTCGTTGGCGCTGCTGGCGGTGCCGGCAAGGTCCTCGTGTTGGTCGCGCCGCTGACGGTTTCGACGGTCCTCGACTGCCCCGATTCGAGATCGCGGCGAAGACGCTTCAGGTCAGCGCGCAGGTCGGCCGCCGACTGATAACGGAGCTCGCGGTCCTTCTCGAGGCAGTTGTTGATGATCTCCTGCAGCCGGATCGGAAGGTCCGGGTTCAGCGTGATCGGCGCCACCGGCGCGCGGTTGAGGATGCCGGCAAGCGTCACGGCAGACGATCCGGCCGAGAACGGATGCCGCCCGGTCGCGCCCTCGTAGAGTACAGACGCCAAGCGAGAAGAGGTCGGTACGACCGTCGAGCGGTTCGCCCGTGGCCTGTTCCGGCGACATGTAGGAGATAGTGCCGAGCGCGACCCCAATCGCCGTCCGATCGAGCGTCTCCTGCGCGCCGGGCGATCCAGTGAACTGCTCGGTGAGCTTGGCGAGACCGAAGTCGAGCAGCTTCACGTGGCCGCGATCGGTCACGAAAATATTGCCGCACTTGATGTCGCGGTGGATGATGCCGTCGCTGTGCGTCGCGTGCAGCGCGTCGGCCACCTCGATGCCGATGTCGATCAGCTGCCCGATCTTGATGCGGCCGCTGTCGATGCGGTCGCGCAGCGTCGCGCCCCGCATCAACTCCATCACGATGAACGGCCGGCCTTCGTCCTCGCCGATGTCGAAAATCGTGCAGATGTTCGGGTGATTCAGGGCCGAAGCGGCGCGCGCCTCGGATCGGAGGCGCTGCAGGGCTTGCTGGTCGTGGACGAAGTCCTGCGAGACGACCTTGACGGCGACCTCACGGCCGAGCCGGACATCTTCGGCCCGGTAGACCGTGCCCATGCCGCCGGCCCCGAGCGGCGAGACGATTCGGTAGTGAGAAAGGGTCCGTCCGACCATTTTGGGGTGCTTACAACGCGCGCGAAACACTCATCATACCGCTGCCCGAGCGCCCGACCGTCCCGCCGACCGCGCCCGGCGGTGCAGAAGCAGGATAATCGGCGCATGCGATTCTCGTCCGTCAGCCTGGCGGCCGCAGCTGCCACGGCGATCCTGAGTCTTATCGGCACGATACCGGTCGGAGCTGCACAGAAGGCGCCAAGCGCGTCGGAGGGCTGGGTCAAGCTGTCCGCCGCCGACGCCGACGCCGCCACGGCCTTCGCCGTCATCGACAATCCCACCATGTACGACGTGTATCTTGTCTCAGCGAGTTCCGACGTGGCCGCCGGAGTCCTGTTCAACGATGCCAGCCCGACTGCCGCCAAGCAGGCGACGCCGAAAGAGGTGACCGCGCCGGCCTATGGCAGGGTGGAGCTCAAACCGGACGGCGTACACCTGGTCCTCAAGGGCCTCAAGCGCGCGCTCAAGGCTGGCGAAACGGTCTCCATCACCCTCGTCACCGACGGCGGCGTGTCCATCGCTGTCGCCGCCATCGTCAAAACGCAGTAGTCTGCAGTGTTCGCGTCGGGACGACCATTCGGTTCTCAGGGAGGTTCCATGGCCACCGAGGAGATTCGCTCGGCGATTGAGCGCAACGTCAAGGCCATCACGCTGCGGCCGGCGATCGCTCAGAACACAGCCGTCACGAAAGTTCGTCTGCGTGACGGGCTCGCGTGCGACATCGAAGAGGGGCCCTGGCGGCTGGTCGCCGGCATGGCGGAGAAATTCGGCGGCACCAGCGACGGCCCCACGCCGGGCGTGTTCGGACGGGCGGCGCTCGGCTCGTGCCTGGCCGTCGGCTACGCCATGTGGGCGGCGCGGCTGGGCGTGCGCATCGACGCGCTCGATATCGAGATCCACGCCGACTACGACGCGCGCGGCGAGCTGGGGGTCAGCGACGACGTCCGTCCGGGCTACACGCGGATTCGCTACGTCGTGCACGTGTCGAGTCCGAATAGCGAAGAGGAGATTCGGCGCTGGCTCGACACCGCCGATCGCTACAGCTCGTGGCGCGACAACATCGCCAACGCGGTGCCCCTCGTGCGCGAGGTGCGCCTCAGCGTCAGCGCGTAGACCGTGGACGCCAGGCTGCAGCGGCGCGTTCAGCGCTACGGCTGGGATCGCGCGGCTGACAGTTACGAACGGTCGTGGGCGGCGCAGCTCAAGCCGGCCCAGGATTGCCTGCTCGCGCTCGCGGCCTTGCGGCCCGGCGAGCGCGTCCTCGACGTGGCGTGCGGGACCGGGCTCCTGACGTGGCCTGCGGCCGAAAGCGTGGGCGACGGCGGCCACGTGCTCGCCACCGATCTCTCAGAGCGGATGGTCGGACAGACAAGCCGCGAGGCCGAGCGGCGCGGACTTCGTCAGGTGACGTGCCGCCGGATGGGCGCCGAGGCGCTCGACACGCCCGACGAATCGTTCGACGCGGTCGTGTGCGGGCTCGGCCTGATGTACGTGCCCGAGGTCGCGGCGGCTCTTGGCGAAATGCACCGCGTCCTCGTCCAGGGCGGCCGCGCGGTCGCGGCGGTGTGGGGAGCGCGGGCCCGCTGCGGCTGGGCCGACATCTTTCCTATCGTCGAAGCCCGCGTCGAATCGGACGTCTGCCCGATGTTCTTCCAGCTGGGCGCCGGCGATTCGCTCGCCTGCGCTTTCAGCGCCGCAGGGTTCCGCGACGTCTGCGCCGAGCGCCTCTCGACGTTCCTGGAATACACGTCCGGCGACGAAGCGGCTGATGCGGCGTTTGTCGGCGGGCCGGTGGCCATGGCCTATTCGCGATTCGACGAGCCGACCCGCCTCGCGGCTCGGGCCGACTACCTCGATTCAATCGCACGATCAGGGCCGGCGACGGCTATCGCGTGCCCGGCGAATTCGTCATCGCGAGGGGCAGGCGATAGAGCTCAACCGGTTACACAGTTTCGGTTGCAAGGTTTCTGGGTTTCTAGGTTCTCAGTTTCTGAGTTACGAGGTTATTTGGGTTTCGAAGTTATTTAGGTTTTCGAGTTATCTGGCTTTCGAGATTATCGAGTTGTACTCACGTCCGGCACTGAACTCCGAAACCTCAGCGGAGAGCGTCACCGGCCCGGTACCGATACGTAATGGCCGGGGTCTGAAAACAGTACCCGTCCGCAGTCGTCGTGAACAGTCATCGGGCAGTGGTGAGATGCCCTGCTCGAATCGGCAACACGTTCTCTGGGTCGAACTTGTGTTTGACCCAGAGCAACGTTTCGAAGTTCTCGCCCCAATAGCGCCAGCTGATAGTTGTCAAGGCCGCGCCGCGGATAGTTCTGATAGACGTGGCCGTTGACGTAGCCGGCGAAGCGATCGCGGACCACGTCGAGCCAGGCGATCGCGGGCGCACGATCGGCCTCGTCGTACCAGATCGCCTCGAAGACCAGATCCATCGACACATGGCGGTGCACGAACGCCGACGCCTGTGGCGCGACAGCCACGATCGCGCCGCCGTACGGCTCGATCATCATCACGTTGCTCGGCGACGGGCGTGCTGCTGGAAGTGATCGATGAGCGCCTGCCACTCGGCGACGGCGTAACAGGCGCGCGACATAGCCGGTTTGTTTCTCCTCGCTGAATCCTGGCTGTCGGGAGCGGCGCCGGACACATGGCGGTGACGAGCGTGGTGTCGAATGCCGCGTAACGGCCTTCGGTGATGGTCACGAGACGCGCCCCGGGCGACGCCACGAAAGGCGCGAGCAGATCGTCGACGCTCTCCGCTCGATCGATCATGCCGACAATCGTCAGGACGGCTGGGCCGTTCTGATTGGCGAGCATGCCCATGTAGCCGAGGAGCGTGGGCGGACATCGCGGGGCCGGTCCAGCGCGACTGCAGCAGGACCAGTGCGGCAGCAGCGTCATCGGCGGGCCACGCCGACGACAAAGCCGGTCACCGAATCGAGCGGCGTGGCCTGGTACTCGGCCTCGAGCAGCACGCCGAAGTTGTTGCCGGTGCCGCCGCGCATCGCCCAGAAGAGATCGGGATTCTCGGCGGCGCTGGCGACCACTTCGCTGCCGTCGGCGAGCATCACGGTCATCGACCGCACGATGTCGCTGTGCATGCCGAAGCGGAGCGAGGAGAATCCGTACCCGCCACCCTGGAGGAAGCCGCCGATGCAGACATCGCCGCAGCCGCCGCCAACGAGGTGGAGGCCGTAACTGTCGAGCGCGGCCATCAACACGTCGAATGACGTCCCGGCGCCGACGACTACCCGCCGGCTCGATGGATCGACACGCACGTACGACAGCGCCGGAGATCGACGACCAGCCCGTCGTTGACCGAAAACCCGGCCGTGCTGTGCCCGCCCGACCGGCAGGTCAGCGGCCAGCCGGTGCGCCGCGCGGTGGCCAGCGCCGCCCGCACGTCGGCCGGCGACTGGCATTTCGCGATCGCCATCGGAAAGGGCTGGAAGGTCGGGCCGGCGAGTTGCCGGGCCGCGTCATAGCCGGCATCGCCAGCGACGATGAGCGCGCCCGAGAGGTGCTGTTGGAGCGCCGTGAGGAGCTCGAGCGACGCGCCGGTATGCGCCTCGATCTCGACCCGCCGCATCTGCCAGTCCTGTCGTTGTGCCGCTTTCTGCTCGGCGAAGCGGCTCGTGCGCAGCGGCATGGCAGTGGCTCAGCGAGCCAGCGGGCACGACGCCGCGCCCGATCGAGATCCCCTGTCGCGATGGATCCTCGACCTGGGCGTTGAACAGGAACTGCTGACCATCGGCGGTCGCCACGTACTGCGCCCGATTGAACTGGATGCCGACCATCGGCGCCTCGAAGAACGGCTGCGGCTCGCCTATCTGCACCCGCTCGCCTGCCGTGTTGATGCTCACCGCCATCAGGCGACGATCGCGGCGCGATGAAGTACAGCTCCTGGCCGTCGCGGCGCCAGCGTGGCCGCGAGCCGCCGGAGAGCGACACGCGAAGCTTGCGGCCCGACCGCGGAAACGAATCGACGTAGATCTCGAAGTCGCCGGTTTCGTCGGAGCGATAGGCCAGCCAGCGGCCGTCTGGCGAAATTTGACCGCCTTGCGCGCTGTACGACGCCTTCAGGTACGGAAAGGCTTTGCCGTCGCCGTCGAGCGGCTGCACCCACAGTTCGCCGACGTTGGTCGTGCGATCCATCACGATGATCTGACCGTCCGGCGACCACGAGGTCGGCCACTTGCCTCCTGGATCGGTGGGGATCTTGCGCGCCTCACCGGTGTTGAGGTCGCGGACGAACAATTCGACCGCGGTCAGCGCATACATCAGCGACCGGCCATCCGGCGACCAGAGTGGGACATTGGCGACTTGTCCGTCAGGAGCGGTGATGAGCGGCGTCGGGGCGCCGGCGCCTTGATCGAGGTCGATCAGTCGAATGTCGGTCAGCGTGGTGCGCGGATCGGAGCGCTCCACCGTGATCTGGCGGCCGCTCGGCGACACTTCGAAGCCGTGGTAGACCTCGGGCGCGACCGACCGTGCGCAGGCGGCGCCCGCCGCGATCGAGCCAGGTCAGCTGCATCACCGGTGTGGCCGTGCCGCTCCAATACGCCAGCGTCCCGTCGTCGGCCATCGAGAACGCATAGTTGAAACGCGACGCGCCGCCCGAGCGGCCAACGTCGTCGACGAGACGGATGGGCTCCCCGGACAACGTGCTGCTCGACGGGTCGAAGGTTTGCCCGAAGAGACTTCCGTCGCGGCTGAAGAACAGGCGGCCGGCGGCGAACTGCGCGCGCGAGAAGGCGTTCGACACGAGCACCGTGTCGCCAGTCCTGACGTCGAGGCTGTAGATCCCGGATTGCGCGCCGTCGCTGTTCAACGTGAAGAACACCACCTGGTCGCCGCCGGGAAGAGAGCGCGGATACCCCTGCAGCAAAGCGCCCGGCGATGTCGTCGGTGTCGGGACCGGCTCGGCTTGCCGCCCGCGGCCGGGATGCGGAAGAGGCCGGCGCTCGGATTGGGCACGAACACGATCTCGCCGCGTTCGCTCCACGAGCCGCCGCGCGGATTCGAGGCATCGGCCAGGACCGTGCGGAAGGCCGCCGGCCGGATCGACGGTTTTGAGCTTGCCTTGCGAGAACACGCCGATCAGCCGGCTGTCGGGCGACCAGAACGGCTCGATCGCGCCCTCGGTGCCGGGCAGCGGCGCGAACCGCAGTCGAATCGAGCGAGCGGATCCAGAGCACGGTCTCGCCCGAGGTGTCGGGGGCGGTGAAAGCGAGACGCCGGCCATCAGGTGACAACGCCGGCGCCGGTGTCAGTGCCGAAGCCGCTGCGGCGGCGGCAAGCGCCGAGAGCCACGATGGACCTGGCTCCGCGCGCCGGCGCTCTGCCACAGGAGAAGGGCGAACGCCATCGCAGCGGCGAAGACAGCCGCAGCCGCAATCGCCCACGAAGCATGCGCGACGGTGCGCGTTGATTCCTGAGCGGTGGCTGCGGCCGGCTGGCGACGTCCGGCGTGTAGCTGCAGGTAGGCGCGAAGGTCGCGCGCCGACTGCCACCGATCGTCGGGATTCTTGACCAGGCAGCGGGCGATCGCGAACTCGATGCCCTGGATGGCAGCCCGGAACCAGCTCGGCCGATCGGGCCGTCGGCTGCCGGTCGAGGATCGCGGCGAGCACGGACGGCGCCGAATGGCCGCTGAACGCGCGCGTCCCGGTCAGCATCTCGTAGAACAGTGTCGCCGAAGGCAAAGAGATCGGTGCGCGCGTCGACCGTCGCTGACCGTCGACCTGCTCGGGCGCCATGTAGTTGAGCGTGCCGACGATGTCGCCGACGCCGGTTTTGGGCAGCTGGGTCTCGATGACGCTGCAGCTCGCCGAGCGCGGCTTCGGGCGGCCGCAACTTGGCGAGGCCGAAGTCGAGGAGCTTGGCGACCTGAGTTCTCGCCGCCGCGCGGCTGGCTGCCGAACTCGAACTTGCGGTCCCGCCGCGCTGCGTCGCGAGAAAGACGTTGGCCGGCTTGAGATCGCGGTGGGTGACGCCGTGCGAGTGCGCCTGATCGAGCGCGGCGGCGATCTCGATGGCGCGGCTGAGCGCAACGACGGGCATCGGAGCGGCCCGCGCTCGAGTCGCTGCGCGAGCGTCTCGCCCTTCGAGATAGCTCCATCACCAGGTAGTGAATGTCGCCCTGGTGGCCGACGTCGTACAGGGCGCAGATGTTGGGGTGGGTCAGCGCCGCGACCGCCCGCGCCTCGACGTCGAAGCGCGCGTGACCATCGCGATCGGCAATCGACTTCGGCAGATGACCTTGAGCGGCGACGGTGCGATCGAGGCGGATGTCGCGAGCTTTGTAGACCTCGCCCATGCCCCCGGCGCCCAAGGGGCGCAATGATTTCGAACGGGCCGAGCTTGTCCGCCGGGGGCCAGCCTCACGTTCGTGCGAGTATACGGCGTAGGGCGTGACGCTGTGCAGCGCGATCAGCCGGGGAACCTGGCGGCCACGATCCGCTTCACGATCGGCGATGAGGTCGTCGGCCGCCGCCATGTTGCGGACAGGCAGCGGCGTGCTTGCTGCACCGGACATCTGCCACAGCGCGTCGATCGCCGCCGTGCTGAATCATGTCCATCTGGCGACTGGCTGTGCGGCATGTAGCCGCCGGCCAACGGTAGTGGCGGTTTGCAACGTCAGCAGATCGACCAAGCGCTTGTTCGGCCGCCGGCGACGGCGGGCGCCGACGAGACCTCGGCGATCGCGGCCACGACGGCCCGACCACGGCGACAGGTGTCAGGCGGTGCATGGCGGTGCGAATGGTCGACGAGTGGATCGGGCATGCGCGTCCAGTGGCGCCCTGCGGCGTCAGCTAATCCAGCGAAACGTGATGGTCGGCGATCGATCCGTCCATCACCGGCAGGGCCGAGGTTTCGACCGTGATGCCATTGACGCCCGCCGCCGCGCCGGCCGGGATCTGCGAGACGAAGGAGCGTGCCGTTCGACGGTGAACGAACCGAGCATGTGCGACACCGCGATGCTGAGATACTTTGCCACGAAGTCGGCGAGCGCCGCTGCCGCCCAGCACCGTGCCATCGGCCGGCGGCATCGGCATGTCGAGGGCGATGGGCCCGAGATGGAAGCTCGCGTCGTACAAGTACAGCTGACCGTCGAACTCGGCGAAGTTGACGCAGTGGCCGTCGGCCCAGCCGCCCGGCATGCCCCAGAAGCGGTAGCGGCGCGGTCGCGACTGGTCGCAACCGTGCCGTTGACGCGGATCGGGAAAGCCGACGACGTCGTTGAAGGTGGAAGGCGTGACCGGCGGCACCGGCTGATTGAGGCCGCCGCTCGAGACCACGATGGCGTTCCATGCCACGCTCGCTCGTCCGGCAGCGTCGCGCCAGTTGACGTGGAACGCGCGCTTCGGCAATCAGTGATGCCCTGGCTGTGCAGCATCGCACTGGAACAGCTGATACCAGCCGCCGCACATCCCGCCGTTGCCGAGCAGCATCTGCCGCGGCGTCCAGCCGGCCACGCCGTACTTTGAGGCCGGTCGCCGGCAATCGCTGCCATCACCCGATCGCACACGTCTTTGTCGGAGGTCGCGCCGGCGGCAAACGTCGACGTCCACTGGACGAGCGGGGCATAGGCCCAATCCGGAAGGTCTTCCGATTCGGGGTCGGGGATGATCGGCCTGCCAGGTGAAGTACAGCGGGTGCGTTGCTCGCGCCGATCGCCGAGTGCGCGGCCGTTGGCGCTCAATCGCGTACCACTCGAGGGCCAGGGTCGATCGCGCCGACATCGGCCGACACGAGGCGCGTCGGTTTCGAAACCTGGACCGGCTGCGAGCGGCCGCTCGGATGCGAAGGTCAAGCGTCACGGTCTGTTCGCGTGATCGCCCACCGGCGTGCCCGTCGCGCCAATCGTGGTCGGTCAGCGTCTGCGTCCCGCCGTGCTGCGACGTCGAGCGTCCGGCGGAAGCGCACCGAGAGCGTGACGACGGTGCCGCGAACGAAGGCCGCGGGCAACCCGGCCGGCTGGTCCCGCATACCTGGCGTCGCTCGAGATCAGGCCTGATCCATGCCCGCCACCCACTCGGCGGTCTCGCCGATCGCCGTCGTCGGTCACGGGATCGCGGAGCACGATCGGCATCGCTGCCGCCGAAGTTGAAGTGAATGGCGAAAAGCGTCAGCGGGACGGTCGGGCAGGAGGCCTGCCAGCCGGCCGCCGACCTTCTTCGCCGCCGGCTCGAGATAGCTTTGCCAGCAGGGCCGTGAACGGCTGGCCGCTCAGCGTCCAGGCCGTATCCAGTTCGGCATGGCAACTGGAAACGGTGACCGGGCCGATGCCAACATCGCGCATCGCAGAGGAGGACAGCCAGACGCGGTTGCGATCAGGCTGACGGCGTGGAGCTGCGCACCTGACAGGAGCGGACGTGCCCGCCGTGCGCGGCGGTTGACACCCAGCTGCAGAGCGGCCGTCGGGCAGATGGCGCCCAGTCGATGGTGAACGCGCGGGTCTCGGTAACCAACGCCATGGGCGTCAGCAGCATCTGACGAGAGCAGGGCGGCGAACCCGGCGCTGTCGGCCGTGTGTTCGAGCAGCGCGATGCGGACATCGCCGCTTGGTGATGGTGTGCACGATGCCGGTCATGCTGCGATCTCGAGCGATCAGAGCGCCGTGCAGATGCCATCGAGCGTCGTCTGACCCGGCACACCAGCTGACGGCCATGCGCACGACCGCGGCATAAGGAATGGTGGGCGGAAGCAGATCGGTGCCGAGCTCGAGCGGGCTGCCACGTCACGTAGAGCGTCGTGACTGCTGCTGCCGATGCGCAAACTGTTTCCCCGACGCATCGGTGGCGGTCCAGTCGAGCGTGAAGGTTCGGATGCCGATGCCGGCCGGCATCGCGCTCGACAGCGTCGAAGCGCGACCGGCGCCGAGAAGCCGTTCAGCGGCTGGATCGATAGAGGCACCGCTTGCGGCGTCGACGTTGAAGAGATCGCCGGTGGCCTGGATGGTGTACGACGTGCTGCCCGAGGGAACAGACATCGACGTTGCTCGCCTGGAAGACGACGTTGCAGCATGACGGTGGCGCCCTGCGCGAAGGCGATCGGCGCCGAGCGGTGATTCGCGACCCACTCCGGCGTGGCGCCGATGCACGACCTCGGTCAGCAGATCCCGCATCGCCAGGGCACTGCCGCCGGGCCCGCCGAACGCAATGCTGAACAGCTCGAAGATCGGGGGTTCGGACGAGGAGTCGGGAGTCATTCGTGCATCGCGAGGCGCGCTGGCGGGCGGGCTATCATAGCGCACCGAAACCCCTGGGAGGCGCGATGGCGAAGTCCAAGAGAGCCGCCAAGTCGAAGAAGAAAGCTGCCGCTGTGACGCTCGAAGCCGGCACGGCGTCGAAGATCGAATCGACGCTGCGCGAGGCGCTCGTCAACGCCTCGGCCGCCAACATCGTGACCATTCCCGAAGCCGACCGATCAGAAGAAGAGCCAAGGCGGCGGTGCCGCTCGATGCCACGACGGTGGCGCAGCTTCACCGAACATCTGCGCGCAGGGTCTGCAGAGCGCGGCCGCGGCCAACATCGGCGAGTCAGGTGGCGGCGACGGGGAAGACGAAGAAGATCGGCTGACGGCTCGACCGTCCATCGTTCGCCTGAGCACCAGCGCTCGCAGCCACATCGCTCGCCGTCACCCGACGGCAAGCGCGCGCGCTGGCCCGCTCGCTCGGGATCACCCGAGTGACCGACATCACCCGGCTGGACACGGTCGGCGTGCCGGTCTTCGCGAGCATCCGGCCCGACGCGCCGTCCGGGTTCGCTGTGCGTCAATGCCGGCAAGGGCCTGCGCATGGACGAAGCGCTGCGTCGGCGCCTACATGGAGGCGATCGAATTCGCCTTCGCCGAATTCAACCGCAGTGGCCTGCCCGTCGTCGAGGTGCCGGCCGAAGAGGTCTACGAAGGTCCCGCACGTCCCGAGTCGATTCTGGATTTCTGTCCGCAGATGGGGATGGAGATCCCGCTCGAGGTTCCGCTGCCGTGCGTGGAGGCACACGACATCGAGACCGGCGAACGCTTTCTCGTGCCGGCCGAGCTCGTGTTCCTGCCGTTTCCCGCCGCCGAGGGCTCGCCGCGTTACTTCGGCGCCAACTCGAACGGCCTTGCCTCCGGGAACAGGGTGCTCGAAGCGACGGTGCACGGGCTCGCCGAAGTCATCGAACGCGACATTTGCTCGTTCTACCAGATGGACGACGAATCGGCGCTCGTCATGCCTGATACGCTGCCCGCGTCGCTCCGCACGGTCGTTCGCCGGATCGCGCGATGCCGGTCTGACCCTCTACGTCCGCAGCGTCGCCAATCGCTTCGGCATCCCCTTCTTCACCGCCACCGTCGTCGACGGGCACCGCATCGATCCGATCTTCGTGAACGGCGGCCAGGGCTGCCATCCGTCACGCGAGGTGGCGGTGACGCGGGCCGTCACCGAAGCGCTGCAGAGCCGCCTCTCGTTCATTCACGGCGGACGCGACGATCTCACCGAGACCTACGCTCGATACGAACAGTGGCCCGCCGAGCGACGCGAGGCTCAGGCCCGTCGCATCATCGCCCGCGCGGCCCGAACAGAACCCGCGATTCGTTTCGATGACGTGGCGGCGGGATCGCCGGCGCCGACGCTCGACGCGCTGCTTCGCGGCCTCGTTGACGCGATCAAGCAGGTCCACGCCACCCGCGTGCTGCGCGTGGTTTATACCGACACAACGCTGCCGCTGCAGGTCGTCCGCGTGCTCGTCCCCGGCCTCGAGTTCTTCACGCTTGACGAGCGCCCGCGTCGGCCAACGCCTTGCCGCTCATGTCAAGCAGCTTCGCCTGACTGCATCCTCTTCGCCGGCCCGTCGCTGCCAGCCGGCCGGCATCAGCGGTCAAAGGCGTCGCGATCCGCCCGCCGGCGCGCCGGGGCGAGATCGACAGCGCTGGTGAACACCGACGACCGCGGGCACCATCGCGCTTGCCGACGGCGTCTTTCATCAGACGCTGGCCGTCGGGCACGCCGAGCTGCGCGAGGCTGTCGGCAGCCGGCTGGCAGGTGTGGGGGCTGTCGTCGCTCGGCGCCATCCGCGCCTGCGAGATGCGCATCGATGGGCGTCCGCGGCTACGGCGCCGTCTATCGAGCGATTCGTGGACGACGAGCGATTCAGCGACGACGAAGTGGCGTTGCTGCACGCACCGGAGCCCCCGTATCAGCCGATCAGCGAGCCGCTCATCCACATCTGCGAATGGGACTCGCAGGCGCTGGTTGAATCGCGCGTCATCAGCACCGCTGGGCAGCACGCGCCTGCTGCCAGCCGCCTGAAGCGCCTGTGGTACGGCGATCGCACGCTGGGACGGTTGCGTCCGCAGCGCTGTCCTCGAGAGCCATCCGACAGCGGGTCCGGCGCTCGATCGAGTGGCTGGCCGGCTTCGCGCCGCTACCGCGTCAAGACGCTCGACCTGGAACGGTTCCTCGCCGATCGGCCGTGGCGCGCCGTTACTTCCGCACGCCCGAGTACTCGAGCATCTGCGTCGTCAGGTCCATCGGATACGAGATCGTCACGTCGGTGATCGCGCCACCCGCGTCGCGCACCGCCGTCAGCTTCGGCATCACGAAGCCGATGTAGGACGCCAGGTTCAGCTTGTCGACGCGGGCGACGACTTCGTCGCGAAGCTTCGGATCGAAATGCACGCCGTGCGCCTCGAAGAGCTTCTTCGCCGCGGCGTAATCGCCCTCCGACTTGATGCGCTGCACTTCGGCGAGCAGCTTGCCCGACGCCCTTCACGGAACGCCTTTGGATCGACCATCACGAGATAGGTCTTGCCGTCGCGCGATCCGCTGCTCGATCGCCTTCGTGTTGGCGAGCAGCCAGCGGACGACCATCTGGCGGTTGCGCATGTGGTCTTCCTCGATCTGCGTGCCCTCACGGACGCGACGCAGCTGGACCAGGGCATTGCGCGTGTAGGCCTCGTACTCGGCGCGGACAATGGCGTCGTGATCGGCGGCGGGAATCATGCCAATCTCGACCAGCTTCGGATCGGCGATGAAGTAGAGGCCGACGAGATCGGCCCGGCCTTCTTCGAGCGCCGAGAACTCCTCCTTGATCAGCGCCTGCGGCGATGGCCGTGATGCCCGGCGCCATGCGTCCGGAGGCGTGGCCGATCACCTCGTGCATGTCGGTCGTCAGCTCGGCGGCGAACTCGGCAAACTTGTCGGCACGGGCCGTCTCCTCGGGCGTCCACGCGAACTCGCTGCGCATCGATCCCGGCGTGGCCCGGTTCGAGCCCTCGGTCACGTTCGACAGCGCCACCGACTTGCTGCCGTACTTCTCGCGAATCGCCTGATCGTTCGGCAGGTTGATGCCGATCGGCGTCACCGGCCCGGAGTCGCCGGTCTCGACGACAACGTCGATGGCGTTGGCGACGATGCCCTGGACGTTCGGCTTGCGGTACTTCGGATCCCAGGGCATGTGGTCTTCGAACCATTGCGCGTTATCGGCGAGCTTCTGAATGCGCGCCGTCTTCTCGCGATTGACGTAGAACACCACGCCTTCCCACGCCCCCTTGATGCCGCGCGCGTCGAGATAGACCTCGATGAAGCCGTTGATCGTGTCGACCGGCGACGCCTTGTCCTGGACCCAGGCGATGTCGAACTTCGCGCGGTCGGCGTCGTCACCGGTGCGGTACCACTGGATCAGCGCGCGCAGGGCGTTGGCCATCGGTTCGGTCGCGAACGGAATCGCCGCCTCGAGATGGGTGACGATGTCGGCTGATTTGCGCGCTGTAGCGGCCGTCGATCTTGTAGACCTCCTCGACGAGCTTGCCGTCGCGCTTGACCAGCCGCGAGTTCAAGCCGTTCTTCTCGACGAAGCCTTTCAGATCGGCCATCGAGACGCCGGAGTAGAGGTTGTTGGCGCTGGCCTGGAGGATGTCCTTTCCCGGCCCCGGCGTCTTGTTGGTCACGATCGGATCGACGGCCGGATCGAAGAACATCGGCTGGAGGCGCGCGAGCGTCGCGTCGAGCGTCTCGCCGCTGGCGTGGCAAAGCTCGCGCCGCTGGTGGCCGCCGCCTTCGCCGCCGCGGCAAACGCCTGCGGCGTGCACTTCAGGACGAACTTCCGCGCCGTCAGGTTGTTGTAGGGACCGTTGTTGATCCAGAACAGCTTCGTGTAGCGCTGGACCTCGGCGAGCGTCGCGGCGTCAACGCCTTGCGGGTGGGCGACGATCTGCTCGATGATGCCGCGCATCTCGAGCGCATCGCGATGCTTCTGGTCGTAGAAGATGTCGCGGCCGGCGATCGCGGCCTCGTAGAGATGCCAGATCAGCGTCTTCTCGCGCAACGGCAAGCCTGCGAACCCGTCCGCGTAGAGCTGCGCGACGGCGGCGTCGTCGACCCGTTCGAGCAAGATACTTGCGGTCGGCGGCAGGCGCCGCGGGTGCGGGATTCGCGGCTGGGCTTGGAGTCGCCGCGGGCGCCCGCGGGGGCTCGCCCGCACACGCGGAGACCGACACAGCGAGCACCGCTGCCAGGAATCGGTTCGTCATCCCATGACGATACACCGATCGACGAGATCTGCGTGATCTGGTGATCTCGTGATCTGGTGATCTCGCGATCTAGTGATCTCGTGATGTGGCGATGTGGCGAGTTGTGGGCCCAGGCGATCGGCGGATCTTCAGATCACAAGATCATCAGATCATCAGATCACCAGATCTGTGGCGTCGGCCGTTGACACCCGCCGAAGCCAGGCTGTAGGTTATCTACATGCCTGGGCGCCGTTATCAGAGCCGCATCGATCTGCTGCAGGGAACGCTCGACTTCATCATCCTGCAGACGCTGCGCTGGGGCACGCAGCATGGCTACGGCATCAGCCACGCGATCAATGCCAACTCCCAGGATGCGTTCAAGGTGGAGACGGGGTCGCTCTACCCCGCCCTGCATCGCCTCGAGAAGCAGGGCTGGGTGGCGTCGGAGTGGAAACTGTCGGAGAAGGGCCAGCGCGCGAAGTATCTACAAGCTCACCGCGGCGGGCCGGCGGCAGTTGGCGACCGAACAATCGCGGTGGGGCCGGCTCGTCGACGCGATGCGATCGATCATGCAGCCGTTCGACCCGGCCGAGGATCGCGCCCCGCGGCTAGCCATCGGCCTGACAACACCTCACCCCACATCGACGAGCAGGCGCCCGATCCCACGCGGGCTCGATCGGTGCACGCGGCGAGAAGCGCAAGGCCAACGCCCGCCGCGCCGGTCAGAAACCCGGTGTCCGGCGACGCGTTCACGTCCGACCGTTGCCGCCCAGCGCAAGGAAGCCGCCGATCCCGTCCCCTGGCTCTCGATACGCGAGCGCCTGTTCGAGCCAGCGTCGCGCGGCCTCGGCGAAGCGCTCGTCCCCGGTCGCCTGGAACAGGCGATTGAAGATGTGGCCGATGCCGGCCGCACCGTGACAGAGTCCCGCATCCTCGACCCCGCTCGACTCGAGCGATCGACTGGCCGCGCGGAGCGCGATCCGCATCGCATCCGGCTTCCCAGTCCGCGCGCGAGGCGGCCGCGCCCGGCGGCAAAGAGCGCGACCGCGACGCCGGGATCGCCGTAGCACCACGCCAGCCTCGCCGGCGACGGCTCGGCCGTCCGGCGCCTGCCAGTACGGGAATACGCGGACTCGCCTCCGGAGGGCAGCTCTTGCGCCGATCGTCCACGACATCCGCGGCGTCGAGTAATCCGTCGGCGACGCTCGCACCGTCCGCATGGACCCGGCCGAGCAGCGCCAGCACGCCCGGAACGCCGTGCGCCATGCCGAGGTTGTAGAAGCCGGCTGGCGCCTGCGTCAGCTGCAGGGCCACCAACCGCGCCGGTGGCGTGAACCAGGTCGCCCTCCCCGCGTGTCGCTCCGCGGTCTCGGCCAGTCGATGGACGACGGGATCGAGGATCTGCGTTCGCGACGGCCGCTCCGGTTGTTCGAGCGCGTAGACGCCGAATCCGACGAGGCCGCTGATGAGGTCGTAATCGTCGAGCCACGGCGTGGCCGTCAGGCTGCGCCGCAATCGCCTCGTCGATTGGGGCGAGCGGCCAGTCGCCCTCCGCATCGAACAGTCGTCCGGCCAGGTGCGCGTAGACCCAGCCGATGCCTGCGAAGCCTTCGTAGAGCGACGCCGGCATGCCGCTCCCGCTGATCGCCGCGAACGCGCCCGCGATGAGCTCGAGCGCGGTGTCGGCGGCGATGGTCGGCCTGATCCTCCCCGCCCTCGTCAGATAGGCGTAGAACAGGGCGCGGCCGGCGGCGCCGCCGGCGAGCGACGGGTCGGCGCCGTCACCCGCGTCCTGGTCCAGCGGCGGGCGCATCGCCGGATCGAGGGCGATCGCATCCACGGCCTCCATCGCACGATCGGCGAGGGTGCCGTCGAGAAGCGGCGTCCATTCAGACGTCATGATGTGCGAGTCATCCGGAGTGCGTCGGTCGCGGCGCGCGCAGTCTACCATCCGGCCGGGTTGCCGCTCCCAGGGATCGCGGACGACCGCAGGCTGTTGACAGCCTACAGCCATGGCTGTAGATTGCCTACATGCTCGAGCGGATCACGGCGCGGGCCTCGCGCGCGTCTGGCCTGGCGGCGCGATCGCGAGATCGATGAAGAGATCGCCGCCCACCTCGAGATGGCCATCCGCGAGCGCATCGAACGCGGCGAGTCGCCCACGCCAGGCCCGCACGCGGCGCTGCGCGAGTTCGGCAACGTCGGCGTGGTCACCGACGCCACCCGCGCGCGTCTGGGTCTCCGATCGCCGCGGAGCAGCTCTGGCAGGACCTCCGATTCGGCGTCCGCGTCCTGTGGCAGGCGCCGGCGTTCTGCGCGACCGCCGCCTTCCTCGTCGCCCTGGTCATCGGCGCCAACACCACGATTTATTCGATGGTGCGCAGCATCCTGGTCAGCCCGCCGCAGGGCATCACCACCGATCGGCTCGTCGTCGTCAAACGCGTGCCGGCCGGCACCAGGCTCGCCGATCCGTTCTTCAGCTACCCGGACTACCGCGACTACGCACGCAGCGCGCGCACCGTCCAGAACCTGACCGCATGGGCGAACGAGCGGCTGACCATCAGCACCGACGCGGGCGTGCACGCCGTGTTCGGCGCGGTCGTGCCGGCGAACTATCACGAGACCTTCGGCGTCGCGCTGACGTCCGGGCGGCGGTTCACCGCGGATGACGATCGGCCCGGCGCTCCGCTCGTGGCCATCATCAGCGAGCGGTTGTGGCGGGAGCGCTTCGGCAGCGAGCCCGGCATCCTCGGGCGCGCGATCTCGGTCAGCGGCAAGCAGGCCACGATCGTCGGCGTCGCCGGAGGCGGATTCGGCGGCGCGCTGATGAACATGCTGGAGGACATCTGGCTGCCGATTGCCGCCTATCACCAGGCGGGACCGCACAATCCGATCGACAATCGCGACGCAGCGATCGTCGCGATCGCGGGACAGCTTGCGCCGGACGCGTCGCTGGCCGAAGCGCGCGCCGAGTTCGCCACGCTGACCGCGCAACTGCAGGCCGCCATATCCCGAGAGCGGACCAACGGCATCCGAGCCTACGTGGGCGACTACTCGGGCACCGCGCTCCTGCCGATTGCGGAGATGGCGCCGTACTTCCTCGCGGCGTTCAGCGTCATCACGCTGCTCACGCTGCTCATCGTCTCGGCCAACGTCGCCAACCTGATGCTTGGGACGATCCGTCGAGCGCCAGCGCGAAACCGCCGTGCGGCAGTCGCTCGGCGCCTCGAAGCCGCGCATCCTCCGGCTGCTCGTCGCGGAGGGCGCCGCGATCGCCGCGGCCGCGTGGGTGGCCGCCTGCATCGTCGCCTGGTGGACCACGAAGATCACGCTGAGCATCCTCGAGCCCCGGCCGGGCCTCTTCGACGAGATCCGGCCGGACTGGACGCTGGCGGCGACGGCGATGCTGCTCGCCCTGTGCGCGACGATTGCCTTTACGGTGGCGCCGGCGATTCAAACGTGGCGCCTGCCGCTGCTGCCGTTGCTCAAGAGCGGCGCGCAGAGCGTCGTCGAGTGGCCGGTCGCGGCTGTCGAACGCGCTCGTCGTGCTGCAGCTCTCGTTCTCGGTCGTCCTGCTGACCAGCGCCGGCCTCGCCCTGCGATCGCTGTCGCTGCTCGATTCCGGCGACGTCGGCTTCGATCCGGATCAGATGCTGCTCGTCACGATGCGCGTCGGCCATCGCACGAACGTCGTCGGCGCCTCGCCGAGTCCCGCGGAACAGGACGCCGAACGGGCGGTCGCTCGAACGCATCCGCGAACGCCTGCACGACGATGCGGCCGTGGCCGCGGTCAGCTATGGGCGCCGGGTGCCGGGCGCCTACTTCCTCCCGACACGACCGGTCCGCGCCGAGGGCGCCGGGGAGACCGAGACGACAGCCGCCTACGTGCGACCGGTTGGACCGGACTATCTCGCGTCCCTCGGGCTGACGCCGATTGCCGGTCGCGACCTCGCGGCCTCCGATCGGCGCGGCACCGCCCCGGTCGCGGTGATCAACCGTCAGCTCGCCGACGATCTGTGGCCCGGCCAGTCGCCGCTCGGGCGCACGCTGCAGATGGCCGATGGCAACGACGCCTTCGCGGTCGTCGGCGTCGCCCCGAACGCGCTCGTCGACGGTCCGCTGCACGAGCCGCGGCCGCACTACGTCTTCATCGCCCACCAGCAGGTGCCCGACCCGCGCATCATCGACATGACGTTTTACGTGCAGTATCGCGGGACGCTCGACAGCGCCACGCCGCGGATCGGGCGCGCGATCGGTGAGGTCGATCGCTCACTCCCGATCGTCTTCATGGCCACGATGCGCTCGCGCCTCGACAGCGTGACGGTCATCGAGCGGCAGGTCACGCTGCTCCTGATCATCTTCGGGGGCGCCTCGCTGCTCGTCGCGTCGCTCGGACAGTATGCCGTCTAGCGCTTTCAACATGCGCCGCCGCATGCGGGATTTCGGCGTGCGCCTTGCCCTGGGCGCGGCGACGCGCCAGATTCAGGCCAGCGTGCATCGCCGAATCGCTTCGACTGACGTTCGTCGGCCTCACCCTCGGGCTTCCTCCTCAGCGCCGCCGCCGGCGTGGCGTTGCGGCAGCCGTGCTGTTCGGCATCTGCGCCAACCGACCCCCTCGACCTACGCAGGCGTCTTCGTCGTCCTGGCGATCGCCTCGCTTCTGGCGTCGTACCTGCCGGCCTGGCGCGCCGCGCGCGTCAACGTGATCGAGGTCTTGCGGCAGGAGTAATCCGCAGATTTCACGCAGATGTGCGTCGAGCGTCGCCGCCTCGGCTCGATGCCCGACCCATAGCGACCAGGAAATCTGTGTAATCCGTGGAATCTGCGGATGGCTTGACGCGATCGAGGCTGCGGCAGTCAGATCAGGGCACACTTAACCGTCCATGCCCACCGACTATCGACGTGTCGCTGATTTCTTAAGATTGCGATCGACGGCCGCAACCCCGAGCAGCTCGCGCGCTTCCTTCCCCGCACGACGCCGCCGGGCCACGGGTGCCGGGCGGCGGATCGCGTCGGACGCCCGCTGACGATCGACG
The DNA here is from genome assembly GCA_963841895.1 of uncultured Acidobacteriota bacterium. Lineage (GTDB taxonomy): Bacteria > Acidobacteriota > Vicinamibacteria > Vicinamibacterales > UBA2999 > JACCSI01. Next base: position 66,769 of record CAWJEO010000023.1, read on the forward strand.
CGCGCTGGCAGCTGCCCGGGCTCCCGGCGCGCGGCCCGCGAGCAGCTCCTCGACGCTCGTTCGCAGCGCTGAAGCGGCCGTCGTACGAGCGCAACATCGAGCACTTCATCGGCACGGTTCGCGTTCCGGTCGGGCTGATCGGCCCGCTTCGGGTCAACGGCCTTTTCGCGCACGGCGACTACTACGTGCCGCTGGCGACGACCGAGGCGGCGCTGGTCGCGTCGTATTCGCGTGGGGCGCGACTGCTCCTCGACGCCGGCGGCTGCACCACGCTCATGGTCAACGAAGGCGTGAGCCGCGCACCGGGCTTTGCATTCGAGACCTGCGTGGACGCGGCCCTGTTCGTCGCGTGGGCTACGACCCAGCTCGAGCACGTTTCGTGCCGTGGCCGCGCAAACGACGCAGTCACGGCCGGCTGATCGACCTGCAGATCACGCTCGAGGGCAACCACGTCTACCTCGGCTTCGAGTTCTCCACCGGCGATGCCGCCGGGCAGAACATGGTGACGATCGCCACCGAAGCCATCTGCCGTCATATCGCCACGCACTCACCGATTGCGCGCGCGCTACCACTTCGTCGAGGCCAACCTGTCCGGCGACAAGAAGGCCACGTCGTACTCGTTCATGTCGGTGCGCGGCCGCAAAGTCACGGCCGAAGTGCGGCTGTCGCGCGAGAACGATCGAGAAGCGGCTGCACACGACAGCGAAAACGCTCATCGACTACTGGCGGATGTCGGCGCTCGGCGGCGTCATGAGCGGCAGCATCGGCGTCCAGGGCCACTACGCCAACGGCCTCGCCGCCCTCTTCATCGCCTGCGGTCAGGACGCGGCGTGCGTGGCCGAAGCCGCGGTCGGCGTCACGCGGTTCGAGCCGCTCGACGATGGCGGGCTGTATGCGTCGGTGACACTGCCCAACCTGATCGTCGGTACGGTCGGCGGCGGCACGCGGCTGCCCACACAGCGCGCCTGCCTCGAGATTCATCGGCCTCGCCGGCGAAGGACAGCGCTCGCGCCTTCGCCGAAGTGGCGGCCGCCGTCGCTCTGGCCGGCGAGCTCTCGATCACGGGCGCCTGGCGGCCGGGCACTTCGTCGAAGCGCACCGACAGCTGGCGCGCGGGCCGCAGGCCCCCGCACCGGACAAGCCGACGCGCATGACGCGCTGGATCACCTACCAGCGCGAACGGTTTCCGCTGTTGGCGCACGCGCCCGCTCGTCGCCGCCTTCAGTGTCTCGGCGGTCTGCTTCTCGCGGCTGGTGCGCGGCGAGCCGGGCTGCCGCCGCCCGCGTCGCTGTCGTCGCGTTCGTCACCGCGTTCATCTTCTTTCTTCAGCTTCGTATCGCCGACGAGTTCAAGGACTATGAGGACGATCTGCGCTATCGGCCCTATCGGCCGGTGCCGCGCGGGCTGGTGACGCTGCGCGAGCTGGGGTGGATCGGCGTGGCCGGCGGCGCGGCGATCCAGCTCGGCCTGGCGCTGTGGCTGCACCCGCCGCTCGTCGCTGCTGCTGTGCTCGCGTGGGCGTACCTCGCGCTGATGTCGCGCGAGTTCTTCGCCGCCGCATGGCTGCGCCGGCGACCCGGCGATCTACATGGCGAGCCACATGGTGATCATTCCGCTGATCGATCTCTACGCCACGGCGTGCGACTGGCTGCCGGTCACGCGGCTGGCCGCCACGCGGGCTGATCTGGTTCCTGCTCGTCAGCTATGTCAACGGGATCGTCGTCGAGGTGGGCCGCAAGACGCGCGCGCCTGCGGACGAAGAGCCGGGCGTCGAGACGTATCCGCGGCGTGGGGACTGACGCCGCTGTCATGCGTGTGGGTCGCCGCACTCGCCGTGACGGCCGTCTTTGCCTGGCAGGCGGCCCGGCAGATTGGCTTCGATCGCGCCGGTGGCGCGACTGGCTGATCGTGCTGGTCGGCGCTCTGCGCGTTCTCGCGGCTGCGGCTGGCGCGATTCCGCGCGCCCGGCGCGGAAAGACGGTCGAGATCGCGTCGGGCGTGTGGACGCTGCTGATGTATCTCAGCCTCGGCGCGATCCCGGCGCTCATCGTGGTCACGAGGCGCATCGTGAGGTTCATCGTCGAGGCCGGGGATGCGGCACCCGACGCGCCGGTCGGCGGAAAGGCGCGCGCGCTCGCCGAACTTCTCCGCGCCGGCTTCGAGGTTCCGCGCTGGTTCGTCGTCACGCCTGACGCCTTCTGGGCGAGCCTCTCATCGAACGAGACCGCGAGCGGTTTCCAGTCGGCCTCCGATGCGGAGCTCACTGACGATCGTGCAGCGGGTGCAGCCGATCGTCGATGTCACCAACCGGATCGAGGCGGCGGTGCGTGCACTCGCCCCGGACGGGCGGCGGCTGGCCGTGCGATCGTCGGCGAGCGACGAGGATGGCGCGCACCATTCGTTTGCCGGGCCAGCTCGAAAGCATCCTGAACGTCGCCCACCGCGACGTCGCGGCGGCCATCGCGGCCGTCTGGCGCTCGGGATTCAGCGACCGCATCCTCGCCTACCGCCGCCAGCACGGACTGCCGCTCCCGCCGCCCGGTGCCGGCCGTGCTGGTCCAGCGGATGGTCGACGCGCGGGTGTCTGGCGTCGCGTTCAGCGCCGATCCGGTGAGCGGCCGCCGCAACTGTGGCTGTCGTCGGCGCCATTCCCGGCCTTGGCACTGCCCTCGTGTCGGGCGAGGGCGATGCGGATTCGTGGCACGTGAGCGAGCCGAGCTCCGGCACCTCGCCGCACGCGGAGGAGATTCGTCGCCCGCGCGATCGGGATCAAGACGCGCATTCACGTCGCCGATCCCGACGCGCAGGGACGGCATCCGCATCGCGACGCTCGACGATGCCGTCGGCGGCTCTGCCGGCACTGGACGATCGCGAGGTCGTGCAGGTGGCGCGTCTCGTCCGCCAGGTCGCGCAGCACGCCGGCCGTCCTCAAGACATCGAATGGGCCTTCGAGAACGGACGATCTCCTGCTGCTGCAGGCGCGCCCGATCACGACGCTCCCGTCACATCGCCGATCCCGAGGGTGAGCTCCGGCTGTGGGACAACAGCAATATCGTCGAAAGCTACAGCGGCGTCACGACGCCGCTGACCTTCTCGTTTGCCGTCTGAGATCTACGAGCACGTCTATCGCCAGTTCTGCCGCATGATGCGCGTGCCGGAGCAGACCGTCCTCGATCACGACGAGACGTTCCGCAACATGCTCGGCCTGATTCAGGGCCGCATGTACTACAACCTCGTGAACTGGTATCGCGTCCTGGCGCTGCTGCCCGGCTTTTCGGTGAATCGCCGCTTCATGGAACAGATGATGGGCGTGAGCGAGACGCTGCCCCCGATCGTCGCCGAGGCGATCGAGCGCGAGGCCACGCGCGGCAAGCTCCGCGATGCGCTGCACCTGGCGTCGACGGTGGCCGGCCTTCGTCTGGCAGCACCTGACCATCGATGCCCGCGTCTCGAGCGTTCTACGCGCGGCTGAACGTGGCGCTCGCGCCAGCGGGTCCGCCGCTGAAGGACCGCAGTGCCGACGGGCTCGTCGCGCACTATCGCGACCTTCGCGCCGCGCTCTTTTGAAATGGGACGCACCGCTCGTCAACGACTTCTTCGCGATGATCTTTTACGGCGCGCTTCGCAAGCTGACGACGCGCTGGTGTGGCGACGCCGAAGGGACGCTCCAGAACGACCTGGTGGGAGGTGAAGGTGGGCTGGTCAGCGCTGAACCGGCGGCGCGGTTGATGCGCATGGCTGCGCTGGCCGAGCGCGGACGCCGGCGTTTGCCGACCTGCTGGTCAACGGCGACCGTGCGGCAATCGCCGCGGCGTTGCCGCGAACAGCCGGCGTTCGACGCGGAATACCGCGAGTACCTCGAGAAGTTCGGCGAGCGCGCGGTCAACGAGCTGAAGCTCGAAACCGAGACGCTGCACGACGATCCGCTGCCGCTCTGGCGCGCGATCGGACAGCTCGAGCGGCAGCAGCGCGGCCGCGGTCAATCATCGACGGCGTCTGCCGGGCACGAGCGGCGAGCCAGCGCCGAGCGCCGCGCCTTCGAGGCACTGGCATCGCATCCGCTCCGCCGCCTCGCGTTCCGCTGGGTTCTTCGTCATGCACGGGCGCGAGTCCGCGACCGCGAGAATCTGCGGCTCGAGCGCACGCGCCTGTTCGGGCGGGTCCGACGCATCTTCGTCGAGATCGGACGCCGCTTCCATGCCGCCGAACTGCTGGCGGATCCACGCGATGTCTTCTACCTCGAGGTCGACGAGGTGCTCGGCCTCGTCGAGGGCCGATCGACCTGCACGTCGATCCGATCGCTCGCGGCGCTGCGCCGCGCCGAGTTCGCCGCCTTCGAGCGCGCGCCGGCGCCGCCCAGCCGATTCGAGACGCGCGGCATCGTTTCGCTCGGACAGACATTCGCGAGCAGCGAATCCGTGGCGCCGGCTGGCGGCGACGAACGCCGCGGCCAGGGTTGCTGCCCCGGCGTCGTTCGCGGACCGGTCCGCATCGTCCGCGATCCGCGGAGGTCGATCTGTCGGCGCGCGCGGTTCTCGTCGCCGAGCACACCGATCCCGGGATGGATTCTGGTCCTGCCCTCCGCGCTCGGCGTGCTCGTCGAACGCGGCAGTTTGCTCTCGCATGCGGCCATCGTGACGCGCGAGCTGGGGATCCCGTCGATCGTCGCGCTGCCCGGCATCACGCCATGGCTCGCGGACGGCGACTGGGTGGAGATGGATGGCCGGGCGGGAACGGTCAAACGGATGCAACTGAAGGACCGTCAGCAGAGGGAGGCGCACGCGCGTGAACTGAGTTACAGAGCGAAGCGGCCGCACGCGCGGATTTCAGCGCCATCCGCTACGCGCAGGTCTGGGAGGACGCCGACGTCCTGCTCGAAGGCCTCGACATGCAGCCCGGGCGACGTGTGCGTGTCGATTGCGTCGGCCGGCGACAACGCGCTCGCGCTGCTGACGCGCGATCCGGCCCAGGTCATCGCGCTCGATCTCAATCCGGCGCAGCTCGCGTGCCTCGAGCTGCGCGTGGCCGCCTATCGTGCGCTGACGCATGCCGAGCTCCTCGAGCTCGTCGGGCTCACGCCCGTCGACGCGGCGGGCGGCGCTCTACGCGCGCTGCCGCCGCGTCCTCACCGCCGACACGCGGCAGTTCTGGGACGCGCCACGCCGCCGCGATCGCTGCCGGCATCGGCGGCGCCGGCAAGTTCGAACGCTACTTCGCGCTGTTCCGGCAACCGCGTGCTCCCGCTCGTGCATTCGCAGCCGGCGCGTGCAGCAGTTGCTCATCCCGCGCGAGCCGCGCGGCACGGGAACGCTTCTACGATCGCGTCGTGGGACACGCTGGCGCTGGCGCGCTGATGTTTCGCGCTGTTCTTCTCGCGCACGGTCATGGGGCGGCTCGGGCGCCATCCCGAGTTCTTCCGCTACGTCGACGCTGACGTTGCGACCCGAATCCTCGAGCGCACGCGTCATGCGCTGACCGTTCTCGATCCGGCCGACAACCCCTACATCCACTGGATCCTGACCGGCACGCACGGCGCGGCGCTGCCTGCGGCCCTCCGCGAGGAGCACTTCGACACGCATCCGCGCACAACCTCGATCGCCTGACGTGGCGCTGCCAGCCGATCGAGGAATTCCTGCAGTCGGCTGACGCGCCGCGCGATCGATCGCTACAACTTAGCGACATGTTCGAGTACGTCTCGCTCGACAACTATCATCGCCTGCTCGAGGCGCTCGTGGCCGCGGCGCGCCCGCCCGGCGCGCGGCTGGCCTACTGGAACATGCTCGCGCCGCGGCGGCGTCCCGAGTCGATGGCCGCGCGACTCACGCCGCTCGACGACGCTCGCCGCGCGCCTGCACGCGCGCGACCGCGCGTTCTTCTACAGCGCGTTCGTCGATCGAGGAGGTCGCGTGATCGTCGCTGCTCACACGCTGCAGCGTCCGTCGGCGGCGGTGGCGGCCTTCCTCGTCGCGTTTCTCGCTGCTTCTCGGCGGCGGTCATGCGTGCACCGCCGGCTGTGGTCGCCGCATCCGGAGATCACCCGCAAAGCGCTCCATGCCGGCTCCGGGCTGCTGACGCTGTCGTTTCCGTTTCTGTTCCGCGAGCTGTGGCCGGTCCTGCTGCTGACCGCAGGCAGCGCCGTCGATCATCGCCGTCGCTCAAGTTTCTGCCCGCGGCCCGCCGGCGCTTCGGTCGCGTCGTTGACGACGTCGAGCGGACGACGCTTGGAGAGTTGTATTTCCCGATGGCGGTGGCGGTCGTGTTCTGGCTGGCGCGCGGCCAGTCGCCGCTGCTCTTCTGCGTCCCGATGCTGGTGCTGACGCTCGCCGACGCCACCGGTGCGCTGATCGGCCTGCGCTACGGCCTGACCCGGTATCACGGGCGGCCACAAGTCGTTCGAAGGGTCGCTGGCGTTCGCCGTGGTCGCGTTCCTCTGCGTCCATGTGCCGCTGCTGCTGTGGAGCGATACCGGGCGCGTCGAAACGCTCTGATCGCCGGCGACGCTGGCGCTGCTGGTGATGCTGCTCGAAGGCACGGCGTGGCGCGGGCTCGACAATCTGTTTCTGCCGATCGGCGGATTCTTTCTGCTGCGCGCGTATCTGCCGATGACCGCGGCGGAACTGCTGCCGCGGCTGCTCGTCACGGTCGGCCTGGTCGCTCGCCGTGCTGATGTCGCGGCGATCGACGACGCTCGTGGACGATTCGCTCCTGGCCGGCGCCTTTCTCTGCTACGTGACGTGGGCGCTGGCCGGATGGCGCTGGCTGGTGCCGCCAGCGATCCTGTTCATCGGCTACGCGTGGTTCTCGCCGCGGACGGCCGAGAACAGCCGGCGCATTCACAGCGTCGATGCCGTGCTCGCGATCTGGATCGTCGCCATCGCGTGGCTGACGCTGTCGCGCACGCTCGATCGGCCCGCGCTGATCTATCCGTTCACGCTGGTGTTCGCGTGCGCACATGGCCATCTTCGGCTTGAGCCGCCTCGCCCATCTCGAGACTCACTCACCCGGTCCGCCCGCTCGCGGCGGCGTCGCGTTCGTCCGCGCGTGGGTGCTCATCTTCGTCCCGTTCGTCATCACGCAGGGCGCGAGCTGCTCGTCAATCTCTCGCTGACGGTGCGTCGCCGCCGGTTGCATCGCGCTGTCGCGTCGCGCTGTTCGCCGCGCGGAGCCCGACATGCGCAACGCCGGGCTGAGTCTCGGGCGCTGGACGCGACAGGCGGCGAGCGGCGCCGCCGGGTCGGTCGCCGGCTGGGCCGCACTTGGCGGCGATCGAGCGCTGGGGCTGACGCATGACCTCAGTGATCGCGATTTCAGCATCCGAGCCGATGCCGGCGTTCGCCGCAGGCGGCCATCACTCCGCTCGACGCCAGCGAGCGTGTCCGCCACGCGCCGGATCGGCATCTGTTGATCGTCGAGACGGCGGGACGCTCGTCGCACGCGCCTCGTGCTGGTGGCAGGCGACACCGCATCTGTCCGGCGAACGCGTCGGGCTGATCGGCCACTACGCGGCGGCGACCGCAGATGCGGGTCGCCGGGTCCTCGCGGAAGCCTGCGCCGCGCTCGACGCAGAGCCGGCTGCACGATCGCGATCGGCCCGATGGACGGCAACACCTGGCGGCGGTATCGCTGGGTTGTCGAGCGCGGAACGGAACCGCCATTCTTTCTCGAGCCCGACAATCCCGATTCAGCGCCGGCGCGAATTCGCGGCGGCGGGATTCGACGTGCTGGCGTCCTACACGTCCACGCTGGCCGAAGACCTGTCGCAGGAGGATCCGCGCTGACGCGACGCCGAGTCGCGCCTCGTCGGAGCGGGCGTCCGCATCCGCCCGCTCGATCCGTCGAGAAGTCGACGAGGAACTGCGCGCGATCTATCGGTTGTCGGTCGAGGCGTTCAAGCGCCAACTACCTCTACTCGCCGATCGTCGAGGCGGAGTTCGTGGAACAGAACGAGCGGGCGTTGCCCTATGTGGATCCCGAGCTGGTCCTGCTGGCCGAGCGATGGCGGACAGCTGGTCGGCTATCTCTTCGCGATTCCCGACGTCCTGCAGAAGATGCGGGGCCAGCCCGTCTCGACGCTGATCGTGAAGACGGTGGCGGTGGCGCCCGTGCGCCGCTAGTCAGGCCTGGGCAGCGTCCTGGTGGCCCTGGCGCATCGCCGGGCCCATTCGCGCGGATACACGCGGGCCATTCACGCGTTGATGCACGAGCGAAACGTGTCGCGAAACATCAGCAAGCGATACGCGCGGACGATTCGCCGCTACGCGCTGTTCGCGCGGCGGCTGGAGCCGGCCAACGCAGTGAACATCGCCGAAGTGCTCCGCGAGCGGGCCCGCGAGCGCGGCGACGCGCTGGCGATCGTCGAGGCGCATCGACGCATCAGCTTTGCCGAGCTCGATCGACTGGCGGCGTCGGTCGCCGCCTCAGCTCGACGCGGCCGGCCTGAAGCCTGGCGATCAGGCGTTCGTCCTGTGCCCGATGTCGATCGCGCTGTATGCCGTGCTCGTCGGGCTCTGGCGTCTCGGCGCCGTCGCGATGATCGTCGACCCGGCGGCGGGCCGCGAGCACATCGACCAGTGCTGCCGCCGCAACCCGCCGCACGCGTTTATCGCCATCCCCAAAGGCCATCTCCTTCGCCTGGTGTCGAGCGTGATCCGGCAGATTCCGATGCCGATCACGATCGGCGGTCGCTGCCGAAGGCGCGCAAGCTGATCGGTCGACGCCACAGCGCGGCGCGCCGACCGAGCGTGGTTGCCGAATGCGCCAGCGAGACCGCGGCGCTGGTCACGTTCACGAGCGGCAGCACCGGGCAGCCGAAGGCCGCGGTCCGGACGCACGGGTTTCTGCTGGCGCAGCATCGCGTCCTCGCGGACGACCTGCGGCTGCGACGCGGGCCAGCGCGACCTCGCGACGCTGCCGGTCTTCGTGCTCGCCAACCTCGCCTCCGGCGTGACCAGCGTCATCCCGGACGCCGACCTGCGACGGCCCGGCGCGATCGCGCCGGCGCCGGTGTTGCGGCAGATCGAAGCGGAGCAGGTCACGCGCATCGCCGCGTCGCCGGCGCTCGTCGATCGACTGGCGCGTCACGCGCTGACCTTGCCGGGCTATGCGAGCCCGCTCGACGGAGATCTATACCGGCGGCGCGCCCGTGTTTCCCGCGATGCTTCGCCGACTGCAGGCGATGGCGCCGGCGGCCGCTGTCGTCGCCGTCTACGGATCAACAGAAGCGGAGCCCATCGCGCGGATCGAATTGGCATGACGTCGATGCCGATGACGTGCGCGCGGATGGAGGGTGGTGCTGGCTTGCTTGCCGGCGAGCCGGTCGCGGCCATCTCGCTGCGGATCGTGCGCGACCAGTGGGGCAAACCGGTCGGTCCTCTCACCCCAGACGGCGCTCGACGCGATCACGCTCGCGGCCGGCGAGGTCGGCGAGATCGTCGTCTCCGGCGCGCACGTGCTGACCGGGATATCTCGGCGGGATCGGCGACAGCGAGACCAAAGTTCGCGTCGGCGGACGCGTCTGGCATCGCACTGGCGATGCCGGCTATCGCGATCGCCGCGGCCGCCTGTGGCTGCTCGGGCGCTGCAGCGCGAAGATCGGCGAGCCGCCCGACGCGCTCTACCCCTTCGCCGTCGAAATCGCGGCGCTCACCGTAGACGGAATCGAACGCTGCGCGCTGGTCGAGCACGACGGTGCGCGCATTCTCGTCGTCGAGCTCGCCCGCGGCGCCGCGGCCGACACCGTGCCGTCGCTTCACGCCGCGACTCGCGTGGGCGCGGCTCGACGAGGTTCGCGAAGTGGCTGCCATCCCTGTCGATCGGCGTCACAACGCGAAGATCGACTATCCCGCGCTGAAGCCGCTGCTCGAGCGCGGTCCCGCAGCGAGATCTCGATTTTAGCCGGTTCAGTACATGGTCAAGAATATGGTCATGATCAAGGTCAACGTCTGCAGAGGCCAAGGCGAAGCTGTCCGAGTACCTCGACCGCGCCCTGGCCGGCGAGCGGATCGTCATTTGCCGGCACAACGCGCCGGTTGCCGAGCTCCGGCCGATCGAGGCCATCGCGCGACGAGCCGCGGCCGATGGGCCCGCTGCCACGGTCGGCCGACCTTCGAGGTCCCGCCCGCCTTCTTCGAACCGCTGCCCGACGACGAGCTCGACGCTGTGGGAGGGGACCGCGGAGCCCGGGATTCGGATGCGCGCAGTCGCCGGCGCCTCCGCGCGTCGCCGAAAGCAGGCGTCCAGTACGGCGGGCGCGGCAAGCGCACCGAAGCGCGGCGGCGACTCGTGAGGCTCCTCCTCGACACCTGCACGTTCCTCTGGCTGGCTGGCGGCGGCTCGCTCTCGAATGACGGCGAGCCGACGCGATCCGCGACGCCGGCCAACGAGGTGTTCCTCAGCGCCGCGTCGGTGTGGGAGATCGTCACGAAGTACGAGCGTGGCCGGCTGCCGCTGCCCGAGCCGCCGGAACGGCTGATTCCGGCCGAACGCCGGCTCCGCGGCTCGCGCCGCTCGGCGTTCGACGAGGAGTCGGCGCTGCACGGCCGACGGCTGCCGTGGCTGCATCGCGATCCGTTCGATCGCATGCTGATCGCTCAGGCCATCGCCCACGGCCTGGCGATCGTCACGCCGGATCCGCTGATCGCGCAGTATCCCGATTCGCGTCGTGTGGTAGGGGTCCCTGGGAACCGCAGTGCGCGGTTGACAGCCTTACCCCGTTCGAGCACAGTGCGTGCAGGATGACGCTGGTGGACGAGAGTGACCGGCGCAACCCGGTAGTGGCGGATGAGCGCTCTCTCCCTCCTCTCGCGAGCACAAGCTGGCGACCCGCGGGCCCTGGAAATTCTCCTGCGGCGCTATCTCCCCCGCGTGACCCGGCTGGGCGCATGGGCAGGCTTCCAGGCTGGGCCCGAGATTTGAGCGAGACCGACGACCTGGTGCAGGACACCCTGGTCAAAGACGATCCGCAATCTCGATGGATTCGTCGTCCGCGGCAGCGAAGGGTTTCACAACTATCTCAGGCTCGCGGTGCGCAACGCCGTCCGCGACCAGGTTCGGCGCGCGCATCGACGACCGGATGTCGTCGAGCTCGATTCGGCAATGCCGAGCGATGACCCGTCACCCTTCGAGCGTACCGTCGGACAGGCGCGCCTGGCGCGCTACGAAGCCGCCCTCGAGCGCCTGACGACGAGCGAGCGCGAGGCCGTGATCGCCCGCCTCGAGTTCGGCTTCACGCACGTGGAGCTTGCCACCGCCCTTGGGAAGGCGACACCCGACGCGGCGCGCAAACTCTGCGTCAAGGCCACCAGGCGATTGTTGGAGTTGATGCGCCAGCCGTCTGGTTCCGGCCGCGATGAGTGAACGCATCGATCGGCTGATTGGCCGCCTGATCGACGGTGGAGCCGTGGACTGGGATCGGGCCATGGGCGAGGTCCGTGACGACATCGAGCGCGTCACGCTCGAGGACCTGCGCGGCCTCGCGCAGTTCACCGAAGCTTCCGACGAACGCAGCGCACGTCATGCCGATGTCGAGCGCAGCGTGGGGATTCCCGCGCCGTCGCCAGGCCGCACCCCAAGTCGGTGGGGGCACCTCGAGATCCTCGACGAGATCGGACGAGGCGCGTACGGTGTGGTCTATCGCGCCTGGGACACCCGCCTCGCGCGACACGTCGCGCTCAAGCTGCTCGTAGACGATGAAGATGGTCGAAGTATCGAGGAAGCGAGGCGACTTGCGCGGGTGTCGCATCCCCACGTCGTGTCGGTCTATGGCGCGGATCGCCTCGACGGTACCGTCGGCGTGTGGATGGAACTGATCGAGGGACGCACGCTCGACGCCACGCTGAGCCTCGTCGGCCCATTGTCCGAGCGGGAGGCGTGTGGGGTCGGCATCGACGTCTGCGGCGCGATCGCAGCGATCCACGGGGCCGGACTCATTCATCGGGACATCAAGGCGCAGAACGTGATGCGCGAACGTGGTGGCCGTGTGGTCCTGATGGACATGGGCGCGAGCATCGCGGCGTCCGACTTCGAGACCGCAACGGCGTCGCTTGCCGGAACGCCACTCTACATGGCGCCCGAGCTGTTCGAAGGTGCCCGACCGAGTGCGGCGTCGGACATCTACGCCATCGGTGTATTGCTCTACCGCCTCGTCACCGCGGAGTTTCCCATCGAGGCGCCATCGATCGGCGGCCTGCGACGCGCGCATGCCGAACCGCGGCGGCGGCCGCTGCGCGAGCTCCGGGGTGACCTGGGACCCGATTTCGTGCGACTCGTGGAGCGTTGCCTTGCGCCCGACGCGGCCGCGCGATATCCACACGTGTCGGCGCTCGAGCAGGCACTGCACGACGCCGCCGCTCCCGCCGCACGTGTCCCTTACTCGTGGACGGGATGGAGGGTGATCGTCCCTGCGGTGGTCGCCGCTGTGGCCGGCGTGGCGCTGACGTGGGCGGTGCTGACGCGCAGGGCCGAGAACGATGGAAGTCCAGCCCCCGAGGTGCTGGCCATCTCGCCGGAACAATACAAGGTGTTCGCGGGATACGAGGAGCTGGCATTCAACCAACGGACCAGCGATCCTTCGGCGGCAGCTGCCGCCAGCGCTGGCGCGATGTCCCAGATCCGATTGACGCTGTCCGGCAACCGGCCGGTGTTCGCGCTTTTGTACGCCAGGCTTGCCGAATCGTGGCGGCGCGCGGGCAAGCTGACGCAGGCTGGCGTCAGCGCGGACGACGCCGCTGCTCATACCGTCAGTCACCGTTGGCGAGGACCATCCCTATACGGCGGTGGTCGCGATGGAATGGGCGCGCCAGGCGCAGGCGCGTCGGCGATCATCGCAAAGCCGCCGCCGAGATTCTGCGCGCCCTCCGAGATCCGGTGGCAGGTCCTTGGCCTCTCCGACATCGCACAGAAGCGATCGGTCCCTGTTGGATGCCGCCGCCCTCGAACATAGGAGTCAGCAGGCATCGAGCGCGGAGGACACGGACGGCGACGGACTGATCGACCTCATCGAGGCTGCAGCGGGGCTGAATCCGCAATCGGACGATTCGGATCGAGACGGTGTCCTCGACGACGACGAAGACCATGACGGCGATGGGGTCAGAAACCGTCTCGCGTTCGGTCTGATGGCGTCGCCGTTTCTGACGTGGGCCCACTCTGGCGCATACGAGCCACGCCACCTGGTGTGGCAGACTCCGGCGCGCTTTCCGGTGACCGAACGGGGGGACCGCGCGAGCAGATGGCCGTCGTGGTCGCTGATCGCCTCGCAGGGCCAGGGCTACTTCCACCAGCGGCTCTCGGCGGCGCATGCGACTCGCGCCGTCGAGCAGGGGTTTTCGTTCGTCGCCCGCGCGTGGCCCGACGCGGGATTGACCTCACTGGCCGCTCGATACGGCACCGTCGGATCCCGGTTCGACTTGTTGGTTCGTCGAATCGAGGACGGCGCGATCGAGGTCCGGTTGCCCTCGAGCATCGTCCCGCGCGAAGGTCCTGCCGTGGTCGTCGAGGCCAGTCAGGACCGGTGGCCGTTGCTGGAACTGCAGTGCAGACCCCGGGCCCAATCCGCAACGCTGTAAGTCGATGGTCGTCGTTCGCTGACCGGCTACGTTGGCCACCACCAATACCAGGGGGATCAGGAGGGCGCCGTGTCCTGGGGGATCACCGCGACCAGCGACGGCGACCCACGAGCGAGCGCTGGATTCAACCTGGTCTGGCTCGAAATCTTCTGACCCCGTTCCGCTTTTAGCCCTCCGCGGCGTTCTATCTCAACAGGAGTGTTTTTCGACCTCGTGCAGCGAGGGGCGTGGGACCCGCGACAGTGGTGCTCCGCCTTCAACGGCTGATCGGTCTGGAGGCGAAGCGTGGATCTCGAAGTGGTGAAGAAGCGAGTTCGGGCTCAGACGCGTCTCGTGACTGAGATTAGCGGCGGCCGCTGACGAAGCGCGAAGAGCAAATCATCGCTCGCCTGCTGCGTGGCGAGACCAACCGCGAGATCGCCGCGGCGTTCGACATCAGCGAGCACACCGTCAAGGCGCAGTTGGGAAAGCTGTATGCGAAGACCGGCGTCAAGAGCCGCTTGGAGCTCGCCCTGCGTGTAATGCGACGAGGGTAACCGCCGCCGCACTACCGGGTGGCCGCAATCGGTACTTTCCGACTATTGCTGAGCTTGCCTGCGCGAGGTACCGTCCGCGAAGGTCGGCATTTCTAGACCACCCTGCCCGGGCCGCAGCGAGGTCATCGGGCCCGCCTTCACGCAGCGCCCGCGATCTGTCTACGACCTCCGCCCCGGGCCGCGGTGAGGCCTTTAACGCCCTCGGGCCCACTGAGAGGTCGCATGCGAGCGTCGCGATCCTTGATTGTCCTGGGTGTCGTGTTTGGACTGGCCTCTTTTGACGACGGGTCGGTCCCGGGCTCAGGCACCAACATCCATCTTCCACGGCATTGGCGATCTGCCGGGCGGGGGCATGGGTAGTGCGGTGCGGGATGCGACGCGTGTCGGCGGGATCAATCTTGACGCGGTGGGGGCATCAACGGCCGTCGTGATCCCGGCGCCGGGGGCCACGCGAACCTCGACACCCCAGCGCTGTGGACGTGGATGGGCAGCGGCAGCGGAAGTCTCGTGCCGCTGCCGAACACTGCCGACTTCATCTCCACGCAGACCAGCCCGATTTCGGCCTATGCGGTCACGCCCGACGGCGCCTACCTCGCGAGCCAGGCGCAGCCGTCAAATCGCCACCGGAGGTACCAACTGGGTGCGGGTGACGCGGAGTCTGCTGCCCGACATCGCGGCCAATCTGAATCTGAGCAACGCGCCGGGCACGCCGGCCTTTGCCGCGCTCGCGATCTCGGACAACGGCGGCGTGCTCTACGGGCTGCGCCAGAACGGCAGCGGTGGCTTTCCGACGGAGACGCGCGTGCCGGTTCGCTACGAACCCGGCGTGGGCATCAACTTCCCCGACCTGACGCCGACCGGCAAGACCTGGGGCTTCCCGATTCCGCGCGGCACCTCCGAGGACGGCCTGGTGATGGTGGGCGCGGCTGCCAATGGCCAGGTCGCGCAAGTGCCGATTCCGCCGAGCGGTGCGCTCCTGGCCACCAATGCCGTCGCGTTCCGCTACGTCCATACCGCCGGCACCTTGACTGGGACGACGACGCTGATCCCGACGTTGCCCGGCGGCAGCTGGAACATGCCGGTGGCGCTCTCGGCGACGGGTGACCGGACGCTGGTCATCGGCAACAGCGCCAGCTATCCGAGCGGCGAGGTGTATCTCACGACGCCGCCCACACCGTCACGGCGGCGCTCGGGTCGCCGAACATCGGCTTCATGCCGCGAGCGCTCGGCGGCATGACCGGGGACGGCAGCGTCGTCGCGGTCACCTTCGCCTCGACGCTGCAAAGCAACCAAAACCAGATCAGCGGCCTCGCGATCCCGCCGAGCGGCAAACACGCCTACATCCACAACAGTTACGGATGGTTCCATTTTGCGAGTGTGCTCGCGGCGCAGGGCGAAGACATCGAGGCCATGGGCTGGGACCCACGAATTTGGCGATCACCGGCATCCGGACGGTAGATGGCATGGACCTGGTGTTCTGGGCAGGGCCGCCGACGCACCGTCGGCGCCACCAGCTACGTTGACGGTGCCGTGGAAGGGTTTGTCGCCGAACTGCCGGCTGGGGTACTGGCCGCCTTCAACCCCGCGCCAACGCCGCCCGCCGACCGTCAATGGTGGGCGCGTGGGCCCTTGGCGTCGACCCGACCAACCCGACAGCGGTGGTCACGTTCCTGGCCAACGGCTCATTTGTCTTCATCAGCAGCCTCGGCTTCGAGCGCGGCCTCTACAACTGGGCGGGCAACGCCGTCGGCGGCGCGTTCACGCTGACGACGCTCTACGACACCAACGGCGGCTTCGGGCTGTCGTCGCTTTACGCCCGCCCGGGCCTGGCGATCGTAGTCGCCGGGGATACCTACACGGTGAGCGACAGCAACTGCGCGACCTGCAGTTTCTCGGCGGGCGCGCGGATCATGGGCGGGCCCGGCTCCATCGTGGGCGGCTGGGTCGGCGGGAACCCCGCCGAGCCCAACAACACCTTCGCCATCGTCCTGCTCGACGGCAGCCTCGGTTCCAAGTACCTTCGCCGCGTTTGATCAGCCAACCGGCGCCGACGACCAGGTTGACCTTGGCACCTATACGTGGGACCCGGTCACCAAGGTGCTCGTCGCGACGGACACCACCGGCTCCGACTCGCAACTCGTCACGCTCACGCGGGACGAGCTGGGCCTCACCATCGACGAAGGCAGTGAAATATATACCCTCCCCCGCGTCGTCGCGCCGGCCACGGTGATGCCCGTGATCACGAACGCGACGCTCGACGCCAGCGGTGCAGAAGACACCGCATTCTCGTACACGGTCACTGCGACCAACGCGTTGACCTTCGGTGCAACAGGGCTTCCAAACGGCGTCACGATCGATTCGTCCACGGGCGTCATCTCGGGAACTCCCACCGTCAACGGCACCTTCAACGTCACGATCACTGTCACCAACACGTTCGGCGACACGGATGTCGCAACGCTCGCGCTGACGTTCGCGCCTTCGCCGGCCGGTTTTCACGGCATTGGCGATCTGCCGGGCGGCGGGGTGGGCAGTGCGGTGCGGGACGCGACGCGGCTGGGGGAGGTCATCTACGCGGTGGGAGCAGCGGTCGCGCGGACCCAGCCGACCTGCACGACGCCGCCCAACACGCCGCCAGGTTGTCTGCCCTCGGGAAGCCTGCCGAATCTAGATTCCCCAGTGTCGTGGAGCAGCAGCACAGGGTTGCTCACAGCGCTGCCTGACACCACGGTGTTTACGTCGACGCAGACCGCGCCGATCTCCGGCTATGCGATTACCCCCGACGGCGTTTTCATCGCCAGTCAGGCGCATCCGTTCGACACCGGAGGTACCAACTGGGTGCGGGTGACGCGGAGTCTGCTGCCCGACATCGCGGCGAATCTGAATCTGAGCAACGCGCCGGGCACGCCGGCCTTTGCCGCGCTCGCGATCTCGGACAACGGCGGCGTGCTCTACGGGCTGCGCCAGAACGGCAGCGGTGGCTTTCCGACGGAGACGCGCGTGCCGGTTCGCTACGAACCCGGCGTGGGCGTCAACTTCCCCGACCTGACGCCGACCGGCAAGACCTGGGGCTTCCCGATTCCGCGCGGCACCTCCGAGGACGGCCTGGTGATGGTGGGCGCGGCTGCCAATGGCCAGGTCGCGCAAGTGCCGATTCCGCCGAGCGGTGCGCTCCTGGCCACCAATGCCGTGGCGTTCCGTTACGTCCATACCGCCGGCACCTTGACTGGGACGACGACGCTGATCCCGACGTTGCCCGGCGGCAGCTGGAACATGCCGGTGGCGCTCTCGGCGACGGGTGACCGGACGCTGGTCATCGGCAACAGCGCCAGCTATCCGAGCGGCGAGGTGTACCTCACCAACGCCGCGAATGAAGTCACGGCGACGCTCGGGTCGCCGAACATCGGCTTCATGCCGCGAGCGCTCGGCGGCATGACCGCCGATGGCACCGTCGTCGCGGTCACTTTCGCAATACGCTCGCCGGCCAAAATCAGATCAACGGCCTCGGAATCCCGATCAACAACAAACACGCCTACATCCACAATAGCCATGGATGGTTCCAGTTGGCGAGCGTGCTCGCGGCGCAGGACATCGATCTCGTGGAGATGGGGTGGGATCCGACCAATCTGGCGATTACCGGTATCCGCACCGTCGAGGGCGTGGACCTGGTGTTCGGGCAGGGCCGACGACGCACGGTCGGCGCGACGAGCTATGTGGACGGCGCCGTGGAAGGGTTTGTCGTCGAACTGCCGGCGGGGGTGTTGGCGGCGTTCAGTCCGGCGCCGACTCCACCAAGCGATCAATCCATCGTCGGCGCGTGGGCCCTCGGGACCGACCCGAGCAGTCCGGTGGGTGTCCTTGCGTTCCTGCCCAACGGTTCGTTTGTCTCCATTGGTAGTGCGGGCTTCGAGCGGGGTCTCTATACGTGGGCGGGCAACGCCGCCGGTGGCGCCTTCACGATGACGACGCTCCACGACACCAATGGCGTTTTCGGATTCTCGGGGAACAATGGGCGCTCAGGGCTGGCAGTCACCATCGCCGGTGATACCTACACAATCATTGACAACAACTGCCCGGCGTGCAGCCAACTGCCGGCCCAGCGTGTGGTCGGCGGGCCGGGCTCGATTGTGGGCGGCTGGGTCGGCGGTAACCCGGCCGAAGCTGACAACACCTTTGCCCTGGTCCTGGTCGGCAGCAGTGCCGGGAACAAATATTTCGCCGCCTTCGATCAACCGGAGGGCGCTGCCGACGAGCGCGACCTCGGCACCTACACGTGGGACCCGGTCACCAAGGTGCTGATCGCGACGGACACCACCGGCTCCGACTCGCAACTCGTCACGCTCACGCGGGACGAGCTGGGCCTCACCATCGACGAAGGCAGTGAAATATATACCCTCCCCCGCGTCGTCGCGCCGGCCACGGTGGTGCCGACCTTCACCGGGCCTTCAGCTGTGGACGGGACGATCGGGTTGCCATTCGCCTTCACAATTGCGACTACACACACGTCCACCGTGTCCGCGATCGGCCTGCCGCCTGGCCTGGTGATCGCTCCAGCAACGCCAAAATCACGGGAAGCCCGACACAGGCCGGTTCGTTCGCTGTGCTGCTCACGGGGGAAAACTCATTCGGGCTGAGCACGGACGCGACGTTCACGATCAACGTCAGCGCGCCGGCCATCGTTGTCGTTCCTGAAGGCGAGAACGTCACCGTGGAACCTGACGTGCCCACCGGGACGCCGGACGTCGCTCTGACGTTCGACAGCGTCGAAACAGGCGGTGCTACAACTGTGACCGTCGCCGTGATCGATCCGGAGACCACGCCGGAGCTAGCTCCTACGCCACCCGGAAACTTCGAGATCGTGCTGACCGACGGCGGCGTGCCGCTCTACTACGACATCTCCGTGACCGGTCCGATCTCCGGCCCGACCACGATCTGCTTCAGCTATGCCGGTGTCGATTTCGGCGGACAGACGCCGAGACTATTCCATTACGTGGACACCACGTGGATCGACATCACGACGAGCGTGGACACGACGACGCAGACGCTGTGCGGCGAAACCACCACGTTCTCACCGTTCGGGATTTTCAAGAGCACGACGAAGTTCGTGTCGAAAAGCGGGTTCTACGCACCCGTCAGCCCGATCCCCGATTACGTGAATACGGTCAAAGCGGGCTCGACGATCCCGCTCAAGTTCAACGTCACTCTCGACGGCGTGGAGAAGACGACCACCACGGGGCTTTCTTTCAGTGTCGCAGCAGTGGCCGCATCGGTCTGTTCGATCTCGCCGCAGGACCAGGTGGACTACGTGACGGCTGGTGATACCAGCCTGCGGTACGACGAATCGGCGAAAGTGTTCATCCAGAACTGGAAGCTTCCGAAAGCCGCGGGTTGCGTCGTGGCCCGCATCACATATAAGGATGCGGAGCAGGAGGTGCTCCTACTGAGCGCGACGTTCAGTCTGAAGTAGGCAAGCCCCCGACGTCGGGGGCTGGCGGACGCCAGCCTCCGACACACACTCGCCGGTCAGTGCGCCGGAAGACCACTCGACTGCTGATCGCTGCCACTCGGCCGCCGGCGCGTAACGTCTCCCGCTCCTTCGTCGCCTTCCGGCTCGGGATCATCGTCTTCAGGAAAACCGTGTTCGTCCTCGATGAACGGCACCAGGCACACGGAGTCCTCGCGTTGAACGACGAAGATGCGCTGGCGGGCGTAGCGGTCGGAGTTCGGGTAATCCAGGATGTCGAGCGCATCGCCGCGCTCGATGTGAAACACGACATCCTCGAACCCGCTGCCACGCTCTTTCCTGAGCTTCGCGTTCTTCGCGTCGTCCCAAGCGAGGTACTTCACTCTAGGCCCGGTCACCCCTGAGGTTCGAGGAGATCACCGGCGCAGGAACGACGACGGTCACAGTGATCGATCCCAGCGAAGCGCCACCAATACCTGGCGGCTTCGATGTCGCGGGCGTCATCTTCGATGTCGAGACGACGGCGGAGTTTAGCGGCTTGATCACGCTCTGCTTCAGCTATGCCGGCGTCGACTTCGGAGCTGCGACGCCGCGGCTATTGCACTACGAAAACAACGAGTGGGTTGACATCACTCTTCCTCCTCCTGACGGCGTGAACGAGGCGACGAAAACCATCTGTGGCGCGACGTCATCGCTCTCGCCCATCGCCATCATCGTCAGCCCGATCCTGCGCACGGGGTTCTACTCGCCTGTGAGCCGGGTCGTGGGATTCCTGAATACGGTCAAGGGCGGCGCGACCGTTCCACTCAAGTTCAACGTGTCCGTGAACGGCGTCCAGCTGACGGTACCGGACGGACTCGAGTTCACCGTGCAGCCGATCCCTTCCGACTCCGAAGCGATTGAGGATCCAGTGGACTTCGTGACCAGCGGCGCCACGGCCTTGCGCTACGATGCGGCCGCGAGCCATTTCATCCAGAGCTGGAAGGTCCCGAAGATGCCGGGCGCGTGCTACATGGTCCGCATAACCACCGTCGCCGACGGCCTCGCGCTGACGGCACGGTCAAAGTGAAATAAGGCGCCGGCCGGCGACCATCATCACCGCTCGCCGGACTGACCCTCACCGTCTTGCCTTGATGAAACTCGTTGTCGCCAGGCGGCCGCGTTCGACCAGCGAGCCGCCGGCGGCGACGACTGTCGCGTCGGGAAAAAACAGCCAGCGGACGCCGCCACCACGCACGGCGCCACCGAGCTCGCTGTTGTCGCCCAGGCTCATCCGTACGACGCCGGCGCCATAGCCGTAGTACGGCAGCGCCTGCTCGCCGGCGGGAATCGTCAGCCTCGGGTTGAACCCGAGCGCGAACTCGCGGAAACGGCTGGCGCCCGGCTCCGACGCGAGGAACGCCTTGACCGCGTCCGCGCCGGTCGTGGCCGATGACTCGACGACCACGCCGTCGCGGATCACGAGACGCACGTTGGTCGCGCGGTGGACCAAATCGGCAGCCGGCAGCACCAGCACGCCGTTGACGCTGCTCTCGATCGGCGCGACCCGCAGCACGCCCGCGGGAAGCTCGGTGTGGCAATCGATGCGGATGCGACCCTTCCGCGCGTTCGCCTTCGACGCGTCGCCGGTCTGGCGATTGAACGGCCGGTCGCCGACGCGGAATCGCACATCGGTGCCCGGCCGGTGTCGTCACGCGGACCTCGCCGGCACGCAGCCGCCCGATCGCGGCGTCCATCTGCGCCGCCATCGCGGCATAGTCGATGTCGAGCGCCTCGAGATAGACGCGATCGTAGGCCGGCCGATGCGGCGCCGGCAGACCGTCGACATCGCGCGTGCCGTCGACCCAGTGAAAGTGCAGTTCGCGGCGATCCTGGCGCGCATCGAGCCACTCCACGAGCGCGGCCGCCTGATTGGCGGGCGTCGCCGCGGTGGGCCCGGCCGGCAGCCAGACGTAAATGTCGATCGACGCCAGACGTCGCGCAAACTCCTCGAGCGGTCCAAACGCATGCGATTCGACTTCGGCACCCGCCGCACGTAGCTGCCTCGCGACTTCCGGTTCGAGCTCGCGCATGGTCTGCGGATCGAACCGCAGCATGACCCGCTCGCCCCGCTCGACTTGAAGGGCAGTGACGATCCGGCGCGCCATGTCGGGCCACGGAAACGACGTTTGGGCGGGTGCTTCAGCCATCGCAAGTCCCAACATCAGCGTGGTCGCGAAGAGCCATCGGCTGATCGATCTCATGATCGGAGCCCCTTTCTGCCAGCCCTGATCCACGGCTAGTCGAGCCGCAATCCTCAGACGCAAAAATAGTCACGGTAGCGTGTTCAAGCGTCGATCGCCCTCCGCAGGGCCCCTTCGAATGGCCGGAGGAGCTCCGGTTCCTCCTTGATCTCGGCGAACATTTGGCCCCAGTGTCGCACGCGGTTGACATCAAGCGTTGGCGCCTGTCGCTTCACGATGCTCTCGATGTCGGCCAGATCCTGCGGGCGTCCCGCGACCAGTTTGTAAATCAGCAGGTCTTCTGCCGAGCATGTCGAGACCGCAATCTCGGGCGTCAGCCGCCAGTCGGAGGCGCGGTCGAGCACCTCGCGCTCAAAGGGAAATGCCGCGAAGCTCAGGTCGAGCCGCACACCATTGGATGCTTCGAGCAAGGCCAGCCGGCCGAGTCGAGCGCGTTCGCCTGGGTTGGCATCTCGCGATCGGAATTGCTCGAGGAGCGCAGCGAGCAGCACCAGTTCTTCGCCGAAATCGGCGAGCACAGTCGCGTCTACATCCTGCGTCGCTCTGGGCTCACCCCAACGTCCCACGACCATCCCGCCAATGAGACAGGCAGGCCGGCTGATGGAGACGAGATACGTGAGCAGTTCGATGGCGGCCTCGACGAGCGGAGGTGCGCTCACCGCCGTCGGCCAAGCATGTCGAGGGCCTGCTTGATTGACACCAGGCCGACGCCGTCGTCTCCGCCTCGATGATCGCCCAGCGTACCGAGTGGCCAGACGAGTTCAACGGCAATCCGGGCCGCACTTTCGTCGTCGAGCTTCCGCAGCTCCGTGGTTCGCTGCTCCTCGAGTGACCGTCCCTGCTGCTGCCAGAGGGCCAGCCAGCGTTGCGCCTGGGCGCGGGTCTCGGCGTCGAGCGGCGTCAGCCGCGTGGGGCCCATGTCCAATTGTGGCATGGCGCATCGTCAGCTTCCACGTTCGTGACGACGATCCCTGATTTCATTCGTGCCTACCTTCATCGTTGTTCCTTCTCAGGTCTTGCCAGTTGCTGAAGCCGCGTTTCGATGTCGTGCCTCGCCGCGGCGTCGAGCCGATCGAACTCGGGATAGACCGCGCGCGCGGCTTCCGACAGCGGCAAGCCGTCGCGAACCATCGTGACGGCCTGCAAGGTCTCGGCTTCGGTCAGAGCGGCGCGCGGCGGGCGGGGCTGACGCAACCGGGCGCTGATTGCCGCGAGAACGCCGTAGACCTTGGGCAACCGGATGCGAACCGCAGGCGCCGGGTGCGTCAGATCCGGTTCATCCACGTCGTGGCCCCGACGTCGGGCGTCGGGACGTCCTCTGGTGCCGCGGCCGCTGCGGGGCCGGCGTCGACCGGTGAGGCCGGCGCGCGAGCCGGCCCCGGCTTCTTGCCGCCGAGCACGAGGTACGCCACGACGACCACGATCGCGAACGTGACCAGGAAAACACTGGCAATGAGCAGGCCGAGGCCGACATCACCGAGCTCGATCGCCAGAACGGAGTTCGACACGTACTGGGCAGAGCATACGCGACCGACTGCATCTGCGCACCTTGCGCACCTATCGCACCTACCGCACCGCACCTGGTGTACCCAGCGAACCTTCGCACCCGTCGCACCTCTCTGTTACAGTGCACACGCCGAGGAGCTGACATGAGCGCTACGCCCGCCGCAGGAACGACCGCCAATCCCACGCTGGACCAACTGTGCGTCAACACCATCCGGACCCTGTCGATGGACGCCGTCCAGCAGGCCAACTCCGGCCATCCCGGCACGCCGATGGCGATGGCGCCAGTGGCCTACGCGCTGTGGCAGCACCACCTGCGCTTCGATCCCGACCATCCGATCTGGCCCAATCGCGACCGCTTCGTGCTGTCGATGGGCCACGCCTCGATGCTGCTCTACTCGATGCTGCACCTGAGCGGCGTCAAGGCCGTCAACCCCAAATACGAAACGCTCGGCGAGCTGTCGGTGCCGCTCGACGACATCCGACGCTTCCGCCAGCTCGATAGCCGCTGCGCCGGACATCCCGAATACCGCTGGACCTCCGGGGTCGAGACGACGACCGGGCCGCTCGGCCAGGGCGTCGCGACCAGCGTCGGCATGGCGATCGCCTCGAAGTGGCTGGCGGCGAAGTACAACCGCCCCGGCTTCGACATGTTCGGTTTCAACGTCTACGCGCTCGCCGGCGACGGCTGCATGATGGAAGGCATCTCGGGCGAGGCGGCCTCGCTTGCCGGGCACCTGCAGCTCGATAACCTCTGCTTCAAGCGCGCGCGTACACCGTCTCTGCCTTTTGGGGGAGGACCGCAATGCTCCGCCGTGCTCGCCGTATCACCGTGCTCGCGATCGGACTCACTCTCGCGGGGGTGACCGCCGCACCGGCGGACACGCTGGTCGACAACGACCGGACTGCGGGGTCCTACACGCGCTATGACGGCGGGACGGACGCGACGCTGCAGGGCTGCAGCACCGGTCGCCGGAGCCAGAACGAGCCGAGCGTGGCGGTCGACCCGCGCAACTCGGATGTGGTCGTCGCCGGTGATCTCCAACGACTACTGCGCGGAGATCGGCAGCGGATCGGGCAACCAGTGGCCGGGCGCACCACCGTCTCGACCAACGGCGGCGCCACGTGGCGGTCGAGCCTCGTGCCGGGCTATCCGGGCGACACGTCGCCGCTCCGCTCGCAGTCGCCGACCAAGGGCAGCTGTGCCTCTGCCGGAGACCCGACGCAGGCGTTCGACGGCGACGGGCGTCTGTACTACGGCGAATCTGCTTCAACCGCGCGAAGCCGACCAACGGCTCGATCTACGTCGCGCGCTATAACGACGACGGCGCGAGCTACCGCTTCACGACGCTCGTCGAGCGGGGCACCCCGTCGGTCGCCGGTCTTTTCCAAGACAAGATCAACATCACCGCCGACCAGAACAACGGCAACGTCTACGTCGCGTGGGCGCGTTTCAGCGGCAACCTTGGCAATGACGTGATCATGTTCAAGCGCTCCACCGACGGCGGGCGCACGTACTCCAAGCCGACCCGCATCTCCGACGGCGGGGCGTCCGAGCAGTTCGCCGACCTCGCGGTCGGGCCCGACGGCGCCGTCTACCTCGACGTCGCCGCACCACGCGGGGTCACAGGGGCCCGACTCGATCGCGATCGTCAAGTCGACGAACGAGGGCGTGTCGTGGACGCGCCCGCGGACCGTCGCGACCATCACCGCCTTTGACTCGACCGACTACTGCCTGGACACGTGCGGCGACGGCCCATTCCGCTGCCCGCTACTGAACTACGCGCGCTTCTCGAGCCTGTCGGCGGTCGCCGCCGATGCCAACGGCGTGCACGTCGTCTGGAACAGCGCGCACGGCCGCCGGACAGTCACAGGTCTTCGCCCGCAACTCGAGCGACGGGCTCACCTGGACCGGTCCGATCGTGCGCCCCGCCCCGGCGGCCACCGGCCACCAGTTCTTCCCCGACATCGCGACCGACGGCTCGACGCTGTCCGTGATCCTCCAGGACTCGCGTGCGGATCCGGCGTACTCGCCCGATCGCCCGATGGGCAACACCGCGGCCGGCACGACCTCCGGGGCGATCGTCGACGCCTACCTCGCCCGCTCCGCGAATGGGCTGGTGTGGACGCCGACGCTCGTCAGCACGGCTCGGAGCAACCACAACTACGAGAACCAGCAGCCCGCGATCCCCGTTCTTCGGTGACTACAACTACGTCTCCGCGACGCAAGACGGTAGCTTCTTCGCGGTCTGGACTGACACGCGCGACCTAGTCTCCGCGACCGACCCGCGCGACGGAAACCAGGACGAGGGCTTCGACGCGGACACCCGGACGTGCAACTGGGTGCCAGACGACATCTTCGCGGCCGCCTACAGCTCCCCGCTGGTCTCGGATCCGTGCCTGTCTCAGGGCGGCCTCGATCAGAACATCTACGGCGCCGGGGGTAGCGGGCTGCGTGACACAGCTGTGACACGCAGGCCGGGCGACTTGCCGTGTACGACCGCCAGGAGCGCAGGGTGACACTCCTGCTTCTCGGGCACAGGAGCTGTTGGCGCACAGGTTCAACCATCGCCTCGTTGCTCAGTTGGACGAATAGGGACAGCGATGCCGGCGGCCCCATCGTCCCGGCCGCGCTGGTGAGAAAAGTTCGCTTAGCCCGTCGCGGCCTCCTCGTGGTGCATCCCGGGGTTTCGCGAGCGCACGAGCTGGGCGGTGAGCCGGTGGGACCGCCGCTCGTGGTCGATGATGATGCAGCCGCCCGGCGTTCCGGCGTCGGCCGCTTGATGTCGCCGCGGGGGCCTCGATGACAGGCGATTCTGGTGATCGTGCTCGCAGCACATTCCGGAGCTCCGGGGAGACCCCGCGCGCCTAACTGACAACGGGCTCAAAGGCACCAAGGCAAAGGTTCGGCGTCACTGGCGACCGCCGGATTATCGCTCCTTTTCACGGTCCCGGAGGGGCCGCAGCGCGGCCAGGGGAACTGACAGGAAAAGTTCGCTCAGGCTGCCGCGGCCCCCTCGGTGAGCGTTACGTGGTGTCCGAGGCGTTCGAGCTGTTTGACGAGGCGCCGGGTTTGGCGTTCGGGGTCGCGGTTGGTGAAGTAGTCGCCGCCGAGGTCGCGGTAGGTCTCGCCGGTGGAGAGCATGTGCCAGATCGCGCAGATCATCGTGTGCTTGATCGCGCCGAGCGCGCGCTTGTGGCCGCGGCGTGGCTTGAGCCGGCGGTATTGGGCTTCGAGGTAGTGGCCCTTGACGCGGATCGCGGCCATGGCGGCTTCTTCGAGCGCGAAGTCCAGCCACTTGGATCCGTCGCGGGTCTTGCCGGAGCGGCGTTTGCCGGCCGACTTGTCGTTGCCCGGGCACTGGCCGGCCCAGGACGCCAGGTGCCGCGCGGTGGCGAACCGAGTCATGTCGGTGCCGATCTCGCCGATGATGCATTCGGCGCCGCGGTGCTGGATGCCGGGGATCGTGCACAGCAGCTCAACCGCCGGGTCGAAAGGGCGGATCTGCTCCTCGATCATGCCGGTGAGCTGCTCGATCTGCTCGTCGAGGAAATCGATGTGGCGCAGGATCGCCCCGATCCACAGCCGATGGTGGGCGTCGACGTGCCCCTGCAGGGCCTCGCGCAGCGCGGGGATCTTCTTGCGCATCTGCCGGCGCGCGAGGTCGGCCAAGCACGTCCGGGTTGGTCTCGCCGGCGACCAGCGCGTCGAGCATGTCGCGTCCGGACTTGCCCATGATGTCCGCCGCGACGCTGTCGAGCTTGATGCCGGCGTCTTCGAGCGCCTTGTGCAGCCGGTTGACCTCGCGCGCGCGTTCCTGGATCTGCGTCTTGCGATAGCGCGTGAGGTTGCGCAGCTGGCGGATCGGCTTGGGCGGCACGAAGTTGGCCTTCAACAGGCCGGCTTCGGCGAGCTGACACAGCCACGCCGCGTCGGAGACGTCGGTCTTGCGGCCCGGGACCTGCTTGACGTGCCGGGCGTTGACCAGCATGCAGTCAAACTCGTCCTCCAGGATCGCCCACGGCGCCTTCCAATACACGCCGGTGGCCTCCATCACCACCTGCGTGACGCCGTGGCCGGCGAGCCAGTCGCGCAGCTCCAGCAGGCCGCGGACGGTGGTCGCAAACTCCGCGACGTGCTGCTCACGCCGGCCGCGCTGCCCGGGCACGCGCGCGCACGCGGTCACCTGCGCCTTGTGGACGTCCAGCGCCGCCGGGCGCTCGACGATGGTCTGCACTGCTCGCCTCCTTCCGGTCGACCGCTCCATGACCGTCGCCCAGGGGCCTCAGAGACAAACGAATCTGACAGTCGTGCTCGCAGCACACTCCGGAGCTCCGGGGAGACCCCGCACGCCAGACTCAAAACAGGCTCACAGGCGCCAAGGCAAAAAGATCGGCGTTACGGGCGACGCCCGAATCATCCACCCCTTTTCAAGACCCCGGAGGGAGCGCGACAGCGCTCAGAGAACTCAAAGCAGCAGTCAGTTCGACAGGTAGCGGCGTCGAAGTCGCGCCATCTGCTTCGTGTCCCGTAGCGGCGGGCTCCTGACTCGCGGCTCCCCGTCCGCTGGCGGGGCCGCGCCCCGCTCTCGGGGCCGCCGGGCCTTCTCCAGCTGCGCCTGGACGTGCTCGAGGAGATCCCAGAGATCCGCACATGACACCTGCGACACGGCGCGGTCGGGCGCAGCGACTCACCGCGTGCGGCCGGCAGGCGCGGCGCTTCGTCGCCGCGCTGAGACCGCGTCGGTCACGGATAGGTGACCTCGAGTTCGACGTTGGTCGTGGGGGTGCATCCGGAGGAGCTCGGCTGAGGCGTAGGATCCGCTCCGAGCGGCGAGAGGAGACGAGACGATGCATCGTGCCGGGGACGCGGGTCGCGGAGTCACGAGGCGGCAGGCGCTGACCGGGCAGCGGCAGCCGCGGGGGCGGCGGCGGTGGCTGGACCGCGCGGGGCTGTCGCGGGGGATGGCCGCCAGCGTGACGACTACGGTGACGGACGGGCGCCGCACCGGGTCGCGCCGACGCTCACGCTCACCGGAGGACGGTTGCTCGACCCGGCGACGGGCCGGGTGACCGACGACGCGACGGTGGTGTTCGCGGACGGGCGCGTCCGCGGTGCGGGCGACGACGCGCGTGCTGCGCGTGACGGGCGGGTCATCGACGTCGGCGGTGCGTTCGTCTTGCCCGGGCTGCTCGACGCGCACGTCCACTCGGCGACCGTGGCCGCTGCGCGCGTCGCCCTCACCGGAGGCGCGACGACGATCCGCTCGGCCTCGACGCCGTTCTTTCAGGACGTCGGTCTGCGCGCCCTGTTCGAGTTCGGGGGCCTGGTGGTTCCGCGCACGCTGGCCGCGGGGCTGTTCGTCACCCCGAACCTGGGCGACAGCATCCTCGCCGATCCCCGGCTCGCCCCGCTGGCGGCGCTGCCGGACGGCGTCCGCAGCCCGGAGGCGCTGCGCTACCTCGTGCAGGTCAACATCGACCGCGGCGTCGACCTGATCAAGACGCGCTCGACGGAGCGGGCGGGGCTGGCGGAGCAGGATCCTCGCGTGCAGGTCTACGACGAGCGTCAGATCCGCGCCGTCGTGGACGCGGCGCGCCGCCTGCGGGGCGGCGTGGCCTGTCACGGCCACGGCGACGAGGGCATCCGCGACTCCGTGCTCGCGGGTGTGCGGTCCGTCGAGCACGGGACGTTCGCATCGGCTGCGACGCTCGACCTCATGCGCGCCCGCGGAACGTACCTCGTCCCGACGCTGTCGGCCGTCGTCGACCTCGCCGAGCCCGGTGGGGAGTACACCGACCCGCGGCTCGTGGCGCGGGGGCGCGAGATGCTCGCCGTACTGCGCATCACCGTCCCGGCGGCATACGAGCGCGGTATCCCGATCGCCGCGGGAACCGACACGTCGTACAGCCCGGCGACGCTGTCCAGCGTCGCGGGCGAGATCCGGCTCCTCGCGGAGTTCGGCCTGTCGAACCTCGACGCGCTACGCGCGGCGACCAGCACGGGCGCGGCCCTCGTAGGCCGGGCGCGCGAGCTCGGCCGGCTCAAGGCCGGGCTACGCCGCCGACGCGCTCGTCGTCGGCGGAGATCCGCGCGCCGACCTGGCCGCGCTCGACGACGTGCGGCTCATCGTGGCCGGCGGGTGGATCGTGCGCGAGGGCGACACCGTGGCGGAGCCGACGACCGGGTAACGGAGCGCCGGCAGTCCGCCACGGCCGCGTACACAGCGACGGTGGTGAACGACACGCGGGTCAGCCGTCCGGGGTCTCCTGCCTGGCCATGCGGAGCGCCAGCCGCTCGGTCTTGAGGCACTCTCGCCGCGCCCGCAGGCGCCTCGCTCCAGCGCGATCCGCGTCGCTTCCTCGCGCGCGGGCTCGCACGAGGAGCAGTGGGCGAGCTCGGCCTCGTAGAGCGTGCCGTCGGTCGGCAGCGTGATCTGCGCGCCGGTCGCGCACTGACTCGCCCGGCTGCGGCGGCAGCTCGCGGACGCTCGCTCGAGCGCTTCGCGCACCTCGTCGGGCACCGTCGGTGTCGTCGATCGAGCGCCACGGCGCGTCGCCGACCCGCCACTCGATCGCTGCCACGCGGGTGTGAGACCTCGTAGACCTCGTTGACGCGCCGCACGAAGTAGGTGACCGCGTGGCAGTGGTTGTCGTTGCGCAGCGTGCGGCGGTCGTGGTCTGCGTGCTCGGCCTCCTCGAACCGGCTCACGACGATCGAGCGCTCGGCCTCGGTGGCCTGCGCCGCGGTCACCGCGTTCTGCGCGAACTGCTCCGAGACCGTCCGCACCGACGGCGCCGCTGGCGAGCGACGTCTCGGTCGATGACCGAGAAGTCGCCCTTCACCTGCGGCGCGCCGAAGAAGCCGGCGAGCCCGCCGCCGGCCGAGACCGAGATGTCGGCGCTGGGTCCGGACCTCGGTGAGCGTGTCCACATACGCCGACGCCGACGCGAACCGCCGGCGTCTGCGACAGCGCGCTCATCGTCTGGCGGAACGACGAGTGCACGGACAGCCGCTCGCTCCTCCGAGCGGACGCGGCGGTAGCGGTCGAACTCGTACAGCTGACCTCCTCGCCCGGCAGCAGCGTCATCGTGTAGAGCAGCGGGCCCTGCTGGCGGCCGAGCAGCCTCAGGCAGTGCTCGTAGGTGACCCGGATCTGCAGCCGCCGGTCGCTCGGCTGTCCGGCGTCGAAGACGCGCGCCTCGTAGAAGAACATGGCAGCGGTCGCGGGCAGCCACGGCAGCGGGCCGGGCCGCGGCAGTCCTCCGGCGTGCGGCTCGACGCAGTTGCCGCCGCAACCGTGGCACGCCTCGTCGCTTCGTCCGCCGGGCGCGCACGCCGCGAGCAGCGCCCGCTCGGCGTTGACCCGGCCGTAGCCGACCTCTTCGTTCCAGGTGCCGGTCGGCTTCGAGCCGACGTTCGCGTAGGTGTAGAGCGCCGGCGAGATCTTGTCGCAGGTGCTCTCGATCAGGCGGCGCACCTCGACGTTGGTCAGCTCCGGACGCAGGCTGAAGAGCAGCGCGGCGAGCCCGGCGACGTGCGGCGTCGCGGAGGAGGTGCCGTTGAAGCGGCCGACGTAGTCGCCGGCGTCGTAGCCGTCGCCGCCGAGCCGGTCGGTCGTCGGGATCTCCAGGCACGGCGCCACGACGTCGACGTCCGGTCCGTAGCAGGCGCCCCACCACGGCTCGCTCGACGAGTCGCCGATCGCGCTTGCGCTCGTCGCTGCGGTTGCTGCCGCCGACGCAGAGGGTCCGGGCGTCGCTGCCCGGGAAGCGGGCACCGGGCACGTCCTCGTTGCCCGACGCCGCGACGAGCAGAGGCCCTTGTCGTGCGCGTACTGGAGCGCGTCGCGGATCAGGTCGAAGTCCCAGACGTTCCACTACGGATAGACGCCGAAGCTCATGCTGCACCACGCGCGCGCCGTTGTCGGCGGCGAAGTACAGGCCCTCGGCGATGTCGACGTCCGCCCAGGTCGCGGTGGCGATCGCCATGACGCGCGCGCCGCCGGCCACGCCGGCCACGCCCTGGGCGTTGTCGAGCCGCGCCGCGACGATGCCGGCGCAGGCGGTGCCGTGGTTGCCGGTCGGGCTGCCGTCGGGCGTGTCGGTCGAGGCGTTCCAGGACTGCGGGTGCAGCATCGAGGTCGGGGTGGCCGAGCTCGACGCCCTCGTCGATGACCGCGATCGTACGACCGACGGGTCGCCACGCGCGATCTGCCACGCGCGCGGCGCTTCGATCCGCTGCAGCCCCCACTGGCGCGCGAACAGCGGGTCGTTCGGCGTGAACTCGCCGGTCGGCGGCCGGCATCCCCCGCAGGCCTCGGGCGACAGGTACGGGATGGTTTCGAAGCGTGCCTTGGGCAGCTCGGCCGCGACCCTGTGCGCGATCCGGGCTTCGGCGGTGCTCGGCGCCTCCACGCGCAAGGCGGCGAGGCCCCGCAGCCGGCCGGAGCGCTCGCTGTCGAGCACAACTCCGGAGGGCAGCTCCTCGCCGGCGGCCTCGAGCGCGGGCTGCGGTATGTACAGCCGCGTCGGATCGACCGCGTACAGCCCACGGTCGCCCTCGGGACCGCGCCCGGGCCGATATGCAGGACTCACCCACGCGACGAGATCGCTCTGCTCGAGACGGGCGAGCACGTCGTCCGGCACCGCGGTGCCGTCGTCCCGGCGCACCCACCACAGGCCCTCGGTGCGGTTGACCGTGAGCGCGGGGGCGCTCCGCCTGCGGCTCCGCGGGCACCAGCCCGAGGTCGGAGAGCAGCGACGCGCGGGCGTCTGTCCGTGCCCGCATCCCGCCAGCGGATCGCGATCCGGCTCGCTTCGAGCGTGCTGCGCCCGGCGGTCGGATGATCGATGACGTCCGGAAACGCTCCGACGTGTCCTTTGTTCTCCATCGTCACTCCTTTTGGCGGTCGGTCACATGTAAGAGGCGGCTGGGCCGTCCCTGATACGCGCGCGCCGCCCCGAACCGCTACGTTGCCCTCGTCAGGGGCAGCGGAGTGGGGAAGCGATCGGGCGCGTCCCCAGGGCGAACGGGTAGGCGTCGCTCACGGTGCACATGAGGCGCTGCTGACGCGAAACGGGGCGGGCCACGGAGCGTGATGGCCGACGTCGCGTCGGCCAACCACGTCAAGACTCCAAGTCCAAGGTCGAGTGCGCGTGCGACGCCACAGGCGAGGGCACCATCACCGTCACGATCCAGTTCGACCAGTTCGATCAGTCCAACAAGCCGATCGACGGCAAGTTTCAGCGTTGACCGCGAGCTCGTGCACACGGTCAACGACTTCACGTTCGCGGGCTCGAGCGGCACGCTGGTCGTCACGCTCCCGGTGAAGGTCAAGGACACCCTCGAGCATCACGTGTACGCCAAGTTCGACTGGCCCGGCAAGGGCAATTCACCGACCACGATGATATCTACGGCAAGGTCACCTGCCCGAAGCCGCCGCCCGCGCCTTGCGTGAACTGCACCGCCCGGCCCGCAGGGTCCGGCAGGTCCGGCTGGTCCGGCTGGTCCGGCAGGTCCGGCAGGTCCGGCAGGTCCGGCAGGCCCTGCAGGCCCCCGGCACGCCGGTGACGCCCGCGTGCGCGTCCACCCGGGTCGCGAAGTGGAGGATCATCGTCGCCAGGGGCCACCGGTTCCGGTTGCTCAGCGCGACGTTTGAGGGAACCCGGGGGCGGGAGGAACCACACGCACCCGCACCCGGACAGGCAGGCGCGTGTTCATCGTTGACATCGACTCCAGCGGTCTGCCCCGCGGCATCTACTTCGGCCGCATCCGATACCGGCTCGACGGCCGGCGCGGCACTCGCCACCACGGATCCGGTCTGCTACGGCAACCCCAAGGGCGGCGGCGGCGAGGGACCGAACCGGTTCCCGATCGACGCGGTGGTGGGTCGGCCCAGGTAGCGGTGCTGGCGGGGGCGCGCGTAGTGCTGACGCGACGGAAGCTCAGCAGCGCGATGCCCCCGCCACCGCCCATCGGCACCAGCGACTTGGCACGGCTGCTGCCCTCGCGAGCGACAAGCGTCCTCCGCATAGACGGGCGCGCAGCGATGAGTTCGAACGCCATCGTCGGTCCCTACGGCTGAGCGACTCAAGCGACGAGAGGAGAGCGCGACCATGGCAAAGGTGATCGCGTCGATCACGACATCGGTGGACGGCGACATCGCGGTTTCGCACGAACGCCCCCGGTAAGGGCCTCGGGGAGGGCGGCGAGCGGCTGCACTACTGGGTCTTCGATGGGCCCTTGGAGCTACGACAACGAGCCGAGAGGCGAGCCCTCGGGCGAGGCGCTCGAGTTCCTGAACCAGGCGATGGTGCGTACCGGCGCGATCGTCGTCGGCCGCTGGATGTACGAGGCCGCCGGGCACTGGGGCGATAAGAACCCGTGGGATATCCCGGTCTTCGTCGTCACGCACCGCCCGCAGGAGGAGCCCGACAGCGGTGAGTTCAATTTCGTCGGCGGGTTCGACGCGGCGATCGAGCGCGCTCGCGAGGTCGCCGGTGATAAGGATGTCGCCATCGGCGGCGGCGCGGACGTGATCCGCCAGGGCCTCGATGCCGGTGTCATCGACGAGCTCGCGATCATCGTCGCGCCGGTGAT
>CAWJEO010000024.1:0-149918 GCA_963841895.1 uncultured Acidobacteriota bacterium
ACCACGCGGCTTGCGAGAGCACCGCAGCTGTGGCTAGATACTACAGGGTACTTACGGTGAGTGAGCGAACTGGTGGGTCGGACCTGCCAATTCATCCGATCAGCAGGGGGAATCATATTAGTCTGCCAACGACGAAGCTTCGTCTCGCCATCCACTCCGCGTTACTGCCTTGCCTGCTCGGGGCCGCTGCTGCGGCTGTTGCACAGGCGCCTCCGCCGCCGGCCCCGGAGATAGAGGTCGAACAGGCCGGGCTTGAAGAGGTCGTCGTCACTGCAAACAAGCGCTCCGAGAACATGGAGGACGTGCCGATCGCTATCACGGCGCTCACCGCCGACGAGGCCGGCAAGGTCGGCGTGGTCAACGGCCAGACCCTGGCACAGGTCATTCCCGGCCTGCAGCTCAATCGCCAGACGAACGGCAGCACACCGTTCCTGCGTGGGTCGGCAATCCCTCCACGCAGGCGGGAACCGAGCCCGCGGTCGCGATGTACGTCGATGATGTCGATTACGGATCGAGCGCGGCAGCGCTCTCGAACTACAACAGCATTTCTCGTATCGAGGTGTTGAGGGGGCCGCAGGGGACGCTGTTCGGGCGAAACGCTACGGGCGGCGTCATTTCCGTCTTCACGAAGGACCCGACTCCGGAACCGGCGCTCGACGTCTCGCTCGGTTACGGGAACTACGACACCATCTCCGGGAACCTCGATGCAACGGGGGGCCTCGGCGACAATCTCAGCGCCAATATCGCGCTCTATGGCGAGGATCAGAATGACGGCTGGGGAACGAACTTCACAACCGGCAACGACGCTTACACGTATCACAACTACGGAGGCCGGATAAAGCTTCTCTGGGACATCGGCGACGCAACTAGCGTGCTGTTCAAAGTGGACTATGACGATGACGAGAACCAGCAGGCCGCCTTTTGACCCGCGCCCGGCACGAGGAGCAGCGCCGGTGCGTCCTCGACCTCCGCCGGGCCTCTACGACAACTTCTAGAATCTCGACCCGATTGCGGCCGTCGAGATGTACGGCGCGAGCGCCAAGATCAAGCACGAATTCTCCTTCGCCGATTTTGTCAGCATCTCGGCGTACCGCTGGGCCGAAGCGGAGAGGAGTTTGCCCAGGACGGCAGCAGCACCTTCCGTCTGAACCCGCTGCTCTGGTACGAGACCGACACCTGGACGCAGGAGTTTCAGCTGCTCTCCCCGGCCGATTCCCGTATTTCGCGGGTCGGAGGCTTGTTCGACCTGAAGACTCGTCCACCGTCGACCCGTTTCACTTCAACGGTTTCCTGACCGTTGCGGCAATTGGGCCTCCGTGGGGCCCTTCCCTTACCCAACCCATTCCAACCGCACCCCCAGGGATCGCCTCCCGCGGCGCGACTCCGAGCAGAGCACCGAGTCCTGGTCGGCGTTCTTCCAAACGACGGTACCGATCACCGACCAGTTCAACATTACGGGTGGCATCCGTTACACCGACGACGAGCGGAGCATGTCGGGCTACCGCCTCAATCAGCACCCCGATGGGAGGTTTTCGCCGCGCGTGTGGGCGTCCAATTCGGGACTCAGCGACAGCTGGTCGAGTGTCACCGGACGGCTGTCGTTCGACTACAAGTTCACCGATGACTTCATGGCGTATGTCGCCTGGAACCGTGGCTTCAAGAGCGGACTCTTCAACACCATCATCCCGCCGGACTTTGGTCCCAACATTCTCGCGCCGGGCACGCCGGTGATCGATCCGCCGGTCGAGCCGGAGGACATCGACGCGTATACCCTGGGGTTCAAGTCGGAGCTCGTCGACAATACGCTTCGACTGAATGCCGAGGCCTTCTACTATAAGTACGAGAACCTGCAGCTGCAGCAGGTCTTGATCATTCCGGGCGGCGGTACTGCAACCCGGCTGACCAACGCAGCCAAAGCCACCATCCAGGGCATCGACGTCGACCTGCTCTGGCAACCCACCGACCAGTTGTCGATCACTGCCGCGGTCGAGTTCCTGGACGGCGAGTACGACGACTTCCCCGATGGCCAGTACTTTGTTCATGGCGTCTCGGCGGGCGGTCCGCCCCCCACTCCCCCGGCGGGCACGCCCGTGGCGGGAGGCAACTGCGGATTCTCGCTCGTTGCTCCACCCGCCCCTGCACCCTGTGGCGCAGCAGCGCTCGGAGCCCTCCCGCCGAACTACGATCCGGCTACCGGACACTGGAACCTCGAGGGCAACGAAACAATTCAGTCGCCGCCGTTCTCGGCGACCCTGACGGTCGACTACGTCGTTCCGATGACCGCGGGCGACCTCGATTTCGCGGTGAATTTCGCGCACTCGGGCGACTACTTCTTCGATGCGGACAACGGCTTCGGTCAGATCTCGCCCAGCCAGCCGGGGAACAACCACCAGGACGAGTACGACATCATCAATGCCTCGGTCACCTGGTACTCCGACGACGACGACTGGAGCGTGCGGCTCTGGGGCAAGAACCTCACGGACGAGGAATACTTCTCGTTCGGCAACGAGACAGCGACGATCACGAAGAAGACGCCGGCTCCGCCGCTGACCTACGGCGTCTCGTTGTCCATGCACTTCTAGACGCCGCCGGTGCTGGAGGCGGATGCGCAGGCCGCATCCCCCTCCTTCGCCGAGGCGACCACCGCGCAGCGGCTGCTGCGCCGGCGACGCGATGCCCGACATAGCCGTCTCGACACTGCTCGAACTTGCGCGGGATCGCACCGGGCTCGTTGACCTGGGCGAACCCGAGTTTCTGCCGGCGCTCGAGCAACTCGTGCAGTCGATCAACAGAGAGGCGACGCTGACCGAGGGCGGCTACCGTGCTGCGCAGGATCGGTTCGTCCGTTTGCTCACGAATCGGCTGCGGTTTCAGGCCGACCAGGAGCGACACCCGGAAATCCTGCAGCAGCGATTGCTGCCGCCGGTGGTGATCTGCGGCCTGCCGCGGGTCGGCTCGACAAAACTGCACCGCCTGCTCGCCGAGACCCGGGATTTTCAGGCTCTCCTTTTCTGGCAGGGTTTCAACCCTGCGCCGTTCGCGGACGCCGTGCCGGGCGACGCTGACCCGCGCATTGCCGAAGCTGTCCGGTTTCTCGAATGGCGAGCCGGGTCGAACCCGGCGACGAACGCGGCGCACTACATGGCTGCGCTCGATCCCGAGGAGGACACCTATCTTCTGGAGTTCACGCTTCATACCTATTGGCCGATCTCGTACTTCGAGGTACCCGGCTTTCTCGCCTGGCTTGGAAGGCAGGATCGCGACGACGCGTTCCGGTACGTCCGGAAGCTGCTTCAGTACCTGCAGTGGCAGTTCCATGCGAGCGAGCCCAAGCCCTGGGTGCTCAAGTCGCCACCAAATCTCGGATATGAGGATTACCTGGCCAAACACCTCCCCGGTGCCAGATTCGTCGTGCTGCATCGAGATCCGGTGGAGGTCGTTCCGTCGGCCGCAGCAATCGTGAGGGAAGTTCGGCGCCTGTATTGCGGGGCGCCCGCGGACTGCAGAAAGGTGGCCGCCTGGGCGCTCGAGGAGTTTGCCGGCGCAATGGATCGGCACCTGGCATGGCGCGAATCGGTCTCCCCAGACGCCGTCCTGGACGTGTCCTACACCGATGTGCGCGACGATGACATCGGTGTCTTGCGCCGCGTGTACGACTTCTGCGGCCTGACGTTGTCATCCGATGGGGAAGCCCGTGCGCGCTCCTGGTCGGAGCAGAATCGTCAGCACCGGCACGGCGTTCACAGGTACTCACTGGAGGAGTCCGGGCTGACGGCGGGGCTCATCGAAAGCAGGTTCGCCGGCTACCTCCAACGGTTCGGGTCGCACTGCCGCGCGGCTTGAGCGCACAGGGATTCATGCGATGCAGACTGCGTATGGTGAAGAGCTCGAGATGTTCAGGCTCACGGCCCGCGCCTTCTTTCAGAAGGAGCTCGAGCCCCGCATCAAGGAGTTCGAGAAGCACGGCACCGACCGCGCCTTCTGGCGTGCCGCCGGAGAGGCGGGGCTGCTGGGAGTCTTCGTTCCGCCCGAGTACGGCGGACCCGGCGCCGATCCGCTCGCCATCATGATCGTATCCGAAGAGCTCGGGCGCGCCCCCGGTGGAGCGACGGTCGGATCCTGCCTCAATGCCGACATGACCACGTATTTCATGGTCCATTACGGCACCGATGAGCAGAAGCGCAGGTGGCTTCCCGGCGTGGTCACGGGCGATGTGATTCAGGCGACCGCGTTGACCGAGCCGGAGTCCGGCAGCGACGCTGCCTCGATCCGCACCACGGCGCTCAGGCGGGGCGATCGCTATGTGATCAATGGCTCGAAATGTTTCATTTCCAACGGCAGCAAGGCCGATCTCATCTACGTCATCGCGAAGACCGATCCCGAGGCGCGGGGCCGAGGCATGAGCGTCATTCTCGTCCCCGGTGACACACCGGGCCTGACCCGGCGCCTGCAGCCTACGATGGGCTTCAAGGGCGGCGATACGTCGGAACTCTTCTTTGATGACGTGACGGTTCCGGTCGAGCATCTGCTCGGCAAGGAGGGCGAAGGGCTCAAGATGTTCCAGCCCGTCATATCGCTCGATCGAATGCAGCTCTGTGCACGGTCACAGGGTTCCGCCGAGACAGCCTTCGACATGACGCTCGAATACGTGCGCAACCGGAGAATCTTCGGTCAGCGGCTGATCGACTTCCAGAACACCCAGTTCAAGCTCGCGGAGATGGAGACCGAGATCGCGGTCGGACGAGCTTTCCTCAACGAGATCATCCGCAAGTACCGGGACGGCACCTGCACGGACGCGGACACCTCGATGCTGAAGATCTGGCTGCCCGAGATGGAAGGCCGCGTCCTCGATCGCTGCCTCCAGTTCTGGGGTGGCAGCGGATTCATGGATGACATGCCGATTTCCCGCATGTACACCGCGGCACGCGTCCAGCGCATCTACGCCGGAGCCACCGAGCTGCAGATGGCGCTGCTCGCACGACGCTACGTGCAACCCTGAGCCCGAACGGGCTGCCCTTGCAATATCGTGAGCATGCGATCTAATCTGTGGCCGGCGACCGGCCGGCAGGAGGCGCTCACGTGAGACTCAAAGACAAGGTGGCCTTCATCACGGGGGCAACCAGCGGCATCGGTGCCGTGATGGCACGTCGCTTTGCCGCGCATGGAGCCAGGGTCGTGCTCGCTGCACGTCGAGCCGACAAGGGCAATGCGATCGTCGAGGAGATCCGCGCCGCAGGCGGCCAGGCAGCCTTTCATCGCATGGACCAGGCGCGGGAGAGCGACGTCGAGGCCAGCATCGAATTCACCGTGCGCGAATTCGGCACATTGAACGTCCTGGTCAACAATGCAGGCCCAGTCGACCTGCTCCAGAGCGGTGCGGATCGACTGGCGCACGAGCTCTCCACCGAGGCGTTCGACCAGATCGTGAAGGTGACCCTTTACGGCCCGTTCTGGTGCTGCAAGCACGCACTCCCACACATGATCAAGGCGGGTGCTGGGTCAATCGTGAACATCTCGTCGATTGCAGCCGTCACCGGCCTGCCGATGGTGCCCGCCTACTCTGCTGCGAAAGGCGGCCTGTCGGCGCTGACACGGCAACTCGCGTTCGACTATGGCCGCTACAACATCCGCGCGAACGCGATCGTCACCGGGCTCATCGTTCATGAGGGATCGCGGGGCCAGGTCGACACGCCCGAGAAGTACAAGGCTTACCGCTTGCGGCACCTGACCCGCCTCGGCGTGCCGGACGACATCGCCAATGCCGCCATCTACCTGGCGTCGGACGAGTCCGAATTCGTGACGGGCTCTCACATCAACGTCGAAGGGGGCGTGCTCGTGAAGTCACGGCCGGATGCCGAGCTGATTGCGGGTACGGCGTCGAAATGAGCGCCCCGCTGCGCCACCGGTAACGCTGGATGCGACGAGCTGATCGCGGCGAGCCGGCGCGCAACGGGGCTGTCCGAGTTCGGCGACATCGATCCACGCGAATCGCTGCTCAGGCTCGTACGGTCCCTAAACGAAGAAGCGCGCCTGACGGACGACGGTGTCGCCTCGAAGCGAGCCAGCCTGGTCCGCGTCCTGTCCAATCGATTGCTGCTCCACGACGAGCTCGTGAAGAACCCGCGCATCGCCGACGAGCGCATCGCGGGGCCCATCACTATTCTTGGGCTGCCACGCTCCGGCACGACCAAGCTGCATCGCATGATCGCCGCAGACCCGCGCATGCAGAAGCTCCCGCTCTGGAAACTCCTCTATCCAGTGCGTGCACTGGCGCCCGGCCCCGGGTCCGACGTGGAAAATCGCATCGCGGCGACCGAGGCTTCGTCGAGGCGATCCGCCAGCACAATCCGGCACTGTATGCCGCACATCCCATGCTTGCGCTCGAGCCAGACGAAGAATACTTCGCGATGGAAATCAGCTTTCTCGCGCACATCAATACCAGTTCCTTTCACACGCCGAGCTACGAGGCCTGGCTGACGCCCAGGACTTCGACAACTGGTACGTGTGGCTCAAGAAATTGCTGCAGTACACGCAGCACAAGGAAGGTGAGGCGGGAAATCCCTGGGTGCTGAAGGCGCCGCATCACCTCGGGTATCTGCCGAAGCTGCTGGCGCATTTCCCCGGCGTCACCGTCGTCCATTGCCACCGCGACCCGACGGTCGTCATTGCCTCGTTCTGCGCGATGCTGCACGCCTCGCGGACGGGGACCAGTCGTCACGTCCGTCCGGAGGATATCGGGCGATACGCGCTGCGCATCTATTCCCGGCGTATGGAGGCCTATTTGCGCGATCGGGTCGTGGCGGAGCACACCAACAATTTTCTCGACGTGCCGTACCAGGACATCGTGCGCGACGCACCCGCCGTCATCCGTGAAATGCTACGCCGCGGCGGGCATCGCGCTCGACGAAAGCTCGACGCGGGCGATGCAGGAGTGGGAGACGTCGAATCGGCAGCACAAGCACGGCGAGCATCGCTATGCCCTCGCCGACTTCGGTATCGCCGAGGCGGAGGTCGCCGAGGTCTTCGCGGCATATCGGCACGCTTCGCGCAGTACCTGCACTGATCGCAGCATCGGATGAGTGGAATACATGCTGACCGATGATTCCGCGCCGCACTGTCGCAGTGGAATCGCC
The DNA here is from genome assembly GCA_963841895.1 of uncultured Acidobacteriota bacterium. Lineage (GTDB taxonomy): Bacteria > Acidobacteriota > Vicinamibacteria > Vicinamibacterales > UBA2999 > JACCSI01. The sequence goes on from CAWJEO010000024.1 coordinate 7,134, forward strand.
TGCTCGACGCGCTTCGGGAGGCCGGCGGTCATGTCATCGCCGGCTCACGGGCTCAGAACGCTCCCGCCCGGGATCGGGCAGTGCGTTATCTGCAGCGGGTCCTGAGGGGCATGCTCCTGACGGCGATCGAGGTCGATGACCCGGACTTCCCCGTTCTGGTGCGGCTGTTCGACTCCTACCTGCCCTACGGAAACTCCAATCCTGACTGCACCTATTTCCACGCCACCGTATCCCCGAGACATGACTACCGGATCTCCGGCAAGCGAGGCACCGCGCGGATCGTCGAAGTCCAGGTCATGGATGGCCACTTCGTGGCGGGACCGAACCACAAGAGCCTCGGGACACTGCCCGACCTTCAGCCCGACAGCGACGGCAATTTCGAGATTACGCTGAGTGCGACACCTCATCCGGAAACTGGATGCGGCTCGATCCGGACGCGACTGGCTCTATCTGCGGCAGTACTTCTACGACTGGGAGGCCGAGTCTCCGGCCGACCTGGTGATCGAGCGGGTTGGCGCGGTATCCGCCGCTGCTGCCCTCGCCCGCCGAAATCACACGCAGGATCGAGAGGCTGATCGCCTGGATACCGAGCTGGTACCGGCATCTCGAGCGTCGCGTTGAGGGCTACTATGAATCGCCGCCCGACCGCTGCACGTTCAACCTGTCGACGGCCGGGATGGACGGCTCCTGTATGGCAAGGGTCACTTCAGCATCGCCGAGGGCAGGCCGCCATCCTCGAATTCCGCCCTCCCGATTGCCGGTACTGGTCATTTCAGGTGATGAACGACTTCTGGGAGAGCCAGGAGTTCGATCTTCGGCAGACTTCGCTCAACGGCCACCAGGCGCCGCTGGATCCGGACGGGGTCTTCAGGGGCGTGATCGCCGTGAACGACCCGGGTATCCCCAACTGGCTGGATCCCGTCGGTCATCGCAACGGGCTCATCTGCGCGCGGGTTCTGTACCCCAGGACGACGCCCGAGGTAACGATCCGCACCGTGCCGCTGAACCGGCTGCGCGAGGCGCTTCACCCCGATACGCCGGAGATTACGGCCTTGACACGCAGCGAGTCGCTGCGGGTCGCATGCTCGGCGTCCGGCATCGATACCGCGAGTGAGGCGGGCATTGCGACCGGCAACGGCGCGCGCCCCAGCCCTCATACACCCAAGGAGACAGTCATGGGCTCAGCACCGGACGTCGTGATCAACCAGGAAGGCGGTGTAACCTCGATCACGCTGCACCGTCCTCAGGTAAAGAACGCGCTGACGTTCGCCATGTGCCGGGAGCTCATCTCACTATTCCGGGGACTCCGTGACGACGCCGTGACGCGGGTCGTGCTGCTGCGGGGAGCGGTTCATTTCTCATCGGGAGCCGAATCAACGACGTTTCGACGATACTCGATGGCGAGCCGAAGGCACGCAGCGAAGCCGCCATGCACCAGGTCCATGAGTTGTCGCTGCCCTTGTTCCTGGCGATGGGCGCCGTGCCGCAGCCCGTAGTCAGCAGCGTTCGAGGGTATGCCGTAGGCGCAGGCATGCAGATGGCCCTGATGTCCGACCTGGTGGTCGCCGCCGAATCGGCGAAGTTCGTGCTGCCGCAGGTGCGCCTGGGTCATAACGTCGATCACGGAGAGTCCTGAGCGTTGCCAGCAAGGTCGGCATGGGCCGCGCGATGCAGTTGATGGCGCTCGGAGACTCCGTCAACGGCCGCGATGCGGAACGCTTCGGCATCGCCAATGGGTGGTCGAGGACGGAGGCATTGAGCAGAAGACAGAGGAAATCATCAGCCGGCTGGCGAGCAGCCCGACCGTGGCGATCAGGGAAATGAAGAAGCTGCTGCGGGACGCCGCTCAGCGCTCGCTGCAGGAGCAGCTCGAGGCGGAAGCGCGCGCCCTCGGCGTGTGCGCGGCGCACGGACGACTTCGCCGAAGCGATCGGCGCCTTCCTGGCCAAGCGCAAGCCCGCATTCAAGGGTCGTTGATTCCATAGGCGGACCCGAGCGGCTCGCTCGGTCGGACGCCGACATACTTGCTTGGCAGCTGACCGTATGCCTACTATCCAATCTCTGTAGCGTGCGTCGCAAAGGGGGGGGTTATGCGTCCATGCCTGGTGTTGATCGGTGTATCGGCTGTTGTCCTGCCGCTCGGTGATGCCAGGGCGCAGGAGCCCGCGCCGCCTAGCGCGACAGCGCAAACGGGACTCGAAGAAGTCGTCGTTACCGCAGAGCGGCGCTCGGAGAACCTGAAAAACGTCCCGGTCACCGTGACGGCCATCAATGCGGATCAAATGGTTGCGGCGGGCGTCAAAGATCTGATGACCTTATCGACACTGGTGCCGTCATTCTCGTCGATCGATCCGACGGGTCACGATGTCTTTCATTCGCGGCATCGGCAATTAGACGTTAGGTGGCGGAACATTTTCGAGCGTCGCCACGATATCGACGGTGTGTACATCGCGCGCACGACGAACGGCAATGTCCGAATTCGACGGCGCCGAGTCGCTACAAGGTATTGCGGGTCCGCAAGGCTCTCTGTATGGACGAAACGCGACTGCCGGCGCGGTCGTACTGAGCACCGAGACCGCCGAACCTGTATCGGAACTTACTGGCAGCATTAACGCGCGGCTGGGCAAATAAAACAGTCAAGGATCGGATGGCCAAGATCGGTGGCGGCATCGGTGAAAGATGGTCTTTCAATTTAGCCCAGCGAAGCACGATCATGACGGGTACGTCGAAAATCTGAATCCCGGCCGGCAGCATCAGCACCGAAGATTTGGACGACCGCGACTCGTCAGCGTTCGCGCCGGCCTGATGTTCGAGCCGATGACGATATGTTGTTTCGTTCGCCCTACGTGCGCAGTACGCCAAGTCCAGCGATGCATTCCGGCGGCGGGTAATGAGCCGGTGGGTGTTCGTGCGGGGTACAACCCGTTGGGGATTCCGGGGTGTCCGGACATTCGGTCGGTGTTTTTTGGGCATCGGTGCCTCAGCATTCGGCAGTCCCACCATCGGCGCCGAGCTCTCGCTCTTTCGAGCGTCGCGGTCTTTGCTCGGGGTTTTCGTCAACCTATGACAACCAGCGCTCAGGATTTGACAACGGATTACTTTTCGGAGAGTCCAAGCCCGGATCGAGTCTTTTCATCGAGAATACGTTGCTGTCGCTCAATGCGAGTTTCGACTTCGACCGTTGGACTTTGCGCTCGGTGACCGGTTACACAGACAGCGACTACCCACGGATCCGTGCAGGTGGGTCTCGAAGCGCCGGGCCCCGCGACGTCGGCGACCCTGGGCGAGATACTGGGCGCCGGGGGGCGGGCCGGTGCCGATCAACGCGGCCGGCGGCTTGGGTTTCTCGTCGACGATGCTGAGTGAAGTCTTCTCGCAGAGTTCCGATTTCTGTCCGAATGACGACGTCGACATCAAGTGGATCGGCGGTGTCATTATTCGAAAGAGGACGGTAAATTTTCCAGACAGGTGACACGTTGGGTCAGTCCCGCGTACAGCTCGAAGACCAGAAGCTGGACATCGAATCGGCAGCGGCCTTTGCACAGGTCACGATTCCTTTCTGGGCCTGGCGTGGAGCAGTACGCTGGGCGGCCGCATCTGGCAGGAGACCTATGATATTCGCGCGTTGATCGCCCCGTTTACCGCCCGCTCGGGGACAGCAGCAAGTTCACGTATAGCCGCGCGTGTCAGCGCAAGGGCGACGACGGGCTGGCGTACGGGGGTGTTAGCTCGGTTTCAAGAGTGCAACGCTCAATCCCGGCGCGCCGACTCAGGGTCGGGCAGAGCCGGAGGAAGTAACGTCCGCCGAAAATCGGGCTGAAAAAAGACTTCGGCTCGAGGGTCCGGCTCAATACCTCGATGTACTTCGCGACATACGAGGGCATACAACTACAAGTCATCCAGCAGTCCACGGGTGGCAACTCCTGACCAACGGTCCGACGCCGAGTCGAAGGATCGATATCCAGGCCGACGCACTATCAGCGACAATTTCAGATTGTCGGTGGGCGCCACGCTGTTGGATGCGAAATTCACAGAGAACAAGGCCGCGGACCCTGTCGCAGGCACCGGTCCCTGCGGATCAGAAGGCGATCGGTGCCGGGGCCGCGGAGTTTGCGGCGTCACTGGTCGGCGACTACACGTTCAATCTGGCGTCGGGTGCCGTGATCGATTGGAGCACAACGTACGTTTACAACAGCGGCAAGTGGTACGAGCACTGGAACGTCGTCGGCAGCGGCGGTACCACCGACAAGAGCTACGACCTGCTGCACATGGCGCTGACGTTCAAGTCGGCCAACGACCATTGGTCGGCGGGTCTCTGGGGTAACAACTTGCTCGACGAAGAGTACTATCGGACCGGAATCTCGTGGCAGGCGGCGGCACGTTGGGTCTCGATACGATCGCCGGCACGCCGCGCACCTACGGTGTCGATTTCACGTACAAGTTTTCTCGATTCAACCGTAACCGAGCTGGCGACCGGTGAGATCTAACAAGATCTCTTCCGAGCCGCCGCCTGAATCGACATGACGCGCACCTCCCGATACATCCCCAACGGAAGCGGCGATCAGCTCGATACCCGGTTTGGATTCATTCTGCCTGGCGGCGACGATCTCTGGCACTACACGTTCGGAGCCGGGATCGCCCTGTCGCGCGTCTTCGAAATCAACGGCGCAGCCGACTTCACGGAACGGAGCTCATACGCGTCGGCGTCGGTGATCGTTCGCTTCTGGTAATCCCGCCGTCTTATTGGGTCTCGATCGCAGGCGCCGAGGGAGGCTTCACAGCGGGCACGACCTTGCCGTGCGCTGAGCTTCTCGAGAAGAAGGAGTCAACGCATGCGTCCCGTCGCCGCCCTTTTCGCCTGTCTGCTGCTGCTCGGACCGGTCCCGGCGGCAACCGCCGACATCGTCACGCTCGAATTCACGGCACCGCTCGCCCAGGTGGATCCGTCCGTCCGCAGCCTCTTCGCCGTCGGCAATGTGGCCACGTTTCGCTACTCCTTCGAGGCGGCCGCGAGCCCCAGTGACGTGACGGGCAACACCGGTCACTACCAGTCCATTCGATCGCTCGAGCTCACGATCCAAATGACCACGGGAGGCACCTACGTCGCACGTGCCACTCGAGGCGTCATCACGGTCTCGAACAATATCCAGGCGTACGGGACGACGGTCGATCACTACTTCGCGGGGGCCACCAATCAGCGGCCCGTGTTCGATCTGGTGGCGCCGCAGGTGGGCGGGTTCACGGTCACGGGCGTCTACTTGAGTCTCTGGGACACCACGGCGACGGTCTTCAGTTCGCTGGCGCTGCCCCGGACGGTGGACCCCGCCCAGTTTGTTTCAAGTGCGACTGTTCCACGAGAGGGCATCAGCCTTCGGTTCACCGGGCCTGGCGGCACTGACCGATGGGTAAGCGCGTCGCTTCCGCCGCAAACGGGGCCGCTCGACGCTCCCAGGAATCTCATCGCCGAAGTGGGCGGATCTTCAGCGGCGTTTGGCTGGACGCCCCCGGCCGGTCCGGTGATCGGCTACAGGCTCGAAGCGGGTACCGCACCCGGTCTCAGCAATATCGCGAGCGTGGTACTCGGCCCCACCCCCTTCTTCATGGCCCGGAGCGTACCGAACGGGCGGTACTACGTGCGGGTGCGCGCGATCGGCCCGGCAGGCGAGAGCCCACCGTCCAACGAAATCAGCGTCACCGTCGGTGTTGGCGTCCCGACGTGCACGACAGCGCCAGGTCCGCCGACGGGGCTGACATCCACGGTGAACGCGACGGTGGTCACGCTGACATTCTCGCCGGGCAGCGGCTGCCCAGCGTCTCAGTACGTGCTGCATGCCGGCACCGCGCCGGGATTGAGCAATGTGGCCATCGTCAATCTTGGTGCAGGGCGTTCGCTGTCTGCGTCGGCACCGCCCGGCGTGTACTACGTGCGGGTGTTTGCCCAGAACGCGTTCGGATCCAGCGGACCGTCAAACGAAGTCGTGGTTCAGGTTGCCTCAGGTTTGACGCAGGAGTGACACGCAGGTGATGGTCACTTCTTCAGCGAGTCGGTCCAGTTCGTCGCGATTGACCGCTCGGATGATCAGGCGTGGCGGTCTGAGCGGTCGGGCCGCGGCGGAAGGAACGACGAACTGGAAATAGAGGAAACGTTGACCGTCTGGTGAGACCGCGTATGTGTGGTAATCCCCGCTGCTATGGGGGATGCCCATTGCCCTCATGTTCAGAATCGGTCTTGGCGCGGCATGTTCAAAGGTGCCTCCCACGCCGTTGACCGACACGCCGTAGACCGGGTCGACGAACGCTGGGGCGCCAGGAGTCTGCGGATTCGCGGTCGGGCCAATCGAATGGTAGTAGAGCTCCTTGCTGTCGCCCCGCCACCGCGGCCAGTCGCCACCGCCGTCTGAGATCTGCCAGCGACCCTCGCCGGATGGAAACGGTTGCACGTGGATTTCCCGGCGCTTGCCGACCGAGTCGGACGTGTAGGCGATCCACTTCCCGTCGGGCGAGATCTGGGCGTGGGTTTCCGTGAACGGCGAGTTGGCCAGCGGCGTCGCTTTCTTGTCGGCCAGCGACAACAACCACAGATCGCCACTGGTCTTGGGATCCTGCATCCAGTAGACGATCGATGCCCCATCAGGGGACCACGACATCGGCGCCTTCACCAGATCCGATTCGATCAGCAGCTCCTCCGCCGCCGATCCGTCCGATCGCTTCCCGGCCCGGTCAGGTCGGCGTGAATCGTCTGCGCCGACTCGATCGCGTCGCTGGGCGTCGTCAGCTTCGCCAGGCCGAAGTCGAGCAGCTTGACGTGCGGTGTGCCCGACTGTGTCCCACCGCTCGAAAGCAGCATGACGTTGGCGGGCTTCAGATCGCGATGGACGACACCGTGCTGGTGTGCCTGGTCCAACGCGTCGGCAATCTGGATAGCGATGCTGAGCGCCTCGTCGAGCTTCAGCGCCTTGCCGACCGCCAATGCCTCGGTCTTGCTGGTGCCACTGCTCGGCACGCCGCTCGACGCGGGCCCTTTGGCCTGGCTGCTTCCGCTCGCGGGGATTGAAGCGCCGGCTGCGGTCGCCCCCGACCGTCGGCCTTTTCCTCGCGCGAGTCGATCGGCGAGCGTCTCGCCCGCCAGGTATTCCATGACGATGAAGTCGGTGCCGGCCTCGCTGCCGATGTCGTGCAAGACGCAGACGTGCGGATGCTTCAGGCCGGCGATCGTCTGCGCCTCGCGCTCGAAGCGCTGTTTCAGGTCGGCGATTCCCGACGCGTGCGGCGGGAGCACCTTGATGGCGACGGTCCGATCGAGGCGGGTGTCGCGAGCTTTGTAGACCTCGCCCATGCCGCCGGCGCCGGCGAGGTCGAGGATTTCGTAGGGCCCGAAACGCGTACCGGATTGGAGTGCCATTGGGGGGAGTGGCAGCCGGATTATAGCGGCGAATCAGGTTGGGAAGACGCGACGCCCTGGCCTTCCCGGATCGCGTGCGCTTTCTTATCTATTCCTCACGGGCGATGCGCGGTCTCATCATCGGCTACGACTCCCGCGCGCCAGAGCCGTGTCCGGTTCTTCCTCCCGTTTACGCCTTATAGATTAGCTGCGAACATCCGGCGGCCTGAACCGGCCCGCTCGTCGCGGCATGCAAGGGGTCAACCCCAGGGAGGATCGATGAAGACATCTCCAAAAAAGGCCAAGGAAACCAAGCCGCCGATCAAGGTGAAAGCGCTGGCGCCGCGAAAAGACCCCAAGGGTGGAGGTCGCAAACCCGGCGACTGCGACGAGTTTGGCTGCGGAATGAATCACAACGAGGTTCTGCTGGCTGTCCAGATGCCCTGACGGAGGCGCGCGCATGAAGACGACATCTCCGAAGACGGCGAAAGAAACCAAGCGGCCGATCAAGGTGAAAACGCTGGCGCCGCGAAAGAGACCCAAGGGTGGCCGCAGAGCCCGGCGGATGTGACGAGTGGGGCTGCGGGATGAATCACAACGAAGTCCTCGTCATGGAGGCTTTCACATGAAAGCGGCATCAACGAAGAAGGCGAAGCGGCCCATGAAACTGAAGGCGCTGCCGCCGCGAAAAGACCCCAAGGGCGGCGGGTCGCCGGTTTCCAAGATTGCGATCAATCACAACGAAGTGCTGATGGCGGAAGGCGCGTGGATCGGCTGAGCCGTCAGGCGCGCGCGGCGGCGGCGACGTGGCAGCGGGCCACTCGTTATCGTGTGCAGGGCCGCTACGCCGCGGCGCACACGGAATTCCGGCGCGCGCTTCGTCAAGCAATCAGCGCATTTGGCCCACGCGCCGCGGCTGTCGGCGCTGTCCTCAATGACTGGGCGGTGCTGTGCAAGTACGACGGGCGCTTTGCGCCAAGCCGGCGGATGTACAAGCGCGCGCTGGCGCTGACGACCGCCGCGCGAGGTCGCGAGCATCCGGACGTCGCGACGATCCTGCACAACCTCGGGGGCCTCGAGCACGCGCGGGGCCGGTATGCTCGCGGATTGCCTTTCGCGCGGAAAGGTCTGGCGCTGCGTATCCGCAGCCTCGGTCGCCATCATCCAGACGTAGCTGCGGACCGCGCGGCGCTCGCGGCGATCCTCCAGGGTCTCGGCCGGCACGCCGAGGCCGCTCGGCTCTACTCACGCGCGCTACGGACCTTCCGCCGTGTCCACGGGCCGGCGCATTACGACATGGCCGTGGCCTTGAACAATCTCGGCGCGCTATCTCAATCGCGTGGCCGGCTGGGCGCGGCGATGCGCTACTACCGCAGCGCCCTGGCGATGAAGACGAAGCTCCTGGGCGCACATCACGTCGACGTGGGGATTACGCTCAACAATCTCGCGACGCTTCAGCATCGGCGTGGGCAGAGGAAAGCCGCCAAGGCGTACTACGAACGCGCGCTCGCAGATCTTCACCCGATCGTTGTCACCACGACATCCGACGCTCGTGCGGTGTCGGATCAACTATGAAGGGCTCGCGTCTTCGGCCGCGAGCAGGGCGCCGCTTGCGCGGCGCAGGTTCGCCGCTGCGCGGCTGCAGGGCGCCGGTCGCTTCGCTCCGGCGCAAGCGCGCGGCCGTTCGGCCGCGCCTACTTCGTCTCGTCGAGCACGCGCTGCAGCTCCGCCTGCATCTGCTTCAGTGTCTCGCCCGCCTCGGGCTTCGCGATGACGTTCGAGAGCTCGTGGGGATCGGCCTCGAGATCGTAGAGTTCGTCCATGCCCTTCAGTTCCCGGTACTGGATGTACTTGTGCCGCGACGTCCGCACCGCGGAGTAGCCCATGTTCCGGATGCGGGGAAACACGGTGTCGCTGAAGTACTCGATGAGGAAGGCCGACCGCCAGTCCTTCACCGTGCGCGTGAGGAGCGGCACCAGCGACCGGCCCTGAATTCCTGCGGGCGGGGCGACGCCCGCCACCTCGAGCAGCGTCGGCGCCAGGTCGATGCTGAGGGCCATCTCCGCGGGCGTCGAACCCGCCGCGGCCAGCCGCGGGTAGCGCACGATGAGCGGAATGCGGATCGTCTCCTCGTAGGCCAGGCGCCGTTCCTCGTTGAGGCCGTGCTCGCCGTAGAAGTAGCCATGGTCGCTCGTGAACACGACGATCGTGTCGTCGAGGATGCCCTTGCGCGCGAGCGCCGCGACGATGCGGCCGAGGCTGTCGTCGACGCCGAGCAGCATCTCGAGGCGGCCGCGGATCTCTTCGTCGGTCGTCGCCGTGCTCTTGCCGAGCGGCGCGCAGCCGATCGATCTGACGCCTGAGCGCCGGTTTGTCCACCGGTGGCACGAACGCGTTCGCGCGTCGCGGCATGGCGCGGCCGGCGTAGCGACCGCGGTGCCGATCGGCGGCGACGAAGCCGCCCGGTTGGCCGTCGAGCACCTTCAAGCTGCCATCGTCCTGCTGGATGACGTTGGGATGAATGGCCTTGTGCGCCAGGTAGACGAGGAACGGGCTATCCGAGGGCCGATCGATGAAGCGCTCGACGTAGTCGGTGAGCAGGTCGGTCGTGTAGCCCTTCTCCTGCACGCGCTTCCCATCCACGTTGAGCGACGGGTCGATCGCCTCGCCCTGACCCGGCATCGCCACCCAGTGATCGAAGCCGGGGCGGGGGCTGTCGTCGTTGCCCATGTGCCACTTGCCGAAGAACCCGGTGCGATAGCCGGCGCGCTGCAGTTCCTTTGGAAAGACCGGGAGGTTGTGGCTCGGCCGCGCGGTGTTGTCGATGATGCCGTTGGTGTGCGGGTACTGGCCGGTCAGGAAGCTGGCGCGGCTCGGCGAGCACAAGGGCGTCGTGGCGAACGCATTGGTGAACCGCGCCCCCTCGCTCGCGAGCCGATCCATGTGCGGCGTCTCGATGAACGGATGCCCGCCGACGCGCAGATCGTCCCAGCGCATGTCGTCGACGAGCACGAAGACGATGTTGGGCCGCCGTGGCTGCGCCGGCGGCGTCGACGCCGCCGGGCGCGGAGTCTCGGCCGGCGCCCGGCACGACAGCGTGAAGAGCGCGGTCAGGATCGCGAACAGGCGCACGGGTGTCATCGGCCCTCTCAGGGGAAACGCGGTCGGCACATTATCCGCGAACGCCGAGATACCGATGGTCAATGAATGACGGGCAGCATACGCTCTGTCGCGATGAGCAGTGCAGACACGATAGCGATTGGCCAGGCGGGCGCGCCCCCGCGCGGCGTTTTCGGGCAGCCGAAGGGGCTCTACTACCTGGCCGCCACCGAGGCGTGGGAGCGCTTTTCGTATTACGGCATGACCGCCCTGGTGGTGCTGTACATGGTCAATCAGCTGCTGCTGCCGGGCCATGTCGAGAACATCGCCGGCTTCCCCGGGTTTCGCGCCGCGCTGGAACGCGTGTTCGGTCCGATGTCGACGCAGGCGCTCGCGTCGCAGATTTTCGGGCTCTATAGCGGCTTCGTGTATTTCACGCCGGTCCTGGGCGGCTGGATCGCCGATCGCTTCGTCGGCCAGCGCAACGCGGTCGTGGCGGGCGCGGTGCTGATGAGCGCCGGCCACCTCGCCATGGCGTTCGACCAGAGCTTTCTCGTCGCGTTGGTGCTGTTGATCCTTGGCAGCGGACTCCTGAAGGGCAACATCGCCGCCCAGGTCGGCGGGCTGTACGCCATCGACGACGAAGCCAATCGCGTGCGCGGGTACACGATCTTCCAGACCGGGATCAATGTCGGCGCGGTGTTCGGGCCGATCGTCTGTGGGCTCCTGGCGCAAGTCTACGGCTGGCATACCGGGTTCGGCGCGGCCGCGCTGTTCATCCTGATCGGCTTGGTGACGTATCTGGTCGGCTATCGCTATTTACCGGCGCGTGCGGCGCGCGCGGTCAGCGAGAGCCGCACGCTCACGGCTGCCGAGTGGCGGCGCATCCGGGCCATCTGCGCAGTGCTGGCGATCGTCGTGTGTCATGCGACGTCGTACTTCCAGTCGTTCAACACCGCCGGCGTCTGGACCCAGGATCACGTCGATCTCGATGTTGGCGGCTTCGCCATTCCCGTGCCGTGGTTCAACGCGGTCGATCCGTTGTTTTCGATCCTCGGCGTGCCCGTCGTGTTCGCGCTCTGGCGGCGGCAGGCCGAGGCGCGTGCCGGCGTCGAACCGGGTGATCTGGAGAAAATTGGCATGGGCGCGTGGCTGGTCGCCAGCGCCAACGTGATCCTGGCGGCGGCGATCCTCGCGTTTGGCAACGACGGGCTGTCGCCGATCTGGCCGTTCCTCTATTTCGCGATGATGGGTTTTTCGTTCCTGTTCTACTGGCCCGTGGTGCTGGCGCTGGTCTCGCGCGCCGCGCCCGCGCCGGTGAACGCGACGATGATGGGCGTCGCGTACCTGACCCTGTTCGTGGCGAGCAACATCATGGGCCGCCTCGGCGGACTCTATGAAACGCTGTCGCCAGCGATGTTCTGGGGCCTGCACGCCGCGGTCGCGGCCGCGGGCGGCGTGGCGGTGCTGGTGTTCGGCGCCACGATTACGCGCGTTCTCCGGACCGATGACGTGACGCCGTGCTGATGGCGTAGACGCCGATCACGATCCAGACGCCGTTGACCGCCACGGACGGAAACGCGCCGTGGTACAGCGAATTGATCAACACGAGCGCGCTGCCGATCAAATTCAACGTTTGGTACGACATCGCCGCGCCGTCCGTGCGGCGCGTCGAAACCATCCAGTATGCCGAGAGGAGAGCTGCCGCGCCGGTCCAGCCGAGAAGGTCGATGAAGACGGCCATGGTGGAGGGTGACCCATCGCCGACAGCGTTGCAAGCGAGCTGTCGAGCCCCGCTCTGGAACGCCGAAAGCGTCGAGACAGAGTCGGGCAGGCCGATTAGGCCGGCATTGTCGACGGCTACGGATTCTTGCGATAGACCGTTCGTCCGGTCGTCGGTTGCCCACCAAGCACGCCGGCGCGCGTCGACTCCACGAGCAGTTCGGTTGGCGATCGCAGCGACACGCGTGTCGTCACCTCGGTCGTGAACGGCTTGCCGGTGGACGGATCGATGCCCGGATACTGCGTGACGACGCGCAACACCTGGCCGTCCCATGAGGCGCGAGAGACTCGCGTCTGCATCGCGTGGCCGGCCATCGTGGTATTGCGAGACTCCGAGCCGTCGAGCATGTAGACGAAGCGCAACGGCGGCTGCAGGTCGTAGTTGCTGAACAGCCGCTGCTCCACGATCAGCCGGGTCTGATCCTGAGTGATCGTCAGCGGTGAGCCCCAGCCACCACCCATGTCGCCGCGCGGCGGCGGTCCGGGTTTGCCCGGCGTTGGCGGCGCCGGCGCGGCCGCTGATTCGGCAATCCATTGACCGGAGAAGTCCGGCGGCGGCGCCTGCGCGTGTCCAACCGTCCCCAGCACCAGCGCCGCGAGGGCGAACGTACCGCCAGTCGATTCCACGCTGCTAGCGCTTGGGCGGCTCATAGGGATCCGGCGCGTTGGGAGGCACATGCGGATAGCGTTCGGTCGTCGCGTTGAATGCGGCAACGAGCTTGTCCATCACGCCTTCGGCCCAGGGATTCGCGTCCTTGATGTCGGTTTCTTCCTTCGGATCGGAGAGCAGATTGAAGAGCCGCATCAGCGGCGGGACTGGCGGCGCGCCGGCCTCGGGCGTGTAGGCATAGTGCAGTTTCCAGTCGTGCCACTTGACGGCGCGGATCTGAGTGTTCGTGAAGTAGAGCACCGTGTCTCGAGCCGATGTCTTCTGCTTTCCCTCGAGGAAGGGCAGCTGGTTGACGCCGTCGATGGCGCGATCCTTCGGCACGATATCCGCCCCGACCGCGGCGGCAAACGTCGGGAACAGATCGACCTGGTGAATGATCTCGTTGGTGACGCGGCCGGCCGGAATCCGACCCGGCCACCGAATCAGGCACGGTGTGCGGATGCCGCCTTCCATCACGGTGTTGTAGTAGCCCGACCAGGGTCCCGAGGATCCACGCCACGGCCGCCGCTGTTCGGCGCCGTTGTCGGTGCACCACAGCACGATGGTGTTGGCGGTGATCTTGAGTTGATCGATCGCATCGAGCACGCGGCCGACATTGGCGTCGAGCTCGGCCATGGCATCGCCGATCTCACCAGCGGCGGTGCGGCCGGCAAACTCCGGATGCGCCTGCGCCGGAAAATGCAGCTGCGTCATCGGGTAGTAGAAGAAGAACGGCCGGCCGGCCTTGACCTGCCGTTGCATGAACGCGATGCCACGCTCGGCGGACTCGCGGTCAACGGTGCGACGCGTCTCCATGTTGAACGGCTTCACGTTGCGGGTCGGCTCGCCCTGGCGGCCTTCCCAGATGAACGAGGTGTTCGGCTCCTTGCCACCCTGCGCGATGGTGGTCCCCGCTTCGTTGCTGGTGCGCGGGATGCCGTAGAACTCGTCGAAGCCCTGGTGCGTGGGCTCGCGGCGGCCGTCGGGCCGATCGCCGCCCAGGTGCCACTTGCCGAAGAGCGCCGTGGCGTAGCCGATCGACTTCAGCCCCTCGGCGATGGTCGTTTCCCACAGCGTGATGCCGCCGGGCTGGGTGGCGCCGGAGCGAATCGCGTAGCGCCCGGTCAGCAGCGCCGCGCGCGACACCGTGCACGAGAACTCCACGTTGAAGTTGTTGAGACGCGTGCCTTGCGACGCCAGCTTGTCGAGCCTCGGCGTGATGTCGCCGCGCACGCTGCCGTAGGCGCCGACCTCACCCCAGCCGAGATTGTCCGGAAAGATCAGGACGATGTTGGGGCGCTGCTGAGCGACAAGGCGGCTGCCGCCGGCGTGCTCGCCGGCGGCCCACGCGGACAGTCCCACCGTCAACAGCGCTACCGCGCCTCGGATCTTCGACATCGATCACATCGGGTGACGGGCGCTGGCGATCGTCGTGAGTCAGCGACATCCTACCTCCAGTCCTTTAACACTGCCGCCGTCTGGGTCAGGATCAGGTCAATCTCGGGCGTGTGATAATCGGCCTCCAATCTTCGAGAGGTTTTCCATGTCGCCATCATTCGTCTCTCGTTGCCTGCTGACCTGCGTGGCGTTCAGCGCCGCGCTGACGCTGTCGCCGTCCGCGGTCGAGACGCAGCCAGATGCCACGTCCGCCGATGCCCGGCTGCGCGCCCTCTACACCGAGGAGTGGAACTGGCGACGCAAAGAACTGGCCCGGGGCGGCGATGGGCCGGGCGACGCGGGGGCCAGCGACCGCTTCCCCAGAATCGACGCCGCATCGCAGCAGGCGCGGCTCGAGTACCTGGACCCGCGCGCTGAAGACGCTCGACGGCATTCCGATCGACCAGCTCTCGGCCGAGGAGAAGATCAACGCGCAGATCTTCCGGACGTCGCTCCAGGCGCTCGCCAGCGACGTGAAATACCGCACCTACGAGGCGCCGTTCAACAGCGACACGTTCTTCTGGACGGACTTCACGCCGCGTCAAGGTTTCGGGACCGTCGCCGCCTATCGCGCCTACCTCTCGCGGCTTCGCGATGTGCCGCGCTATTTCGACGAGCAGATCGCCAACATGCGGGCCGGCCTGGCCCGCGGCTATAGCGTGCCGCGCGTCTCGGTGGTCGGCCGGGACAAGACGATCGAGCCGTACGTCAAAGGCGACGCGACCAATCCGCTCTTTGCTCCGTTGGCGCAGATGCCAGCCTCCGTCCCGCCGGCCGACCAGGAGGCGATTCGCACCGAAGGTCTCACCGTGATCCGCGACATCGTCGCTCCCGCCTACACCCGGCTGCTGACGATGATGCGCGACGAGTATCTGGTGAAGGCGCGCACGACGCTCGCCGCCAGCACGATGCCCGATGGCGACGCGTTCTACCAGGCGCAGATCGAGAAGCACACGACGCTGACGCTGACGGCGAAGCAGATTCACGACATCGGCCTGAAGGAGGTCGCGCGCCTCAAGACCGAGATGGACGCCGTCAAGCAGAAAGCGAACTTCAAGGGGACGATGGCGGAGTTCTTTACCTTCCTGCGGACCGACCCGCAGTTCTACGCGAAGACCCCGCGCGAGTTGCTGTCGTACTCCGCGTACGTGGCGAAGAAAGCCGACTGGAAGCTCGCCGAGACGATCGGGTTCCTGCCGCGGCGGCGCCATGGCATCCGGCCGGTTCCTGATGCGATTGCCCCGATCTTTACGGGTGGCCGCGGCGGGCTCGACGCGTGCCTGATGAACACCTACAACCTGCCGGCGCGCCCGCTTTATACGCTGGCCGCGCTGACGCTGCACGAGTGCACGCCGGGCCACAGCTTTCAGGCGGCACTGGCGCTCGAAGGGCCGGAGCGCCCGCCGTTCCGCCGGGGCACGTCGTTCTCCGGCTACGGCGAAGGGTGGGGACTCTACGTCGAGTGGCTCGGCACCGTCATGGGGATCTATGAAACGCCGTACGAAGACTTCGGCCGGCTGACCTACGAGATGTGGCGCGCCAGCCGGTTGGTCATCGACACCGGCATCCACCAGTACGGCTGGAGCCAGAAGCAGGCGATGGACTACCTCCGCGAGCATGCGGCGCTTGCCGAGCACGAGATCACGACCGAGGTCGAGCGCTATATCGCGTGGCCCGGCCAGGCGCTCGCCTACAAGCTCGGCGAGCTGCAGATTCGCCGCCATCGCAAGGAAGCGGAAGAGAAGCTCGGCGCGAAATTCGATCAACGGCGGTTCCACGACGCGATCCTCGCGATCGGATCGGTGCCGCTGCCGGTGCTGGAACAGCGCATGGCGCAGTTCATCGCCGACGAAGCCGCCGGCTCCTCGGCGGCGCCGAAGCCGTAGTGCGAGTGCGGTGAACCCCGCGTCGGCTCATACGACCGACGCGGGGTGTCCCTGACGGATTACGACGTCGTCAGGTAGCCGGAGATCGTGCAGCCGTACGAACCGACGCCGGTCGAGCCCGAGTTCAGGCTGATGCGCAGCTTGTGGCTGGCCGGAATGAACATCTGGGTCTGCTCGCTGATGGTCCAGACGGTGCCGCTGCTCGACGTCGTATAGGTCGTCCTGAAGAAATCGATACGGCCGACGAAGGCATCAGCGCCCGTGCGCAGCTCGGCGATCACCACGAAGGATGGCAGGTCGGCGCTCGCGTGCCAGCCCTGGCACGCGACGCGTTGAATCTCGAGTACGCCGCGCGCCGGCACATTCTCGCTGACGAACTTGCAGAAGTTGCTCCCAGCGAAACAATCAGCGGCGAGGTAGGCCTGGTAGAGCGCGCGGGTCGTCGCCGGGGCCGCGGCGGCGGCCTCGCGATCCGGCCCTTGCGCCCACGCGGTGCTCGCGAACGCCGTCACAACGAGAGCAGCGACGGTCAGAGCGTGGGTGATTCGAAGACGAGGGGTCGAGTTGATGTTGGAATGCGTGATCGCTGACAAGGTTTCCTCCAAATGCGGGCGGACGCTCATTCCGAGCGATGCCTGCTTTGGATCATCGAAAACCGCCGCTGAAAGGCGACAGGCGCCGAATGCGAGGCCCCAGTCTGGGGGCCTCGCACGCCGATCGCACGTCGTCCGGAGGGAGCGCGCCGCTAGAAGGTGAAGCGTCCTCCGAGCTGAAATGCCCGAGGGCCGCCCGTTCCGAAGACCTGAGACGCGCGATTCGTCGGTTGGCCGAACGTCGCGGTGTTGCTCAAGTTGAAGCTGTAGCCGCCGAGGTTCGCGGTATTGAAGATATTGAACATTTCGACGAACACTGCCAGGCGGCTCGTGCCGCCGAGGCCGAAGGTCTTGGTCACGCGCAGGTCCTGCGAGCTGAACATGTCGCCGAGCTCATAGCTCGCCGGAAGGGCGAGGGCCGCGATCGTCTGGCCCCGCGCGTCGCGCGTGCCGGCGTAGCGCTGATTGAACGCGGCGACCGCGGTGGCCAGGTCTTCCTGGTTGCAGCCGAAGTTGAAGCAGTTGAACTCAGCGCCGGGAATCGGCGTCGTGGTGGTGCCGTCGCCATCGAGATCGAGATTGGCAATCGTCGGCATGACCGGGCCGCGGCTGGCCATCGACGAAATGATGCCGACCTGCACGTTGCCCGGCAGATCGACCAGCGCCGAGACGTTCACCAGATGCCGCGCGTTGGTCGGCCCATAGCTTTCCAAGTAGTTGTCGAGGTTCGGAATCGGGAACCCGGGAATGCCGTTGACGGTCTTGCGATCGGTCAGCGCGTACGACGCGCCGAACAGATAGCGGTTCGAGAACCGCTTGTCGAGCCGCATCAGCAGCGCCTGGTAGCGCTCGCGGCCACCCGGCGTCCAGAACGTGATCGCGCCGTTCGAGCACTGGGCGTTGGGATCGTTGCGCTGCGCGGCGTTCGTGCAGCCCGGGATCACCGGTGACTGGACGCCGTTGACGAAGCGGTTGAAGCGGTTGTAGTCGAGCGAGCCGAGCAGCGTGTCGTCGAAGGCCCGCCGCACGTATTCGACGCCGAGCACCATGTTGGCGCCGAGCTCGCGCTGCACGCCGATGTTCATGTGGATGCTGTGCTGCACCGGGTATTCGAGCGGATAGAGATCCGTCGCGGTCTTCCCGAGCTGAATGTTGCGAACCGACAGATCGTTCAGATTGGTCGGCGCCAGCTGCGCCTGCAGGGCGCCAATCTGCGGTTGTAGATCTGCATGAACTGCCCGATCGTCAGGTTGGTGACCTGTCCGCTCGCGGGCAGCGCGGCGCCGACCGCGACGGGCGCGCCGGTATTGAGATTGATGATGCCCGGGAAGATGTTGACGAAGCTGGTGTGCGGGACCTGCAGCCGGCCATTGCCGATCGGCCCGATCGCCGCGCGCTCGCGCAACCGCCGCCACAACAATTCCGTTTCCCAATAGAGTCCCGCGCCGCCGCGGACGACGGTCTTGCTCTCGTCGTCCAGGGTCCACGCGAAGCCGAACGACGGCGACCAGTTGTTGTAGTTGTTCTTCGTCGGACTCAGGTCGCTGCCGTAGAGCGGCGCCAGATAGGCCGGCTTGTCGAGATCGCGATTGACCAGCGTGCTCTCGAAGTTCCACGCCAGGCCGTAGTTGAGCGTGAAGCGCGGCTTCACCCGCCACGTGTCCTGCGCGTAG
Source organism: uncultured Acidobacteriota bacterium (assembly GCA_963841895.1). Taxonomy (GTDB): domain Bacteria; phylum Acidobacteriota; class Vicinamibacteria; order Vicinamibacterales; family UBA2999; genus JACCSI01. The sequence goes on from CAWJEO010000024.1 coordinate 25,634, forward strand.
AAGCGGAAGCGGCTGTTGACCTTGGCCTTGTCGACGTTGTACGGCGGCGGCTGCCCGGATCGCCGATGCCGACAACGCCGCCAGCGAATGGCAGGTTCAGCAGATCCTGATCGGTGCGGATCGTCGTCGGCAGGGTCGGAAACAGCGCCCCAAGGGTTGCGGCGGGAATCCCGAGCGTCCGCATGAACTCAGGCGAGAACCCGGCCGTGCACGCCGGATCGCAGAAGCCCCAGAATCCCGTGCCGGGCGCGTATTCGATCTCGGTGCCGAAACGGACGCGATGGGCGACCGTGCTCCACGTCATCGTATCGACGAACGTGTAGCGATACAGATCACGGCCCTGGGTCGCGTTCGAGGTGTTGCCGACCGTGACGTTGGTGCCGTTGATGTTCAACTGCGGGAAGCCAAGGCCGATGCAGTCGCCGCAGGTGGTCTCGTCGGCGAACAGGTTGCGGTTGCGCCAATAGGTGAAGTTGACGCGGAGATCGTTGAGCAGCGACGGCTTGAACACGGAGGTCATGCCGACGACCACCTGCTCCGATCGGTTGACGTTGCGCAGCCAGTTCGAGGGCAGGACGGCGGTGCCGCTCGGCCCGAAGCCGTTGTTCTGATCGTGCGAGAACCGCCCGAACATCGTGTGATTGTTCCTGGGCGACCAGTCGAGGCGGGTGCTGAACAGATGGCCGCGATAGGGATTCGGAAAGACCCCGGCGAGCCCGCTGGCCGACGCGAGGTTCGGCTGAAACGAGACGACGCCCTCCTGGCTCGTGTATTCGTAGTTCGAGAAGTAGAACAACCGATCCCGCTGGAGCGGACCGCCCACCCAGACTCCCGGGTTGCGTCGTGAAAAATCAGGATCGGGGCTCAGCGGATCGCGCTGCAGCGCCGGGTACGCGGCCAGATCGTTGTTCCGGAAGAAGTAGTACCCCGATCCCCGGAGATCGTTGCTGCCGCTGCGGGTCACGATGTTGACCGCGCCGACGCTGGTGATGCCGGTCGAGAGGTCGAAGTTCGCCGAGGACAGCTGGAACTCTTCGACGACCTCCTGCGAAAAGTTCATCCCGGTGTTGCCTTCGATCGAGTTGCGGACGTTGCCGCCGTCGACGGTGATCGCCGTCTTGTTGGAATCGGCGCCAAGGATCGACACCGAGAACAGCGAGTTGTACTGCGACGTTGAACCCGGGCTGGCGCTGACGCCGGGCTCGAGAAATGCGAGCTGCAGGAAGCTGCGGCCGTTGAGCGGCAGCTCCTGAATCTTCTGCCGCGTGATCACGCCGGTCACGGCGTGCGCTTCTGTTTCGACGTGGATGGCGTTGGCCGCGACGGTGATGGCTTCGCTCGCCGCCCCGAGCTCCATCCGGAGATCGAGGGTGGCGACCCGCCCGGTCGCCACCGTCACTTCGCTGGAATGGTTGCGGAACCCGCCAGCTCGGCGGTGACCGTATACGCGCCGGCCGGCAGCGACGGCACGGCGAAGGTCCCATCGTCGGCCGACGTGACATGGCGCTCCGCGCCCGTTGCCACGTGGCGCACCGTAATCGAGGCTCCTGGTAGAACCGCGTTGGTTTGATCGTGAACCGTGCCGGAGATGGTGCCGACGGGCGCTTGCGCGAGAGCTGCCGTGGCCGCTAAAAGGACCACGAGACAGGCGTTGAGGGTAGACCGCATACGACCTCCTTGCGAGACCCGAGGTCCACCGCGCGGCAGCCAAATCGGCCCGACCGTCGTGGACGGCTGTAACGGCGCCGATTATCAGCCTGTTCCCGAAGATCGTGTCAAGAGAATTGGGCAGGGCAGGGCGCCGCCGCCCCCCGGTCGGCCGAGGTCAGGCGGCACTGGAGAAGCTCCGTGCGTCCCGCCGTGCTTGACAGGCGGTGCCCTGAGTTGCACCCTTCGCTCACCTCAAACGCCGGAGGATTCATGCGACGGATTCAGGGGGCGGCATTAGCACTATTGGTTGGAGTCGTCAGCGTCACTCTGCTGGCAAGCGGGGAGAGCAGCTACGAAGTCTGGGCCATCGACCAGTCGAATTCTCCGGGTACGACGTTCGGCGGCACGCTCTACGTCTGGGACGGCCGCGATCTCGAGCGAGGCCCTCTCGTGGCATCCGCGCCCGTGGAGAAGATCGATCTCAGCGGCGCCACCGCCGCGTTGTGCCTGGAGCGCACGGGCGCCAACCCGGTGCGGCCGCACATGATGGCCATGAATCCGGCGCAGACCCACGCCGTCATCTCGTTCGTCGCCTCCGGTCACGTCGTGTTCATGGACGCGGCCACACGCCGGCCGGTCGCCTGCTTCCGGACGTCGGCGGGCGCGAGCGGCGCCCGTCAGGCTCACATGTCGACGCCCTCACCAGACGGGACGTATGTCACCGTCGCCAATCAGAACGGCAAACTCTTCGAGCGGATTCTCACGAATTACGCCACCAACACGTTCGTTCACGACACGGCCGCAACGCTGAACCTTGCCACCTGCACGACCCCGAACGGGCTGGCCTGCGAGACGGCGGCGCTCCGGCCCGACAACGCCCCGATCTGCCCGATCACCGAATCCACCAGCCGCTTCACGTTCGTGACCCTGCGTGGCGGCGGGCTGTTCGTCGTCGACAGCCGGTCCACACCCATGCGCATCGTCGGGGAGTACGACACCGGCACCGTTCATGGCAACGGATGCCTTGGTGCGGAAGTACCGGGCAAGATGTACATCGACTCGGGTGGCGGAACCGCTGCCAATCTGCACCAGGCTGACTTGTATGCGTTCCCGGTCGACGGATACTCCGGCCTCAACCCTCCGAATACGCCGACGCCCAAGCTGGTCTTCAGCGATGCGTCGGAGGGCGCTGATGCACACGGGGCGACGCTCACGAAGCACAGCAAGTATCTGTGGGTGGCCGATCGCGGCCGCAACTTCATCTGGGTCGTGGACACCGCGACCGATGCCATCGTGAACGAGATCCCACTCGTCGGCGCGGCCTCAGACGATCCGACGCCAGACTTGTCGCGGTGTCGCCGAATGGCAGTCATGCATTCATGTCCTTGCGCGGCCCGGTGCCGCTGACTGCGGATCCACATGTGAGCACCGGGAGCACACCGGGCGTCGGTATCGTGAAGGTGACGGAGTCCGGGCGTAACGGAATCTTCGAAGCGGTTGCGAGGGCATCCAACGTCGACGGCACGGGGGTTGAGCGCGCCGACGTCCATGCGATGACGCTCAGGATTCGATAGGGCCGCCGTGCGTCACCTCAGGACGAATTGCAGTTCGATGGTCACGAGCACAGGTATGGGTTGCCCGTCCTGCATGGCCGGACGGAACCGCCATTTGGCAACGGCCGCCAACGCCATCTGGTCCAGGCCAGACTCCGGATCGAGCGGCCTGTAGACGATCAGGTTCGTGGGCACTCCGTCTGCCGGGATCACAGCGGAAACCCAAACAGTGCCGGATATGCGCCGTAACATCGCCCCCTGCGTGTACCGTGGTTTCTCCTCATGCAGTACGCGAGGGAGCAGGCCCGCTTTCGCCTTGACCACGCCCGGCGGGAGTTCCGGCTGTTGCGGCTGCAGTTCTTTCAGCACGACATTCCTGACCTCGAGAGTGCCCGCGTCCACGCGGAACGCCAGATGCCCTTGAGGGTTTTGGAGTCCGACGACCTGTGAGACGAGTCGTCCATCGATGACCACCTTCAACGTCTCTCCGACGCACGTCACCTTGGTACGAGTGCCATTCCGCCCTCGCGGCCATGATCTGGTTCACCGCATCACGGTCGTAGAGCGGTTCCATGGAACTCCGTCCATGTCCGACGACTCGACCCGCCGCCTCAACCCCCGCGCCGCTCTGACTTGCCACGACGCGATACGCGTTGTTGGGGAGTTTCATCTTGCTGTCAAACGTGGGCCACGATCGCACGTAGATCCCGGCCTTGGCGTCCTCCGACGGTAGTCGGACGTCCATTGTCAGCACGAAGTCGGCCAGCACGCGATCGAACCGGAGCCAGCCGTCGCCCGACTCCACCCTGACGACACCTGCTTCCACCCGCGCGCGCGTGCGATCGGCGGTCCAGCCCGTGAGGTTGCGAGTGAGCAGGGTGACCGGTGGTATCGGTGGCAGGTCCTGCGCGCTTGCGGGAAGGATCGATCCGCAAGCCAGTGCGGCCGCCAGTGCCGCGGCGAGGACGAGAGGCCGGCGGGAGGGTAGTCTCATCGCGGCGCGCCGCCGATTCTACACGCACGTCATGTCGGTCAGAACGAACCCAGCGTCGAGCCGAGGATCAGGACCACCGTCAGTGCCAGGAGCGGGCCGATCACCGTCACCATGAAAATGTCGATGTAGGACTCCCGGTGAGTCAGCCGGCAGATGCCGAGGAGCGTAATCACCGCGCCGTTGTGCGGGAGCGAGTCGAGTCCACCCGACGCAATAGTCGCGACGCGGTGGAGGAGCTCCGGGTGGATGCCCGCCGCCGCCCCGGCTTCAGCGTAGGTCTTGCCGAGCATACCGAGCGCGAGGCTCAAGCCGCCCGTGGCCGATCCGGTGATGCCCGCCATGATGTTCACGGTGATCGCCTCCGAGATGAGCGGATTGGACGAGATGCCCATCACCGCCGCCTGCACAACAGCAAAGGCCGCGAGCGAGCCGATGACCGCGCCGTAGCCAATCTCAGAGGCCGTGTTGAAAATGGGGAGCAGCGAGTTCATCGTCCCCTGGTTGATCGATCCCTTGAGGTCGGTCCACCGCGGCCAGTGCAGCACGATGGCCATGAGGATGGCGAGGCCGAGCGACGCGATGAGCGCCCAGATGCCGCGCACGTCATTGACCCCGACCCGGCCGAACTTGGGCTCGGCGAGATAGGCCAGGTCCATCGCCGGGATTACCCACCAGGTCATCACCAGGTTGACCGCGAGCACGACTACGAGCGGGGCCAGGGCCACAGCGAGGCCCGGCTCGTGAGTCGTCGGCGAGAGGTCGAGATGGTCGAGCGGATGGTCGCCGTACCCTTCGCCCGACTGCGCCGCCCGCCGGGCCCGCCCCATGAGCCACGCGGCGCCGACTCCGAGCATGATGGTGCCCGCGATGGATCCAAGACCGGGCGCCGCGAATGTGTCGGTGCCGAAGAACGGCATCGGGATCGCGTTCTGGATGGCGGGTGTGCCCGGCACACCGCTCAGCGTGAACGTCGCGCCGCCGAGGAGAATCGCGCCCGGGATGAGGCGCTTGGGCGTGTTCGCGGCACGGAACAGCGCGACCGCAACCGGATACGACGCGAACACGACGACGAACACCGAGACGCCACCGTAGGTGAGGATGCCGCACGCCAGGACAATGGCGAGGAGCGCCTGCGAGGGGCCAAGCCGCGACACAATCCAGCGGGCGATGGCCGACGCCGAGCCCGAGTCGCTCATCAGCCGGCCGAAGATCGCGCCGAGCAGGAAGAGCGGGAAGTACCTCGCCACGAAGCCGCCGAGGCTCGACATGAAGATCTGGGTGTAGGAGGCGAGCAGCCGCGGGTCGCCACCTGCGACCACGGCGAGGAGCGAGAGGAGCGGCGCGAGGACCAGGACGGTGATCCCGCGGTACGCGAGGTACATCAACAGGGCGAGCGAGAGGAGAATGCCGAGGACGCCAATCATCGCAGGCGGAGGATGTCGTGATTGCGGGAGGCAGGCAAGGGGAATCACTCGACGCACGGCGCTGATGTACCCTGAGGCCTCGCGCCGCCTGCGTCTCGACGGCGGCAAGGAGGGATATATGCGCAAGTCCGGAGTCGGCAGAGCGCTCGCTCTCGGTGCGATCGCCCTTGCGATGGCGCTTTTCGCGCTGAGCACATCGGTCGGCCCGATTGCCCGAGCCGAGCAAATCGCGCTCGACTGCCCGATCACGTTCACTACGCTGCAGTCGGAGCTCGAAGACGCCGCCGAGGCAGACTCGACCGGCTTGAACAATGACTACTGGGCCGTCGTGGTCAACCGTGAAGGCGCCGTATGCGCTGTGGCGTACTCCGGACGCGATCGCGACTCGCAGTGGCTGCTCAGTCGCCAGATCGCAGCCGCGAAGGCGTTTACCGCCAACGGCCTGAGCCTCGACAACGCGCCGATTTCAACGGCGCAGCTGTATCCCTGGGTTCAGCCGGGTGCACCCGCGAACCCGTTGTTCGGACTGGCTGGTGGCAATCCCGTGAGTCCGGAGGCAGCGTACGAGGGTGCATACCAGCAGTTCGGAACCCGCAACGATCCGATGGTCGGCCGGCGTGTCGGCGGAACGATCACGTTCGGCGGCGGGCTCGCCCTTTACTCCAGCGGCGATGCGGTCGGCGGCCTGGGCCTGTCTGGAGACACCGCGTGTGCGGATCATTCGACCGCCTGGCGACTGAGAGCGGAGCTCCGTCTGGCGCCGGCAGTGCCGAACGACACCATCACGCTCAACAACATCACGGGACACCCGCGTTGCCCGAACGACGCCGGAACGCAGGGGGCGACGCCTTAGGCGCGGCAGGTTCGCTTGGCGAGCGGCGGAGCCGAGCCGGCGACCTGACGCGTGGCGCGGCTCCGCCTCGTGAGTGCTAAGGCCGTGTGAACTTGACCGTGATCGTCGTGACCACGGGTGTGGGAACGCCGTTCAGCAGCGACGGTCGATACTCCCACTGCTTGACGGCATCCAGTGCCGCCTGATCCAGCAGCGGCACCGACTTCACCACCTTTGTGTCGGCGACCTTTCCCTCCTCGTCGATCGTTGCTTCGATCACGACGTCGCCTTGTACGCGAGCGGATTGAGCAATGGCCGGATAGACCGGGGCGACATCCTTCATTTTGATCGGCGGACGAACCTGACCGCCGACACGAACCGCCTTGGCGAGCTTCTCGCGTCGGGCCGTGGCGGCCTTCGCCCTTTTCGCTTCTTCGGCCTCCGCGCGCTCGCGTGCGCTCGTGGCTTCGGTCGCGGCCTTGTCGGCAGCGGCCTTCGCCGTAACGGCCAGTTCACGGGCGCGGTCGTACGACTTGACGAATTTTCCTTCCTGCGCCTTGAGTTCGGTGTCGAGGGCGGCCTGGGCCGCTTGCGCCTCCTTGAGGGAATTGGCGGCGTACTTTTCTGCGCCGGCGCTCGAGGCACTGGCCATCGACTGACGTGCCGCATCTGCCTCGGCCGTGGGCGGTGCGCCGCAGCCCGCGAGGGCAAAGATGAGCATCGGAAGAACCACGACGATCGCGCGAATTGGCATAGTCGGTTCTCCTACACGAAGTTCGACCTCAGCAGCCCAGTCGAGCTGCTATTCCTCAGGTGGCCTACTGCAAGAGCGACGGCCAAACTGAGCCTTCGTTTGAACCGCGCCTCGATCCACTCAGTCACGATCCCAAGCACGACCGGAGCGATCGTCTCCTCGATGTCCGTGTACTCGCCGATGGCGCCAGTGCGGGCCGTCTGGAACAAGTGGTTGAGCCCGTCGAGTTTGCGGATGGTGACGTCCGGGTTGTGCGCGAGCGCGGTCTTGATCGCCGAGAGGTTCTCATCGGCTGGCACCTGGCGATCGAGCGCGCCGTTCAACGCCAGAATCGGTACGCGCATCCGCGAGAGAAATGCGGCCGGCGTGTACTGCAGCAGGTAGCGCGACCAGTCATTCGCCAGCTGCTGCACGAGCAGCTCACGGCGTGATTCGGGAGCCTTCAGCATGGCGAGCGCGTCCGGTGTCAGCACGGCGCGCACGCGAGCCCGCGCCTCCTCGGCAGACGCGGACTTCGCAACCGCGGCGAAGACAGCGCTCATCACCGGCTGCATGCGTGCGTGATCTTCTTCGGACACGCCCTGAGACTGGCCCAACAGCCGTTCCTGCGATTGCGCGAGCTGCATCAGACTGGTGCCAGGCGCGGCGAGCAGGACGACGAAATCGAGATCGGCGTTGTTGACGGCGGCGATCTGCGCCACCATCCCGCCCTCGCTGTGGCCGATGAACCCGATGCCGTCGCGATCGATCTCGGGCCGGGTCAGCAGAAAACGGACGGCTGCGCTCGCATCGGTAGCGAAGTCGGCCGAGGTCGCGGCTGCAAACGCTCCGGTGGATCCACCAACGCCGCGATCGTCGTAGCGCAGCACGGCCACGCCGTTGCGGGTCAGGTGATCGGCGAGTACGGCAAAGGGTTTGTGGCCGAGCAGGGTCTCATCGCGATCCTGCGGACCCGAGCCGGTGATGAGCACGGCCGCGGGAAACGGTCCGGCGCCTTCGGGCAGCGTCAACGTGCCCGCGAGGGTGACACCGGCGGCGACAGGATTCTTGAACGTGACCTCTTCCGCACGGTAAGGAAACGGTGGCTTCGGTGTCTGCGGCCGTACCCGCGCTTCGCGTTCGGCCGTGGCTCGGGTGCGAGCGAAGGTGATCTCGGCGTCTGGTTGGCCCGGCACTGTCCAGAGCCCCTTGAGGCGGGTGCCGTCGTCGATCAGCGTTCCGTTGAATCGAGCACCCGACGCGGGCACCGTGAAGCCAACGTCCTGCGCGCGTCGCGAGAACCCGGCCACTGGTAAGCCAACGGCGCCAAGGTCCGGCGAATCGAAGGTGACGATCGTGCCGCGATCGGTGGTCGCGACTCGCAGCACCAGCCGGAGATTGACACCGTTACGGGTGACGACTCCCTGCCACAGACCGTCGAGCCCCTCGACGACGGGAGCGCGCGGGTGGCAGACCACGTCGGAAGGTCAGCGGCATTTTCGCGCCCTGCGTGAACACTCCCGACCAGTGCTGTTCGGCCTCGACCCACTCACCGTCGTACGAGATCTGCGCGGGTTTGATCGTGAACGCGAGATGGCCGTCGGTCGCGCTGACGGTGGTGAGCGGGATCTTGCCAGGCCCCTGATCCGGGCTCGCCAATTCGCCGCCGAGCGCGCCCTTCTCGTTTTCGGCGATCGTCACGATCAACGTCATCGGCCCGACGGGCGACTGGAGCACGCCGTGCCAGTCGCCCACGACCTTGACCTGGGCGTGGGCGGGCAGGGCAACGGCCAACAGCGCGAATGCGCCAACGATCCAACGTGTAAGTCTCATCAACAGCTCCTTTGGAGACAGATCTCCCCCGTGCGGACGCGAGCGAGTCGTTCGCCGGAGTCCGTTTGCGAGGGATGCGATGTCGTGTTTGTTCGGCGGTTACTTCAGCCCGGACACTTCGAGAATGGGGCAGCCCCTTTTCTCAAGACGCGGTCGTTCGTCTCGAGCGACAGGCAAGCAGAGTCCACCCGCCATATCCCATCGTGATCACCATCGCCGAGGCGACGACGGCGGTGGATGCGACGTCGGCAAAGGCAAGCGGCGCAAAAGCCCAGAGGCCGGCGTAAGCGAGGCCGGCGAGCGTCATCGACCAGCCACCGACCCGCAGCGCGGATTGCGCTCGCGCCGCGGCCACTGCCGACGGTCGCCAGCGGCCGACATCCTTCGGCATCAGGTTGGAATACGCCGCCAGAACCAGGCCGATCATCACCTGCAGCGTCCGCCTGGCGGTGTCTGGTGCGATGAGGTCGAGGCCCTGAGCGTATCGCAAGCCTGCGGCGGTTCCCAGAATGAGGACGGCGATGGCGACGGCGTACGAGGTCCGTTTGAGAATCATTTGGTTGATGCCTTTCTGAGTGACGCGTGACCGGACGGTCTCTCCACGCGTTGAGTCAGATTGAGCCCCAGCAATTCAGAGAATTCCATCAAGGCTTCTTCGAGCACCGACATCTTGAGGCGGTACATCACCGTCTTGCCCTGCTTGTTGCTGTCGATGAGCCCGGCCTCGCGAAGCACCGCGAAGTGGGCGGACATGGTCGGCTTGGAGACGGGGAAGTGCTCCGCCAGCTCTCCGGCGGACTTGGGACCCTGGCGCAGCAGCTGCAGCACCTGCCGGCGGGTCGGGTCGGCGAGGGCCTTGAACACGGTGCTCACGTTTAGATGATTAGCTAATCGTCTAGATTAAGTCAAGTCCCGTGCGTCGGCCCGTCGTTCATCGCGTCCCCGTCGACGCCATCCGTCGCAGCTCGTCGAAGAAGTTGAGAATGAAGACGAGTCGGTCCTGTGGCCGGTCGACCGAGCCGAGCTCGGGGGCGACGGCGATGCGTTCGCCGTCAGGGTGCAGGTCGAACGAGCGTTGTCCGGTCTGCGGCCCGATGTAACCCTCCGCCCACAGTCGTGGCTTGTCCGCGCGGAATGAATCGCCGGTTGCGGTGTAGCTGGCGACCATCAGCTGATTGTCCGGGTTGCGGTAGAGGAGCTCGCGGCGCGTTCGCGACCATGTGGGAGTGACGCCACCTGCGGTCGAAATCAGCCACGTCCCGCCAGGTCCCGGAAACGGCCGCACATAGATCTCGAATCGCCCGGTGTCATTCGCCTGATACGCCAGCCACTTTCCATCAGGGGAGAACATCGGCTCGCGTTCGATCGCGGCCGTGCTCAAGAAAGTCGTCGGGGTGCCCGGTTTCCAGCCTGTGAGCTCATCACCTTCGATGGCGACCACCATCAGGTCAGCGACGGTCTGCGGGCGCGTCTCCTGAAAGGCGAGAATCTTTCCGCCCGGATGCCACGACGCGGCCGATTGGGGATGCGGGCTGTCGGTCAGTCGCTGCGCGTCTCCGGTGCCGTCGGCTCGCTGCCAATAGAGATTCTGTTGAACATCCCGGTTCGACCAGAACACGATTCGGCGACCGTCTGGTGTCCAGACCGGCTTCTGATTCTGTGCCGGGTTCAAGGTGAGCTGGGATGCCCTGTCGTGCTCCCACTCGTACACCCAGACGGCGAGTTGCTTCCCGTCGTTGATCTCGACGGCGAGGCGCGTGCCGTCTGGCGAGAACTGAGGGTTGCCCCAATTCGTCGACGTCGCGCGGAGCGGCGTCCTTCGTCCCGCTCGATCCAGCCATTGAATCGGCGCGCCACCCATTGGCGCCGAGCCAATCGGGCGGTTCAGATAGACAACCGTACCGGTTTCAGATGCGGCGAACTGCGCCGAGCCACCGTTCGGATTCGAGCCCACCCCGTCCAACGCGAGAAACGGGGGACCCGTCACTTCGAGCCGCTCGAGGTCGAACGGCACAGCAAAGATCTTGGCGTCGTGCAGGTAGACGATATGTCCGCTGGCAAGATATCGTCCGTAGGAGCCGCCGCGCTGGACGATTTTGCGCTCGCCGGAGGGCAGCGGCTGCACGACGAGTGTCGCATCGTCCGCGTTCATGTGGCTGGTGCGACCCGTAAAGAGCAGCGAGTTGCCGCCCGGCAACATCTGCGGCCAGCCGTGTCCGACTTCGCCTTCCGCAAGACTGGTGACCGGCGTTGGCATCCCACCGTTTGACGAGACGCTCAGCAGGCCGCCGCGGTCCATGCCAGCGAAGAACGGCGCGTAGACGATCGATCCGTCTGAAGCCCACCAGCCCCCCGGCCATCCGGCGTATCGCAGATCGTCACGGGGGCGCCGCCCGACAACGCGACTTTTTTCAGCTTGGCATCGGCAAAGAACGCGATCCATTGACCATCGGGTGAGAAAAACGGGCTGTGAGCACCCTCCGTGCCCGGCAGCGGTGTGGCGTCCAACTGGTCGAGCCGACGAACAAACAGCGACGCGGGGCCGGTGCGTCGTTGGCCAACGAAGACCAACGCTTGTCCATTCGGCGACAGGATGGCGGCGGATCCACGGTCGACCGACGCGAGCGTCGCGTCGGCGCCGAGTCCCACGTGCACGCGTATTGGCAGCGTCGACGCGACATTGCTACGGAGGCCCCCAGAGAGGAGCACGAGCGCGAGCGCAACCGCTGACGCGCAAGTCAGGACCCACGGCAGTGCCCGGCGCCACGTCGCTCGTGGATGCGTCACGCCCTCGTCGTTCTCACCAATCGGGGCCATCGCTTCTTCGATGTCGAAGCGGGCGGCGGCGGCGGAGTCGAGACGGCGCGTCCGATCTTTCTGCAGGCACCGCCGCAGCAGTCGACGGATGGGCGCAGGCGTTCTGGCCGGCAAGACGTTCCAGTCCGGCTCACGCTCGATGACACGCGCCATCGTTTCCGAAACACCTTCCCCAGCGAACGCCGACTGCCCTGTGAGCATTTCGAAGAGCACGCAGCCGAAGGCCCAGATGTCGGAGCGCTTGTCGACCGCCTTCCCCCGTGCCTGCTCAGGGCTCATGTACGCCGCGGTGCCGAGGATCATTCCGGCGTGCGTCATCGCCGGAGAGGTGAGTGTGGGTGAGTGCGACAGTCCGGCTTCGTCGCTGCTCGCGACCGCAGGGTCCATCGCCTTCGCCAGCCCGAAGTCCAGCACCTTGACGGTGCCGTCGGGCCGCACCTTGACATTAGCGGGCTTGAGATCGCGATGGATGATGCCCTGCGCGTGAGCCGCTTCGAGTGCTTCGGCGATCTGCCGCGCTATCGGCAGTGCCTCGTCGAGCGCGAGTCCGCCACGGCCGATGCGGTCCGCCAGCGTGACTCCGTCGACCAACTCCATCACGAGGGCCTTCACGCCGTCGGCCTCTTCGAGTCCGTAGATGTGCGCGATGTGCGGGTGATTCAGGGAAGCCAGCACCTCGGCCTCGCGCTGGAAGCGCGCGAGCCGGTCGGGGTCCGACGCCAGGGCAGCTGGGAGAACTTTGACCGCGACGTCACGCTTCAGTCTGGAGTCAGCCGCTCGATATACCTCGCCCATCCCGCCGGCGCCGAGGGCCGAAAGGATCGTGTAGGGGCCGAGGCGGGCGCCTGGCGTGATGGCCACAGTGGATGGTGCGTATCATAAACGCGAGCAATGACCAACGTGTCAGTGACAACATCACGCCGCGATGAAACCGCAGGGGTGAAGGAATCTTCGTGATGTTTGCGATCAAGGGTCGGGGACCGTGGTGGGCGTGGCCGCTCTTGCTGGTTCTCCTACCTTTGGTGATCCTTGCCTTCGTGCTGTGGCTCGCTGCAGCCATCGTGCTGCAACTCCTCGTGTGGATCGCGTGGTGTTCGCGTGGTCGGTACGCCCTTGTGGTGTACTCGAACAGTCCGATCTGGCAGGAGTACTTCGAACAGCGTGTGGTTCCGGCGGTGGGCGGCCGTGGTGTCGTTCTCAACTGGTCGGAGCGAAAGCGCTGGTCATATTCCCTTCCGGTCGCGCTGTTCAAGGTGTTCGGAGGAAGCCGCGAGTTCAACCCATTGGCCATTGTCTTTCAGCCACTCGCCTGGCCTCGCCGATTCCGTTTCTACAATCCGTTCCAGGCGTTCAAGCATGGCCGCCCCCACGAAGTCGAAGACTTGCGGCGTGAATTCCTTGCCGTGCTGGACGGACTGGCGCCACCGGCGAAGAGTGAATGACGCGAGAGGGCTCTTGCTTTTGCTCCAACCCTCGCTCGAACGTGACCGCGAGCGCAAACGGTCAATGCAGGCGAACGGCACACCAGATGTCCAGGTTACCGAAGCCGGTGGGTCGAAACGACATGAAGCAGACTTCCTGTCCGTTGCCTCGGAATGTCGGCATCGCTTGAAAGAATGGCGAGTTCAAGGTCTCGACATTGACTGGCGTGCCCCACGGAACTGCCCCCTTCTCGACCTTCGTGCGTTCCACGACCCAGATGTCCAGCTGGCCCACATTGCCGGGCCTGGCCGATGAAAAGAATAGTTGTCTCTCGTTTTGACTGATGGCTGGGCCGAAGTCAGGTCCTGGTGTGTTCACCGCTGGTCCAACGTTGACGGCCGGCTGAAAGTCCTCGAAAAACTCCGCTCGCGTGGCCACCCAGATATCGAAGTCTCCAAATCCGTCTGGCCGGTTCGAATCCCAGTAGAGCGTTCTGCCATTCGCGGCGATGCTTGGCTGGCCATCGAAGTACGGACTGTTGATGTTGGAGCCGAGATTCTGTGGAGGCTCCCACGGGTCCTCTACGGAGCTGCGAGTCGTGACGTACAGATCCGCTTGCCCGAACCCGCCGGGCCGGCTCGAAGAAAAATACAACGTCAGACCGTCTGCCGAGAGTTCAGGCGAATAGTCCCCGAAGCCAAGGGCGTTCACAGGCGCTCCGAGATTCTGCGGCGGACCAAAGGGATCGGTGACCGCCTCACGCGTGGCAACGTAGATGTCCTCGTCGAGCTGGCCGAGGCTGTTCAGGCGTGCGGCGCCGAACAGGAGTGTCAGGCCATCCTGCGAGAGCGCCGGCCCTCCTTCGAAGTTCCCGGTATTGATGAGCGAACCGGCGTTGACGGGCACGTCGTAACACAATCGAGGACCCGCCGGGCAATCGGGTGCGCCGCGCAGGCTCGAATGGCTTGAAGCCGACACGAGCGTGCCAAGTCCCGCGGTCATACTCAGCAGCAGAAGACGCTTTTTCCAGAACTGTGGTGATGTCATCGCGTGCCTCCATCAATTCACCGGCGCGACTCCATGGCGATGGCCGTGAGTGCCGCCCGGGTTCCGCTATGATCCGGAGCGCGGCTGACGCTGTCTTGACGACACCCTGACGCATCCCTGACGAAACGGTGGGGCGCTCGATTCCGCAGGAGTCATGGAGCAATTTCCGGTCTTTCGCTTCGGCGACTTCTTGCTGGATGGGTCCCAGCGCCGCTTGCTCCGCTCTGGTCAGGACGTCTATCTCCCGCCCAAGACGTTCGAGCTGCTGCTGCATCTCGTTCAGAACAGAGGTCGCGTCCTCACCAAGAATGAACTGCTCGAAGCCGTCTGGCCGGACGTGAACGTCGTGGAAAACACCTTGGCGCAACGGATTCGGGAAATCCGGGAAGCGCTGGGTGACGGCGCTCAGGGTGGGCGGTTCATCAAGACCGTCCCCCGAGTTGGCTATCAGTTCATTGCGGCGCTCAACGAGGACACGGCTCGTGACACGGCGCCGCCGCCGGCGTTCGCGATCGCGGGCGTGATACTGGTCGCACTGACCGTTGCTGCGTTTTACGTTGGGATGAGACGACCAGCGCTACCGGCCGGCTCGCCTGAAGCGATCACGTCCATCGCCGTGCTGCCGTTCAGACCGCTCGTGCCCGAAAGCCGCGATGCCGCCCTCGAGCTGGGGATGACCGACAGCCTGATCATGAAACTCGGGAGCCTGCGGCAAGTTACCGTGCGCCCCCTCAGCGCGGTCCGCGGCTACACCGACCTGACGCAGGACGCAGTCACCGCCGGCAAGGCGCTGCGCGTGGAATCGGTCCTGGACGGTCACATCCAGCGGCTGCAGGATCGGATCCGAGTCAGCGTGAGTCTACGACGCGTCCGCGACGGGCAGCAGCTGTGGGCCGACCAGTTCGATGAGCCCTGGACCAATATCTTCGCGGCACAAGACCGTGTGTCACAACGAGTTGCCGAAGGGCTGGCGCTCACGCTGACCGGCGATGAGCAGCGTCAACTCGCCAAGCGCTACACCGAGAATCCAGAAGCGTACGCCGCCTACGTGCGCGGTCGCTACTTCTGGAACACTCGAACCGCAGAAGGGTATCGAAAGGCCGTCGACGACTTTCAGCGGGCGATCAGCCTCGACCCAGGCTATGCGCTGGCCTATTCGGGGCTGGCAGATGCCTACAGTCTCCTCGGCAGCTACGGCGAAATGCCGATGCGGGACGCGAAGGAGAAAGCCAGGACGGCGGCGCAGAAGGCCGTCGATCTCGACGATCGGGTCGCCGAAGCCCACACCTCGCTCGGCGCGATCATCGCGGGCAACGGGTGGGAATGGGAGAAAGCCGAGAGGCACTTCCTGCGTGCGATCGATTTGAAGCCACGCTATGCGACCGCACACGAATGGTATCGGAATACCTCTCGTGGATGGGGCGGCACGACCAGGCGATTCGCGCGGCGCAGGAGGCGCTCATTGTTGAACCGGTCTCTCTGAGCGCGAACTCGCACGTCGGGCTGGCCCTCTACAGAGCGCGTCAGTACGATGCCGCAATAGAGCGGTTCAAAACGACGCTCCATCTCGAGCCGGATTTCGCTGATGCCCACGTCATGCTCGGGATCACCCTCGTGCAGACGGGGATGTACGGCGAAGCCGTCGCACGCTTTCAACGGGCCAGCGCGCTCACCGGCCGAAACCCTGAGATTCTGGGCCTGCTTGGCTATGGCTACGGGATGGCCGGCATGAAACGCGAGGCACAGGACGTCCTCAACGAGCTCGACACCCTGGCAGAGCGGAACCGGTCGGTATCGTCCTTTTCTCGCGCGACCATCTATATCGGGTTGGGCGAGACCGATCGTGCGTTCACGTGGCTGGAACAGGCATACCACGAGCGGCTCTGGTACATGGCGCTGCTCGCCGTTGACCCACTGTTCGACCCGTTACGCGGCGATCCGCGATTCACCGACCTGGTCCGACGGATGAATCTCACGCCGGCGGCGACATCGTAGCCGCGGCCAAGCTCGGCGCGGATTCCGGCGCAGTTCTGCATTTTGGAACCAGCGAACTCGGTTGCCGTCAATGAGGTCATGGCCATGAACGCCGAAACGGGCTCGCGCTGGGGATTCGGGTGGCTCGAACGAGGGTGGCAGGACGTTCGCTACGGCTGCCGCATGCTTGCGGCCAATCCAGGGTTCACGCTCGTGGCCGTCCTCTCGCTCGCGCTGGGCGTGGGCGCGAACACCGCCGCCTTCAGCTGGGCCGATGCGCTCCTCCTTCGCCCATTGACCGTGGCTCGTCCGAGCGAAGTCGTCACGGTCGGATCGGCGATGTCCATCGAGGGATTCAGCAGCATCAGCACGTCGTACCGCGAATTCATCGACATCCGGGACCGAGGTACGAGCTTTGACGGACTGGTGGCGTTCAGTGGTCTGACCTCAGGTATGGCCGCGACCCGGGACGCGCTGCCCAAGCTGACGCTCGGTCTGCTCGTCAGCGGCAACTTCTTCACTGTGATGGGCGTCGAGCCGGAACTGGGTCGCAACTTCCGGCCTGAGGAGGATCAGGCCCCTGGCCGCGACGCGGTCGTCATTCTCGGACACACGCTGTGGGAGCAGCAATTCGGCGCCGACCCCTCCATCCTGGGCCGGCAGGTGCAGCTCAGTGGCATCGACTTCACGGTCGTCGGCGTCGCGCCGGCTCGATTCACCGGGATGAATCAATTCGTCCGTGCCGACTTCTTCGCGCCGCTGATGATGTGGCCACGACTGGCTGGCGATCCAACCGCGCGCCCACTCGAGGACCGGAACCTGCGCAGCGTCACCATCAAGGGACGCCTCAAGCCCGAGGTGAGCCTGGCGCGCGCGCAAACGGAACTGTCCGTCATCGCGACGGATCTCGAGAGGTCGTACCCGGACACGAACCGCAATCGAGGGCTCATCGTGCGCACCGAGCTGCAGACGAGAATCGCGCAGTCGCCGCCCGACGCCACCCTGATTGCGATGCTCACCACGCTGGCGCTCGCGGTCCTCTTTGTCGCCTGCGCCAATGTGGCCGGTCTGCTCACGAGTCGTGCCCCGGCCCGCGCGAAGGAAATGGCCATGCGCGTCGCGGTCGGTGCCGGGCGAGGCCGCTTGATTACGCAGTTGATGACCGAGAGCCTGCTCATCGCGCTCGCTGGCGGTGTGTTGGGCATCGCGGTTGCCTATGGCGCCGTCAGCGTGTTTCGGCAGATTCAACTCCCCACCGATCTGCCGATCGCGCTCACATTCCAGCTCGATCGCCGAGCGCTCGTGGTCAGTCTCGCTGTCGCCGTGTTCAGTGCGCTTCTGTTCGGTCTCGCGCCGGCGATTCAGACGTCACGTGCCGACCTCGCGATGATCATGAAGGGCGGCGAGTCGATGATCGGACAGCGGCGCCGCTGGGGCCGGAACCTGCTGGTCGGCGGACAGGTGGCGGTCTCGGTGGTACTGCTGGTGCTTGCAACCTTCATGTATCGCGGGTTTCTGCAGCAAATCAAAGAGGGCCCCGGCTATCGCACCGATCACCTCCTGATGATGACGTTCGACCCGAGCCTCGTGCGCTACGCGGATGACGACACGCGTCGGTTCTTTCTGCAACTCGCCGAGCGTGCGCGATCGGCACCAGGCGTGAAATCAGTGGCGCTCGCCTCGTCCGTGCCGATGGCGACCGACGGGATCAACGCGGCCAATGTCCGGCCGGAAGGCTTCCAGCTGCCCGAAGGAAAGGAGAATCTGTCGCTGTTCTCCGCGCGCGTCGACGAACACTATTTCACCACGCTGGGCATTCCGATCGTCCGCGGACGCGGCTTTCGTGAAGAGGATGCGACCGATGCGCCACGCGTCGCGGTCGTGAACGAACAGTACGTGCAGCACTACCTGCCCAATGAAGATCCCATCGGCAGGCGGTTCGAGTTGCGTGACCGCGGCGCCGTCGACGTGGATCGAGATTGTCGGAGTCGCCAGGACGACGAAGTATCTCTGGCTCGGCGAACCGCCGACCGAGTTCGTCTACCTTCCCTACCGGCAACACGCCCGGTCGGAGATGGTGCTGCTCACCGAATCGGCTGGCGACCCCACGAGCCTCGTCGCGCCGCTCCGCGAACTCGTCCAGGGTTTCGATCGCACAATGCCGATCTACAACGTCCGCACGATGGACGAGTTCTATCAGATGCGGACGATCACCATCTTCAACGTGATCATCGGCATCGTCTTCGCGATGGGCATGATGGGCCTCGTGTTGGCCATTGTCGGGCTGTACGGCCTGATGGCGTACGCCACCAGCCGGCGGACGAGAGAGATCGGTATCCGGATGGCGATCGGCGCCGGGCGAACTACCGTCCTGCGGATGGTCCTGCGGCAAGGACTCGTGCTCGCGGTCGCCGGGCTCGTCGTCGGATTGTTCGCGGGTGCCGGCGCCGAGCAACTGTTGCAGTCCGCATTTCCGAGCGGTGAAAGACGGGTCGAGCTGATGGCGTACGTGGTGGTCGCCCCGATTGTGCTCGCCGCCACGTTCATCGCCACCTACCTGCCGGCGCGCCGTGCCGCCCGGCTCGATCCGATGAAGGCGCTGCGATACGAGTAGTGGCGCTGTCGGGTGAACGGGATCGAGTGCTGGCCGGCCCGCTGATGCGCTAGACTCGCACGCTCAAATGCGACTTGCGGAATGCCGGCGCGCCGCGCGCGTCCCGCGACAGGGCGAGGCGCGGTAGTGAGCCGTCCACACGACGACAGCCCCGATGTCGATCTCGCAGTCACATCGGACCCGGGGCAGCCAGGCGACACGCCGACACGCGGCCCGGACGGCGCCGCCTGGCGCTACGCACCGGGTGCGATCGTCGCCGGCAGGTACCGTATTGTCGCGCTGGTCGGCCGCGGCGGGATGGGTGAGGTCTACCGCGCGGACGACCTCACGCTCGACCAGCCGGTCGCGCTGAAGTTCCTCCCCGACGCCACGAGCGGCGACGCGACGCGGCTTGCGCAGTTCCACAACGAGCTGCGGGTCGCGCGGCAGGTCTCGCATAAGCACGTGTGTCGTCTCTACGACCTGGGCGAAGCCGACGGTCGGCGCTTCCTCACGATGGAGTTCATCGACGGCGACGATCTGGGAACGCTGCTCCGGCGCATTGGCCGGTTTCCGCAGGATCGTGCCGTGACCATCGCGCGGCAGTTGTGCGCCGGCGTGGCGGCCGCGCACGACCGGGGAGTGATTCACCGCGATCTCAAGCCCGCGAACGTGATGATCGATCGCGACGGCCACGTGCGCGTCGCCGACTTTGGCATCGCGACCGGCGTGGCCCTGCGCGAGGTGCCGCTGGCCGGCACGCCGCAGTACATGGCGCCCGAGCAGCTCAACGGCGCGCCGGCGTCGATCGCGACCGACATCTACTCCCTCGGACTGGTGCTCTTCGAGATCTTCACCGGTAAGCGGGTTCACGAGGCAGAGACGTTCGCGGAGTTGCGCGCGCTGCACGACACCGGCAGCGTGCCGACGCCATCAGCGATCGTGCGGGACCTCGATCCCGCCGTGGAGCGCGTCATCCTGCGCTGCCTCGATGCCGATGCGCAGAAACGCCCGCCGTCGGCGCTGACGGTGGCCGCCGCGCTCCCTGGCGGTCAGCCTCTCGAGGAGGTGCTCGCCAGCGGACTGACACCGTCGCCGCAACTGCTGGCCTCGCTTGCCGAATCCGATGCGATGCCGCTCTGGCAGGCGCTGGTGGTCGCGCTCGCCGTTCTGTCTGGTGTGGGCTTGTATGCAGCAATGGCGCCGGCGGTGACGCTGGCGCGGCTGGTGCCGCTCGACCGGCCGCCGGCCGTGCTCGCCGATCGCGCGGAGCAGATTCTCGCGTCGGTCGGATCTGCCGGCCCGCGCGGCGACACCGCGGAAGGCTTTCTCGCCTCGAGCGACTACGTGTCGTGGATCGCGCAGACCGATCGGAGCCCGCAGCGATGGCAGCGGTTGTCGACAGGGTTTCCCGCGCTCCTCTATTGGTATCGGACCAGCCCGCGCGAGCTGGTGCCGCGACCGCTCGCACTACGCGCGACGCTGGCTGACCCGCCGCCCGCGGAGTCTGGCATGCAGACGGTCGTGCTCGACACGCGCGGCCGGCTCGTGCAGCTGAGTGTCGTGCCGCCGCAGTTCGATCCAGACCCGGTCACTGGCGACTCTGCATCTCCGCCGTGGCCGCAGCTGTTTCAGGCGGCAGGTCTCGATATCGGCAAGTTTTCCGCCGCCGCGCCCCAATGGAATCCCCGCGACTACGCCGAGGTGCGCGAGGCGTGGGAGGGCCCGTTCGACGACTCCGGTCAGAACGTGCGCGTGGAAGCGTCGTCGTACCGCGGCGGCCCGGTGTCGTTCGCGATCGTTGGCCCGTGGACGCGCGCTACCCGCATGCAGCCAACTCGATCGTCTAGCGATCGCACCGCGTACGCCGTGATCAGCTTCGTGGCAATTGCCCTGGTCGCCGGAGCCATCCTCCTGGCCCGGCACAACGTTCGAGCCCGTCGGGCTGATGTCACGGGCGCGACGCGCCTGGCGGTTGCGGCACTGGCGATTGAGCTCACGGCATGGCTGTTCGGGTTTCAGCACCTCAGCGACGTTCGCGCAGAGCTTGGCTCTCTGGCAGTCATCGTCGCCGATGCGCTCTTTGTTGGCGCGCTGTTGTGGGCCGCGTACGTGGCGATCGAACCGTACTGCCGCCGCTTCTGGCCCCACATGCTGCTCGGCTGGAGCCGTTTGTTGACCGGTCATCTTCGCGATGCGCGGGTCGGGCGCGATGTGCTCATCGGGCTGAGCGCCGGTGTGCTGTGGCTCGGAATCGATCTTGCGCGTCGGTTACTGCCCCAAGTGCTCGGATACGCGGCGATGACGCCGCGCGGTGGCGAGCTCAATTTCGCAGGCGCGCCGTGCGAAGTGTGCAACGCCGTTTCCACCTGGTCGATCCTGGCCGTCCGCCAGTTCGTTCCAGTGTTTCTGTCGTTGCTGCTGTTCCTCGTCCTGCGCCTGGCGACCCGTCGTCAATGGCCCGCGATCGCGATCGGCGGGATCGCGATTTTCTATTGGTGGTCGAATTTCGGATCGGCGACGGCGTTGTGGGTAGAGATTGCCGCCGAAGTGCTCGTGGTCGTGCTTTTCACCACCTTGATGATCCGCAGCGGTGTTTTGGCCGCGCTCGTGGCTATGTTCGTCGTCAACGTTTGTCAGGCGGTTGCGATGACACTCGATGCCACGCACTGGTCGGCCACGACCTCGAACATGACGGTTGCGCTGATCGTGGCGATGACGATCTACGCCTTTGTCGCGGCTCGCGCCGGCGAACCGCTCTTCGGCCGACTCCCAAGTGATTTGTGACGCCAGAGGCGTCGGCCGTGCGCGACGCTGCTAGGATTCGCGCATGCTCGACCTGTTGCGCGAACTCACGGCTCACAAGGGCCACGCCGACTCTGTGGTCCTGGCCGCCGTACGCGACGCGCCGGGCGCCGCCATCGACATCGAGATTCTGGTGCTTTTGCATCATGTCCTGCTCGCGAATCGCTTCTGGCTCTCGGCGATCCAGAGCCGGCCCTTCGCGCTCGATGAAGAATCTCGCAGGCCCGAATCACTCGACGAAATCGCCCAGCGGTACGCGGTAACGCACCAGGCCGAGTCGGCCTGGCTGTCCGACGCGCAAGAGAGTGACCTCGCACGAACGCTCGAGAACTCTTTCATTCCGGGAGGCAGGTGTTCCGTGGCCCAGGCCTGGATGCAGGTCTGCCTGCACTCTCACGGCCATCGAGCCCAGTGCGCCAAGCTGCTGCGGCGCCACGGCGCCGTGCCGCCGACCATCGACTTCATTGCCTGGCTACCGTCGCGTCCGCCGGCAAGCTGGGTGACCAATCGGTGACGCCGCGGACCCGAGCTGCCCTGTCGGCTCATTTGCGGAGCAGGTCGCCCGCCTGCTGCTCGAGCGCCTGACGGACGTCGCGCAGCACCTCGACTGCCTGGACGACACGGCGGCGCGAGCTGGTCAGTTGGAGCTCCTCTCGCAGTCTTCCCTCGTACTCCCCGATCTCCCGGGCCACCTTCTGTCCGCGCGCGGTGAGCACCACGAGCGGCGATTGCTTATGCATGGGGTTCGGCTGCGTCCCGAGGAGACCCTCGTCGATCAGCCCGTTGACGAGCGGCTGCAGCCGCTGTCGACTTTGCGCCCGGGCCCGAGCCAGGTGCGCCACCGTCCGTGGGCCCGAGCGCGCCAGCGCCCGCAACAGTGTCCGGCGTGGCCCCGACAGCTCTCCCCGGCGATACATGGTGGCGGCGAGTGCCGTGAGCCGCAGATACAGCGCGACGGCTTCGTCGAACAGCTCTCCCAGCTCCGGTCGCCCGGACCCGCGTTGGGTGACCGTCGCCGCTGCGCGCTTCGGTTTCCGCATGGCTCATCTATTCTGCTGTAACTGCTTCAGATTGACAAGTTCTTGTCAGTTGGACAAGAACGGTGACACCTGTGCGCGCCAGGGGACACCAGCAGTGTCCCGTGCCGCGATCGCGATCGGTTCGGCCCGCCGCGCGCGCGTTCTGCACCGCCGCCGTGCGGGTTGGTCACAGCGCGCATGTGGCACACGCCGTGCCTCTCAGCGCCGGCCAGGAGACCCGCGATATGACGCTCATCCGATTCGTGCTCCCTGTCGTGTTGCTCGCCGCGGCGGTTCGACCCTGCAGCGCCCAACCGCCGGCTGTCATCGCCGGGACCGTGCTCGATGCGCGGGGCGAGCGGCCGCTTGCCGGCGTGCTCGTGACCGTCGATCAGCATCCATTCTTTGCCGAGACCGACGCCGAAGGGCGCTTCCGGATCGAGGCGCCCGCCGGCACGTATACCGTGTCGTTCCGGCTGATTGGCTACGCCCTGCGGCGCGAATCGGTGCAGCTGGGCGCATCAGGACTGGAGTTGAACGTCCAGCTCGCCGAAGGCGTCGGCGCTTACGAAGAGCATGTGACCGTTGCCGGAACGATGCGTCGCGCGGCGGACCAGGCGCCAGGCGGCCAGGCACTCTACGGCCGCGAGCTTCAGACGCTGCGCGGCCTGATGATGGACGATCCGTTGCGGGCGGTGCATGCCCTGCCGTCGGTGACGGCGACGGATGATTTCTACAGCGAATTCGCCGTTCGTGGCAGCTCGTTCCGCCATATCGGCCTCACGGTCGACGACATTCCCACGCCGTATCTGATGCACACGATTCACGACGCGACCGACGGCGGGTCGATCGCGATGGTGAACAGCGAGACGCTGGGGGCGGTGTCACTCCTGCCCGGCAGTTATCCACAGCGCACGGGCCGTCGCATTGGGGCCCTGCTCGATCTCGCAACGCGCGATGGCAGCCGCGAACGGGTCGGTGGTCGCGTGGGGCTGAGCGGGACCAGCGCCAACGCGCTCGCCGAAGGCCCGCTGCCGGAAGGCCGCGGGTCGTGGCTCGTGTCGGCGCGGCGGAGCTACCTTGATTTTCTGATTAGCCGAATCGACCCCGGTGGCAGCTTTGGATTCGGCTTCACCGACGGCCATGCCAAGCTCGTCGTCGACCTCACGCCGGCCAATCAGATTCAATGGCTCGCCATTCTCGGCCAATCGATGTTCGATGAAGACCCAGACAACCTGGGGATCAATGAAGAGACGACCGCGACCAGCCGTACCTGGCTGTCGGCGTTGACGTGGCGGTTCACGCCTTCGCCGCGATTCGCCATCTCACAGCGGGTCTACGTCACTGGCGTCGATTTTCAGAACCGGAACCGCGCTGACGATGTGTTGAACGACGGCCGATCACAAGATCTTGGCTGGCGTGCCGACGCCACGCTGAGCGTTCGCCCGCAACTGCTCCTCGACTTCGGCGGGGACGCCCAATGGCTCTCCGGCAGCAGCGAACACAATCGTGCATTGAACGATTCCACCGCCCTGACGACGATCGTCAACTATCGAGAGCAGACCACCACGGCATCCGCGTACGCGATGGCGACGTTGGCGGTGGGGGATCGTCTCTCGATTGCGCCTGGCGTCCGGTTCGATGCCGCGCCGCTGACCGGGCACGCCGCGACCTCGCCGTGGCTCACCGCCGAGGTAAGCCTCAGTGCTGGCACGCGACTCCGCGCCGGCGGCGGTGTCTATCGCCAGTTCGCCGACATCGATCAGGTGTTCGGCGTGCGCGGTGGCGGCACGGCACTGAAGAATGAAATGGCGACGCATGTTGATGTCGGTCTCAGTCAGCGGCTCGGGCACGAGACGACACTGCAGGCGACGTGGTATGCGCGCGACGAGCGCGATGTGCTTTGGCCGCGCGGCGCCGAGCCGCGGCGATTGGCGGACGGGACGATCACACTCGGCCGCGCGGACGTGCCGTGGGTCAATGCGCTCGACGGTCGGGCGCGGGGGATCGAGTTCGTGCTGCGGCGCGACGCTCCCGGCGGGTTGTCGGGCTCGGCCGGCTACGGGTATGGCCGCCATCGCTATACCGACATTGCCACCGGCGAACGATTCCATGCCGATGCCGATCAACGACACACG
Source organism: uncultured Acidobacteriota bacterium (assembly GCA_963841895.1). GTDB lineage: Bacteria > Acidobacteriota > Vicinamibacteria > Vicinamibacterales > UBA2999 > JACCSI01. The sequence goes on from CAWJEO010000024.1 coordinate 50,468, forward strand.
TTGTCGTTGTATGGCAGTTACCGAATCTCGCATCGCTCGACGATCAGTGCGAAATTCCGCTACGGCTCCAACTACCCGATGGTCGGCTACATCGGGGAACCGCGTGCCAGCACACCGCTTCCGCTGTTTGGTGGCGGCGCGGCCCCGTTGTTCTACGAGTTGACCGGCGAACGCAATGGCCAGCGCCTGCCGGCGTACGCGCGTCTCGACGTCCGGGCCGATCGCTCCTTCACGTGGGCATCGCGGCGCGTGACGGTGTTCGCAGAAGTCGCGAACGCACTGAACCGGCGCAACGTGCGCAACGTGCCGTAGGGGTCGATCGTCAGGGGCGTGTGTACGGCCCGACCGACTCGCTGATGCCGATCGTCCCCTCGGCCGGATTCATCGTGGAGTTCTAAGTCGCAGACCGTCTGACTCAGTCATGCCTGAGAGCGGCGACCGGGTCGATCAGCACGGCTGTTCGCGTTGGCAGCACGGTGGCCACCGTCGCAACCGTCATCATGACGGTCGCCGCCGCAACGAAGGCGATGGGGTCGAACGGACTGATCCCGAAGAGAACGCTCTCGAGCAGTTTCGAGATGGTTCCTCCAGCCAGAACGCCGACCAGAACGCCGACGCTGACCGGGCGGAGCGATTCGCGCAGCACCAATGCTCGGACTGTGCTCGGGCTGGCACCCAACGCCATTCGGATGCCAACCTCCCGCCGGCGGCGCGTGACGATGTACGAGACCACACCGTACACACCAATCGACGCAAGCACGAGCGCGAGGGTACTCAGAGAACCAGCCAGGGTCGCGACCGACCGGGAGACCGTTCGCCAGAACGCCAGATTGGCTTCCAGTGGTTGTACCTGTGCGAGAAGCCCGGCATCGAGCCGCGCGATCGTCGCGCGAATGTTGCGAGAGGACGACGCGAAGTCGGCTTCGCTTCGCGCGAGAAGAGCCAGCCGCCTCTGCCCGGACGGCCCTGCCGGCAGATACAACGAGGTCGATTCGCTGCCAGCGACGCTCGACATGTGCGCATCCTTGACGACGCCGACGATCTGCAGCACGGTGTCGGGACTCGACGCGGCAAGAATCGTTCGACCGACGGGATCCTGGCCGGGCCAGAAGCGTCGGGCGGTCGCTTCGCTCACAATGGCCGGCCCGGCGCCACGATCGATCTCCGCATGCGTGAAGGTGCGGCCGCTGACGATCGGAAGTCCGAGCACGCCGAAGAACTCGGGTGACACAACGTTGACATCGAATTCGTGCGGCTGTTCCTGCTCCGGTAGTCGAAACGTTCCCTGACTCCGACCCGGGCTCAGCGGAACCTTGCTCACCTGCGCGACGGCCTGGACGCCAGGCAACGAGGCGAGCCGCTCGATCACCTGCCGGCGAAACGTTTCTGCGGTTGCGTCGGTGTATTGAGGACCGCGGAAGTCCACGGACACCACGGCTACGTTCTGATAGTCGAACCCGGGATGGAAGGTGTACGTGGCTTGCAGCGCGCGCAGCAACAGGCCCGACGAAATCAGAAGCACCATGCAGACCGCCACCTGGGCGCCGATCAGCGCGCCGCGAAGCCATCCTCCCGGACGCGATTTCATCTGCGCAATGTCCTGCTTCATGACGCCGTGCAGGTCCTCCTTGGAGGCTCTCAGGGCGGGGACGATTCCGCACAGCATTGCGGTTGCGACTGTGACGGCCAGTCCAAACCACAACGCCGTCAGATTCGGATGGGCATCGAGTCTCGGTTGGGACATCCGCGGCACAGTCGCGAGCATCGAGGGGAGGAGTGCCTGGAAGGTCCACCACGCCAACAGCGAGCCTGCGATTCCCCCGATGAGCGCGATCACAGCGCTCTCGGTGAGTAGCAGTCGCACGAGGCGTGCGCGCCCGGCACCCATCGCGAGACGGACCGCTATCTCCCGCGATCGCGCTTCACCGCGAGCCAGCAGCAGGTTTGCGACGTTGGCGCAGGCGATCAGCAGTATTAACCCGAACGCGGCCACGACCATGACCGCCACGCTCGCGAAATCGCGGCGCGCCACAGGCAGCGAGAGCGAAGTCGCCGGCGCAATCAGCAGCGTCGTCGATCGTCCGGGCTGCTGCCGATCAATGTGGTTGGCGACGACCGTCAGTTCGGCGCGGACCTGGTCGATTGCCCTGTCAGCGCGCCGGCGGGCGAGGAGCGTGAGCCAGCTGACCTGCGGGTCGTTGAGATAATTCTCTTCGGGATCAAGGGCCGGCTGGAGCGATACCGGCGCAAAGAACGCTGCCCGCGCGAGTTCCGTGCCGTCAAAACCTTCGGGAGCGATGCCAACGACGGCCACGTCGAGTCCGTTCAGTGTGATCGTTGTGTGGACGATGTCGGGATCGGCCGCGAAGGCGCGAGTCCAGAGCGCATGGCTCAGGACGACTGACGGTGGGGCGTTGGGAACATCGCAATTGGCGGATGTGAATCCGGTCCCGATCGCCGGCCGCAGCCGCAGGACGTCGAAATAGTTGCAGGCCACGAGCACGCCTTCGATTTCCTGCGGAAGCCGACCGCCGAGTGTAACGGTCCAGGATTTCGTGTACGCCGTCACCCCCGACAACGTCCGGCTGCCATCACGGTAGGCACGATACTCCGGCAAGGAGAACATGCTCCTGGCGCCGTGAACGCTCCGCTTCTGAACGCCGCGGAAGTCCTGGTAGATGCTGAGTAACTCGGTCGGCTCAGGCGCGGGAAGCGGCCGGTACATCACGTTGTTGAGAACTGAAACCACCCCGGTGTTGATGCCGATGCCGAGCGCGATCGGGGCGATGGCGGCGGCGGCGAATCCGGGGCTGCGGCGCAAGGGTACCGAAGCATGTACCGCACATCCTGAAAAAGGCTCGACAGCATTTCGGGATTTCCCTTCTCCCTAGGACCATACGACGCCGCCGTCAGGAAGTTTGCCGCACGACCCCAACCTCATCAACCCGCACGCGGCAGCAACCGTCGGATACCATCATGCGTCCAACATCCGGAGGATCACATGGAGAGCGTGCGGCACGACATCCGGTTGGCGGTCCGCTCCATTCGCCGCGCCCCGGCGTTTGCGCTGGCGTCGCTGGTCACGCTTGCGGTGGGCATCGGCGCGACGACGGCGATCTTCAGCGTCGTCGATGCGGCCCTCCTCGAGCCACCGCCCTATCCCGAGCCGCATCGCATCCTCGCGCTTGGCCATCAGGACGGGCAGACCTTCCACTACGTCCGGGAACGCGCGCGCGGGTTCCAGCGGATCGCGGCCCACGGCGGCAGCAGCGGCTGGAATCTGCTCATCCGCGACCGCGCGGAATACGTCCGCGGGGTTCCCGTGTCCGAAGGGTTCTTCGAGGTTCTGGGTACGGCGCCGCTCGTTGGACGCGGCTTTTCGAGCGGAGAAGACGAGGCGAACGGCCCGCGCGCCGTGGTGGTCAGCGAGGCGCTCTGGCGGCGATTGCTCGAGGCGAGACCTGATGCGGTTGGCGAGGTCGTGGCGCTTGGCGGCGTGCCGCACACCATCGTGGGGGTGATGCCGGCAGCGTTCCGGACAGTGCCGGGCGCGGACGTCTGGACACCGTTGCGCGCAGGTCCGGCCGATACGTCGGTGAATTACGCCGTCATCGGGCGGCTCGCTGAGGGCGTGTCGGCCGCGCAAGCGGCCACGGATCTCGCGCGGCTCAAGCAGGACATCCCTCGCGACCTTCGCGGCATCTCCGAGCCACGCAGCCAGGCGCTGCGGTGGATCACATACCGAGAGTGGCTCGGACTTGCGAGTCGTGATGTCCTCCTGCTTCTCCTCGGCGCCGTCCTGGTGCTGCTGGTCATCGCGTGCGTCAACGTCGCCAGCCTGCAGCTTGTCCGCGCGATCGCGCGTCGCCGCGAGATGGCCACCCGTTCTGCGCTTGGCGGGGACGCTGCCCGTTTGCTTCAACAGGTGTTGACTGAATCACTGCTGCTGGCGCTCGCCGGCGCGGCGCTTGGCATCGTCGTCGCGCGATGGGGCGTCCAGACGCTTTTGACCCTGGTGCCAGCAGGCCTGCTCGAAGGCCGGACGGTGAATCTCGATTGGCGCGTGCTTGGCGCCACTCTGGCAGTCGCCGTCGCTGCGGGCATTTTCTTTGGACTGGTCCCGGCGCTCGTGGTGCGGCGGATCGACTTGCGGACGGCCCTGTGGGACGGGGCGCGCAACACCGCTGGGCGACCGGCGATGTGGTTGCGTCGCGGCTTCGCCATCGCCCAGGTCGCGCTCGCCGTGGTGCTGCTCGTTGGTGCGGGGCTGTTCGTGCGGACCTTCATCAACATGCAGGGCGAGGAGCTCGGCTTTGATCCCTCGAACGTCGTGATTGGCAAGATGTCGCTGCAGGGGTCGACGAGTCAGACACGGGAAGGCCTGGCGACGCTTTTCGAGCGCGGTCTTTCACGGCTCCGTGATCTGCCAGGCGTGAGCGCTGCGGCAGTGGGCAACAACATTCCCGTCGAACGCGGCTTGAATCTCGCGCTCGAACCGCCAGCGGGCGCGCTTGTCGAGCGGATGCGCGCCGTCGACTGGCGCTACGTGACGCCGGAGTACTTCACGCTCTTCGACATTCCGCTGCGCGCCGGCCGGGCGTTCGACGAACGCGACCACGCGCGGAGCGCGGCGGTCGTCGTGGTGAACGAGTCGTTTGCGCGCGCCTATTTCGGCACCACGCACGTGCTCGGACGGGTCGTGCAGCTGGCGAGGGATCTGGGCGATCCGCCGCGCGAGATCGTTGGCGTCTCCGCAAACGTCAAGGGACTCTCCGGTTCAGGATGGTCTGGCGGGCTGAACGCCCTCGCTTCACCAGTGGCCCCCGCGATGTACGTGCCTGCCGGGCAAGTCCCCGACGACATCCTGCAACTGGTGCACCGATTCTTCCCAGTCAGTTGGACGGTGCGAACATCCCGGCCCGGCGAGGCGGTCACCGCGGTGCACGACGTCATTCGGTCCATCGATCCACGGCTGCCATTCATCCGCTTCGAGACCATGGAGCAGGTCATCGCGCGCGATCTCGAGATGCAGCGCTTTCTGACGACACTGCTTGGAGTGTTCGCGGCGGTCTCCCTGGCGCTCGCGGTCGTGGGGATCTATGGGCTGGTGGCATATGCCGCCAGTCAGCGAACGCAAGAGGTCGGCATTCGGATGGCGCTCGGTGCGACACGCGCGACCGTCCTCGGCGCGTTCCTGAAGGAGGGACTCGCGCTCGTGGCACTCGGGCTGGCCATCGGCCTGAGCGGTGCGGCGTTCGCAGGCCGGCTCGTCAGGTCGCTCGTGTTCGGGGTGGAGCCGCTCGATCCGTTGACGTTCGCAGTTGTCGGCGCGACGCTGGTGCTCGTCACCGGTGTCGCGACGTTGATGCCGGCTCTCCATGCGGCGCGCACTGATCCGCTGCGGGCGCTGCGGCTGGACTGACGAACCGCTTGGGCGCTGTTGCGCAGTGGCCATCGACTATATAGAATCCTGCCTACGCTAGGTAGTTTACTATCCTCGGTCGCTGGACCCGCATGGCCAGGCCGTTTCTGACCCTCTCGTCCGCGCTGATTCTGCAAGCCATCAGCAATGGCTACCGCTACGGGTTCGACGTGATCGCCGTCACCGGGTTGCCCGGCGGCACGGTCTATCCGGCCATGCGCCGGCTCGAAGATGCCGGATTCCTGACGTCGACCTGGGAGAAGGACAGCGTGGCGCTGGCGGAGGCGCGGCCGGCGCGCAAGGTACTACGACGTGACGCGGGTCGGGCGCGACGGCCTGGCCGAGGCTGTGAAGCGGTTTCCGCTGATCGAGCGCGCGCAGCCACTCAAGCCGCGCGCGGCCCCAAAACCATCTCGGGCATGAGGCGAGCAATGAAGCCGCACCTCTGGTTGATCAGGTTGTTCGGGGTGATCGTGCCGCGGACATCCGGGCCGATTGGCAACGGGAGTGGGAATCGGAACTGCGCTTCCGTGAACGGCAATTGGCGGAGTGGGACCGGCTGGATGGGCGGGCCAGACTCGACTTGTTGAAACGCAGCGCCGCGGCCTTCTGGGACGCGCTCTGGCTCCAGCGGCGTCGGTTCGAGTCCGAGGTCTTTCAGGATCTGCGCTACGGCCTCAGGGTCTTGCTCGTCAATCGCGGGTTCTCGATCGTTGCGGTTCTGACACTCGCATTGGGAATTGGCGCGAACACCGCGATGTTCACGCTGCTCGACAAGGTCCTGATTCGTCCGCTGCCGGTCGATCGGCCCTACGAGCTCGTGACGTTCGCGGCGGACGCGAGCGGCAAGCCCGAAGCGTTCTCGTATCCGATGTACACGAAACTCCGCACTCACCAGTCGCTCGACGGTTTGACCGCCTATTCCCAGCGGCCATTCAGCATCGCGGTCGATGGCGGCGAGAGTTCCCGCGTGGTCGGCCAGGTGGTGTCGGGCAACTACTTCGACGTGCTCGGTGTGCATCCCGCGGTCGGCCGGTTCTTCCTGCCTGACGAGGATGTCACTCCGGGAACGCATCCCGTCGTCGTGATCAGTCACGGTCTGTGGCAGCGATACTTCGCCGCCGATCCGAAGGCGATCGGCAGGACGATCGCCCTCAATGGGTTTCAGTACGCGGTGATCGGCGTGACCCCCGCCGAATTCGTCGGCGCCACACGCGGGGTGGTCTGCGACGTGTACGTGCCGACCATGATGCAGGCGCGCGCGATGGATCCCCAACGCGGGCGCAGCATGCTCGACAACCCGAACGCGCTCTGGCTGCGGCTGATCGGCCGACTAAAACGTGGAATCACGCGCGAACAGGCGCAGGCGGGGCTGGCCACCGTCGTCTCGAGCCGGGCGTCGATGCGACGGGCACCGGCCGCCAGCCAAAGTTCACGAACACGATGTTGCTGTTGGACGGAAGAGGTGGCGATGCGGACCGCGTAAGGGATCTGTCGCTCGCGCTCAAGCTGATGATGGCGGTAGTCGCCCTTGTCCTGCTGGCGGCCTGCGCCAACATTGCCAATCTCCTCCTCGCTCGCGCATCGACGCGTCAGAAGGAGATTGCGGTTCGCCTTGCCGTGGGCGCCAATCGGTGGCGGATCGTCCGTCAACTGCTGACGGAAAGCGCGATCCTGACGGTACCTGGTGGATTGGCGGGGCTCGTCGTCGCGGGCTGGACCACGCGCCTGTTGCTCGGTTTCGATCAGCCGACGATGTACGTGCCGCGGTCCTTCGACGTGTCGATCGACATGCGCGGTACTGACCTTCACCGCCGGACTCTCGATGTTGACGGCGCTGATCTTCTCGCTGGCACCAGCGCTCACGGCGACCAGCCCATCGTTCGGTGCCGCACTGAAGGGAGACGCTCCCGGGTCGAGTGGAAGCCGCCACGGAAAACGGTTGATCCAGAACGGTCTGGTCGTTCTGCAGGTGTCGTTGTCGCTCGTGGTGTTGATCGGTGCCGGGCTGTCGGTCCGGAGCTTACGGGCACTTCAAGCGATTGATCCCGGCTTCGAGCCGGCGAAGGTCCTGACCGCGTCGTTCGATCTCGCCGTACCCGGATACAGCGAGGCTCGCGGCCGTCAATTCGTCGCCGATCTGTCCGAACGCGTCAAGACCGTGCCGGGCGTCGACGGCGTTGCGTTTGCGCACGTTGTCCCCTTCGGCGACGGCTTCTGGATCAGCGGTGCCACCCCCGAGGGCTTTCAGCCGGCTCCGGGCGAGATGCTGTCGTTCGACTTCAACGTCGTCACGCCCGATTACTTCCGAACGCTCGGCGCACCGATCGTGAGCGGGCGCGCGTTCTCCGAGATGGATAGCGCTGACGCTCGGCGGGTGCGCGATGATCAACGAAGCCACGGCTCGCAAGTACTGGCCGGGGCAGGACGCCGTCGGCAAGCGGTTGCAGCGCGGCCCGCAGTCGCTCGAAATCGTCGGGGTCGTTCGTGACGGCAAGGACAAGGGCCTGACGAGGGACACGCGACCGGCGATCTTCCTGCCGTTCGCACAGACCTACATGGCCGAGCAGACCCTCCACGTCCGGTCGGAACTGCCTCCGCGCCAGCTGATGGAAGCTGTCCGCCACGCGGCACAGTCAGTCGATCCGGCGCTGCCGATCTACAACCTCCGTACCCTCGGCGAACAACGGGATGGATCGCTGGTACTCGAACCGCGCCGTGGCTGCCGTGCTGGCGCTCTTTGCCGCGCTGGCGCTGGTCGTATCTGGCGTCGGGCTCTACGGCATCCTGTCGTATGCCGTCACCGAGCGGACGCGCGAGATGGGCATCCGCCTCGCACACGGTGCGCAGCCGACCGATCTGCTCAAGCTGATTGTCGGCCACGGCATGACCCTCACCACAATCGGTCTCGGCGCTGGTCTGGCCGCTGCGTTTGCCGTGACGCGATTGACCCGCGGATTGCTGTTCGGTGTCAGCCCGACCGACCCGCTCACGTTCGCGGCGATCCCGATGGTGTTGCTTGCGGTTGCGGTCATGGCCAGCGCCATTCCCGCGTGGCGGGCGACACGCCTTGATCCAGTGGCGTCGCTCAGATCGGAGTAGGACGACGTCTTCGTAAATGCGGGCGCGCGTCCGGTCCTCGACGCGCCAGCGTCAATTGGAGCCGCTCAGCCGCACCGTGATCGGCGACTCATCGCGTTCACCTTCCACGATAATGACAAACCGCTGACCATCCGGCGTGACGTCAAAGACTGCGCCACCTATCACGGCGCGAGGTAAAGCCACCAGTGGGTTGGCGGCGCCAAACTCCGGGCCCGCGGCGGTCCACGTGAACAGGTACCGCGACGATCTGTTGTGCGCCGCCGGACCCGACACCTGTTCTCTCCGTCGCGATGAAGAAAATCTCGCGACCGTCGCGACGCCAGCGCGGCCGCATGCCGTTCAACGCGCTCACGGCGAATCGTTGTTTGGCATCGGGGTAACGCCGTCACATACATGCGTCGTGATGCACCTTCGACTACCGCGTAGACCAGCCACTTGCCGTCGGGCGTAGAACGCCGCCTCAATCCCGAGACGCGTCGTCGTCGGTCCGATCTGCCGCGGCGGCGACGCATCGACAAGCGAACGCACCATCAGCCGTGCGGAACCTGATTCGATCGGGACGTAGAGAATTGCGGTGCCGTCGGGAGAGATATCGACGGGTACCGCAGGGACATTGTCGGCGGCGAACAGCGGTGACGTCGTCGACTCGCCCACGGTCGATCGAACAATGCCACGCGCGGTGCCGGCGGCGACTGACCGGCCATCGGGCCACCACACCGGATTGTAGGCACTATCGCCGCTTATGACCCGCACGTCGATCTTGCGTCGAAGATTGTAAGCCCAGATCTCGCCGGTGCCACGTTCATTGGACCGGAGCACGGCGAGCATGTTGCCGTCAAATGACAGTCGGGGATCGCGGAATCTGCCGGGATCGCCGGTGTCGGGCAACGGCTTGCCGTCGCGACCAAACCACGCGACACGGAGGCGCTGCGAGGGACTTCGTTGCGGCGCGAAGTAGGCCAGGGCCCCGCCGGCGGCATCGAACGCCGCGACCCGCGTCGCGACGGTTCGTTGCTGACCGCTGACGCGCCCGGTGACCGGGTCGAACGGCTGCGTCACGAGATCCTCGCCGCGTCGAACGTAGAGCTCGCCGTCGCTCCACGCCACCTCGATGGCGGCACCGCCCACCAGCCGCGTCAACACCGAACTTCCGATGGCTCCGGAGTAGACGCCCTCCTCTCCTGCCAAATCCTCGACGTAGCCAAACTTGGCGATCAGAAAACGACTGTTGTCGAGCCACACAGGAGAGAAGTAACCGGACCGCCCCGCCTGCAGGTCGCCGCGCAGCACGGTTTCGACCGGACCGCCCCCGGCCGGAACGCGGACGAGGTCGCCTTGGTAATCCGGTGAGAACAGGATGGTGTCGTCGCCGCCCCATGCGCCGCGGCTGCGAGGGTTCGGGCACGCGGCGATCTCGACTGCGCCGCCGCCGCCGATCTGAATCTGCTTCAGTTTCTGCTGATGACAGAACGCCAACCGCTGCCCGTCGGGCGACCAGAACGGCGCCACGGCATTCTCGGTGCCCGCGATCGGACGCGCTTCCAGGTCATCGATCTTGCGGACAAAAATGAGATGGACGCCGTCGGCCCGGCTGCCGGTGAACGCGATTTGGCGGCCATCGCGCGAGACGGCGATGCCCTCGGCGCGGTTTGCGGTCGGGAACAACTCGACGACGGTACCGGGCGTCATCGCCATGTTGAAGACGACTGGTGCGCGTGTGAGCAGGTGATCTGAGGCCGGGAGGGCGAAGCGACCTGTGCCAATGCCCACGATCAATCCGGCCGCCGCGGCGACGGCGACCATCCACCGCGCCGACCCGCGCGAGCGTGGTGTTGCCGCCACGGCCTCGCGTCCGATGCCGGGGGCGCCGGCGATGGCTTCGTCGATCTCCAACCGCGCCGCGGCGATGTCCGGCAGGCGATTGCGCTTGTCCCGAACCAGGCATCGCCGAATCAATCGCTCGATCGCGGGCGGCGTCGGCACCGCCGCCAATCGCGACCAATCGGGGTCCCGTGTGACGATGGCCGCAATGATGTCGGTGACGTCCTCGCCGTCAAACGTCTTGCGGCCCGTCAGCATCTCGTAAAGCAGGCAACCAAACGCCCAGATATCCGCGCGCTTGTCGACCGGTTTCCCTTTCGCCTGCTCCGGCGCCATGTAAGCCGCCGTGCCGAGGATCATGCCGTGCATCGTCATGGCCGGCGAGGTGATGGTCGGGAGAGTGGTCGAGACCGATGCCGAGGCTGCTCTTGCTCGTCGCCCGCCTTGGCGAGGCCGAAGTCGAGCACTTTCACGGCGCCATCAGGCCGCACCTTGATGTTGGCGGGTTTGAGGTCGCGATGGATCAGACCGGCGTCGTGGGCGGCTTCCAGCGCCTCGGCGACCTGCCGCGCGATGGGGAGCGCCTCGTCTAGTGGAATTGGTCCGTGTGCCAGACGGGCCGCGGGATCGTCGCCTTCGACGAGTTCCATGACCAGCGCCGACACGCCATCCGACTCGTTGACACCGTAGATCTGCGCGATGTGCGGATGATTGAGCGCGGCGAGTGATTCCGCCTCGCGCTGGAAGCGGGCGAGCCGTTCGCGGTCGCCGGCGAGTGTAGCCGGGAGGACCTTCAGCGCGACGTCCCGTTTGAGCTTGAGGTCTCGGGCTCGGTAGACCTCGCCCATCCCTCCCGCGCCGATCGGCGCGCCGATCTCATAGTGTCCGAGTCTGGCGCCCGAGGACAGGGGCATGTGACTGCGAATTATAGTCGTGCTGGATCCCTTGAGTAGCCGTGAGCGAGACAACCACGGCTCGTCCGGACCCGGCAACTCTTGCAGGGCGTCTTTCGTCTAGTCCGCCATGGATGCCCTGCTCCAGGACGCTCGCTACGCAGTCCGCGGTCTCGTCTCCAGGCCCGGCTTCACCGTCCTGACCGTCCTGTGCCTGGCGCTCGGGATAGGTGTCAACAGCACGGTCTTCACCATCGTCGACAACGTCTCTCTGGCGCCGCTGCCGTTCGACGATGCCGAGCGCCTCGTGGTGCTGCACTCAACGCAGCCATCGAGCAACGTCGAGCGTGGCGCGGTCTCGTACCAGGACCACCGCGATTGGAAGGAACAGGCCCGGAGCTTCTCCGACGTCGCGGCGCACGCCTACCGGAGCCTGTCGATCACCGAGGGCGTGGAGTCGGAGCGCTTTCAGGGGTCGGCCGTGACCTGGAATCTGTTTTCGATGCTCGGTGAACGAGCAGTTCTGGGCCGCGACTTTACCGAACAAGACGACCGGCCAGGCGCGGCGCCCGTCGTCATGCTGAGCGACGGTCTGTGGCGGCGACGATACGCCGCGGATCCATCAACCGTCGGTCGCACCCTTGTGGTCAACGGCACCCCGCACACGGTGATTGGCGTGATGCGGCCAACCTTCCAGTTTCCGCAGGTGTCTGAGCTGTGGGTTCCAGTGGTTCCCATGGAACACGCGGCCCTTCGCGACGCGCGGACCCTGTATCCGGTCGCACGGCTGGCGCCGGAGGCGACCATCGAGTCGGCCAGTCGTGAAATCGCCGACATCGCCGGTCGCCTTGCGCGCGTTCATCGCGAGAACGAATCATGGAGCGCCCGGGCCACTCCGCTGCGCGACCAGCTCATGCCGGTGCAACTGCAACTCGCGACGACGGCGATGCTGGGTGCGGTGGCGCTGGTGCTCGCCATCGCGTGCGCCAATGTGGCCAACCTGCTCCTCGCTCGCGCCACCGGACGGCAACGCGAGATCGCCGTCCGGATCGCGCTCGGCGCGGGCAAGTGGAGGCTCGTTCGCCAGCTCCTCACCGAAAGCGTGCTGCTCGGTCTGCTGAGCGCACCACTCGGTCTGTTCATCGCGTACGCGGGCACCACGTCGATCATGCGTGCCGTCCCGCCGACGGTGATGATCCCGTACTACGTCAACTGGGACATCAACGTCCGCGTCATGCTGTACACGGCCGTCGTCTCGGCAATGACGGGTCTGCTCTTCGGGCTCGCGCCGGCCCTTCAGGCCGTGCGCGCCAATCTCGCGGCCACGCTGAAGGACGGGAGCCGCGGCGCCGGTGGCAGCCGCGCGCGCAACCGCCTGCGCGCCGTGCTCGTCGTCGCCGAGGTGGCACTCTCGCTCATGTTGCTCGTCGGCGCATCGATGTTCGTCCGTAGCGTGATCAACATCCACAACGCCGATGCCGGCATCGACACCCGGCCGCTGATGACGCTCCGCCTGTTCATGGCGGGCGAGGGGTATGCGACGCCGGCGGCGATGACGGCTCGCGCCACAGACGTCGTGCGGCGAGTCGAGGCGCTTCCGGGGGTCGTCGCCGCATTTGCCTCGAACCTTGTGCCGTATGCCGGAGGTGGGGGCAACGCCGGCATCGTCGCCGAGGGCATGACCGTCGACGTCGGCAAGGAGCCGCGCGTCAGCTTTTTCGCGACCACGGCGGGCGCGCTCGATACGCTGGACCAGACCGTGCTCGCCGGCCGCGACTTCACGGATGCTGAGGCATCGACGCTCTCCGGTACGGCGATCGTGAACCGGGCGCTCGCGAATCGTGCGTGGCCAGGCCGCTCCGACATTGTCGGGCGACGATTCCGGTTTGCGTCTGGTCCGCCGAACGAGTGGCTCACGGTGATTGGCGTGGTATCGGACTTTCAACCCTTGATCCTGCGCGATAAGGGGATCGTCGAGCCCCTGGCGATCCTGCCATTTCCCTATCAGCCGATGCGCGACACCGGGCTCACCATCCGCGTCGCCGGCATCCCGCCCGCGTCGATCACCGCGTCCGTGCGCCAGGCCATCGGACAGTCCGATCCATCGCTGGCCCTGTTCGATCTCAGGACCGGCGACGAGAACCGTGAGGGCCGCTTGTGGGCGCCGCTGTTTCTTTCGTGGATGTTCTCGATTTTCGGCGCCGCCGCGCTGTTCCTCGCGGCGATGGGCATCTACGGCGTGCTGTCGTACTCCGTCGCGCAGCGGACCCAGGAGTTCGGCGTGCGCATTGCGCTGGGCGCCTCGCGGCGCAGCATCCTCGCGCTCGTCGTGTCAGAAGGGAGCCGGCTTGCGGCGGCGGGCATTGCGGTCGGCTGCGTCGGCGCGCTGATGATCACGCGGCTGGTTCAGACGCTCCTCTACAACGTCACATCCACCGATCCGATCAGTTTCGGAGGCACCGCGCTGGTTCTCGCGGTCATCACGGTCCTGGCTGGTTGCGTACCCGCCGGGCGCGCCACCGGCGTCGATCCGATCGTCGCGCTCCGGGGCGATTGAGCAGATGCCGCGCGTTACGTGCGGGGCATCGCGTCGCGTTTCGTGCTTACACCCACATTCGTTCCAGCCCAGCGGCCCGGCGCGCATCGGCCAACTGTCCGCGATGCATGTACCAGTGGTCGGCGACGTACTGCAGGCACAGGCGATACGTGCCGAACGTATCTTCGAAGCCTGCCGGCACGTTTGCGCTTGCCGTGTCGAGATCGTCTTCGGAAAGCGAGTCGAGTAGCGCCACCGTCGACTCGCGCGTCTCACGACATTTCGCCAGAACGTCGTCGAACGGCGGGAACTGGCTGATGTCCCCACTCGTGTCCGCACCGTCGAAGGTGTCTTCCCAATGAGCCAGCGGATGGCTCTCGCCGAGCATGAACGTGCGGACAACCAGCAATTCGATGAACGCGAGGTGCCCGACAGTCCACAGTGTGTGGCACCCGCCGTTCCGAGTCGGGAATAACGCAAGCGCGCGCATCTCTTCGACGCGAGCCAGCACGCGGTCCCGGCTCTTTTTCAAGTTGTCGCGGATGAGGTCAATGGACTGCATGCGTGTGCAGAGACGATCTTGCTACATCACGGGCGGCCCAGCTCATTTCAACGAATGAGCCAGGCCGCGAACGCCCGCCAGCTCTCTGTCGACCCAATGGCCGCCCGAACCGGAAAGGCGGCCAGAATCAAGAGCCCACCCCAGAGGCTGACTGGATGAACGCGTGATTGGAGCATGAGGTCTCGCACGGCGGATGCGAGGACGAGCGCGCTCAGCAGCCCGAACATCAGGACGGGCCGGCCAGCGACGTAAGGGATACGGGTAATCGCGGGCCACATCAATCCGCCAACGGTGGCGAGCAGCATCAGCCGTTTGTGGAGCTCCGCGCGACGACGGAAGTAAAGACCGGCGGCGACGAAACTGGCGAAGACAGCAATGTCGACCAGCCCGACGATCATGAACGCGAGCGAATCGGGATAGGGACCACCCGGATTCCAGCCATCCCGCGCACCGCGCATGGCCGTCATCAGTCCCAGGACAATCAGGACTGTTGCGAGACCGGCGCCGGCGACCCCGATTCGCCGGTGCACATCGGCGCGCCCAGACTGAAACCAACACGCTTTGGACGAGGAACAGCAGGATCCACCCGCTGAATCCCAGCGCGTGCGCGTGGATGAGAGGCGCCAGCGAGCGTGACACCGGCACTCCCGTCGGGTACTCGGCGACGTGAATGAAGGACCTCAGGTAGTAGGTTGGCGCGAATCCGAGGAACACAATCACTGTCGCGGCGATCGCCATGCCGACGAAGAACCGGCGATCGCGAAGGTTAACGCGCGTCATTTCTTGCGAAGGTTCGCCGTGGCTATCGTCGTGAGCGGCGAAACCACGACCGTCCTGACTTCCCGACCGTTGTCGACGATGACAAAGTTGTCTTCGAGCGGCGGAACCCCGGGGATGTTCGTGGTCTGTCCGCCAGTGCAATCGGCATTGACGAAGTAGGTGCCGGTCGCCGGACCTCCCCGAACGCCGGTGATTTGGCCGTGGGACACACCCTCCGCGGTGAACGTGCCATCACCGCCGTACGTGACCATCGAAATCGTCACGAACGGCTCAGTCCCGCCGGGAACGAGGCGCGGGTGCCGGTGCCGACCAGGCCGTACGCGCCTTGCAGGGTGTGCGTGCCGCACACACGACCACTCCCGTCGTCCTGGGCCGCGACCGAGGACGGGAAGCCCCCAATCATCGGGACTGCAAGAATTGCCACGGCCATGAAGAGGATTGCTCGCTTCATCGGAGTCTCCTTTCGCGCGGATGCCGCAAGGTCGCAACGTCCACGCGAACACTGCGACGCGGGCAGATTGGCAGCCGAAAAGGACCTGGGGAAGCACGGAACGGTTCGCGAACCGTTCCGTGCCGTTCGTGTCCAGGCGAGATACCGGATGACGTTCGCCGCGGCGTGTATGATGGCCGCGACTCCGATGGACGAGTCGGACATCGACCGAGAAGAAGTCCTGGCGCAGCTCGAGAGGATGCTCTCGAGTGCCGTCTTTCGACGCGCCGAACGCTCGAGCACACTGCTCAGGTTCATCGTCGAGCAGGCGCTCAACGGTCGATCAGACTCGCTGAAGGAATACACGCTTGGGGTCGAGGCCCTGGCTCGCGGCGAGTCGTTCGATCCGCGGACGGATCCTGTCGTCCGTGCCGAGGCATCGAGGCTCCGCACGCGGCTCGAGCAGTACTACGAGACGGTCGGACGTCGTGACGCTGTCGTCATAACGCTGCCGAAAGGCACATACGTCCCGGAGTTCACGACGCGGCCGGCGTCAAACGAAGAAGCTGTAAGCACGTCGCCGTCGGAACCACCGCCAACCGGTTCTCGAACCAGCGGCAATCAATGGCTCGCATGGTCCGTCGCAATTGCCGCGATAGCGCTGGCAACGGCGGCATGGATACGCGGCCGGCCCCACACCGACACGCCTGCCCCGTTTGCTCAATTCGAGGTCGAGCTGAAATCCGACGGCGTACTGGCGTCTGACGTGGGAACCGGCGTGGTGCTCTCGCCGGACGGGAGTCGGGTAGTCTTCGTCTCACGGACCGCGGATGGCCGCACGCACCTCCGCACCCGGCGACTCGATCAAGCTGCAGCGCTCGCATTACCCGGCACTGACGGCGCTCGTGGGCCGTTTGTCTCGCCCGATGGCCGATGGGTCGGCTTCTGGGCTGACGGCAAGCTGAAGAAGGTCTCTGTCGATGGCGGCTCGCCGGTCATCCTCTGCGATGCGAGCGACCTGCTCGGTGCGAGCTGGGGCGAGGGCGACATCATCATCGCGGCGTTGGGCGCGCCGGGGCAGTTGTGGCGCATTCCCGCCGGAGGCGGCACGCCTGAAGTTGCCATCGACCTCGCGGCCGAATCGACGTTGGTGCGCTGGCCATACATCCTGCCGGGCGGCCAGTTCGTGATGTATACCGCGAGCACTGGTGCTGGTGCGGACCGTGCCACGATCGAAGTGCAACCCATCCGAGGCGGAAATCGGAACGATGCTGATCAGCGGTGCCGCGTTTGGGCGCTATCTGAACAGCGGTCATCTCACTTACGTCAACCAGGGCACTCTTTATGCGGTGCCGTTCGATCTCGGGACGCTCACGGTTCGAGGCACTGCCGTTCCAGTGCTGGAGGACGTGTCGTACTCGCCGCTGTTCGGATACGCCCAGATGGACGCGTCGCAGACGGGCACGCTCGTCTATCGAAAAGCCGCCGAGAGCGGGCTGTCGGTCGTCGATTGGATCGACCGCGCGGGAACGCGGGCGCCGCTGCTGACAAAGCCCGGTCGCTACGCCTGGCCCCGACTGTCGCCCGACGGCCGACGCCTCGCGGTCACGGCGACCGAGAGCGGCGTCGGAAGCATCATCGTCTTCGATACTCAGAAAGGCGACACGACCCGCATCACAACTCGGCCCGGCGACTACACCGGCCTGACGTGGTGGCCAAACGGTGGCTCGCTGCTTTTCGGGGGAGTCGAAGGCATGGCGCGGATCGCGTCGGATCACCAAGGCGAGGCGACACCGCTGATGGACGCGCGCGTCAACCAGACGCCATGGTCAGTCGCGCCAGACGGGCGGCGGCTCGCGTACTACGAGAGAAATCCGGAGACCGGCTTCGACTTGTGGACCGTGGGCGTGAGGTCGCACGACGCTCGCTTCGAGCTCGAGACGCCAGAACGGTTCCTGCACACGGCGGCTTTCGAGGTCTACCCGTCGTTCTCGCCAGACGGTCGATGGATCATGTATGCCTCGAACGAATCCGGCGCGTGGGAAGTCTATGTGAGGCGGTTTCCGGATAGCGGCACGAAAGTGCGGGTCTCGAGATCGGGAGGCAGCGTTCCCCGATGGTCGCCGAATGGCCGCGAATTGTTGTATCGAACCGAGACGCAGCGAATCATGGTCGTCAGCTACACGACCAAGGGCGATGCATTCGTGGCAAGCGCGCCCAGGCCCTGGTCAGAACATTCCCTCGCGGACTCTGGCGTCCTGCCCAATTTCGATATTGCTCCTGACGGCGAACGCATTCTCGCGCTGATGCCTGGGGCGACGTCCGAGGAGCAGCAGACGGTGAATCATGTCACCGTCATGCTCAACCTCTCGGACGAAATACGTCGCCGCACGCACTCTCGATGACCGCGATCGCGCCTTCAGTTGATGGGCGTCGCGCCGCTCACTGCCGCTCCGACGCGAGCTGCTTGCGAAAGTTCGCCTCCAGTTCGTCCACCGCCGCGCGTAAGCCCTTGGGATCCACGAACCGGTCGGGATTGTAGGCATCGCCGGGTTTGCGCTTCCGGTGCAAACCAAACTGGCTCGCGTGCGAAGAGAGGAACACGTCGAGCACCATCGCCTTCTGGGCCGCGAACGTGCGCGCGTAGGCGTCGCCGATGTCGGGGAATCCCGGCATCCCGCTCACTTTGACGCCGGGGTTGATGCTGCCCATATTGATGATGCCGACCCGGTAGTCTTTGGCCCCGTCGCGCACGGTAAACGTGAAGCTCGACGAGCCCTTGGAGTGCCCGGCATGGAGGTGCATCGTCAACGCGTTCGCGCCCAGCGTGATCGTCTCGCCGTCCTTGAGCCGGCGGTCTACGGCGACTGGATCGAACCACGACGTGGAGTCCTTGCCCCAGCGAAAATCGGTCTTCCCGCCCGACTCGAGGACGTCGGCGTCGGGCGCCGACATATAGACGCTGGCACCGGTCAGCTTCTTGAGCGCCGCCAGCCCCGCCACGTGGTCCCAGTGGGCGTGAGTCGCCGTCAGGATCTTCACGTCCGCGATGCGGAACCCCAGTTTCTCGATGTTCGCGCGAATCTGTGCGACCGAATCGGGCAGCCCGGTGTTGATGACGATGTGGCCTTCCGGCGAGGTGATCAGGTAGCTGGACAAATCGTAGGTGCCCACCCAATAGACGTTGCCGACGATGCGGAACGGTTCGGTAGGTCGCGACCATTCAGGCGGTGCTTGTGCGGCGAGCGGCGACGCAAGCGTCAATGCCACGGCCGCCACCGCGCACCAACGAAGGCTCTGAGTGTGCATAAGTCCCGATCCTACCGGACCTGGGGCTTCGTCTACAGGCGTCACTCAGGTACACAATAGATTTTCAGATCGTGTTGCCGCTGTGGGCTCGGCTCTCCTTTGATCTCCTTGACGAGGACCCAGCCGGCAGGCGCCGCGCCGTTCTCGAGCACGGCGCGAGCGAAGGCCGGCAACGTCGATTCGACATAATCGGCGACCAGTTCGACGCCGCGGCCGCCGCCGAGGACGAGACACGCCCCCTTCACGGCGTCCAGGTTCGTGCCCGCGTCGAGTATCGCGAGGTTCGCCGTTTGATAGCGGGTGAACATCTTCAGGTGGAGCACGGCCCACAGGTCACCAAAGTACAGTTCTCTGCGGATTCGATTGGACCTCGGCCGCCGCCGCTCGAAGGTCGGACAGGCCAGAACGATAGTGGTCGCGGCTCTGCGCGACGGCGGTAAGCGACGTTGCCGCCAGCCCGACGACGAGGACCAGCGCGGTGACCGGTTGCTTCCGGCCGATGGCCACGAGTAGGCAGGCGGCCATCACGATGAGCGGCGCCGTCAGCATCAGCAGGAATCTGAGTTGCTTGAACACCATCCTGTAGTGCATTTCACCGTTCGACCAGTCGACGGAGAAACCGAGCGGCCCAAACTCCAGATAGAGAAAGAGTCCGACCGCCAGGGCGGACGGCGGAGATTCTGACGACGGGCGAGGCTGAACAGGACCGCTGCGGAGAAGAGATAGAGGAGGTACCGAACTGATTTGTCGGACCCGCATCCAGCAGGAACACGTGCCGCAGGACTTCGAGCGGTGCGCCGTTGGTGTAGTCGATGTGAAGGAGACCCCAGGAAAAGCCCGACACCGGCTCGTGCAGATACTTGAAACGGGACGCTCCGCTCTGAATGTGGTAGCTCAACAGGGGATCGCCAGTGAACGTGAGATAGACAATCGCCTCGAGGCTGAACACTGCCAGGAAGCCGGCCAGCATCAGCATCGGTGTGTGCGGCCTCACGCGTCGAAGCCCCACCATCACGAGAGCGACGCCCAGCAGGGCGAGGAAAAACAACAGCCCTCGTCCGTTCGCCAGATAGGCCGCGGCGGCCGCCGCTCCTGAGAAGACGCAGATCGACGGTCGCCGTCGTCGAGACGCTTCGACGAAGAACAGGAGGCTGAGCGATGAGAAGAGCCCAACCTGCACATCGGACAGGATGCGGGTGCTGTTGATGATCTCGAGCGGGTGGATGGCGCACAACAGCGCCGCCACCAGGCCCACCGTGCGGCCGTGCAAGACGTAACCGAGCCGATAGACGACTCCGACCGATAGCAGTGAACAGACGAAGCCCCACGAGGCCGCGGCAGCTTCCCCTGGGCCGACGAGCACAAAAAGCGCGCGATCGGAAACGTCACCATCGGCCGGACGTTGAACTGGTCGATCGGATTCGCCAGAAAGTCGGCGCGAACGTGACGGTAGAGATCGAGATAGCGCGGTCCCTCGTTGTACAAGGCGAGGGCATTTCCGTAGTCGATCCCGTCGTCTTGCGGATCACCCGCCGCGAGGCCGACGAAGAAGAGCAGCCGGAGAAGGATTGCCACCGCCAGGATCGCCCCTAGCACGGCACTGGCGGGAGCCGCGGAAGTCGATGCAGCGAGCGCGGTGACGCCCGCGCGTTGACCGACCGTTTCGTCAGAGAGGGACGAGGCCATTCGCATGCGGAGGGGATTCCGGCTTGCGATCGAGGTCGACCCATCGCTCCGTTGTAACAGCGAAACTGCGCGCAGCGCGGGTCGGCGGATGCTACTACGAAACAGCTGAATCGATGACGCCGAGAACCGAGAAGACGTTTTTCCCGGCTCAAGGAGTAAGACGAAGTCTGGCAAGGCGCAATGCGAGGAACAGCCCGCTCTCCCTCAGCTCCTTTCGCAGCTGCTTCAGTCGCTGTTTCGAGGTCGACGTCCTGTCCGGAGCGGAGAACGTTCCATGAATCTCTCTTGGGTTCTTCAAGACGTACCAGCCATGGCTAAAGGGGAAGCGCAGTAGTCGCTTGACCAGCCGGGCGGGCTTTTCGTTCGCGCGGTACGTCGCGACGTAACGAAACGACCATCGTGGCCGGTCGAGCCTTCGGCGAATCGCTAGGATTCTGCGGAACCGGAGACTGCGTGTTCTCGGCCGCCGAAAGCGTTGAACGCAGAAAGGCTCGATCCAGATCGTGTCCCATCCGACCTTGCCCGTGAGATCGAGTTCGGCAAGGCCCAATCCATTGAATGCTTCAATCTGAAACGTCTTGCCGACCGCACGCGAGAAGGCCCGTTTGCTTTCGCGAGGCATGCGCGCGATTGAGTCGGGCACGCTGACCACGCGCACCCAGTCGCCGACCCTGAGGTCGCGGCCTGCGCTGTCATTCGGTGAATGCGGGCGCAGGGTAATGCGACGAGACATGCAACAAGTGTGAACGCGTTGCGAAAAGAGACGCGAAGTCTGGCAAAGGGGTCGGGCAATGTCAAGTTCCCCTTGCGCTTCGACATGAGCGGCGGTAGGCTCATGTCGAAGCGAACAGGGAAGGCCTCATGACCGCTGGTCCACTCGATCTGCCGCAGGGGACGCTCGATCTCCTGATCCTCAAGACCCTCAACCTGGAGCCGCGCCACGGCTGGGCCATCGCCGAGCGGCTGCACCGATCTCCAGCGCCAGCCTGACCATCAGGCAGGGCTCGCTCTACCCGGCGCTGCATCGCCTCGAGCGGGCCGGCCTGATCAAGGCGAAGTGGGGAACGTCGGACCACAACCGCCGCGCGAAGTACTACGAGCTGACCAGGCGAGGCCGGACGCGACTCAAGTCAGAGATCGAAGCGTGGCGCCGGCTCAGTACCGTCGTCGCTCAGGTGCTCGACGCGGTGTAAGGAGGGTGCGATGCTGACCGACCTCAAACTCCGGTTGCGCTCGCTCTTCAAACGCGATGTCGTCGAACGCGAACTCGACGACGAGCTCACGTTTCACCTGCAACAGCTGACCGCCTCGTTCGAGAGCCAGGGGATGGCGCACGACGAGGCGGCGCGCCGCGCTCGCCTCGCACTCGGCGGCTTCGATCAAATCAAGGAAGCGCACCGCGACGCCCGCGGCGTTCATCTGGTCGCCGACCTCGGCCGCGACCTGCGCTACGCCGTGCGCCAGATGAGGCGCGCCCCGGCGTTTGCCGCGCTGGCGATGATCTGTCTCGGCCTCGGCATCGGCGTCAACGTTGCCATCTTCAGCGTGATCAACGCGGTCGTTCTGCGGCCGCTGCCGGTGATCGACGCCGATCGGCTGATCAGGATCAGCCGCGGCGATCAGCCGGTGCTGACCTACGCCAACTACCAGCAGCTGCGCGACGAGACGCGCGTCCTGTCCGGTGCGACCGTGTCGTTTCCGATGGAATCCGACATCGATCTCAACGGCGAGAGCGAGTTCGTCGTCGCCGAAGCCGTGCCGGCCAACTACGGCGGCGTCATGGGCGTGGCGCTGACGCTGGGGCGATGGCCAACAGACGAGGCCGGGACGACGGCGGTGATCAGTCACTCGGTCTGGGAGCGTCGCTTCAACCGTGATCCCGCCGTCCTCGGCCGGTTGATCCGATCCGAATCGCAGACCTACACGATCGTCGGCGTCGCGCCGCGCGAGTTCGGCGGGGTGTTTGGTCCGATGCGGACGGACATCTGGTCCCGGTACGGACGCGGCCGCGACTCGCCGCGATGCTCGACGAGCGGAAGACCACGCGGATGATGCTGCTCTTCGGCCGGCTGCGTGATGGCGCGACGTCTACCGAAGCCGCGGCCGAACTCAACATCATCGACGCGCGACTGGAGGCAGACGGCACGCGGTCGTCGAGTCCCAGGCTGCCGCTGGTTGTCGACGCCGTGCGCGGCGTCGCCTTCGGCGGTGCCGAGGTCCCACGAATCACGACGCTGCTTGCGGGCGTCGTCGGCCTGGTGCTGCTCATCGCCTGCGTCAACGTCGGCAACCTGCTGCTCGTTCGCGGCGCGTTACGGCAGCGCGAATTCGCGGTCAGGCGCGCGTTGGGCGCGACGCGCGTGCGCCTGCTGCGCCAGCTGCTCATCGAAAGCCTCGTGCTCTCGATCGGCGGCGGGTTGTGTGGCGTCGTGCTGGCGCTCTGGACCAACCGTCTGCTGGAGATGTCGTTCCCGACGATTGTCTCGGCCTATGCAGTGCAGATCGGACTCGCTCTCGACTGGCGCGGCGTCGCCTTCGCAACGCTGATCTGTCTCGCGACGACGGCTTTGTGCGGATGGCTGCCGGCGTGGCGCGCGTCTCGCGCCACCGGCCTGGTCGGGTTCAAGCAGGAGATCGGCACTTCGTTGCCGTGCCGCCGCCCGCTGGGACTGGTCGCTCAGGTCGTGATGTCGCTCGTGCTCCTGTTCATCGCTGGCAGCTTCCTGCAGGCGCTCATCCGCATGCAGACGGTCAATCCGGGCTTTGCCGTTGAAGGGCGGCTGTACGCCTACACCTACCTGCCGGTGGCGCCTGGCAGTGGCGAGAGCCCGCGCGATTTCTACGCCCGCGCCATCGACCGCGTTCGCGCGCTGCCGGGCGTCGCGCGAGTCACGCTCGCCAACCCGCTGCCGTTGATGCCGGCTGGCTCGAACTGCGCCACGAGCGCCGCTGGTGTCGAGGCGAGAACGACGACGGCGTACATCGGTCTCGACTACTTCGACACCATAGGCATCGGCCTCGTCGCCGGCCGAGGGTTCGCCAGTGCGGACCTCACCGCACCGACGATGCCCGTCATCGTCAACGAGACGCTGGCGCGCCGCCTGTGGCCCGACGCAGTAGCGATTGGCCAGCCGCTTCGCGTCGGGTGCGATCCGGCTGAGAGCGCTGTCGTTGTCGGCGTGTCCCGTGACACCGCGATTAGGGCGCTCGCGGAAGCGCCGTCGCCGCACGTTTATCGTGCGTTTGGCGGACAGTTCGGCGCCGGCCTCACGACGTTGATGGTGCAAACGACCCCCGATGCAGGGGCGATGGCGGAACCCTTGCGACGCACCCTGCTCGCGCTCGGCGAGGGCGTGCGGGTGTACAAGGTCGAGCCGCTCGCCGTCCACGTCGAACAGTCGTATGCCTCGTTCCGCTGGATGGTGTCGGTGTTGGCCGTCTTCGGGCTGCTCGCGCTGATCCTTGCCGCGGTGGGGCTGTACGGCGTCATCGGCTATCGCGTCGCCCTGCGCACGCAGGAGATCGGCGTCCGGATGGCGATCGGCGCAACGCGGCGCGACATCTTCCGCGAGGTCGTGCGTTACGGCCTCGCGATCGCCCTCATCGGCGTGGCGATCGGCGAGGTGTTGACCGCGGCCTTCACCGGAGTCGCCGCCTCGTTCGTCGACCGGATCGGACCATCGGGCTGGGGGACGCACGTCGCGGTCGCGGCGATCTGGATCGTGGTTGCGGTGATCGCCTGCTGTCTTCCCGCGGCGCGCGCGTCGCGGGTCGATCCGATGATTGCCTTGCGGCACGAGTAGCGAGCCAAGGCGCGGCGCCTATTCGGCGATCGTCACTCGCACGCGAGCCTCGCCGAGGAGAATCACGTCGCCGGAATGCAAGCGAATGCCTCGCGTCCCGGAAGGCACGTTGATCAGCCGGCCGCCGCGCAGCACGCCGGTACCATGCGCGCTGCGATCGTCACACACGCGATACTGCCCTGTGGGCGCGTCGAAGAAGATGTGCGCGTGGCGGCGGGAGACGGTGCCGTTGGCTTCCGCCTCGCCTTCGGCGAACGCGACGTGATTGGTTCTGATCAGCCGGTCGCGTTCGTCGCGAAGGCTCGCGCAGCGCCCCAGATCGATCCGCGCTGTCGTGAACGTATACGACGACTTCTCGGCCCGGCCGTGCTCGACCACGAGCTTGAGGGTACGCGGCGGCTCGGCGGTCTCCGTCACGCGCGATCGTTCGACGACACGTTGGAGTTCGAGCAGGAAGTGGGGATTGGTCCACCGTGTGTCGGGCTCGCCGACGTAGCTGGTCCTGATCTCGACGCCTGACGCGTCGCACCCTGCGGCGTTCAGCCGCTCGACCACTCGCTCGTGAAGCGTCGGCGCCGCCTCGACGACGGCTTCGAGCCGGGCTCGATCTTCCTTGTTCGCCGCGACGAGCGACACCTTGACGCGGTTGAAAGGGAAGACATACCGGCCGCGTCCGCCTGGCTGGATGTGCGTCGCGATCGCCTGCACGAGCTCGTGCACGGTTTCGAGCGGTTCGCGCGGGCCGGCCGTCCGGACGCGGTCGGCGGCGCGATCGAGGCGTTGCGCCAGTGCGGCTTCGAGTCTCCGGGCGGTGCCGAGGATGTCCATCTGGGTTACCGAATCAAGCCGAGTTCGGAAGCGGCCGTGACAATCTCGCCGCTGAGAGGGGCCGCCGCGGCCGAGCCGTAGCCGGCGTTCTCGACGATCACGGCGAACGCGATCTTCGGAGCTGCCGCGTCGAAGGGCGCGAAGCCGACGAACCACGAGTGCGACGCCGCGCCGCTGACTTCCGCGGTGCCGGTCTTTCCGGCGATGCGGAGCGGATGACCGCG
This sequence comes from uncultured Acidobacteriota bacterium, assembly GCA_963841895.1. Classification (GTDB taxonomy): domain Bacteria; phylum Acidobacteriota; class Vicinamibacteria; order Vicinamibacterales; family UBA2999; genus JACCSI01. Next base: position 75,864 of record CAWJEO010000024.1, read on the forward strand.
CAGCGTGCGGCCGGTGCCTGAGAGCACGCCGTCGCGCATGTAGCGCGAGAGCAGTGCCGCAGCGTCCCGGCTGACCAGCCGTTCGCCTGCCGCCGCGGGCCTGGCGCCGGCGTCCCACGACACGTCGCGGAGCCGTCCGCCATTGGCCAGCGCTGCCGCAATCCGCGCCATGCGCAACGGCGAGGCGACGACATCGCCCTGCCCGTAGCCCGCCTGCGGCAGCGTGTCGCGCAGCCGCGCGACCGATGAGTCCGGCGCGGTCGAGATCCCGGCGCGCGCCGCCGTCTCGATCAGCGAACGCGCACCCACGCGCACGGCGAGCTGCGCGAAGTAGGCGTTGCAGGAATGCACCAGCCCGTCGTGCATGTGAAGCGTGCCGTGCGGTCGGGTGTCGAGCACGTCGTCTCGAACCGGACGGCTCCATCCCGGAATCCGGGCGCCGACGCGCCCGTTGGGAAGGTAGGCGCACGTGTAGCCGACGCTGTTGGCGTCGAGCCCTTTCTCGAGCGCCGCGGCGGCGGTCACGAGCTTGAACGTGGAGCCCGGCGGATACAGCCCGTACCGCGCGCGATCGAGGACCGTCGCATCCGCGTCGCTGGCCCCGCGCCCAGCGGTGGTCGGCGGTTGGGAACGGATAGCTCGCCGCCGCCAGCAGTTGGCCCGTGTCCGTGTCGAGGACGATCGCGGCCGCGCTGCCCGTCGTCGATCGAGACGCGTACCTCGCGAGAATGGCGGACACGCGGGCCTGCAGCGGCGCATCGATGGTGAGGCGGACGTCGCGCGATCGATCGAGGACGGCGCGCACCGCCGGATGGTCGGCGTCGTAGCGGTGGCGCAGCAGCGGCAGCAGCTCGCGATAGTCGCGGCGAATCGTCGGCACCGCGGGTCCGCTGGCCGCGGTCACGACCGTGGCGTGGTCGTCGAAGCCGCGCAGCCGCGCGTCGGCATCGCGCTCGACATACGACGAGTTCGGTGCGCTCCAGTTGACGCGGCTGGTCACGTCGCCAAGCACGTGGAAGCCGGCGCCGCCGAGCGGATAGCAGCGCTCGAGCGGATTCGGCGCACGCCGCATCGATCGCGATGCCGAACTTCGCGTAATCGGTGCGCGCGCGACCGAGCACATCGGCCTCGCCCGTCGCAAGCGCCAGGCCGCGGCGGTCGTACACCGTGCCGCGCGGAATCGTGCGGGCGACATCCAGGACTCGCGGGTTGTATTGATAGCGCCGCACGCCGTCGGCCTGCACGCCCGAGGTGCGGCCGGACGACGAGCTCGTCGGCGCTGACGGTCGCGAGCTGGGTCATGACGACGAGCAGCACCACCGCGGCTACCGCCAGCGTCGCTCCGAGCGACAGCGTGGGCCGGCGAAACGGCTCGGCATCATGCCGGCGCGAGCCGTGGCCGCGATCGCCATCAGCACGCCAATCGCGGCGAGATTGGCCACCATCGCGGAGCCGCCGTAGCTGAGAAACGGCGTGACGATGCCGGTCAGCGGCATCAGGCCGAACATGCCGGCCGCCATGAGAAAGACCGGCATCGCGAGGAAGAACGTCACCGCGGTGGCGAGGAAGAATCCGTAGTCGGTGGCCGCGCGCAAGCGCGATGCGCAAGCCGCGCGCGATGATCGAGATGTAAACAGCCGCGATCGCGACGAGGCCGATCGATCCCAGCTCTTCGCCGATCGCCGACAGCACGAGATCGGTATGACCGGCCGGCAGATAGCGCGTGTCACCGAGGCCGAGACCGGTGCCCGACCAGCCCGCCGGTGGAGACCGCCCAGATCGACTGCGCGATCTGATCGCCGCCGCGCACCGCGTTGTCCCACGGCGATTGCCACATCTCGACCCGGGCGGTGAGCGTGCTCGAGACGTCGAGCCAGTAGCCGGCGACGAATCCGACGGCGAGCAGGCCGACGCCGGCGACAGCCAGGCCACGCGGGCGCGGGCGACGCCATACATCGCCAGGAAGACGCACGCAAGGAAGAGCGCCGGGCCGAGATCCTTCTGCAGGACGAAGAACAGCAGCGCCGCCCCGACGCCGATGACGACCGGCAGCACGTACTCGAGTCGCGGCACGTGCAGCCAGGCGGGCACGTGGCGATTGCCAATCGTTCGGCTCCGCAACTGCCGCAGCAGCTCCCAGCGCTCGCGCGAAGTAACCGGCAAGGAAAAAGCGCGAGCAGCAGCCGGATCGCTTCGATCGGCTGCACCGGCCCGAGATTGACCTTGCGCGCCGCTGCGACCCGGCCCGTCACCAAACAGGATCAGGAGCAGCGACAGGCCCAGCGCGCCGACCAGCGGCAGGTAGCTCAATCGGAGGAACGCCGCCTTCCGGAAGTCGACGAACGAGACCAGCGCCAGCACAGCGAGCCCGACGACGACGCCTGTCGTGTAGCGAACGAACAGCAGCGTGTCGCGCAACGGATCGGCCCGGCTCAGAAGCAGCGCGAAACCGACCGCCGTCAGCAGGTGCACGGCCGGCGAGCAGCCACATGTCGCCTCGGAGCCCGCGAACGCAGCCACGTCAGGAACACCACATAGAACGCGGCCACATACAGGCCGGCATAGGTCGCCGTCAGCCGGGCCACGTCGGAAGGCGTGCGGCACGACCAGCGATGGTTTGATCGCGGCGAGCTCAGCAGAGGTGAGAACTGGAGGCGCGTTCTCCGACGTGCTGCAGCCTGGCCTCGCGCGAGTGCGCCGACGTTCGGCGAGGCGCGTCTCCGCGTTCACGACGCGCGACGAGGAAGGTCAGCAGCGCCCGCGCCGCGAGCTGGCGGTCTGCGTCGTTCGTGAATCGCGCGTCGAGGACGCGTTCGATCGCGCCTGGACCTCGGTGACGGTGTTGAGGTTGACCGGGGCGGCGGTGCCGGCCGGCCACCGCGGCCGGCGGTCTGGCACTCCCCGCATACGCCAGACCGATCGCAGCAGCGCGACGACCGACGTGATCGGCAGCAGCAGATGACCGAAGGTCGGACGCGCCGACGCCACCGCGAGGCCGCGAACGTCGCGATCGAGGGCGGTCGTGTAGCTCAGCGCCACGGATCGCCTGCCGGCGGATCCGACGGCGGCATCGACAGCGCTGCGAGCCGGCGTTCGAGCGTCGTCAAGCTGCGCTGCGCGAGCGCGATGTTTCGCGGCACGCCGGCAAAGTCCGTGGCTTTCGTGTAGTGCTCGAGCGCCTGAGCGGTAGGCTCGACCGCCCGGTCAGGTAATCACGCTCCTGCGGCGAGACCTCGACATCGCGCGCGCTCCGCGCCAGCGAGTCGGCGCGGCTGCGGTAGCCGTCGGCCAGCTGCGCCGCTTCGCGACTCGCCCGGCGTGTAGCCGGCCCGTTCCGCGCGCTGGAAGGCGTCGGCCGCCCGATCGACATCGTCCAGACCGTAAATGAACGTGCGCGCGAGGCCGAGGTACGGATCCGGCCAGTCGGGGCGCAGCTCCGCGGCCTCGCGAAACGCCGCGACGGCTTCGGAAAACTCGCGCTGCGCTTCCGGCGTTCAGCCGCCGCGCCTTGCGCGCTTCGCCGTTGATGCGATGCAGGTGCCCGTCGGTGTAGCGAACCATGGCTCGAAGACGCTCGTTGCCCGGACGGGTCGATAGCGCGCGTGCCAGGCCGGTGCGCACCTGCCGCCATTGCGCCTCCCGCACCGTCGGCTGTGGCCGCGATAGTTGGCGAAGACGCGATCGGCGAGCGCCTCGGTCTGTGTCCTCAGCGCGCTGGCCAGATCGCCGGTACCCGACGCCCAGCATCGCTCCGCCGCGACAGCGAGTCGTACTCGTTCCACAGCGTCGCCGAGCTCGTCGAGCTCCGTCGTCGGCGCCGTGCCGGCGATGCGCGCCGCGGATGACGAGATGCCGATCTCGTGCATGAAGAGGATGATCGCGAGAACGTGACGGCGATTTTCAGACAGCCGCACGCGTCTTCGATCGCGGTTTCACGGCAACGGGCGTCTTGGCGGCGCCCGCTGCCGCTGCTGCCGCTGTGACTGGGACCGCGGCAAGCGACCGCTCCAGCCGTTGTGGCCGGGGTCGGCGGGATTCCCGGGATCGGCGGCGGTACGGTTCCGTCGGCAGGAATCGGCGGCGGAATCGTCGCCTTCGTCGTTCGCCGCGTCGCTTCGGGATCGATCGCGTCGCGATTCGTCCGCTGCGTCCCGGCTCGTCGATCGGCGTCCGCGGCCAGCCTTCCTGCTCGGCCCGCGGCGAGGTCCCCGAGGTCAGCCGCTCGATGTCCTGCGCGAATCTCGAGCGCACTCGCGTAGCGGTCCGACGGCGACGCGGCGAGGAGCTTGCCGAGAATGGCGCGGAGCGCCAGCGGCTCGAGCGTCGTCAGGAGCGGCGGCAACGCGCGCGACACGATCAGCTTCTCGAGCCGGCGGGTGTCGGGCGCGCGGAACGCCTGCTCGCCGCGTCAGCAGCTCGTAGAGCGATGCACGCCGAGCGCCCACAGATCGGCGTGCCGATCGACGTCGCCGCTCTCGAGACGCTCGGGCGACAGATAGGCGACGCTGCCGAAGTCGTTCCGCGTCACCTTGCGGCTCAGCGACAGCGCCTTGGCAATGCCGAAGTCGAGCACCTTGACGTGACCCGCCGGCGTCAAGCCGGATGTTGCGCGGCTTGAGATCGCCATGCAGCAGCGAGCGGAGCTGCCGCTCGCCCTCTTCGGGCTCGAAGCTGTGCGCGTCTTCGACGAAGCGGCACAGCTCAAAGGCAATCCCAGCGCCTGTTCGGCGCTCATCGGGCCGCGCGCGATGGCGTCGGAAAGGTTTTCGCCGTCGAGATACTCCATCGCGACGTAGAAATAGCCGCCGTCGCACGCCGTGCTCGTAGACGCTGCGGCACCCGGCTGCTGATCGCCGAGAACTGCTTCTGCAGGAGCGCGCCGCGATGCTCCGCTTCGAGAATCTCCCGCGCTTCGCGGTCGGGGCCCTCGCGAACGAGCTTCAGCGCCAGCTGACGCGCCGGTCCTGGTGTCGTCGCGCAAGGAACACGACGGCCATGCCGCCGCGGCCGATCTCGTGTTCGATCTCGTACGGACCGATCGCGTTGAAAGACGGTCCATGGCTCTATCGGCGCGGCCCGGCGGCCGGGCGCAGGGCCCGTTCCGGCCGCGGAGCCGGGGATGAACCAGTTGTCCTGCTCGAGAGCCGGCGCTCGCTCGAGCGGGAGGCCGAGACTTCGGCGCCAGTCCTTGAGAAGACATTTCTGTAGAAGACAGGCCCGCGCCAGGCTCGATTACCACCGATGTGCCCGCGGCTGGGTCGATGTGCCGTTCCTGGACGAAGGCGCTGTGTGTCACGCGCGGGGACGCGCCCGCCCGGACTGACAGCCCGGCGCCGGGATTGTCGTGAACGTCGCTCCCGACGACCGACGCGCGGGCACCGCGCGACAGGTCCACCGCCACCCGCGTTGCGCCGCTGATTTCGACGTCGTGAATCGCCACAGTGGCGTCAGTCGCAAACAGACCCACGCCCAGCGGCGTCGCCGCGTCGCCGACGATCCGGAAGCCGACGAGCTCCGCGTTGGTGATTTCCGAGGCTACGACCGCCGGATCGACTTCGGTCGCGCTTACCGGAAGCCGGATGGTCGCGCCACGCGGGATGCGGCTGACGACCCGGATGTCGCTGCGCAGGCGGATCTGCTCGCGGTATCGACCTGGCTCGACAATGACCTGCGATCCCGGGCGGGCCCGTTCGATCGCCGCCGTGATGGAGTCTCCCGGGACTGACTCGCTCGGCCTCGTCCGTGAGCGGGGATGTGCAGCGCTTGCGGCGCGACGAAGAGCGGCAGTATCGCCGGGCTGCAAGAGGGTAAACGTGGCCACCGCCGACGCGACGGCGGTCAGCGGTGGCAAGAAGGGCCGTGCGCGCCGGCCGTCGTCTCGGCAGCGCCGGCGTCGCGAATCCGGGCCCTCGACATAGATCGCGGTGACATTGTCCTTACCGCCCTCGGCGTTGGCCTCGGCGATGAGCGCCTCGACGACCACCGACGGATTGCCGGCGTGGGCGCTGACGATGCGGGCGATGCTCGCCGAGCTGACCAGATCCGTCAGCCCATCGCTGCAGATGAGCAGGGCGGCGTCGGGCTCGACGTCGATTTCGTCGATGTCCACGAAGTCGAGATCGTCAGGGGCGTGCGGTTCGGACCCGACGTCGCGGTAGACCTCGTTGCGCCGCGGATGACGCATGGCCTGCGCCTCGGAGATCTCGTTTCCGTCCTCGCGCTCGCCGACCGGCGAGTGATCGCGCGTCACCTTCTCGAGCCGCCCGCCGCGCAGCTTGTACAGACGCGTATCGCCGACGTGCCCGATGGTCGCGCGGCCGTCGCGGATCACCGCGGCGGTCAGCACGCAGGCCATCCCTTTCCACTCGGCCCGGGTGTTGGCGAGGGAGTAGATCTCGTCGTTCGCGATGGCAATGGCTTCGCGCAGCCGCGGTCGGCGACCGGACCGGTTTCGCGTTCGAGCCGGGCCCGCAGCATCGACAGCGCGACATCGGCCGCCTTCCCGCCGGCCGCCTGGCCGCCGACGCCGTCGATCACGAAGAACAGGCCACGCGTGGGATCGCAGTGAAACCGATCCTCGTTGACTTCGCGCCGGCGGCCGACGTCGGTGGCGCCGGCGGCGTGGAAGGCGGATGTGCCGGAATGGCGTGGGTCAGTCACTGGTGGCCTCCGCCCAGACGTAGCACGCCGCCACGAGGACCAGCGCCGCCAGCAGCACGAATCGCGCGTAGAGCAGCCACATGGGTCAGCGCACTCGACTGAATTCGAGGAACACGGTCTCGGCCAGGCCGATGCGCGCCTGATCCGGTAGCGGCGTCTCGGCGCCGTTCTCCCGCTTGCTTCCCTCAGCCAACTCGAAGCCTGGTGGAACGTGACGGCCGTTCAACGTCGTTCCGAGCGAGCTCAAATCGATCAGGAAGAAGCGGTCGCCCTCCGGATCGCGGCGAATCCGGGCGTGCTCTCGCGACACATCCACTGCCGCGGCGATTTTGATGTCCACGGGATAGGTGACCCCGCCGCGTCCGACCGTCACCGAATCCTTCACGACCTCGAAGGTGTGGCGGCCGGTGGTGTCGTCGTAGAGGATGCGGGCGGTGACGCGCGGCTGTCCGGCGTCTGGCCGGCGGCCCACTGTGCGCTCCCGCGCGGTGGTGTTGTGCCCTGACTTGAGGGTTGAGACGTGGCGGGTCCGTTCGCCAACGCCGAGACCGCCGGCTTCCGGCAGCAGCAGCTCGGAGTCAACGAGAATGTCGCCATCCTTCACGACATCGTCGGGGTCGGCGAGAAACTCGATCTGCCACTCGGCGGCCTGCTGCACCTGCGAGGCGGGCGCGCCAAGCCACCGGCTCGCGTAACGCTGGACGGTGGAGCGCCGATTCAACCGGTGGAGCTCCTCGGCGAGGGCGCGGCGGGTCTGCTCCTGCAGGATCGGCAGGATGCCTTCGAGGCGAGCGAACTCGCCGGGGTGGACGTAGACGAGATAGCGGCTGGGCGCGAGCGTCGAATACTTGAGCGGCTCCAGGTTATGGCGCATGTTGTCGAGCACCGCGTCGATCAGGTCGCGGGCGGGGCGGCGGGGCTCGGGGGCGCGGGAGAGGCGCTGCGCGGGCATAAGGATTGAGTAACATGGCCCGCGCTCCGCGAATTTAAGGGCTTTTCAGAGTTTTTCTAAAGAGAATGGCCGGCGGCCGGCCTCAGTGGCCCTTCTGACCACGTGCGCATCCGATTCGACACCTTCACCCTCGATTCCGACACCCGTCAGCTCATCGGCAGGGATGGCGAGGTCCGGCTGACGCCGAAGGCCTTCGATCTGCTGCTCTTGCTCGTCCGCGAACGGCCGCGCGTCGTCGCCAAGCGCGATCTGTTTTCCCGCATCTGGCCGGGGACGCACGTCGTCGAGGCAAACCTGAACGGGCTCATCGGCGAATTGCGTCGCGCGCTGGGCGATCACCCCAAGGAGCCGGCCTTCATCCGCACGGTCCATGGGACGGGCTTTGCTTTCGCTGCGGAGGCTGTCGACGTGACGACCTCTTCGTCAGCGAAACCGCCGCCGCTGTTGCGGTACTGGCTGATGTGGAACGAGCGCCGTTTTGTGTTGCAAGAGGGCTGAACCTGATCGGGCGGGATCCTCGCTGCGACGATCTGGCTCGATGCCTCACGGGTCTCGCGCGAGCATGCCCGGATTGCGGTCGACACCGCTCGTGAACGGGTGACCATCGAGGACGTGGGCAGCACCAACGGCACTTTTGTCGGGAAAGCCAGTTACTGCTCCAACCCCGCTCGCCGACGGCGACGTGATCGAGATCGGGTCGGTCGAATTGACGTTCCGGACATGGAAGGTGACAAGCAGGCGGAGACGGAGAGAGTGTTGCGGGAGGGCAAGTAGGGCGGGTGGGGCAAGTCGGGCGGGTCGGGCGGCCCAACTTGCCTTACCACGCCCCACCTGCCCCACTTGCCAGCGATGAATCGTTCCTACAACTTTCTCGTATTGGACATGGAGTGCCACCATCCTATCCAATACGCTCATGAACAACGCGGACATCTCCTGGATGCTCGTGTCCACCGCGCTGGTCCTCCTGATGACCCCGGCGCTGGGCTTTTTCTACGGCGGGATGGTGCGCTCGAAGAACGCCCTGAACACGATGATGATGAGTTTCGTTGCGCTCGGTCCGGTGGCCGTGGCGTGGGCGCTCCTCGGCTATTCGCTGGCGTTCGCGCCGGGCATGCCGATGATTGGATCGCTGGCGTTTGCCGGCCTGAACGGGGTCGGGCTCGAGGCGCAAGGGACGATCCCGCATCTGTTGTTCATGGTCTTTCAGGGCACGTTCGCCATCATCACCGCGGCGCTGATCTCAGGCGCGGTCGTCGAACGCTTCCGCTTTCAGCGCCTACCTCGCCTTCATCGTCGCGTGGGTCCTGCTCGTGTACGCGCCGGTCGCGCACTGGGTGTGGGGCGGCGGGTTTCTCGCGGGACTCGGTGCGCTCGATTTCGCCGGCGGCGCGGTGGTGCACGTGAACGCGGCGGCGGCGGCGCTGGTCGCCGCGATTGTCGTCGGTCCGCGCAAGGACTACGGCCGCCACGCCATCCTTCCGCACAACGTGCCGTTCACGATGCTCGGCGCCGGGCCTGCTGTGGTTCGGCTGGTTCGGATTCAACGCCGGGAGCGCGCTGTCCGCCGGGCCGATTGGCGCGCTCGCCTTTGCCAACACGATGCTGGCGCCGGCGGCGACGCTGGCGACGTGGACCCTCATCGATCTGTTGCGCGGCGGGCGGGTCACGGCGATCGGCGCAGCGACGGCCATTGTCGTCGGCCTGGTCGTGGTCACGCCGGCGGCCGGGTACATCGGGCCGGCGTCGGCGCTCGCGATGGGCGCGCTCGGGGCGTTTCCGAGCTATTTTGCCCTGCTGTACCGGGCCAAAACGAAGCTCGACGACTCGCTCGACGTCGTCGCCGCACACGGACTCGGTGGCGCGACCGGGGCGGTGCTCACCGGCGTGTTCGCGCAGGCGTCGTGGAGCGGCGGGGCCAACGGCCTGATCGGCGGCAATCCGGGACAGGTGCTGATTCAGATCCTCAGCGTGCTCATCGTGCTGGCGTACAGCGGCGCGGCGACGTTCGTGATCCTCAAGGCGCTGGCGCTGGTGATGCCGATCAGGATCAGCAAGCGCGTCGAAGGCGTTGGGCTCGACGTCACCGAGCACGGCGAGGAAGCGTACACGGGCGGCGACGGCGCGATTCTGGTCCAGCCGGGGGAATCGACCTACGCGCGCGCAGCGGCCGACGTGGTCGACGTCGTGGCGACGAGGGCGGAGGCCGGACGTGAAGCTCATCGTCGCCATCATCCGACCCGAACAGTTGAGCGACGTGCTCGAGGCGCTCTTCCACGCCGACGTGCGCGGGCTGACGATCAGCCGTGTCCAGGGCCACGGCGGCGAGATCGAGCACGTCGAGAACTACCGCGGCACGACCGTCAAGATGGCGCTTGCCGAGAAGGTGCGCCTCGAGATCGGCGTCTCGAATCACTTCGTCCAGCCCACGGTCGACGCGATTCTCGGCGCGGCGCGGACCGGTGAAGTCGGCGACGGCAAGATCATGGTGCTGCCGATCGAGAAGATCTACCGGATCCGCACCGGCGAAGAAGATCAGGACGCCGTCACGCCGGTCCAGACCATCAGCCTCCTGAATCCATCTGTTTTGCGAGTCGAAGGCATCGCGCGAGCGCGTGATGTCGCATCTCTGATTCGCATGATTGATATCGACAGATTGCGCTTTTGTTATGCGGGGCGTTTCTCTTAATAGGCGCCGCGGTGCGAGACGGCATCGGCTCCAGCGAGCCAGCGGGCTTGTATCGTCCGTACTGACGAGCACGACGCCTGCGGCGTCGGCTTCGTCGCCCACATCAAGGGCCAGCGCTCGCACACGATCGTCCGCAACGCGCTCGACCTCCTGATCAATCTCGAACATCGCGGCGCCTGCGGCTCCGATCCCGGACACCGGCGATGGCGCCGGCATTCTGGTCCAGATGCCCGACCGCTTCCTGCGTCAGCGGTGCCCTTTCCGCTGCCGCCGGCGGGCACGTATGGCGCCGGGCTCGTGTTCCTCCCCACCGACGAGGCGCCGCGCGCTCGCGCTCAAGGCGCTGATCGAGCGGATCGTCGCCGAGGAAGGGCAGCGCGTGCTCGGCTGGCGCGCGGTCCCGATCGACCTCGGCAGCGGTCGGCGTCAGCGCCGCCGCGTGTCGCGCCGGTGTTCGAGCAGGTCTTCATCGAAGCCGTCGCGCCGTCCGACGGTGGCAGCGACCAGGGCCCGTTGTCGCGGCCCGGTCGCGTTCGAGCGCAAGCTCTACGTCATTCGCAAGCGCGTCGAGCACGAAGTCGAGGCGCTGGAGCTGCCCGCGGACGCGCGCAAGGCGTTCTACATCGTCAGCCTCTCGGCGAACACGCTGATCTACAAGGGCATGCTGACGGCGTCGCAGATCGAGGGCATGTTCCCCGATCTGTCGAACCCGGCGGTCGAGTCGGCGCTCGCGCTGGTGCACCAGCGCTTCTCGACCAACACCTTTCCGTCGTGGCCGCTCGCGCACCCGTATCGCTACGTCGCCCACAACGGCGAGATCAACACGCTGCGCGGCAACATCAACTGGATGCGCGCGCGCGAGGGGCTGCTGCAGCTCGAGCGTGTTCGGCGACGACCTCGCGCAAGGTGCTGCCGGTCATCCGCCCGGGCGGCAGCGACACGGCGACCTTCGACAACGTGCTCGAGTTCCTGGTCATGGCCGGCCGCATCGCTGCCGCACGCGGTGCTGATGATGATCCCCGAGCCGTGGGGCGGCAATCCGGCGATGGATCCCGCGGTGCGCGCGTTCTACGAGTACCACTCGTCGCTGATGGAGCCGTGGGACGGCCCGGCGTCGATCGCGTTCACCGACGGCACGCTGATCGGCGCCGTGCTCGATCGCAACGGCCTGCGGCCGTCGCGCTACTGCGTCACCGAGCGACGACCTCGTGATCATGGCGTCGGAGGTCGGCGTGCTCGACATCCCCGCCGATCGCATCGTCGTCAAGGATCGGCTGCGCCCGGGCAAGATGCTGCTGATCGACACCGGCGCAGGGCCGCATCATCAGCGACGAGGAGATCAAGCAGCGGCCTGGCCGCGGAGCAGCCCGTACGGCGAGTGGCTGCAGCAGCACCTCGTCGACATCGAGGAGCTGCCGCGCGCGTACGCCGAGCGGCCCGACCATCAGACGGTGCTGCGGCGGCAGCAGGCGTTCGGCTACACGCAGGAGGATCTCGCGGATCCTGCTGACGCCGATGGCGCTGGCCGGCGAGGAGCCGATCGGCTCGATGGGCACCGACACGGCGCTGGCCGTGCTGTCGGATCGGCCGCGGCTGCTCTACGACTACTTCACGCAGCTGTTCGCGCAGGTCACCAACCCGCCGCTCGACGCGATCCGCGAGGAGCTGGTGACGTCGATGGGCTCGACGATCGGCCCGGAAGGCAACCTGCTCGAGGCCGAGCCGGAGGCGTGCCGGCAGATCAAGATCGAGTACCCGATCCTCCACAACGATCAGGTCGCGAAGCTCCGGCACCTGCCGCCGGGATCGCCGTTCCGCTCGACGACGCTGCCGCTGCTCTACAACCCGGATGAGGACGGCCCCGGGCTCGAGCGGGCGATGGCCGAGCTGTGCCGCAAGGCGAGCCAGGCGGTCGCCGCCGGCTACGGCATCCTGATCCTGTCGGACCGCGGCGTCGACGCGACGCATGCGCCGATTCCGAGCCTGCTCGCGACGGCCGGCGTGCACCATCACCTCGTGCGCGAGGGCACGCGCACGAAATGCGGGCTGCTCGTCGAGACGGGCGACGCGCGCGAGGTGCATCACGTCGCGCTGCTCATGGGCTACGGCGCCGGCGCGGTCAATCCGTACCTCGCGTTCGAGACGCTGCACGACCTGATTCGCCAGGGACTGCTGCCCGGCGTCACGCACGACCAGGCGGTGCAGCGCTACGTGAAGGCGCTCAACAAGGGCATCCTCAAGGTGATGTCGAAGATGGGGATCTCGACGCTGCAGAGCTACTGCGGCGCGCAGATCTTCGAAGCGGTCGGCCTCGACCGCGACGTTCGTCGAGCAGTACTTCACGCACACCGCGTCACGAATCGGCGGCGTCGGCGTGGTCGACGATCTCGGAAGAAGTGCGCCAGCGGCACGCGCGCGCGTTCGGCCGTCGCCGCTGCGGGACCGGACGAGCTCGAAACCGGCGGCGAGTATCAGTGGCGCCGCGACGGCGAGCTGCACCTCTTCAACCCGGAAACGGTGTTCCGGCTGCAGCACGCGACGCGCACCGGCCAGTACCAGGATCTTCAAGGAATACACGAAGCTGGTGGACGACCAGAGCGAGCGCCGCGCGACGCTGCGCGGCCTGTTCCGGCTTGAAGCCGGCCGGCCCGCCCGTGCCGCTGGACGAAGTCGAGCCGATCGAATCGATCCTGCCGCGCTTCTCGACCGGCGCGATGTCGTACGGATCGATCAGCCAGGAGGCGCACGAGACGCTGGCGATCGCGATGAACCGGATGGGCGCGAAGTCCAACACCGGCGAAGGCGGCGAGGATCCGGCGCGCTACGTGCCCGACGCCAACGGCGACTCGCGACGGAGCGCGATCAAGCAGGTCGCGTCCGGACGATTCGGCGTCACCAGCGAGTACCTCGTCAACGCCGACGATCTGCAGATCAAGATGGCGCAGGGCGCCAAGCCGGGCGAGGGCGGGCAGCTGCCCGGCCACAAGGTCTATCCGTGGATCGCGAAGATGCGGCACTCGACGCCAGGCGTCGGCCTGATTTCGCCGCCGCCGCACCACGACATCTACTCGATCGAGGATCTCGCGCAGCTCATCTTCGATCTGAAGAACGCCAACCCGGTCGCGCGCGTGCACGTGAAGCTCGTCGCCGAGTCAGGCGTCGGCACGGTCGCCGCCGGCGTCTCGAAAGCTCACGCCGACGTCGTCTTGATCTCCGGTCACGACGGCGGCACCGGCGCGTCGCCGCTCACCAGCCTCAAGCACGCGGGCGTGCCGTGGGAGCTCGGCCTCGCCGAAACGCAGCAGGTGCTGCTCCTCAATCGCCTGCGCGACCGCATCGTCGTGCAGGTGGACGGCCAGCTCAAGACCGGGCGCGACGTCATTGTCGCGGCGCTGCTCGGCGCCGAGGAGTTCGGCTTCGCGAGCGCGCCGCTCGTCGTGATGGGCTGCGTGATGATGCGCGTCTGTCACTTGAACACCTGCCCGGTCGGCATCGCGACGCAGGATCCCGAGCTGCGCAAGACGTTCACGGGCAAGCCTGAGTTCGTCCAGAACTTCTTCCGGTTCATCGCCGAGGAAGTGCGCGAGATGATGGCGGAGCTGGGGTTCCGCACGCTCGACGAGATGATCGGGCGGACCGAGTGTCTCGACTTCGAGCCGGCGAAGGACCACTGGAAGGCCAACGGCCTCGACCTGACGCCGCTCCTCTATCAGCCCGAGCTGCCCGACGGCGCGTCGCGTCGCGCGGTCCGACGCAGGACGCCGGACTGGCTAGCGTGCTCGATCATCAGCTCATCGCGAAGTCGGCCGAGGCGATCGAGCATCAGACGCCGGTCGAGATCGCGATGCCGATCCGGAACACCGACCGGACGGCGGGCACGCTGCTCGGCTACGAGATCACCAAGCGCTACGGCGGGCCGGGCTGCCCGACGACACCATCCGCGTCAACTTCACCGGCTCGGCGGGCCAGAGTTTCGGCGCGTTTCTCCCGCGCGGGGTCACGCTGTCACTCGAGGGCGAAGCCAACGACTTCGTCGGCAAGGGACTGTCGGGCGGGCGCATCGTCGTGCGTCCGCCGCGCGCCGCCACCTTCGTCGCCGAGGAGAACATCATCATCGGCAACGTCCCGCTCTACGGCGCGACAAGCGGCGAAGCGTTCATCCGCGGCGTCGCCGGCGAGCGCTTCGCGGTCCGCAACAGCGGCGCGCAGGCGGTCGTCGAAGGCGTGGGCGATCACGGCTGCGAGTACATGACCGGCGGCCGGGTCGTCGTGCTCGGCCGCACCGGCCGCAATTTCGCCGCCGGCATGAGCGGCGGCATCGCGTACGTCCTCGATCTCGAGGGGACCTTCGGCGCGAACTGCAACACCGAAATGGTCGACCTCGATCGGCTCGACGACGAGGAGGAGCTCGGGAGAGTGCACGAGCTCATCGCCCGTCATGTCGTGCTGACCGGCAGCGCCATTGGTCAACGGGTGCTCGGCGCCTGGTCGGCGATGGCCGCGCCGGTTCGTTGCGGTGATCCCGCGCGACTACAAGCGGGTTCGCGCCGAAGCCAAGGCCCGCACCGCCGCGCCCGAGCCGGTGCTCAGCCACCTCGTTGCCTGAAGTCGAGCCTGAACTGGACCGTGGACTGTCGACCGTGGACCGTGGACTGAAGACCAAACTTCTATGGGTAAGCCGACGGGATTCATCGAGTATCGCGCGCGTGAAGGCGCCGGCGCGGCCGGTCGGCGAGCGGATCGGCGACTATCGCCACGTCTACACCGCCTATCCGAAAGACGAACTGACCCGTCAGGCCGCGCGCTGCATGGACTGCGGCGTCCCGTTCTGTCACCAGGGCTGTCCGCTCGGCAACCTGATCCCGGATTGGAACGATCTCGTCTACCGTGATTCGTGGCGCGCCGCGATCGATCGGCTGCATCACACCAACAACTTCCCGGAGTTCACCGGCCTGCTCTGTCCCGCGCCCTGCGAAGGATCGTGCGTGCTCGGCATCAACAAGGATCCGGTGACGATCAAGTCGATCGAGCTCGCCATCGTCGATCGCGCGTTCGACGAAGGCTGGATCGTCCCTGAACCGCCGGTGACGCGGACCTGGAAGAAGGTGGCGATCGTCGGCTCCGGTCCCGCGGGGCTGGCCGCGGCGGCCGAGCTCAATCGCGCCGGCCACAGCGTAACCGTGTTCGAGAAGGCCGATCGCATCGGCGGCTTGCTGCGTTACGGGATTCCCGAGTTCAAGCTCGAGAAGCGCGTCCTCGATCGTCGACTCGATCTGCTGTCGGCCGAGGGCGTCGTCTTTCACGCTGGCGTACACGCGGGCGTGGACGTGACGGCACAAGATCTCCTTCGCGACCATGACGCCGTGCTTCTCGCCGGCGGCGCCGGACGGCCGCGCGACCTGCAGGTGCCTGGACGCGAGCTTCGCGGCGTTCATTTCGCGATGGAGTTCCTGCCGCAGCAGAATCGACGCTGTGAGGGCGACGTCATCGACGAGGCCGGCGCGATCTCCGCGGCCGGCAAGCACGTCGTCATCATCGGCGGCGGCGACACCGGCGCCGATTGTCTCGGGACCGTCCATCGTCAGGGCGCGGCCTCGGTGAGTCAGCTCGAGGTGTTGCCGATGCCGCCGGCCACACGGGTGGGGGACAACCCGTGGCCGCAGTGGCCCAACGTCTTCAGAACGTCATCGGCGCACGAAGAGGGTGGCGACCGCGTGTATGCCGTGATGACGACGGCGTTCGAGGGTGATGAGCAGGGGAACGTCCGCGTCTTGAAGGGTCACCGCGTCGAACGTGTCATGGACGCGGGCCGCGTCTCGTTCGAGCCGGTGCCTGGCAGTGATTTCGAGATGCGCGCCGACCTGGTGCTCCTGGCGATGGGCTTCGTGGGCCCCGAGAAGAGCCGGCTGCTCGACGACCTTGGCGTGCGCATGAGCGATCGCGGCAACGTCTGGCGCGATGCGAAGTGGATGACCAGCTTTCCCGGCGTGTTCGCCGCCGGGGACATGCAGCGCGGGCAATCGCTGATCGTGTGGGCGATTGACGACGGCCGCCGTGCGGCACATGCGATAGATCGATTCCTGCAGGTGTAGCGGCCGGGCCCGCCGTCAGCCGCTGGCTGCGAGTTCCGGTACACTGCAGATGAAGTCGCCATGCGCCAGCTCATCGCTGCGCTCGTCGTTCTTGGATTGCCCGTCCTTGCGGCGGCCCAGTCACTGCCGTCGGGCAAGTCGTCCGCGGCCAGCCCCAGCGTGACCCTGCCGCAGATCGCCCTGCCGCTATCGCCGATAGGGCTGCCGTTGGCCCCGATCGGCTTGCCGTTGCCCTCGATCGGGTTCCCGTCGCCGCCCACGACTCAACGCCAACAGCCGAAGACCGATCAGCCGTCCGACGCACGCCACCAGAACCACCGACGACGATCGCACTCCGCCCCAACCGTTGTCTATGTTGGCGCGTTCTATCCGTGGGCCGGTGAATCGCAGCCCGTGCCTGGAATGGTCGCGCCGAGTGCGACAGAGGCGATCGAAGAGCCCGCCGCAGGTCGCCTTCGGCTCGAGGTGAGGCCCGCAGACATCATCCAGCTGTTCGTCGATGGCGTCTATGTCGGGACGTCAGACGATGTGGGCGATGAGCTCGCGATGGAGCCAGGGGTGCGACGGATCGAGATTCGCGCCGAAGGCTACGAAACGCTGATCTTCGACACCAGGATCGTCGCGGGGCACACGATTACATACCGCGGCTCGCTGAAGCCGGTTGCGGCGGAGCCTCCGCCAGCGTCGAACGTCCCGGCACCGGCTGCGTTGTACACGTCTCCACAGTCACGGACGATGTACTTCATTCCCGGTTGTTACCTGGGCAACATCCCGCCAAGCGAGATCAAGCTGCCTTCGGGCTGCGACTTGAGCCGCCTGATCATCCGTACGCCGTAGATGCTCGCATAGCGCTCTGACGATCCACCTAATAGCTGAGACTGCCTCCGGATAGCTTGGGCCCGGACAGTGGCTTGTACCCGGATACGCAGTATCCGGTTAGGAGCCCGCCCTTCACCGCCTGGCCGCTGGCGTGTACACCGAGGTCCTTGAGCGTATCCTTCTTCACCGCGAGCTTGCGCGAGGGTGATGTGCCAGCCTTCTGCGTCGCCGATTTCGCTGCTTTAGCCATTTGTGGACCTCGGAGTAGTAGAGGGTGAACGGTGTCGAATGCGTCACGCAGCTCGTCGGGTTCCGTCACTTGAAGGTGAGCGTTGCGTTTGCAGCAGGGGCCTTTTTGGAGCTTTCAGGACACTCCAGTGACGCGGGAAGTGGGAGTGGGAGGGGGCCTGCGCAGCTGCCGGTGAACGCAACGGTTTGCACCTCAAACACGTCGACGATGGCGAATCCTGCCTGCGCGAACGTCGTGACCTTGACCGTGTCACGCCGATTACCGGGGCCGCAGTCGAGCTGAGCCGTGCCCAACAAATTCTGGGTGACGATGTCGTCCACGAGTCGAACCTCGACCTGGGCATTCACTGCGCTGTCGCACGCGAGGAGCACGGTCGTCGCCGCCGCGCTTGGCTTTGGTCCTTGCGCGCTGTTGGTTTCCGAAGTCGCCGCGGACGTGTCAGCCACGACGGAGGACGGGCTGGTCGGAGTTGTGGTTTGACTACAGCCGCCTACGGCAATCGTGGCGACGACGAGAAGAACGCTGAACGAAGCGCGCATTGAGCCCTCTTTTCTGTGACTAGTTGACTGCGTCGATCGCAATCGCGGTGAGTTTTGAGTTAGTGGCGTGCTGGCCGAAACAATTCATCGCGACCGAGCCGCCGTCCGGCAGCCCAACCGTCGCCTGCAGGGAGGCGGCAAGAGAAGAAAGGACCACGCCTAAGTCCAGGCCCAAGACATAGGCGTCACTGCGGTCGAGCTCGATGCCACCCGCGTTGAGGTAGCATCTGCCCTCTAGCCCACTCTCACTATTCGCGCTGAGGGCCGTCTTTCCCAGCACCAGGTACGTGCCCGCAGGCAAGTTCAGAATCAGTACCTGCTTTAGTTCAGGCCAGCTGAGTTCGATGAAGTCAAGCGCTGTGGTATGGACGCGACTGACCCCGGACGGGCCCAGCGGACCCATTGGACCCGTTGGCCCTTGCGGACCTGTGGGGCCCTGCGGCCCTGCGATGCCTTGTGGACCCACCGGACCAACCGCACCCTGAATCCCCTGAACATTCCAGTTGAGCGCGGTTTCCTTGCTGCTGCAGGTCGTCACGGTGCTGTCGATGACGCGAAGAGTGCCACCGCTCCTCGTGTAGCAGCCGGAAATGACTCCGCCCGATGGAATCGTCGCGAACACCGCGGCGCTGACGCTCAACGCCGCCGCCACTGCAAGAGCCGTCACCACTCGTGATTTCATAGGCACCTCTGGATTCGGATCTGCGCACTCAGATCCCTCTATGGGTAGGACGCAAACCGCTGCCAATTCACGACACGCGTGCGTCGGTGCAGCGGAGACGGGCGCGCGTTACTGGACGCGCACCCGCACTTCCCCGATCGCGGTGCCCCCGCGTCCGTCGCTGACCGTGTAGGTGAAGCGATCCTGCCCGCGGAATCCGGCAGCAGCGGTGTAGGTCACGGTTCCGTCGGCATTCGGCGCGACCGTACCGTTAGCGGCGGGTGTCACGCTCAGCAGGGACAGCGGGTCGCCGTCGGGATCGACATCGTTGGCCAGAACCGCGATCGTGACCGGCGTGGTCATCGCCGTCGTCACCGTATCCCGGTTCGCGCGCGGTGGCGAGTTGAGCGCCGCGCCAACGATCACGCTGACGGTGGCAGTCGCCGTCCCGCCTTGCCCGTCGCTGATCGTGTACGGGAACGTGTCAGTTCCCGCGAACCTGTTCCTCGGGGTGTAGGTGATCGATCCATTGGCGTTCCGGACGACGGTGCCGTTGCCCGCGGGGCCCGCGGCGGTGACGACGAGGGGATTGCCTTCAACGTCGCGGTCGTTGGCCAGCACAGCGATGACCACCGCCGTTCGTGGCGCGGTTCCGGCCGCGTCGTCAGTCGCGACCGGCGCGTCATTCACGGGCGTCACGGTGAGCGACACGGTCGCGGCGCTGCTGACCAGCGGACCGTCCGTCGCCGTGAACGTGAAGCTGTCGGGGCCAAAGTAGTCGAGCGCCGGCGTGTAGGTGACATTCGGCGGCGCCCCCGTGAGCACGCCGTGCGCCGGCCCAGCGACAATCGCATAGCCGAGCGGGTCGCCGTCGATGTCGGCGCCGGAAAGGAGAACGCTCAGCGCGACGTCCTCCAGGGTCGTTTGCGCCTGGCTTGCCGCGGTCGGCTGATCGTTCACTGGCGTCACCGTGATGTTGATGCTCGCGGGCGCACTGGTCGCGAGGCCATCGAATGCGGTGAACGTAAAGGTGTCCGGCCCGTTGTCGTTCGCGTTCGGCGTGTAGATAAGGTTCGCGCCGGCGCCGGACAAGATGCCCTGCGTGGGGGGCGTGACGACCGAGTAGGTGAGGGGGCCGCCGTCGATATCGGTGCCAGAGAGTGTGATTGGCAGTGCGACATCTTCCGCGGTCACCACTACTTGCGGTGTGGCGATCGGCGGATCGTTGACCGGCGTCACGGTAATCGTCACGGTCGCGACGTTGCTGTCGAGCGCGCCGTCGTTCACCTTGAACGTGAACGTGTCCGGCCCGAAGTAGTCTGCGGCGGGTGTGTAGGTCAGGTTCGGCTCAGCGCCGGTGAGCGTCCCATGCAGCGGCAGCGACAAAACCGTGAAGGTCAGCGGACCGCCGTCGAGATCCGAGGCCGTCAACACGATGTCCACCGCGGCGTCTTCGGGGTAGACCGACAAACTTTGCATCGGCGACTGGCGGCGACGGCGGACGATCGTCGTTGGTCACGATGCAGGTCCGGCTCTCGCCGATCGCAATGGTTCCGGCGCAACCAGCGGAGAACGAGGCGCCGTAGCCAGTGGGGCCTGTTTCCGTGACGTTGTAAGCGCCAGCGCCGATGACGACCGCGGTCCCCAGCGCGCTGCCAGGAAACGACGCCGGCGACGGTGAGGCGCCGGTGACGATCATGGTGAAGTCTGCGGATTGCCGACCGCCGCCATTGTCGTTGATGACGTTCTTGATCACCGTCAGGGTGGCCACCATGTCGTCATTGGTGATGCTGCACGCGGCCTGCTCGCCGAGCGCGAGGGTGAGCAGGTTGCCGGCCAGCTGGCCGCCGATGCAGCTCCACGCGCTCGGCCGTGTACCCTGCCGGTCACCGACTCGGTGAGCGCGTAGGTGCCGGGATTGATGCTCCGGCTCACACCGCTCACGAACTGGATTGCGCCGGCCGCCAGCTGCCAGTTCGCGACCGATGCGCTGCCGCCGTTGTCGTTGACGACGATCTTCGTGAGTGTCAGTTGCGCGGGTTGATCGTCATTCGTGATGCCACACGAGACCGTCGCCGTCGCCGGGATGGTGACCGTGTTCCCGACGAGCGTGCCGCCTGAGCAGGTCCACGGACCAGGCGTGTAACCGGCGGGCCCGCCAGACTCGGCCAGCACGTAGCTGCCAGGCGCAACCGGCTGACGCACGCCGGTCACGAACGTCGTGCCGTTGGCGGTCAGTGTCCACGCCGTCGCTGGCGCCGCGCCGCCGTCGTTGTTGATGATGCTCTTGGTCAACTGCAGCGTCGTCGGGCGATCGTTGTTGACGATGGTGCAGGTCCTGGTCTCGCCGAGCAAAATGGTCCCGCTGCAATCGGCGCCGAGCGTCGCGTCATAGCCGGGCAGGTTGACTTCGCTCACCGAATACGGACCGGCATTGAGTGCCACCGTCGTGCCGGCGGCGTTTCCGGGGAACGATGTGAGTGAGGGATCAACGCCGACAACGCTCATGATGAAATCCGCCGGTGCGGCATTTCCGCCGTTGTCGTTGATGACGGTCTTGATCACCACGAGCGTGGCGGTTTGCGCGATGACCGTCACCGGCGTGGAGATTGAGGTGCTCTGCGTGCAGGCATCGCTGATGTTCGTGACGACGAGCGAGGCGGGGCCGAGGATCGAGGGAGTGACGTCCGCGACAGCCACGCCGGCCGCGTCGGTGACTCCAACACTGCCCAGGCCATTGATGGCGAAGCTCACCCTGACGCCTGCGACTGCCACTCCTCCGGCGGTTCGCAACCGCGCACTCACCCGGTTCGCCACACCGATGGTCAGTTGGACGGGCCCGAGATACTCGAGCGCGACTGCCTGACCGAGTACTCTGGGCGGTCACGATCGTGCTGGCCGATCCGCCGCGCCCGTCATCGACGGTCAGGGTGATCGCATGGCCGCCGGTGGCGAGGGTGAGGGTCGGCGTCTTCAGCGTCGAGAGCGTGATGCCGCCCTCGGTCCAGAGGTAGGTCAGCGCATCGCCGTCGGGATCGAGCGACGCGGATGCATCCAGCGTGACGGTCGCGGTGCACGTTTGATCCGAGACATTGGGAGCCGATGCG
This sequence comes from uncultured Acidobacteriota bacterium, assembly GCA_963841895.1. Taxonomy (GTDB): domain Bacteria; phylum Acidobacteriota; class Vicinamibacteria; order Vicinamibacterales; family UBA2999; genus JACCSI01. The sequence goes on from CAWJEO010000024.1 coordinate 97,630, forward strand.
GTGCCGCTCGCCACCGGTGCGCGATTGACGGGCACGGTGACGGTGGTCGTCGCGTCTCCGCAGGCGCCGCCCGCGTAATCGATCCGGACCACGGCCGACACCGCGCCGGATGGAATCGGGATGCTCACTGTAGCCACGCCCGTCGCATCGGTCGTCGCCGCGTAGGGGACGCCGTTGACGGTGAAGATCACGCTCGCCGACGCGATCGGTCCGCCAGTGTCAGCGAGCCGCGCCGAGACGGTGTTGCTGACGCCTCCCTGCAGCAGCGCCGGGCTCTGATAAGTCACCGTCGCGTCGCCGGTCACCACGATGGTGACGAAATCCGAGCCGGTCGCTCCGGACGGATCGCGGACGGTCAGCGCAATCGTGTGCGTCCCGGGTCCGAGCAGCACCGTCGGCGTGCTGCCAGTCGCGATCTCCAGGGCCCCCTCTTTCCACGAGTAGGTGAGGAGATCGCCGTCGGGATCGGACGATGCCGTTCCGTTCAAGACAACGGAGGCGAGGCAGTTGGCGCCGACGCCAGCCGTGGCTGGCGCGGTTGCGATGGCGACGGGTAGCCTGTTGCCCCCAACAACCGTGTTGCCTGCGATGACGAAGAGACCGCTATCGCTGCTTGAGGCAAGGGTGCCCTCGGTTGTCCCGAAAATCGTTCCCACGGCGTTCCGATACAGCCTGCCGCTGGGGATTACATGTCCAGTCGCGTACCAGAAATTGTGAAGGACGGTTACGGTGAGGTCGGGGTCGTCCTTGTCTATAGAAACGACGCTTCCGGCTCCTTCGGGCCCACCCGAATAGAGGTTTACATACAGCTTGCCATCCGACCCCTCGATCACCCGCCCGCCCTGGCCGAAAATGTACGTAAGGCTTCTCGTGATCGGATTGAAACGAAAAAGGCTGTCATTGCTCGAGCCGTACAGAAAACCATCCGAGCCGTACACCAGTTTTCTGTTCGGAAAGTTTTGTGCGAAGGTTGGGACTTGGAAGTTATGAAGCGTCTCGAATTGCTCGGCAACGTCCCCGGGTAAGACCGGCTTGAGGCGGAAGATCGTCCCACACTCAGTGAGTATGAACCCACACGGGGCACCGCCGTATGTCGTCACTCCATAGAGAAGTCCGTCTGAACCGAGCGTGAGGTCCTGCGGTAGCGGGCCAAACGTGCTTCCGGAAAACGCGTGAATAATTACAAAGTCGCTTCCGTCAGGCTTCATCCGAAACACGCCGCCTCCAGTGACAAGTGTTCCGAACAGGAATCGACCCACCTCATTGCCGTCGTCGGCGAACTGTGGCACCAGCGCGTCCAGAAGTACTGGTTCCCCATATCCATTGAAGTCCGACCGGAGTGTGGTCACGACGCCATTGGCGTAGGCAAAGACCGTCCCGGGGCTGCTCGCCGAGGAGTCGGTCGTTCCGTAGAGTTTTCCGGTGACGCGATCGAAGAACAATTCGGCAAAAGCCCTTGCGCCAGCACCGAAGCTATGGACCGTCGTCACCAACGACGTCGCCGGATCGAAGCTGTAGAGTGTGGCCGGGACGTCGGTCACACCGTACAGCAATCCCCCTGGCCCTGGGGTGAGACCCGTGATGGTGTAACCGGCCAATTCGACTTCACGGAACGGAGTGAGCTCCTCGAGAGTAGGAATCGTAAATTCCCACTCGTGGACCACACCCAGGTCGGTGTTCGGCCGGTCGCACGTCCCCAGATTGAATCCCGGGTCGGCTACTGCGTAGCGACCGACCGAGTCGGTGATGAATATTCGTGAAAGGTAGGCACAGGTGCCAAAGGTGTCTCGGACGACGAATCTCAGCGTGTCGCCGATATCGGCCGTCAACGCGATTGGGAGCCTGTTGCCCGCCCCATTATTGCCATCCGTATAGATGAGTGAACCGTTCAGATATATGTCGAGACCGTCGTCCACGGGAATTGCGGCTGTCCCGTCAATTGAGCCGGAGAGAATGTAGGAGTTGGCCTCCACGGCGTGAACCCTTGACGGTCCCAGGCACACGATTCCCAAAAGCGAGACTAAACACAGCGCGTCGCGGACGATTTGTCGGCGTGTCATGGGTTCCTGGCTTCCCCTGGGAGATGGGCAAGACGGCGTCCGGCAGCCGGGAGATGACCGTCGGTTCCGAGTGAGTCCCTACAGGTAAGTACGCAGACCGCTGCCAGATCCCGACATCGGACCGTCAGGCCAAAGGATGCGGATCAACCCGAGGCTGCCGCGTGTTGTGGAGTACCGCCACTGGCTGGTTAGACCGAGGCCGAGCCCGCCGTCGCGCTCGAGGTGACCGAGTGGTCGATCGTGGTCACTGGCCGGCGGCGCGCAGCGCCGCTTCGGCCTCGGCGATCGCGGCACTGGACGGATCGTCGTAGCGCCGGCTGGCGTCCAGTGCTTTCTGGGCCCACTCGCGTGCGCCCTTGGCATCGCCGGTCGAACCGAGTGCCGCTGAATGAATCAGCCACAGATACGGGCCTGTGCGCATGTCGATAATGCCGTTGGAGGCGTGATCGAATCGCGACACCGCCTCGCGGCTGGCGGTGAGCGGGCAGCCCCATCGTGCCCTGCCAATGCGAGCCGGCCGAGGCCACCGTACGCCAGCGCAATGTGGACGAGCGGGCGGCCGTGCGCCTGCGCGAGCACCTCGCGGAACTGCTCCGCGGCGCCGTCGCGATCGCCCTGCGTCAGCAGAAAGCGCCCCCAGCGTTCGCGGATGGCCATGACGTCCGGATTGTCAGGCGCACGATTCGCCACCTGACCATCGAGTGACGACTTGAGGGCCCGGCGCGCCTCTTCGGTGCGCCCCGCACGATCGTAGGCATCGCCGAGCACCCCGCGCACCCGAATCACGTCGAACCAGTAATGCCGTGATTTCTGAAACGCCGTCTCCGAGGCTTCCAAGATCGGAATCGCCAGGTCTGGTCGGCCCTCGGCGGCGAGGCGGCCGGCATAGAACTCGCGGGCCCAGGCCACCCCGCCCGCGGACGTCGTCTGCGGCGGGAGCGCCTGCAGCATCGGCTCGAACAGGGAGTAGGCGCGCGCACGGTCGCCCAGTAGATGCGCCATCCGCGCTCGACGTGTCACGACGATCCAATAGGCTTGGCCCCCTTCGCCGCTCGTACGCCGGGCGAGCGCACTTGCTCTCTCGTATTCGGCCTCGGCCCCGTCGAAGTCACGCATGCACTGCAGGGCCACGCCCAGATTGCCGTGGGTGTTCACGAGAAAGGCGTCGTTTCTTTCGGGCTGTGCTTCGGCCACGGCAATGGCCCGCCGGAAGAACGGGATGGCGGCGGCTACCTCTTGCCGGTTGTTGTACAGGTGCCCCATGTCCGACAGGGCAGTCACGTAGTCGGGATGTGACGGCGAGACCTCGCTGAACAGCTGCACCGCGTTGCCGAGTGCCGCTTGGTGCTCCGCCTGGGCCTTTGGATCGGCGTCCAGCGCCAAGGCACGATTGAGCCACCAGCGGGCTCGATCGGAAGAGCGGTCGCGGCCCGCGCGTCGATCAAACCGTGCTTGGTGAGAAGCTTCCGAGCTGTTGCGTCGTCCTGACGACTGTTGGCTTCGCGAGCCTGATCCAGCAGCCCCTCGACGACTGCCGGATGCAGGTCGCCGTGAATTGTGCGGGCGAGCTCCACCTGCTGTTGTCGCAGGGCGGAACGCCGCTCTGGCTCACCCAGCTCACGATAGATGTCTGCGGTGACCCCCAGCAGTTCGATTTGCGTATCCGGATCTGCCGCGAACGTCACTGGGATTTTCGCGGCGTTGCGATCCAGGAGTTCCTTGGCGGTGATCTGGCCGCGCGGCTTGTCCGAGGCGACGCGCGGATCGCTGGCCTTGAACACGCTGAGGAGGAAATCCCTGGTGGCGGTCGCGCGTGCGGCTTCGCGCTCCGCGCGATCGGCCTGCCACAGGGCGACCGCGATGCCGGTTCCGAGCGCGACAAACACCGCGGCCGCTGCGGAGAGCGGCAACCAGTTGCGGCGCAGGAAGCGGCGCAGCACGTAGGCGCGGGCGCCGGCCCGCGCGTGCACGGCCTGGTGCTGAAGATGACGAGTGAGGTCGTCGGCGAGCGCTCGCGCGTCGGGATACCGGGACTCCGGCTCCTTGCGAAGCGTCTTCGCCACGATAGCGTCGAGATCGCCGCGCAATTGCCTGGCCGAGATCGGACCATCCGAGCCTGCGACATCGCTAAGGCGCGGCGCCGCGTCGCGCATCAGCGACTGCACCGCCGCTCCCAGCGGTAGTTGAGAAAGATCCAGGGCAGGCCTCCACTCAGCAACTGAAAGAGCGTCACCCCGAGGGCATAGACGTCGGTTGACGTCGTAGTGGTGCCGCCGGCCAGTTGCTCTGGCGCCGCATAGGCGGGCGACAAGTGCGCCGTGCGCGTCGCATAGGGACCAACGTTGGCTGCAGCAACTTCGCGATCCCGAAGTCGAGCAGCTTCACCTGGCCTTCGGCAGTCACGAAGATGTTGGCGGGCTTGAGGTCGCGATGGACGACCAGATGCGCATGGGCATAGGTCACCGCTTCACACACCTGAACGAAGAGCCTCAAGCGCTCTTCGAGCGACGCGCCCCGCGCCTTGCAGTGCGTCAGCAGGTCCGTGCCTTTGACGTACTCCATCGCCATGTACGATCGGCCGTCAGCACCGCGGCCGCCGTCGTACAGACGCGCGATGCCTGGATGGTCCAGGCTCGCCAGGATCTCGCGCTCGGCATCGAAGCGCTCGGGTCTCGCGCCCGTATCCGCGCGCACCAGCTTGAGCGCGACCTGTTGGCGGAACCCGCCTTCGATGCGATCGGCCAGATACACGTCGCCCATCCCGCCCGAGCCGAGGTGGCGGACGAGACGGTATGGGCCAATCGAGACGCCAAGCTCGCTTTCAAGAGACTCGTTCCGATCGGCGAAGCGTTGCGCAACGGCGAGCGACCGAGGAAACCGCCATCGTGGGCGGCGAGGGCGAGGAGCGTGCTCAAGCGGTTGCGCAGCGGCCCGTCGCTCGCGCCGATCCGCTGAAGCATTCCTTCGCGGTCCGCCGGCTCGAGGTCCAGTGCTTCCCCGAGCAAGCGATCGATGTCGCCGTCAGCGTCGGCCTCGGACATGTCCTGTGCGTCTCCCCCTCTTGTGCTGATTGCCCGAGCAGGCTGATTCGCAAAACGGCGTCCGGATGCGTGACATGGCAGCCGGCTCCGGGCGAAAGCCCTCACAGGGAAGTACGCAGACCGGATCGAAATCCCGACATCCGCGGCGCCGACGACCGAGATCGCAGGGCCGCCGGCTCGAACTTCTGAGACAATGCCGTCATGCCGGAACCGCTCCCCAACGGTGATCCGACCGGTGACCCGACCACCGAACTCCTGGTCGCGGCGTTGTACGCCGACTTGCGGCGGGCGGCGCACCGCGAGCGGCGGCGAGTGGGTGCGTCAGAAACGATGCGCACGACGGCGCTGGTGCACGAGGCGTATCTGAAGCTCTATCAAAGGCGGGCAGCGGCGGGATCGCGCGCACTTTCTTGGCTGCGCGGCGATCGCCATGCGTCAGGCGCTGGTCCAGCACGCGCGCGCCAGGTGTGCCGCCAAACGCGGCGGAGGCGTGGCGGTGGTGGCCCTGGAAGAGGCCGACGGTGTGCTGGCGGAGCCCGAGGAGCACATCGTCGCGCTGGACGAGGCGCTCGCGCGCCTCGAGGAGATCAACCCGCGGCTCGCTCGCGTCGTGGAGTGCCGCTACTTCGCGGGCTACACCGAGGCCGAGACCGCGATCGCCCTTCAGGTCACCGAGCGCACGGTGCAGCGCGACTGGGTCAAGGCCAAGGCGCTGCTGGACGAGGCACTCGGCACGGACTGAGTCTCGTCAGCGGGGAATCGGGCCCGTTGGCGGAAGACGGGGAAGGACGTCAAGCCAGCCCTTCACCTCATCCAAGGCCGAACGATTCTCGGCGGGAATCGAACTTTGGCGCTGGAACATGCCTTGATAGCCGGAACGTAGAAGCGGTTCCGCCTCGGCGTGGTTCCCGCGGCCGGCCAGGCTCGCGCCAAGCATGCTTTGGGCGTAGTAGCGGAGCCAGGTATCAGCGCTCGACTTCTCGTATCCATTCAGCGCCTGTCGGAGAAGGACTTCCGCCTCGTCATACTGATGCTGAGCGAGCTTGATGCCAGCCAGTGATGTCAACACGCTCGCCGTATTGGGATGGTCAGGACCCAATAGACGGCGTCGCAGATCCACGACTTGCGTGAAGAGGTTCTCGGCGTCCCGCAGCTTTCCTTCGCGCCGGTACAGCTCCGCGAGATTGTTCATGATCGCGGCGGTCTGGGGATGCTCCGTGCCGAGGACGCCTGCCTCGCCTCGAGGCCTTGCACGAGGAGCGGCTCGGCCTGTGCGTACTTGGCCGCGACCGGGTAGACAAGCGCGAGGCTGGTGAGGCTAGCCAACGTCAGCGGGTGATCCGCGCCGAACACCGCCGGCGCCCGTCAAGGCTGGCCGACAAGAGCATCTCGGCCTCCGCGTACTTGCCCAGGTTGCGGTCGATCACGCCGAGGTTGTTCATGCTCATCAAGGTGCTCGGATGTTGTTCGCCCAGCACCCGTCGCCTGATGGCGACAAGCTGTCGACCCAGCTCCTCGGCGCGGGCGTACTGGCCTTGATTGATGTACTCAGAAACCAGATTGTTCATCACGCCCAGCGTGTCCGGATGCTCGTCGCCGTGCAGACGGCGCTCCGCCCGTAGCGTCGAAGATAGAGTGCCTCGGCCTGGCCGCGGCGACCTTGAGCCGAGACCGCCATCGCCAGGTAGTTCATCGTCTCGAGCGTCGCCGGGTGGTCTTCACCGATGAGCCTGCGTTGCTGTTCAAGAACCTTCGTGAGGATCGATTCGGCAGGCCCGTTCTTCCCTTGCGACACATACAGCGCTCCCAGTTTCTGCATGCTGCTCAAGGTGTCCGGGTGCGTCGCGCCGAGCACGCGTTGGCGCAACTCCAGGGCCTTTTCCATCTGTTGCTGGGCTTCCGCATACAAAGCGAGCTCGCGATAGGTGACGCGCGAATCGTTTCACGGATCGACGCCTGGATCGCCGGCTGGCCGGCGAATCCCCGTCAATCCGGCCGGCCGGGCGATCCAGCGCGGCGCGAACCGTGAGGCTCGGATCGGGTCTGGTGGTGGAGCCGGCTTGCGTGAGAGAAGAGGCTTTCGCCAGGAGATCGTTCTGGAGAAAGTCACTGATCGCATTCGCCGTGGCGGACTGCGCGTCCGCGCGTTTCGATTCCTCCACCGCACGATTCCGTTCCTGCTCGGCAAAATCCTTTCGCTTGTCGCACCCTGCTCGGCGCGCAGTGCGCGATCGCGCTCTTCTCGGGCGCCGCCTTCGGCGGCCGCGGCGCGGTCCCGCTGAGCAGCGCGGCCTGCTCGGCGCGGCTCGCCCGGACCGTCTGCCAGCTCGTCGCGGCGATGCCAACAACGAGCGTCGCGAACACCAGAGCGGCGGCGGCGACCGCGGCCAGTGCCGACGAATGAACTTGACGGTCCGATACAGCGCTGCATCCTGACGCGCGAGAATCGGCAGACCGTCCAGGTGCCGCCGGATTCGCCTGCCAGCTGCTCGACCGATTGATAGCGGCGTTCGCGATCCCGGCGCAGCGCCATCAGAATCATCGTGTCGAGATCGCCCTGGAGGCTACTGCGTAAACGCCCAGTGGCCGCGTCACTTGGCTTCGGAGGATCTTCCGTCGTGATGACGCGTGCGATTTCCGAAGGCGTCGGGTCGTGAATCGAAACGGCGGCCGGCCGGTCAGCAGCTCGTACAGCAACACGCCCAGCGAATAGACATCGCTGAGGGTCGTCGACGGAAGGCCTGGACCTGTTCGGGGCTGGCATATCGGGCGTCATGCCGCTTCTTCCAAATCTGTGAGCGTCTCGCCGGCGCCGGTGGATCCATCATCTTCGCGATGCCGAAATCGAGCAGCTTCGGCGCCGCCGTCGGGCGTCACGAGGATGTTCGCTGGCTTGATGTCGCGGTGGACGACGAGCCGCTGGTGCGCGTACGAGAGACCGGCGCACACGTCGAGGAAGACGGCAGACGTTGCTCGACGGTCAGCCGCCGGTCGTCGCAGTACCGGTCGATCGGCAGGCCGTCGACGTACTCCATCAGGAAGTACGGCGGCCATCGTCGGTCGTCCCGGCGTCGAGGAGCCGGGCGATGTTCGGATGCTCCAGATCGGCCAGAATCTGGCGCTCGTCGCGAAACCGGCGGAGGACGGCGGCGGTGTCCATGCCGCGCTTGATCAGTTTGACGGCGACCTGCTTCTGAAACTGCCCGTCGGTGCGTTCGGCCAGATACATAGCGCCCATGCCGCCGCGCCCGATCTCTCGAACAATCCGGTACGGTCCGACCAGCGTGCCGGCCGCCGCCGGTTCCAGGTCCTCTTCGGGCAGGTCGCTCGGAAGCGGCGCGGCGTCGCGCACTGGCGAGCGGCTCAGGAAACCGCCGTCTTGCCCCGCGAGTGCGAGCAGCTTGCTCAAGCGGTCGCGCAGCGGCCCGTCGCTCGCGCCGATGCGGTGGAGGAACTGTTCGCGGTCCGCCGGCTCGAGGTCCAGCGCTTCCCCGAGCAAGCGGTCGATGTCGCCGTCAGCGTCGGCCTCGGACATGTCTGCGTCTCTCCGCGGCGCCATTATGACCGCCTTCACCACCTGGCACCCTTACGCGCCAAGCACCCTATGCACCAACACCCTGGCACGCCGGCACCCTGGCACCTTGGCACTCTGGCACCTTGGCACCCGATAGAATCCCGTCATATGTCCGCCGAGCGAGCGGCCGGCGACCCCGTCCCCGGCGACTGCAAGATCATCGAGGTGCACGTCGCGGAGCTGCGGCAGCTTTTCAACGCGATCGATCCGTCGCCGTTTCACGAGCGCGATCTCGATCCGCGGGCGGAAGAGTTCATCGTCGGCTGGAGCCGCGACTATCCATCCGATGCTCGCCTTGCGCTCGTCGTCATCTGGATCGCGGCGCCGGCGCGGAAGACGAGGCGCGGATTCTTCGCGATGACGCCATCCACGCGTTCTTTCGCCAGCGCGCGATCGGAACGCGGCGCGGCCTGCGCGACCTGCTCCGCCGCGGTCGGACGAGCCTGGCAATCGGCCTGGCGTTCCTCGCGGCGTCGATGGTGATCGGCACTCGCCTCGAGGTCTACGCGCCGGAAAGCGAGGCGGCGCACTTTCTCCGGGAGAGCATGTGATCGGCGGCTGGGTGGCAATGTGGCGGCCGCTCGAGATCTTTCTGTACGACTGGTGGCCGATTCGGGCAGAGGCGCGGCTGTTCGATCGTCTGAGCGCGATGCCGGTGCGGCTCGTCTACAGCGGCGAGGCCAGGTCGGATACGTGGCGCCTCGACTGGCCAGCCGTCCGCGCCCACGACGTGCCGCGGCCGCTGCAGAGATGAACTGAACCTGGGATGACCTGCTTAGATCCGGGAGGTCCGTGCCCACTCGGGAGCGGCGACGATGCCACCGCTCCGCTCGAGATCGCCGGCCGCGTTTTCGATCCGGAACGAGACCCAGCGCCCGTCGTCGAGACGAAGATGGTACGGACGATCGGTGTCCGAGCTCACCAGCGACTCTGGCACTGCGGGTGAGGTTCCCGGCGAGGCGCCGGTTGAGACGCGGCCCGACACAAGATCATCGCCCTCGAGCGTGATCGAGTACGACACGTCGCCGGTGTCAGCGCCGTCGGCCTGGTAGAGTCGCGCTCGTCCGAGGTGATCGTGCTTTCCCACGGCTCCTCCCTCATCCGCGACACGAAACGCCGCGCCGGAATGCCGCGAAGAGACTCGTGCGACTCCGGCGCGGTGCCCGAACCGCGGTGCGGTTACTGCGTGATGCGGACGACCTGGCCCACGCCGGGCTGTTGTTGCTCGTCGTCACGTACGCGGCATTGTCCGGGCCGATGGCGACGCCGCCCGGCTTGATGAGACCAGTGCTGGCGAGCACCGTCTGCGTGCCGTTGGCGTTCAGCCGTGTCAAGCGCCCTTCGACGCCCGGCGCGATGATGCCGTCGATGTCGTGCTCGAGCACGTAGCCACGACCGTCCGGACCGAAGGTGACGTCGATGATGTTGGTGAAGCCCGTGGCGACGACTTCGGGTGTCCCGCCCGCGGCGGGGATGCGATACACGCGCGCGGCGCCGACGAGGAACGGCGCGCCGGTCAACTCGCCGACGTAGACATCACCGTTCGCCGCGACGGCAACCGCGGTTGGCACGGCCTGGACGGTCGGCGACCCCGGGAAGGGCTGCCGGTTGGGAAACACGGCGACGGTGAGATGGCGCCCGTCAGCGCAATCCGCATGACGGCGTTCCCACCCGAATCCGCGTAGTAGGCGCCATTGGCGACGATGTCCAGCCCGAACGGATTCGAATCGATCGCGCCGCCGTCTGGATTGGCCGACGCCTCGTAGGCCGAGATCGAGCAACGTTTCGGGTTGGCCGATCGAGTTGATGCGGACGAGCCGGCCCATCTGCGCGCCCACGGCCTCGAGCGGCGCACGCAGCGCCGGATTGCCGCCAAAGCCAATGGTCACAAACGCGGCGCCCAACCCGAAGTCGATGTCGACTGGCCCCTGCGCGTTGCCGCCATTGGCCATCGCGATCGACGGCAACCCGACGACGACCCGGCGCTGATCGCCGACCGCGAGGATGCGCGTAATCGCGCCGCTCGGGCCGTAGCAGCGGTTGGGGAACGGCGGATCCGGTGCGGGCGCGCACGCCGTGCTTGTTCCACCGCGGCCGGCTTCAGCCACGTAGAGTCCGCCGTCAGGCCCGAAGGCCAGTCCGCGAGGGTTGTCGAGGCCGCTCGCGACCACGAGCAGGCCGCTTTGCGCGCGGACCAGTGCCGCCGCAGGTGCGAGCAGCACGATCGCCGCGGCGATCGCGATGCCGCGAATGATGGGGGATGGCGCAAGTCTGATCATAGGTCCCAGTCCTTTTCTTTCCGGTGGCCCGGTGTCGGCATGGCCGCCGATCGTGATGTGTGAAGATCCAACCTCAGTGCCCGGTGCGGCTGACGTTGACCGACGTCGAGCTCCTCGCGGGGTCCACCCCGGACGGCGTGACAGCGTACACCATTCCCGATGCGTTTCCGTCAGGGCAGCGTAAGCACCCTCTCTGAAGCTCAGGCGGACGTTCGTCACTCCGGCAGCGCGAACACCCAGATCGCGCCGCCTTCCGGCACCTCCGGCATGCCGGGCATCAGCTTGATCAGCCGAGACTGCATCGCGCGCGCGTCGATGCCCCAGCCCGACTGCACGGCGATGTACTGCGGCCGTCGACCATGAACGACGAGGGCTGGCCGATGATGCCCGAGTTGGTCGGGAACTCCCACATCAGCGCGCCGGTCGCCGCGTCGAACGCGCGGAACTTGCGATCGTTCGTGCCGCCGCTGAACACGAGCCCGCCGCCGGTGGCCAGCATCGGCCCCCAGTTCGCCGATGTCGCGAACGTGTGGGTCCAGACGCGCTTGCCGGTATCGACGTTCCACGCCTGCACTTCGCCGATGTGGTCGGCGCCCGGCGCGAGCATGAGCGTGTTGGTTGCGCCGGTAAAGCTGCTGCCCGGCGGTGTAGCTCACCGGCCTGCCGATCATCTGCGTGCAGAGGTTCTCGTTGGCGGGGATGTAGATCATCCGCGTCTTCGGGCTGAACGCGATCGGCGGCCAGTTCTTGCCGCCCCAGTGCGACGGGCAGAACTCGGCCTCGCTTGCCGGTGCCCGGCTTGCGCGCCGGATCGACATCCGGCCGGCCGGTCTTCGGGTCGAGGCTGCGGAACACGTTCTGCTTCACGTACGGCGTCCCCTCGACGAACTTGATGCGGTCCGTCGCTGCGCTCGAGGAACCAGAGATAGCCGTTGCGCGCGACGTCGATCAGGCCCTTCACCGTCCGGCCGTTGCGCGTGTAGTCGACGAGGATCGGCGGCGACACTTCGTCCCAGTCCCACGAATCGTTCGGGTGATACTGGAAGTGGCCCTTGATCGCGCCCGGTCGCCACGTCGATGGCGAGCGTCGACGCGGTGTAGAGGTTGTCGCCCGGACGCTGATCGCCCATCCAGGGCCCGCCGTTGCCGGTGCCCCAGAAGGCGAGGTTGGTCGCCGGATCGTAGTTGCCGGTCACCCACACCGGACCGCCGCCGTTCTTCCACTGATCGCCCTTCGGCCACGTCTCGCTGCCAGGCTCGCCCGGCGCGGGCACCGTGAACGTCCTCCAGAGCTCCTTGCCGGTCTCGACATCGAACGCCGCGACAAAACCGCGGATGCCCAACTCGCCGCCCGACGCGCCGACCATCACCTTGCCGTCGGCGACGAGCGGCGCCAGCGTCATGTAGTAGCCGTTCCTGTTGTCCGCGACTGTGCGCGGTCCAGACCTCCTTGCCGGTCGCCGCGTCGAGCGCGACGAGCACCGCTTCGTTGGCGGCGAAAAACACCTTGTCGCCGTAGAGCGCGACGCCGCGGCTGGTCGGGTGGAGCAGCGACGACGTCGTCGGGCAGCGGCGCGGCTGTAGCGCCAGAGCAGCGCGCCGGTCTTCGGCATCGAGCGCGATCACCTGGTTGCCCGGCGTCGAAACGAACATCACGCCGTTGTTGACGAGCGGCGCGCGCTTCGTGGCCGTTGGTGACGCCGGTCGCGAACGCCCAGACCGGCTGCAGACGCGCGACGTTGGCCGCGCGTGATCTGTCGAGCGGGCTGTAGCCCCAGCCGTCGTAGGTGCGCCGAATCATCAGCCAGTCGCCATCGGCGGGCTGTCTGAGGCGATCGCGGGTGACGCGGCGGTAGGCGGCCGCGTCTGGCGCGGGCTGAGTGGGCGGTGCCTGCCCGAGCGCCGTCGTGACGACGATCGCCGCCGCACCCCACGTCGAGCCGAGCCGCCACACGAGCGCGTGCATCAGGACCTCCCGTGAATCCGCGAGGCCGGTAGAATACTCGCGCCTGGGCCAGGCCGAACACATCCTCGTTTCGCTCGACACGGTCCTCGATCGCCGCACCGCGGCAGTCTTCGGCGTGTCGGCGGCCGGCGTGCGCATCGATCGGTTTCACGCCACCGACAACGAAGACAGCTTCGACAGCGGTTCGATCCGGTCTGGCAGGCCAGGACGTCGGTCGAAGACGATGGATGGACCGCGGAGTTGTGGATTCCGTTCTCGCAGCTCCGCTTCAATCCTCGGGCGGAAGCGATGCTGACGCGAGCGCGGCGCGAATCCGGTCGCCCGCGGCCGGGCTCAACGTGCCACGGGCGAGCCCGAGCGGAATCGTGCGGCGAGCCAGCTGGCGATAGAGCGCTCCCATCTCCGGCGCAAACGCATCGAGCGCCGCGACGTGGCGCTCGACCGTGCCGACATCGCCGCGCGCCACACAGCCGCCCATGCCCGCGGCAAGGCCGCCTTCCATCACCGCTGCGACCGTGCCGTGGAGGAGCGGTGCCAGTGCGTCGATCGCCTCGCGCTCGGAGAGCCCGAGCTCGCGCCAGATCGCCGCCGCTTCCTGCATCAAGGCAATCAGGAAGGGGCCGACGTAGTACGCCGACGCGTGATACATCGCGCGGCGGCCCGCCGGAAGCCGAATCGGACGGCACTCGAGCGCCACCGCAGTGCGATGAAGAAAGTCGGCGAGTGACGGACTCGCCTTCAATGGCCACTGTGCACCCCGGCAGCGTTGCCAGCGCGGCCGCGGGCGTCGCAAACATCTGCAACGGATGAAACGAGCCGACGCGGGCTCCCGCCTGCTGTGCCGTGGTCAGCGCGTCGAGCTCACGCGCCCCGCTGCAGTGCACCACCGCGTGGTTCGGCCCCCACCGGACATCCGCACAGACGCCATCGATCGCATCGTCTGTGACAGTGATGAACACGAGGGTCGCCGAGTCAGCGACGCTTTGAGCGTTGTGCGCGGCGGTCAGCCCGGGGATTCGGGCGGCAAGCGTGCGAGCGCGTTCCGCATCGCGTCCGAATACCGACACGACCGACAAGCCGGCCGTGTGGAACGCCTCTGCGAGGGTCGCGCCGACGCGGCCCGGTCCGATGAATCCAATGCGAGGTTCGGCTGAGATGGCTGGCGTGCCTGCGGCCATGAGCGCAGGATGGCGCTGGCGCCGGCGTTACGTCTTGGCGAAATTTGCGCCCGCTCGTTGCGCGGCGACGTACTGTCCGGGCGTGATTCCGTAGTGGCGGCGGAACGCGTTCGTCAGCGCGCTCTGGTCGTAGAACCCGGCGGCATCAGCTGCTTCCGCCAGCGAGACGTCGCACCTGAGGCAGCGAATGGCGGCGTGCAGTCGCGCACGCAACAGATGCGCGTGGGGAGGCATGCCGGTGACGCGATTGAACTGTCGGATGAGTTGAAACGGCGAGAGTCCCACGGCCGCGGCCAGCCGATCGACGGTAAGCCGCTCGCGGTATCGGTCCCTGATGGTCGCGAGTGTGCGTTCAACAAGTGGGTCGATCCGCCGTTGCGTCTGCGGCGTGGCGCCGCGCTCTCCGCATGTCGATCGAACAGCCGGCCGCACGCATCGAGCAAGCGTTCTCGGGCGAGCATCGGATCGCCGTCACTGTCGAGCGTCCGATGGGTGTCGGCAAAGGCGGCTATCAGCGCCGGATCGCGGACGGCGTTGGTGGTGAAGCCCGGGAGCGTCGACCGCCCGAGCCCCTGCAGCAACGGCGTCATCGCGACTTCGTCCAGATAAAGCGCGCGATAGCGCCAGTACCGGCTGCCGCGCATGTGACCGGCGTGAGGCTCGGCCGGGTTGAACACGAGCAGGACGGACGGGATCGGCTTCGCCCGCACGGCCGCGGCTCGCGTACGTCGATCCGCCGGCTTCGGTCACCGCAATGACGAGCGCGTCGTGCGCATGCGGCGAGAAGTGCTGCGCGGTGAACGACGCTTCGAGACAGCTCACGCCCGGCGAGGGCGGTGGACTGCCAGAACCGCGTTCGCCGACCGGCGGCGCGACCGCTCGCGCAGCGAGGTGCGAGGGTCACAGCGATCCCGGCGCGGCGAGCGCTTCGCGCAACCGCTCGTTGGCAAAGAGGGTCAGCGCCTCGGCGCCGCCGTCTTCGGGGCGCAGCAGCCCGTCGATGCCGAGCATGGCGATGCCGTGCACGGTGGCCCAGATATACCGTGACAAGGCGCGCGGATCATCGAGTCGGACCAGGCCGGCGTCTTGTTGCGCGATCACCGCATCGACCAGCACCTGAAACGCGGCGCCGGCGTTGTCCGTGAGCTCGCAATCCTCACGTCCCGACTCGAGCAGCCCGCCGAACATCACCCGGTAATAGGACGGACTGTTCATCGCGAACCGGACGTACGCCTCGCCCATCGCCGCGAAGCCGTCGCGGCCGCCGCCGTGGCTCTGCCACGCCGCATCCAGATCGCCGCGGAGCTGGCGGAAGCCTTCGGCGCCGACGGCGGCGAGGAGCGCCGCCTTGTCGGAAAAGTGGCGGTAGAGGGCGGTGCGCGAGACCCCGAGGCCTTGACCGACCCCGCGAAGGGTGAGGTGCTCGACCCCGCGGGCCAGAATCGTGCGCGCCGCCTCGTCGATGAGGGCTCGCCGTAAGTCCCCATGATGGTAGCGGTTACGGCGTTTTCTCGCAGGCACGGCCGAGCGCGTGGCGGGCATCTCCGGTCCATCGTAACGGCTGATGTTGACAACGTCAACACGGCGATCGTATGGTTATGTTGACAGTGTTCACATTGGAGCGAACGACCATGACCGCATCTGCTCGACTCACCCAGTTCATTGGCGTCCTGTGGCGCACCGATCGGCCCTTGACCTTCACGGCGCTGGCAATGATGGCGGCGCTCGGCCTCTTCGGCGCCGGCCTGCTGATCGATCCGCGCCTGGTCGGCGGCGCGCCCGTGTGGCTCAAGCCCGCGAAGTTCGCCGCCTCGATCGCCATCTACACGCTGACCCTGACGTGGATCTTTCAGTTCCTGCCGGATTGGCCCAGACTCCGCCGGCGCGTCAGCCGCCTGACCGCGATTTCACTGATCGCCGAGATTGCTGATCATCGCGTTTCAAGCGGCGCGCGGGGTGACGAGTCACTTCAACGTCGGCACGCCACTCGACGCGACGCTGTTCGCGACTCATGGGCGTCGGCGATCGTGCTCCAGACGCTGACCAGCGTCGCCGTCGCCGTCGCGCTGTGGCGTCAACCCTTCGCCAGTCCCGCGATTGGCTGGGCGCTCCGTCTCGGTCTGGTCATCACCATCGTCGGCGCCAGTCTCGGTGGCCTGATGACGCGGCCGACCGACGCGCAGCTCGCGTCGGCACGCGCGACGGGGCGCATGGCCATCTCCGGCGCGCACACGGTCGGCGCCGTTGACGGCGGCCCCGGACTTCCCGGCACGGGATGGAGCGTCGAGCATGGCGACCTGCGCGTGCCGCACTTCATGGGGCTGCATGCAGTGCAGGCGCTGCCGCTGTTCGCCTGGCTGCTGCAGCGCCGTGGATGGCGGATGGCCTCGCTGGTTCGCGCCGTCGCAGACGATTGCCGTGAGCTATGCGCTCCTGCTCTCGATTCTCGTCTGGCAGGCGCTGCGTGGCCAGTCTGTGATTCGGCCCGACTCACTCACGCTGACCGCACTCGGCGTGTGGGCAGTGGCGACGATGCTGGCCGTCACCGCGGCGTCCTCGCAGCGCAACGGCGTCGGGGCCGCTCTTCACGCGCGAGGTTGACCATGACGCCCGAATCGCTGTTTTCGATCCTCAACCTGATCGCGCTCGTCGGCTGGATTCTTCTCATCGTCCAGCCAGGCCGGCGCTGGGTCGCGACGGTGACGACGACGGCCATCCCCGCGGTGATGGCGATCGTGTACGTCGCGGTTCTGGCAACGATGTGGGGCAGCGCCGAAGGTGGGTTCTCGACCCTTGCCGGCGTCGCCCAGCTCTTTCGCGAGCCATGGCTCCTGCTCGCCGGGTGGGTCCACTACCTCGCGTTCGATCTCATCGTCGGAAGCTGGGAAGTGCGAGACGCACGCGAGCGGAACATTCCGCACCTGGTGGTGGTGCCGTGCTTGATCCTGACGTTCCTCTTCGGGCCGGCGGGGTGGCTGTTGTACGCGATCGTGCGATCAACGAGGCGACGTCGTAATACTCGACGAACATGCGCTGAATCGCGGCGCGATCGGTCGTCTTGGTCAGCGCCAGCATCAGCAGGATTCGCGCCTTGAGCGGCGCATGATCCTCGGCGGCCACGGTGAATTGCCGCCGCCGCTCCGCGTTCGGATTCGGTGGCGACGTGTTCGCCGGCGCGGCCGGGGTTCCCGCCGCCGGCGCCGTCACACCTGCTGACGGTGCTGCCGGAGACTGATTGCCGCTGCGCGGCGCGGGTATCCGGCCCGATCCGGTTCGCGTACTCGTGGCGATGAAGACGCCCTTCTGCGCGGCGTAGTCGAGGCCTTCGCTTTGCGTTCCGCTGATGGCCCCGGCGCCGGCGCCGGCAATGACGACGCCCTTCGCACCGGCATCGACGGCGGCCTTGATGAGATCGCCGGGTGCGCCCTGGTAGACCATCACGACATCGACGCGCGGCAGCTCCTTCACGCTGGCAATGTCGAACTCGCTGCGTGAGGTATGGCGCTGCAGCGGCTGCCGGAAGAACACCACGCGATCGCTGTCGACGACGCCAAGCTGTCCGTACTCGCGGCTCCGAAACGTATGGAGGCGGAGAGCGTCGGTCTTCTGGACGTCGCGCGCCGAGTTGATCTCATCGTTGAGCACGACGAGCACGCCTTTGTCCTTCGACGCGGGTTCGACCGCCACGCGCACGCCCTCGAGAAGATTGGCCGCGCCCTCGTAGCCCAGCGTGCTGGGATTGCGCATCGAGCCGACCACCACGACCGGCCGCGGGTCGCGGACCGTCAGGTGCAGGAAAAACGCGGTCTCTTCCAGCGTGTCGGTCCCGCTCGTGACGACGATCCCGGCCAACTCCTTGTCGGCCGCGAACAGATCGTTCACCCGCCGGGCAAGCCGGACCCACTGTTCCAGCGTCAATTGACTACTGGCGACATTCGAAAACTGCTCGAAGCTCAAGGTCGCGAATCGCTCGAGTCCGGGCATCGACTTGGCGAGCTCTTCGGCAGTCAGACGGCCGCCCTGCCGGTTCGAGATCGTGCCGCCCGTCGCCACGAGATGCACCTTCGGCAGCGTCTGGGCGATGATGGCCTCGAGGCGGCGCGGCGACGATCCGGCGAGGAGAACGAGAGCGGCGAGGGAGAGGAGGGTCGGTCGTATGGAATGTCGAACGGTCATTGCCTCGTGCCGTTATACACCAAGGTCAACCACCGACAGAGCTCCTGCGCGGCTTGTTCGGGCGTTGGCCCATAAAAGGGCATGAGGGCTGTCGGCATCCCGGGCAGGCGCTCGAGTTCGGCGCGCCACCGCGAGGCCGAAACCAGTCGAACCGCAATCTGATAGGTGCGGCCGGCGATGAGTTCTTCGAAATGATGCACGTTCACGGGTGTTGGAGGAGCGTGAGCGGACTGACAATCGGGCCGTTCAAGCGAGCCCAAACTGTCGCACGCGCGTTACATCGATTCAAGCGAAGCGGGAATCGAAGCTGCGGTTGAACGGCTTCGGTCACCGGTTTCAGGCCGAAACTCGCGCTAATTTTATTTTCATGTCTAGCGATCCACAGGGTTTCCACGAACTGTCCACAGGTTTTCAACAGGGCTGTTTTGTCGCATCCGCTTGAACAGCGACTCACACAGGGAGATCGGGAGTTCAGGGAGAAAAGAGCCCAAGGAACCCGCCAACGGCTTCCGCTTGACGCTCTCAAGACGCCTCACTACGCTGGCAGGGCCATGCGCCTTGTTCCGGTCGCGATCTCGCTGACACTGCTCGTCGCGGCGCCGTCACTGGTGCGGGCGCAGCAGACCGGCGGACCGCCGCTCTACCGCGTCTTTCTCGCTGACGGCACCGGCCTGGCCAGCTTTGGCGAATGGGCCCGCGTCGACGACCGGCTGGTCTTCTCGATGCCGCTCACGGCCGGAGCCGGGCCCGGTGACCTGCATCTCGTGTCACTCCCCGTCAGCCGCATCGACATGGCGCGGACCCAGAGGTATGCCGACAGCGTGCGGGCTGCCACGTATGCGACCAGCCGTGGCGAGGCCGACTTCGCGGTTCTGAGCGGCGAGGTCGCGCGTACGCTCAACCAGATTGCGACGATTGACGATCCGAAGGCCCGGCTGCTCACCGCCGAGCGAGCGCGGAGCGCACTGGCCAGTTGGCCGTCGACCCACTACGGCTATCGGGCCACCGAAGTGCGCGAGTTCGTCGGCGTCCTCGACGAGGTGATTGCCGGTCTTCGCGTCGGGGCCGGCGGCACGCGCTTCGACCTGTCGCTCTCGGCCACGACCATCGATACGCCGGCGCTCGAGCCGCTGGTCGCCCCACCCGACGACACCGAGGTCATTCGCGGCCTGATGTCGGCAGCCAGCGCCGCCGACTCGCCGGTCGAGAAGGTCTCGCTGCTGCAATCCGTTGTCGCGCTGATCGATCGCGCGGTGGATCTGCTGCCGGAGGCGTTCGCGAAAGCGATTCGGTCGTCCGCGAGCGGCGGCATCGCGGAAGAGCAGCAGATCGAGCGCCAATATGCCCGACTCCGAGCGACGACGCTGACCGAAGCGACGCAGCACGCCAGCCGGGCGAACGTGCGCGGCATCGAACGGTTGCGCCGCCGTGTCCGCGAACAGGACGAGCGGCTGGGCCAGCGGCGGCCGGACGACGTGACGGCGCTTCTGGCGACCCTCGACAGCGAGCTCGATGCCGCGCACCGCCTTCGCCTGGCGCAGGATCAATGGACCATTCGCGCTGAGCGGATGCGGCTGTATCAGTCCGCGACCGGCGCCTTCATCGCCACGCTGGCGCACTCGTCGTCGAACGGGCTCGACGATATCCGCGCCATGGCCGGCCCGCCGCCGCCGGAGCTGCGGCCGCTCGCGCAGCGCCTCGATCGCGCCGCACGGCAGCTCGCCCTGGTCGAACCGCCACCCGAGCTGTCGTCGGTGCACGCGCTTTTCCGCAGCGCCTACAGCCTTGCCGGCAACGCCGTGCAGCTGCGGCTCGACGCGGCGGCGGCCGCGGACGTCGAGCTCGCGCGCCAGGCCGCCGCCGCCGCCTCCGGCGCGATGATGCTTCTCGAACGCGCGCGCACGGAGCTCGCCGCGGCCCTCAAGCCGCCGATTCCGTGACTGTCTGTGATCACGCCCCGCACGACCCGGCTCTTCCGCGTTCGAGATCTCGCGGCCTATCGCGCCACCCTGACTCGCTGGATCGTCGAGTGGCCGTTCGCCGCTGCCCGCGACACCTGCGTCGTCGTGCCGACGCGCGCGGCGGCGGAGCAGCTGCGCCGCACGGTTGAGGATCGCGCGCTCGAGCGGTCGGGCGCGATCGTGCTGGCCGATCCTCGCGACCCGACACGACCTGTATCTCGAGTGCGCGTCGAGGCTTCCGGCGCCGCCGGCGTTGCTGTCGGCGTTCGAACGCGAGGTGATGTTGTCGGCGGTGTCGCGCGAGCGCGCTGAGGAGGGGCTGAGCCCGCCGTTCGATCTTCGTCCCGGCCTGATCGCGGAGATGCTGGCGCTCTACGACCAGGTTCGCCGGCTCGGCCGCCGCGTCGACGACTTCGAACGCAACCTGAACGACGAGCTCGAGCCGGAACGAGACAGCGATCGCGGCGCCGCCCAACTGCTCGATCAGACGCGGTTCCTTGCCGCGACGTTTCGCGGCTACGAAGAACGGTTGGCCGACCTTGGGCGGAGCGACGAGCACGCCTTGCGCGCGGCCCTTATTGAAACGCCGGCCCCGCGTCCGCTCGCCCGCGTCGTTGTCACGATCGCCGATCGACTGGCCGACCCGGATGGTTACTGGCCGGCGGATCTCGATCTGCTGACACGGCTGCCGCGGCTCGAATCACTCGATCTGTTGTGCACCGAGGCGACGCTCGGCGCCGGCTATCTCGAGCGGCTGCACGCGGCGCTCCCGGATCTCGAGGAGATTCCGCTGCCTGGCGAACCGCGGCCGCTGCCGGTCCTCGTGACGGTGCCGGGAGCGAAGCCGGGCGAGCCCGAACGGCCGGCATCGATTCATCGCGATCGCGAAGAGGAGCTGATCGCCGCGGCGCGCCGCATCAAGCGCGAGCATCGCCAGCAAGGGGCGCCGCCGCTGCACCGGACCGCGCTCGTCGTCCGGCGGCCGCTGCCGTATCTCTATCTCGCGCGCGACGTGTTCGCCGACGCCCGCATTCCCTTCGAGACGCTCGATACGCTGCCGCTGGCCGCCGAACCGTATGCCGCGGCGCTCGACGTCGCGCTGGATGCGGTGGCGTCCGACTTCACCCGCGGGTCGCTGCTCACGCTTCTGCGATCGCCGCACTTTCGCTTCGCCGCTACGGTTGCGGAGTTGGACGCGCCCGCGCCTGCCATCCCAGCGTCGGCAATCGCCGCGTTCGATGTCGCCCTTGCCGAAGCGCGGTATCTCGGCGGCCTCGAGCGGCTCGAAGCCATCGCCGCCGGTTGGCTGCAGATCGAGACGCCGGCAACGCGAGACGAACGCCGTCAGCACAGCGCGCGTCCGGCGCTCATTGCGATCCTGCCGGCGCTGCGGGCGCTTGCGCCGCTCGGCCGCGGCGGGCCAATCGTCGAGCAGATCGAGACGCTGCTGGCGTGGCTCGATCGCTTCGACCGGGCGCTCGATCCTGGCAATCCCGATCCCTCACGGCGTGCCCGCGTCCGGGGCGCGGTGCTCGGCGCGCTTCGCGCGCTCGGCGATGCCTACGCCCACCACGATGCCGGCGCGCGCGCCGACGTCACGACATTGACCGCCGCGATCCGCCGCTGGCTCGGGGCGCAAACCTTTGCCGCGCGGACCGGCGAGGCCGGGCTCCAGATTGTCGATGCCCAGGCTGCCCGCTACGCCGAGTTCGACGATCTGCAGATCGTCGGACTGATCGACGGCGAATGGCCGGAACGCATCCGCCGGAACGTGCTGTATCCGGCGTCGCTCCTGGCGCTGCTCGAGCCGTTGCCGGCAATCGCGGATCCGACCCGCCGCGAACGCGACGCGCTGCTCAGCGCCCGCGCGGCGTTCAGAGACCTCGCGTGGTCGCCTGCACGCAGCGTGCGTCTTTCCACCTTCTCGCTCGAGAACGACGCCGTTGTCGAGCCGTCGCTCTTGATTGACGAAGTGCCGACGCTGCGGTCTGACGACGCGGCCGTCGCTGCCCGCAACCGATCGTGTGCTGGTGTCGGAAGCGCTGGCGCTCGACCCGGTCGTGCCGGATGCGGCGACGGGCGTGGCCCACGCGTGGGCCATGGCTCGAGCGAGGGAGTCGCAACCGGAGCCGGATCGCTTCCGCGGCGAAGCGGGCGCCTGGCGCATGCCTCGCGTGTCGGTGAGCCGCCTCGAGCGCTATCTCGACTGTCCGTTTCGCTTCTTCGCGTCGGAGGTCCTGCGCCTCGAAGAGCAGCCCGAAGACGAGGACACGCGGACGCCGCTCGAGCGCGGTCGCTTCCTCCACGAACTCTGGGAAAAGTTCTTCGGCGAATGGCAGCGCCGCGGCCGCGGCCGCATCCGCCCGGATGACGTCGCTGAAGCGCGCGCGCTCTTCGAGGAGTTCTGCGAGGAAGCGCTCGCCGAGCTGTCGCCGTCAGAGGCCGTGCTCGAGCGGGCGAGGCTCCTCGGATCGGCGGTCGGACCGGGCATCGCCCACCGCGTGTTCGCGATGGAAGCCGACCGGCCGGCCGAGGTGACCGAACGGCTCATCGAGTTCCCGCTGCAGGGCGACTTCACGTTCCGCGCGCCGGACGGCCGCAGCCGAACCGTGACGCTCAGCGCGAAAACCGATCGCATCGACGTCCTCGCCGGCGGCGCGCTGCGGGTGATCGACTACAAGTCGAAGAAGACGCCCGACCTGCGCCAGGCGTTACAGCTGCCGATCTACAGCTTCGTCGCGCTTCAGGCGCTGCGGGCGGCGCGCGGCGGACAGTGGACGATCGGCGAGGCGCTGTATCTGTCATTCGAAGGCGACAAGTCGGTGGTGCTCCTGCGCGCGCGGGGCCGCACGACCGACGAGCTGATCGACGACGCCCAGGAGCGCCTGCTCGACACGCTCGAGGACATCGCGCGCGGCGCGTTCCCGCCGCGCCCGGCGAAGCGCAACCTCTGCGGACCGTGTCCGTATCGCGCGGTGTGCCGCCTCGAGATCGTCGAACCCGACCCGGAGCCGGAGCGTGAGTAACGGACAGCCGCGCCTCGACTTCGAGGCTGCCGACCCGCGCGACCCGCGCGACCTGCGTGATGCCGACGCGCGCCGGCTCGCGGTCGATCCGACCCGCAATGTCGCGCTGGAAGCGTCGGCTGGCACCGGCAAGACGCGGGTATTGGTCGATCGCTACATCGGCCTGCTGCTCGCCGGCGTCAAGCCGCGGCACATCCTCGCGGTGACCTTCACGCGCAAAGCCGCCGCCGAGATGCGCCAGCGCATCCTCCAGGAACTGGCGCGACGGCACGCCGAAGGCGCGATCTCCGGAGAGCTCTGGCGCGAGATCCGCGAGACGCTTGGCGAGATCGCGATCTCGACCATCGACGCGTTCTGCCTCACCCTGCTGCGCGAGTTTCCGCTCGAAGCCGACGTCGATCCGGGGTTCGACCTCGCTGACGAAACCGAGACCCCGCGGCTGGTCGACGAGGCACTCGAACGAACGCTGCGGATCGGCCGCGGCCTGGCGACCGACGAGCCAGAGATGGCGCTGCTCTTCGCAGAGCTCGGCGAATACCGGCTGCGCGCCGGACTCGCGCGCCTGATCGATCGACGGCTCGTCACGTGGGACGCCCTGTCGCGATTCCTGCGTCACGCCGAGCACGCGACGATCGACGCATCGGTGGCGCGGCTCCTCGGCCGTCTGCGCACGGCGTTTGCGAGCGTCTCCGGCGGCGTGCGCGGGTTCATCGCCACCGGCCCGGACCACCACGACTTCGCCCTCATGACCGGCGACCTCGAGCGGCTGTTCGCCGACAAGCCGCCGTCGCCGGCGTTGACCCAGGCGCTCATCGAGCGGGTCCGCGATCACGTGCTCACGCAGGACGGCGGGGCGCGCAAGCGTCTGCTCTACAAGAAAAGCGACTTCCGTTCGTCCCGCGACTACGACCGACATGTCGCGATGGTCGGGTCGCTCGGCCCGTATTTCGTCGAGGCCCTTCAGGCCTATCGCCAGGACATCAACCTCGTGCTCGCTCGCGCCGTCCGCCGCCTCTTCGCCGTGGCGCTCGAGCAGTATCAGCGCACTCTTCGTAAGTACGGCGTCCTCGACTTCTCGGACGTGCTGCAGCGAACGCTTGGACTGCTGTCGCGGATGGACGAGTTCTCGCGCAGCCGCTTCAAGCTCGAGTCGCGGTACCAGCACGTGCTGGTCGACGAGTTCCAGGACACCAGCCGCGCGCAGTGGGAGCTCGTCGAGCTCCTGATCCGTTCGTGGGCCTCGGGCCGCGGCCTCGGGTCGTCCACCCTCGAACCCTCCATCTTCATCGTCGGCGATCGCAAGCAGTCGATCTACGGCTTCCGCGACGCGGAAGTGGCCGTGCTCGACGAAGCCTCGCGTTACATCGAGGCGCTGCGGCCCGATTGGCCAGGTCCGGACGGCAATCAGCCGGAGCTTTCGATCCGTGGCCGCGCTGCTGTCGTTCGTCAACGACGTGTTCACGGCGGTGGAGAAGGCGCCGGAACGGCCCGACGCGTTTCGCTACGCGGACGACGACATGTTTCCGGTGGCGTCGGGCGAGGCGGCGGCCGATCACGCGCTCGGGATCGTCGCGGCGAGCTCGGACGACGAGCAGGCGTCGGCGGTCGCCGACGAGATCGCAGGACTGCTCACGACGGCGGCAACCGTGCGCGATCGCGACTCCGGGGTGCGTCGAGCGATCCGGCCTGGCGACATCGCGGTGCTGTTCCGGACGCGCGACGGTCATCAGGCCTTCGAACGCGCGCTGGCCGCGCGTCGCGTGCCGTACTACGTCTACAAGGGGCTTGGCTTCTTCGACGCCGACGAGATCAAGGACATCCTCGCGCTGCTGAACTTCCTGGCGCGGCCGCAATCGGAGCTGCACGCGGCGGCGTTCCTGCGCTCGCGCGTCGTGCGGCTGACCGATGAGGCGCTCAAGTGGCTGGCGCCGGGTCTCGTGGCGGCGATCGTGGACGGCGACGTGCCGGCCTCGTTCGCGCAGCTCTCCGCCTACGACCAGGAGCGGCTCTCGCTCGCGCGGGCGCAGATGCCGGCCTGGTTGGCGCTCGTGGATCGGCTCCCGCCCTCCGAACTGCTCGATCGCGTGCTGGCCGATTCCGCCTACGCCGCCGAGACGCATGGGCCGTCGCAGCGGCAGTCACGGGAGAACCTGAAGAAGATCCGCGCGCTCGTCCGGCGGCTGCAGAATCGCGGCTACGCCACGCTCAGCCGCGTCGTCGATCACTTCGAGCGGCTCGTCGCCGGCGGCGACGAATCGAACGCCATCGTCGACGCGATCGATGCGGTGAACCTGATGACGACGCATGCGGCGAAGGGGCTGGAGTTTCCGGTCGTTTTCATCGTCCACATGAATCGCGGCAGCGGCGGATCGCTCGACCCGATGCGAGTGGTGCCGGCGCCGTTCGGTCGCGATGAGATCGAGCCGTCGGTGGCGATCGGCGAGCACGAGAGCGATGCGGATCGCGATCTGGCCGCACGTGAAGCGGAAGAGAGCAAGCGCCTCCTGTACGTGGCACTGACCCGCGCCCGCGACCGGGTGTACTTCGCCGCCACGTTGGGTGCCGACGGCCGGTTCGCGCCGGGTGCGCGGCGGACTGGGCCGGACGCTGCCACCGTCGCTCGCGACGATGTTTGTCACCGCGGCGGCATCAGCCGACGACGCCGTGTCGTGGCAGGGAACGAGCGCGACCCACACGTTCCGGGTCCTGCGCGCTGCGCCCGAGCCGAGCCTGGTCTCGACGCACGCGGCCGAAGCTGGAACCCGCGTGGATCAGTTTCAGTCGCTGGCCGCGACCGGGCCGAGACGAACGGCGGCGACCGTTGTCGCCGACGAGCAGGGCGCGATCGCGCGGCCCGAAGCGCAGGGCGATCGCGAGGCTGACCTGTCGGGATCGAGCGACGCTCTGGGGGCGTTCGTGCACCGCGCGCTGCAAGCCGGCGTGCTGGCCTTCGACGCCGAGGCGCAGGCGGCGGCGCTGCGAGCGGTTGCTGCGGTTCGAGGAACGTGCGGAGGCCGGCGACGTCGGCCGGTTTCTGAAGCGGGCGAGTGCGGCGCTCAATCGCTTGCGCGCGCACCCGGTCGTCCAGTCGGTGTTTCTCGACTCGCCTTCGGTTGCCTGGGTCTGTCACGAAGTGCCGGTGTCGCTGCAAGGCGAGCGCGGCGACGATCGTGCGCGGGACGATTGACTGCGTGGTCTCTCGTCGCGACGGTGGCATCGAGGTGCTCGAGTTCAAGACCGGCCAGCCGCGCGACGCCCATCGGAGACAACTGGAGGTTTATGTGGGCGCGGTGCGGGCGCTCTTTCCCGGCACTTTGGTGGCCGGACATCTGGTTTACGCCGACTGACGAGCCGGCAACTTTCCGCTGAGGCTGGCGTCTAACCAAGTACCTGCCTGCCCGCCGGCCCCGGCCGACGGGTTTGGGTGCGGCGTGGCACGTTGCCTGCGTGCCGGTGGCCGTATCCGGGGTGAGACCATGCGACGCTCAAGCGAGGTTCGTTTGCGCCAGTCTCCGCACTACACGCTGGATGCGCTGCACGCGCTGCCGTGTGGCTGTGTCGCGGCGGTCTACCGGACGACGCCGCTGGATCTCGAGCTGGTGTCGCTCGAAGCCCGCGGCCCGCACTGCCTCTACGCCCAGCATCAGGCCGGCCGGTTACTCGGTCTGGGGACCCCGGAGGGCGACCGGCTGAGCCGCTGATATTTATCGACCCGCGAGAAATCGCGCGAGAATTCGCCGTTTTCCTTTGCGCCGCGCTTCTGGCATCTCATACAATGTCGTTTTGCGGTAACGGCCGATGGCCCGCTTTTTGCGGCCGTCGTCGGCCGGCATTCGTATAGAGAGGAGCTCGAGGTGGCATTGACCTGCCCGAACTGCGGGAATGCTCGGAATTTTCAAGTAAAGACCCTTCAGATGCACGTCGTCCAGCTGGATGACGGCAGGGTCGAGGTGTCGGAGGAAAGCCGGCCTGCAGTGTTCGAGGTGCTCTGCGACGAGTGCGAAACGGCACTCGATTTCGAACAGGTCGAGGATGCCCTCCGCCGCGAAGTGCTGCTCACAATCGGCGCGCGCTGACGGCTGTCACGCGTCCGGTTCCGCCCCGTCGACCTCTTCGAAGTAGTCACACTCCCGGCAGACCCACTCGTGCGTGGTCCGGCGTACCTCCTGTGAGGTACCCGGGACCCTCGTGACGGTCTCGCGCGTCACGAAGCGCATGCGCTCGCCGCACTGCGGACATTCGCGTTCCATGGCGCGAGCGTAGCACGCCGCCGGCACGCCGCTCAGCGTGCGCGGCAGCGCGTGTGCAGGGCCGTCCGCGCGCACGCCCGTCAACTGACATAGAGCCGCCGGCCTTCGTCGGTCAGCAGCACCCACAGCGCGTAGCCGCCGAGCGCGGTTCCGAACGGAAACAACACCAGATTGATCACCGCCAGTCCGAGCGAGAGCAGGCGCGCCCACGGCTGATAGCGTCGCAGCGCTGCGCCGAGCCAGAGATGGAGCACGCCCCAGAGCAGCGCAATGACTGCGAGCACGCCCAGCGTGACGGCGGTGAGGCTGGCGGCGAGATCGGAGCCGACGCGAACCGGACCGCTATCGCGGGCGATGGCGATGGCGCCGGCGGTGAGCGCCAGGCCGGCGAGACCGACGATGGTGAAGATTGCGCCCCAGGCGAGATAGAGGACGCTCAGGAAATCCGCATGCCGCTTCACGTCGCCCCGCTTTCAGGACGGGCGCTCATCCAATCGCGACACACACCTCGACGCGCGTGCGGGGCCCGCGCGGTGGCGAGACGCTGAACGCAAAACGGGTCCCATGCGAGACGCCGGGCGGCACCGACACGGTGACGGTGTGACGATGACAGCCGTTGCCGGATCCGTCGCAGGCGCTGCACGGTTCGCCCCAGACCTCGCCGCGGCCCCCGCAGCCCTGACACGTGGCGCGTACCGCAAGCTCGAGAGGGACCGCAGCGCCGATGTCGGCTTGCCGCTCGGAGAGTCGAATTTCGGCGCGCAGGCGATGAGTGACGGCGTCCGATTCGACGAAGGCGTGGCGCATCCGCTCGACACGTTCGCCGACGGCCGGGAAATCGAGCGCCACTTCGTCGGCGAATGACCGAGCGAATTCCCAATCCGATGTGGAGTGCCGCTCGACAACGATCAACGTGTTATCGACGCGCCAGTATTGCTTCACGATCCTGTTCGTAGACTAGTGTCCCGAAACGGTGGTTCGCAACATAATTCGCGGGCGCCGCATCCCTCCTCGACCCCACCGCGCACAACACGCGCAGCGGGGACCCCCGCGTGGCGGCGTTCCACCCAGCCACGCACACTACGCGTGGCCGGGGCCGGCTTGCTCGTGGCGGAGGGAAGTCAATGAGAACCGCGTCACTCAGAGCGGCGCTGGCGGCGGATCGACAGTGCCAGCCGGCGTCCACGGCCCGCAACGAACGACGCGGCGCGCGGCCATCCAGCCGCCGCGGACCAGCCCGAATTGACGAATGCAGGTCTCGCCGTAATGGCTGCAGGTCGGGGTAAACCGACATTGCACGCCCATCCGGTCGTAGATCGGTGACAGCGTGGCCTGATAAGCGTGAATCAACCCGACCGCCGCGCGCGTCGCCCACTGATCGGCGGGGGCACGCCGCAGGTCGAGCACGGCCAGCAAACCGCCGATGGCGATGAGCGCGACGAGCGTTCGGCGTGCGGAGACGCGGGACATGAAGGAGCGACGGAACGCCGGTGGACCGGCGCTCCGTTGGTGTGAACGCGATCGATCGCGAAACTGCGGGTTAGAACTTGTCGGCGTACTGGCTGAGGCCAGGAACAATCAGCCGGCCACCGTTGATGCCCTTGATGATCGCGGCGATGTGAAGAATCAGGAAGCCGAGACCGATGATCGGCGCAAAGATCGCGGCGAGACACCCGAGCACGGATCCGAGGACGAAGAGCAGCACCTGGAACGCGACCCAGAAGATCAGCTCGGCCACGGCCAGCACCAGGCCGTGCTTGGCGTGCCACTGCACCTCGCGGTCGTCCTTCTCGACCACCAGCGGGATGAGCGCCAGCAGCCACAGGTACGACAGGAGGATCATCACGTTGCGATTGCTGGACGGCGTTCCAGTTCCGGGTGTGGCGTCAGCCATTCGCGTCTCCTTGACCCGCCAACCCTGCGCGATTCTCCAGTAGAGAGGCCGCGCGCGCAGGTGCAGCGTCAAAAAATTCCTGCGCAGTGTACCGTCAAAGGCCCGCCTTGTCACCTCCTGACAAAGCCGATAAGCTCAGAGTTTCCGCGTTCTTGCACGCGACCTGATGTCACAGAGCCTCACCACCGAAGCCGCTCGCGCGGCGCTGGCGCGAGTCGTCGATCCCGACTTTCGTAAGGACCTTGTCAGCCTCGGGCTTGTGAAGGGGCTGACGATCGACGGCGGCCGCCTCAACGTCACGCTCGAGTGGCCGACGCACGCGTCGGCCTCGCGCGCCACTCTGCTCGAACAGGCGAAGACAGCGCTTGCGTCGATCGAAGGCGTCGACACGGTCGAGATCGCGACCACGGTGCACGTGCGATCGGCGTCGGCGCCCGAACAGGGCCGGCCGCCGCTGCCCGGCGTCAAGAACGTGCTTGCGGTCGGAGCGGGCAAGGGCGGCGTCGGCAAGACAACGGTCTCGGTGAACCTTGCGCTGTCGCTCGTCAAGTCGGGGGCCAAGGTCGGGATTCTCGACGGCGACATCTACGGTCCCAACATCCCGCTGATGCTGGGTCTCCAGGCAGAGCTCGCCACCGATGGCGATCAGATCCGGCCGGCGGAGAAGTTCGGGCTGCAGGTCGTCTCGATCGGATTCATGACCGGCGACGACCAGGCGGTCATCTGGCGCGGTCCGATGGTCCACGGCGCGATTCAGCAGTTCTTCCGCGACGTCGGCTGGCGCGATCTCGACTACCTGATCATCGACATGCCGCCGGGCACCGGCGACGTCGCGCTGAGCCTCAGCCAGACCGTGCCGGTCGCGGGCGCGGTGCTGGTGACGACGCCGCAGCAGGTGTCGCTCGCGGACACGCGGCGCGCGGTGCGGATGTATCAGAAGCTCGGGATCCCGCCGGCCGGGGTCGTCGAGAACATGAGCTATTACGCCTGCCCGAACTGCCACCACGACAGCGACATCTTCGGCTTCGGTGGTGGCGAGCAGATGGCGACGGCGATGGCGGTGCCGTTTCTCGGCCGGCTGCCGATCTACCAGCCGATCAGCCTCGGCAGCGATCGCGGCATTCCGATCGTGATCG
Organism: uncultured Acidobacteriota bacterium; assembly: GCA_963841895.1. Lineage (GTDB taxonomy): Bacteria > Acidobacteriota > Vicinamibacteria > Vicinamibacterales > UBA2999 > JACCSI01. The sequence continues at coordinate 128,171 of CAWJEO010000024.1, forward strand.
CCGAGCCCGATTCGGCGGCATCGCGCGCGTTCGCGCTGGTCGCCGAGCGGGTCGCGACCCAGGTGGCCGCGGCGGCGTACCGCAGTGCCGCGGCGAACAAGGGAAAGATTCCGTTAATCCCGATCCGGTAATTATCCGGTTGCCGGTTATCACCGGTGCGGGAACACGAAGAGCACGAAAACGACGAAGGGCACGAAAGGTTCAGCAATGTCGATCTGGTGATCCTCGATGATCTGGTGATCTGATGATCTGGTTCTGCGTGGTCTTCGTGACCTTCGTGTTCCATGACAGTCGTATGAGACCAGGTGCAGTGAGCAGGAGGCGATGATGACGCGTGTGGCGATGATGACGATCCTGGCGGTGGGGATGGCGGCTGGCGCCGTGTCGGCGGCGGATCTGCCGGCGGCGCTCGTGAACCCGTATCTGCAGGTGCAGGTCAAGCTCGCCGGCGATCAGTTCACCGGCATTGCGGCCGACGCGCAGGCGATCGCGACCGCGGCGACAGCGCTCGGCAAGGATGCGGAGAAGATCACGGCCGGTGCGAAGAAACTGGGCGAGGCCAAGGACATCGCCGCGGCGCGCACGGCGTTCGGCGAGGTCAGCCAGGCGCTCGCCGACTACGCGCAGAAGACCAAGTCGGGCTTCGGCCCCGACGTCAAGCTGGCCTACTGCCCGATGGCCGACAAGCCGTGGCTGCAGAAAGACAAAGACATCAAGAATCCGTACTACGGAGCCGCGATGCTCACGTGCGGGTCGTTCAAGTAAGGTGCGACGAACAAAGAACAAAGAACAAAGAACGGAACGCGGAACGACGGAACACGGAACGACAGGAACGGAACGGTTCAACGTTGAACGGTGAACTGAGAACCGTCAAACGGTCAAGCCAGAACGGACCGTCAACAGGGCACGGCCCACAGGGCAGAGGGCGACGTTCGCGTCGTTGACTCGTTCAGTTCGTTCGTTCTGCGTTCTCGGTTCCAACGTTGAACGTTCCGTTCCGTCGTTCCGCGTTCCGTCGTTCAACGTTCCGTTCTTTGTTCTTTGCTCTTTGTTCTTTGTTCGTCCCCGGTCGCTCCTCCGCAACCGTTCCATCGCCATGATTCCGGCGATCGGACCTGGAACGAGGAGGAGCGCAGCCCACTGCCAGCCAACCGCGGCCGCGACCCGCGGGAGCGCGTCGATCGTGACGATCGTCAGCAGGAAGCCGAGCGAGGTCTGCAGCGTCAGCGCGGTCCCGACGTACTCCGCGGGTGAGTGCTCGGCGACCAGCGCGGAGAACTGAGCCGAGTCGGCGACCACCGCAAATCCCCAGACCGCGGCGAGCAGGAAGAACCAGATCGGCGAGCCGCCGAACACCACCGTCGTCAACGCCGCACACGCAGCGCTCGTCCAGAGCGACCAGATCGCGACGCGGGCGCGGCCCAGCCGATCGGCGAACCAGCCGGCAAGCACGCATCCGGCGGTGCCGCTGCCAATCGCGATAAAGGCCGCAAGCGAGCCGGCCGCCGCGGCGTCCGCGGTTCCAGCCGCGGCAAAACTGGCCGTCGCCAGGACCCCTATCCAGGTCCACATCGCGTAGAGCTCCCACATGTGTCCCAGGTAGCCGAACGTCGCGAGCCGGGCGCCGCGCCTGCCCAAGATCTTCCAGACCGCCTGGGCGTCGAAACGCGACGTGGCGGTGACGAACGGACCGTCGCGGACGACCAGCAGGACGAGCAGGCCGCCGGCGATCGCCAATCCCGACGCGACGAGCATCGGCGTTCGCCAATCGGATCCGTAGAGTGTGGTGAGCAGGTGAGGGAACGCCTTGCCCAGCGTCAGTGCGCCGATGAGGATGCCGAGCGCGAAACCGCGCTGGTCGCGAAACCAGCCGGCCGCCAGCTTCATGCCTGGCGGATAGACACACGCCAGGGCGAAGCCGGTCAGAAACCGCAGCGCGATGACCGTCGAGCCCGAGGACGCGACCAGCACGGCGGCGTTGCTTGCGGCGCCGGCGACCGCACCGAGCATGAACAGCACGCGCGCGTTGACGACGTCGGCGAGATTGGTGACCGCGCTGACCAGCGTGCCGGCGACGAAGCCGGCCTGCACCGCCATCGTGAGCCACGCGGCGTGCGTTTCGGCGATCTGGAACTGCGTGATGAGCATCGGCGTGACCGCCGTGGCCGAGAACCACAGCGTCATGCCGAGAAACTCGGCTATGGCAAGCGCGCCGAGCATGCGCCACGCCCGTTCGGGTTGGCCCGCTGTCGTGTTCACGATAGGATGGCTCAGGTCCGGGTGGAGATACCCTACAACAAGCGCACGCTCGCCAATGGTCTCGACGTGATCGTGCACGAACATCGGCAGCTGCCGATGGTCGCGGTCAACGTCTGGTACCACGTCGGGTCGAAGAACGAGCGTCCGGGCCGCACCGGGTTCGCCCACCTGTTCGAACATCTGATGTTCGAGGGCTCGGAGCACTACGACCGCGGCTACTTTCAGCCGCTGCAGCAGGCCGGCGGCCTGCTCAACGGATCGACCAATCCCGATCGGACCAACTATTGGGAAGTCGTCCCGTCAGGGGCGCTCGAGCTCGCGCTGTGGATGGAATCCGACCGGATGGGATATCTCCTGCCGGCGCTCACCGCCGAGAAATTCGAGAACCAGCGCGATGTCGTCCTCAACGAACGCCGCCAGAACTATGAAAACCGCCCCTATGGACTGGCGGGGATGGCGATATCGGCGGCGCTTTTTCCGCCGGATCATCCGTATCACTGGCTGACGATCGGATCGGCCGACGATTTACGCGCGGCGTCGCTTGCCGAGGTGCGCGAGTTCTTCAGCACCTACTACCACCCCGCCAATGCGTCGCTGACGCTGGCCGGTGATATCGACGTCGAGCGCGGTCTCGCGCTGGCCGACGCGTACTTCGGCGAGATCCCCGCCGGCAGGCGCCCGGAGCCGGTCAACGCCACCGCACGGCTCTCCGCCGACAAGCGGCTCGTGCTCGAGGATCGCGTCGAGTTGGCGCGCTTGTACCTCGCGTGGCACTCGCCAGCCATGTTTGCCGCAGAAGACGCGGACCTCGATCTCGCCGCGGATCTGTTGGCGCATGGCAAGACGTCGCGGCTGTATCAATCGCTCGTCTACGAGCGCCAGATCGCCGCCGACGTTGTCGCCTACCAGCACTCGCGGGAAATCTCCGGGGTGTTTCAGATCGCGGCCACGGCCGTTCCTGGCGTCACCCTCGGCGAGCTCCACGGCGTGATCGTGCAGGCGCTGACCGAGCTCGGCGCCTCGGGCCCGACCGAAGACGAGCTCGAACGGGCGCAGGCGCAGACCGCGGCGCAGTTCGTGTACCGCCTGCAGACGATTGGCGGCTTCGGCGGAAAGTCCGACCAGCTCAACGCCTACAACGTCTTCCGCCGCGACCCCGGATATTTCGCGGCCGATCGCGCGCGCTACGACGCCGCGAGCAGCCGCACGATCGCCGCCGCCGTGCGCGACTGGATCGTCGACCGCCCGTACGTCGCGCTCAGCGTCATCCCGCGCGGCGCGACCGGAGTGGCTCTCGACGGCTCGTCCGAGGTCCAGGTCTCGTGACGCGCGTCGATCGCACGATGCTGCCGGTGCCTGCGCCGAGCGGCCCGTTTCGCTTTCCGACCATTCATCGACGACGGTTGACCAACGGCCTCGATATCCGGGTGGTCGAGCACCGGACCGTGCCGGTCTTGTCGGCAGTGCTCATGGTGCGCGGCGGCACCGCGACCGATCCCGCCGACCGCGAGGGTCTTGCCGCGTTCACGGCCGACCTGCTGGACGAAGGCAGCGGCGGCCGATCGGCATTGCAAGTGGCCGACGAAATGGCCCGCTACGGCGCCGACCTCGACGTGGACGTCGGCCCGGATGCGACGCTGCTGTCGTTGTCGACCTTGACGCGCTACGCCCGTCAGAGCCTGACATTGCTCGCCGAAATGGCGATCATGCCCAACCTGGCGGAGCCGGATATCGAGCGCGTCCGCAAGCTCCGCCTCGAGCGGCTGCGACAGATGCGCGATCACGCGCCGGCCATCGCGGAGCGCGCCTTCGCGCGACTGTTGTACGGCGCGCACCCCTACGGTCATCTCAGCCTGGGGTCCGAGACCTCGCTTGTCGCGACGAGCGCCGACGACTTGCGCGCCTGTCATCGCAATACCTTCGTCCCTGCCGAGACGATCCTGGTGATCGCGGGCGACGGCGATGTAGACGAGCTCGTGGCGATGGCCGACATGTCGTTCGGGGCCTGGGAACCGGCGGCCAACGCGGTGAAGGTGGACACCGACGCGGGCTCCGAGCCGCCGCCGCCACGGCCGGCGCACCGGCTGGCGGTCGCCGCCCGACCCGGGGCGGCGCAATCGGAGCTGCGCATCGGCCACGTGTGCGCCTCGCGCGCGACGCCCGACTACCACGCGCTCGTCGTCCTCAACACGATTCTCGGCGGGCAGTTCGTGAGCCGGGTCAACCTGAACCTGCGCCAGGACAAGGGCTATACCTACGGCGTGCGAACCGGCTTCGATCTCCGTCTCGGCCTCGGGCCGTTCGTGCTGCAGACGAGCGTGCAGTCCGACAAGACGGTGCCGGCGATCCGCGAATCGCTTCGCGAAATCGGCGACATCGGTGGCGCCCGGCCGGCCACCGCCGACGAGCTCGCGACCGCGAAGGCGTCGATCACCCTGGGCTACCCGCGTGGATTCGAAACCGCGCAGCACGTGGCGCGCGGCGTCGCGCAGTTGGGCCTGCACGATCTGCCCGACACGTACTTCGAGGAATTCGTCCCCAGGGTCGAAGCGGTGTCGCTCGACGAGGTGAGCCGCGTCGCCGTTCAGTACCTTGACGTTTCGCGCGATGGCCACGCTGATCGTCGGCGATGTGGATCGCATCGGGCCCGAGCTGCCGGCGCTCGGCGAAGCCGCTCTCTTGAACGTATGAAAGCCATTCGGTATCACGCCCACGGTGGGCCCGAGGTGCTTCGCTACGAAGACGCGCCCGATCCCGAAATTCGATCGGGTGAGGTCATCGTCCGGGTCCGCGCCTGCGCGCTCAACCATCTCGACCTGTGGAACCGCCGCGGCGTCGTCAAGCTGCCGCTGCCGCACATCGGCGGCGCGGATGTCGCCGGCGAAATCGCCGACACGTCCGATCCCAACTTTCGCGTGGGCCAGCGCGTGATGCTGCAGCCGGGCCTTTCGTGCGGCTACTGCGAGGCCTGTGTCGCCGGCCGCGACCATTTGTGCCCCCGTTACGACGTGCTCGGATCGCAAAGCGACGGCGGCTACGCCGAGTTCGTGCGCGTGCCGTTCCGCAATCTGATCCCGTTGCCCGATGCGATCGGCTATGTCGAAGCGGCGGCGTTTCCGCTGACGTTTCTCACCGCCTGGCACATGCTCATCACGCGGGCCGGGGTGCAGTCGGGCGATGACGTGCTCGTGCTCGGCGCCGGCAGCGGCGTGGGACAGGCGGCGATTCAAATCGCCCGGTTTCATGGGGCACGCGTGTTCGCCACCGCGGGCACGGATGACAAGCTGGCGCGCGCCCGGCAGATCGGCGCGACCGAGGTCGTGAATCATCACACCCAGGATTTCCCGGCCGAGATTCGGCGCCTCACCGGCAATCGCGGCGTCGACATCGTCGTCGAGCACGTCGGAGAGGCGACGTGGGACCGCAGCATGAAGTGCCTCGCGCGTGGCGGCAGGCTCGTTACGTGCGGCGCGACGACCGGCTACAAAGCGGCCATCGATCTCCGCTTCCTGTTCTCGCGCCAGGTACAGCGTTATCGGCACATATATGGGGCCGAAGGCCGATCTGCTGCGCGCGGCGAGGTTGTTCTTCGCCGGCCACCTGATGCCGGCGATCGACCGGCGATTCCCCCTGCAGGAGGCGGCGGCGGCGCACGCACACCTCGAGCAGGGGCTGCAGTTCGGTAAGGTCGTGCTGGACGTGTAACCGGTAGCGGGACGAGCCGGTTTCTGGCGGCTCGACTCTCAGCGTCGCTACAGGTACTTCAGCAGACCGCGAAGGGCGTCGAAGATGGCGCCGGCCAGCGACCGGACGAGTGGAGACACTTCGCCCGAGTCGACGGATTCGGCAACCGTCACGGGATCGGTCAGCAAAAGCCAGATAGTCGCGCTGGCCATCACGACGGCGAGGACGCCGACGAGGCCAACGAGGCTGAAGCTCAGACTGCCGAGGGAGTTCGGGCGAGGACGGGCGGCCAATTGAAAAGTGCCCGGGGCGGATCATACACCCGCGCCCGGCCATCGACCGGTTAGACACCGGTCACAACGACCGGGTCTCACGCCCGGCCGAAATAAAGGTTTCTGGTAACAGAAATCTTTGACGCAATGGCGCGCTTACAAGTTCCTGCTGAGGAAGCGCGCCAGGTAATAGCCGTCGAGAAACTTGAAGGGTGCCTTGCCGGTCGTGTAGTGCCCGCACGGCAACATCGCCACCTGAGTCGGAATCGACAGCCGGGCGTACTCGTCCACGAGCTTCAGCGACAGATCGACTGGAAATGTCAGGTCGTACTTCGCGTAGACGAGCAACGTCTTCTTGCCACGCGAACGCTCCAGGTACGACCACGGGCTGATCGGGCGCCACAGTTCGCGGAGGGTTTCGAGCTCGATATGACCATCGAGTCCGGCGCGCACGTGCGCGGTCGAGAGCCCACGCCACACCACGTCGGCAAAAAACGGCGACACGTGATTGAGTGCCTGCACCCGAACGAGCGGCTCGTGACTCGCGGTCAGCATCGCCAGGCACGAGCCGAGGCTCGTCCCGACCAGGCCAAGTCGTTCGTAGCCCTGGTCGCGGAGCCACCACAACGCCCGGCGCGCATCCAGGACCGCTTGCCGACACACTTGTAACGTCCGGGCAACGTTCGAGCTGACGATGTAGTCGGCGCGCGAGAGCTCCGGCGGCATCCGCCGATCGTGGTAGGGGAGGCTCAGGCGAAGCGCGGTGACGCCGACGCGCGCGAACAGCTTCGACAACCCGATGTGACCGCCGGCGTCCGAATTCCATTGCGGCATCACGACGACGGCGCGCTTCTTGTCGTTGGCGGCGAACAGCCGGCCCCACACCAGGTTGTTCTCGCGGTGCGGCGTCTCGAGCGCGCTCGGAAACGTCAACGTGCCGGTCTCGCCATCGCCCGTGCCCGGACGGCCGGGCGTGAACGTGTAGTCGTCGAGCGGCGGTGGCGTGAAGAACGCATCGCTGTCCGCCATGATCTCGTCGACCCACGCGCGCAGCTGCCGATCCGGATCGCCGTTGCGCGGATGTCCGTTGACCGGCATCCAGTCGAGGCCCCACTCGAACGGACGCACGACGCGCTCGGTCTTGTTGATGTCGGCGAGGCGCGTTTCCCAGCCGTGAAAGAACCTGGCGATCATCGTTGACCGTCGAGGGCGCGTTCGACCATCAAGGCAACCCGCACGAGATCGGCCGTGCGGCCGTGATGTCCGACGATCTGCAGACCCACCGGAAGGCCGGCCCGGGTCAGACCGCACGGGACGCTGATGGCCGGGTGCCCGCTCAGGTTGAACGGCTGGGTACACCGCAGCATCGCGGCGCGGACCGGCTCGTCTCCGCCGATGACGGGAACGGTCGCTGCGCCAATCGGCGGCGCTTCGATCGACAGCGCCGGGAGGACAACGGCGTCGACGCCGTCGAGCGCACGATTCACTTCGTCGCGGATGACCGCCTTGCCGCGTTCGGCGCGCACGTAGTCCTCACCGAGCACGCTGCGCCCCATCTCGAGCCGCAGACGCACGCTTTCGGTATAGGCGTGTGGCCGCCGCTCGAGGGACCGGACGTGATACGCGGCCGCGTCGGCAAGGACGAGATGCAGGTAGACCGGCGCAATGCCGGTGGCGTGTGGCAGCGACGCGGCGATCAAGGTGGCCCCGGCGCGGCCCACGACGTCGATCGCGCCGCGTATCGCCGCATCGACATCGGCACTCAGCCGCTCGAAGAAGTAGCCGCCGAGGACGGCGAGTCGAATGCTGTTCGGCGACGGCGGCGTCGAGACGTCAAGGGTGCCGGCCTGCACCCCGCGAAGGACGTCGAAGAGCAGTGCCGCGTCGGTGACCGAGCGCGCCAACGGACCCACGTGGTCGAGTTGCCGGCTGAGTGGCAGCACACCCTCGGCCGACACCTCGCCCCACGCCGGCTTGAGCCCGACGATGCCGCAGGCGGCGGCGGGAATACGAATCGATCCGCCGGTGTCGGTGCCGACGCTGGCGATCGACATCCCGGTCCGCACCGCGATCGCGGATCCGCCGCTCGAGCCACCCGGCGAGCGCGAGTCGTCGAAGGGATTGCGGGCCGGTCCCCAGCCCGAATCCTCGGTCGTCGTGCCAAACGCGAACTCGTGCAGGTTGGTCTTGCCGACGACGACCGCACCGGCGTCGAGGAGATGCCGGGTCACCGGCGCGTCGGTCGCGGCCATGCGTCCTTCGCGCAGTCGCGACCCGCCAGTGGTCGGGACGCCGGCGAGATCGATCGAGATCCTTCAGCGAGATCGGGATGCCGTGAAGGGCGCCGCGATACCGGCCGGCGGCAATCTCCTGATCCGCCGCACGGGCAGCGGCGAGCGCCTGGTCGGCGGTGACGGTGATGAAGGCATTCAGCCGCGGATTCTGCGCCGCGATCGCGGCCAGCGCGTCTTCAGCCAGCCGCTCCGCCTTGATCGCCCCCCGCGCGAGCTCGGGCGCAAGCTCGGCAATGGTCGGCGTCGCCAGCGGCACTGGCACCGGTGCCGCACCAGTGGCACCGGTCGCGCCCGTCGCACCTGAGAACCGCACCGCACCTGTCGCACCTGACGCACCTAGAGCACCCGTCGCACCTGCTGTTTCCGCCTCGTCATTCCAATCCGCTTCCCGAAGCGCAACTGTCGATCGCGCCAGCCCGTCGAGCAGATCGGCGAGCTGCGGCAGTTTGCGGCGATAGGCGTCGGACTTCGCGTCCTCGAGCCACTGTTCGATGGTCATGAGTGAGCCGGATCCTGCTTGACCGAGAGGGCGAGTCCGTCGCCAACCGGGAGGAATGTCGTGAAGAGGCGAGCGTCGCTCGCCAGTTGTTGATTGTATGCGGCGATTGCCGCGGTGTCGGCGGACGCCCGCTGCGGCGGATCGACGAAGCCCGGGACGACTTCGCCGCTCCAGAGCACGTTGTCGGTCACGAGCATCCCGCCGGGGCGGAGCAGGCTCACCAGCCGATCGAGCAGCGGCCCGTATGCCGCTTTGTCGGCGTCCTGAAAAATCAGGTCGAACGGACCCGCGATCTTGTGCAGATACTGCGAGGCGTCGCCGATCATGACGGTGACCCTGTTCGCGACCCCGGCCGCTTCGAAGTGGGCGCGCGCCGTTTCCGCACGCGTGCGATCGCGCTCGAGCGTGATCAACATCCCGTCGGTCCGGAGCGCCGTCGCAATCCAGAGTCCTGAATAACCGACGGCGGTCCCAATCTCGAGCACGCGGGTCGCTCCTGACGCCTTGACGAGGGCGTGCAGCAGCGCGCCGCTCTGCGGATCGACGATGGGCACGCCCGCGGCGACGCCTTCGCGGTGGATGACGGCGAGCTCTGGATGAGGAAGCCGGGCGAGCGTTGCCAGATAGTCGCGGACTGGCGTCGGAAGGATCACTCACATATTGTAGTAAGCCGATAGCCAACCTGTGCGTCACACCAAAATCATTGCGACCATCGGTCCCGCGTCGCGCAGTCCCGAAGCGGTGGCTGCGCTCATCGACGCCGGCGTCAACGTGTTCCGGCTCAACTTCTCGCACGGCACGCAGGAGGAGCATGGGGCCGTGCTCGCGCTCATCCGCGGAGTCGCGCGCGAAAAGAGCCGCCAGGTTGCCATCCTGCAGGACCTGTGCGGGCCGAAGATCCGGACGGGGAAGCTCGAAGGCGGCGGCCCGTTGCTGTTGTCACCAGGGGATCGGCTCGAAGTGCGCATTGGCGCAGACATCGGGCGGCCCGGTGTCGTCTTCACGAGCTACGCGCCGCTCGCCACCGCGGTCAAACCCGGCGATCGGCTGCTGCTGGACGACGGCAAGATCGAACTGGTGGTCGAGGCCGCGACCCCGGAAGCGATCGCGACGCGCGTTGTCGATGGCGGCGCTCTTGGCGAGCACAAGGGCATCAACGCGCCCAACGTGCCGCTGCCCGCCGTGGGCGTGACCCGGAAGGATGAAGCGGATCTCCGCTTCGGGCTCGCGGCGGGTGTCGACCTCGTGGCGCTCAGCTTCGTCCAGTCGCCCGACGATCTGGCGCGCGCGCGGGCGATCGCCGCGGCCGCCGGGCACGGCGGCGTGACCCTCGTCGCCAAACTGGAGCGGCCGGAAGCGGTGCAACGCCTGGCGGAAATCGTTGACGCCTCCGACGCGGTGATGGTCGCGCGCGGCGATCTCGGCCTCGAGATGCCGCTCGAGCACGTGCCGCAAGTGCAGAAACAGGTGCTGCGCCTCGCCCGGAGTCGCGGCGTGCCGGTGATTGTCGCGACGCAAGTGCTCGAATCGATGCGGACCGAGTCGCGGCCGACGCGCGCGGAGGTATCGGATGCGGCCGGCGCGGTCGACGCCGGCGCCGACGCGATCATGCTGTCCGGCGAAACCGCGATCGGCGAGCACCCGGTCCGTGCCGTCGAAGTGCTCGACTCGATCATTCGCCATGCCGAGGCCGTCCCGCCGCCATGGATGTTGCCGGTCCCGAGCGCCGAACGGCCCGATCACTTCCTGCCGCTCTGTGATGCCGCGGTGACGCTGGCAACGCGGGGACACGTTGACGGCATCGTGGTCCTGACCCGCGAAGGGCGCACGGCGCGGCTGCTCGCCGCCCGCCGGCCCGACACGCCGATCTTCGCGGTGACCGATGCCGAAGACGTCGCGCGGCGCTTGTGCCTGTGGTGGGGCGTGACGCCCATCGTCGATCCGCGCGCCGGAAATGGCGCCGATCAGATCGGTCCGATCGTCGATCGGCTCCGCGCGCAGGACCTGTTGCCGGCGCCAGCCACGGTGGTCGTCGTCAGCGCGAATCCAGAGCTCGATCAAGACAATTCGAACTTCGTGAGAATCAGAACCGTCTAGAGGGCTCGCTCGCTTTGCTCGCGAGCAGGGCGCCGACTCGCTCCGCTCGCGGCGCAGGGCTCACGTCGCTTCGCTCGCGAGCAGGCGGCTACCGAAAAGGCTCTGCTCCTGAAGGCCGTGCTGCGAGGCACCTGCTCTGAAAGAGCCCTGCTCCCGAAGGGAGCCCTGCTGCCGAAGGCAGCCCTGCTCTCGAAGAGAGCCCTGCTCCGAAAGGAGCCCTGCTGCCGAAGGCAGCCCTGAAAGGAGCCCTAAATTGTCGCCGCATCATGCACGAGCGCCCCGCGCTCGAAGCGATCCGGCGCGAAGATCGAGATGTCGAACGTCTGGCTCGATCCCGTGCGCACGATCTCCGAGACAATCTTTCCCGTGGCCGGCGACATCATCAGGCCGTGCCCGCTGAAGCCGTTGGCGAAGATCAGACCGCGGCGCGCCGGGTGCTCGCCGAGGACGGGATTGTGATCCGGGGTCATCTCGTAGAGCCCGGCCCAGCCTTCGACGTCAGTCAGCGGCGCAAGCCCCGGAAGTCGCGCGAGCAGCGCGGGCTCGAACTCTTGCTGCCACCGTTCGAGTGAGGGCTCGAAGTGTTCTCCGATCGGCTCGTCCCATTTCGTGAAGGCCACGATGATGCGATCCGGATCGCCGGGCGCCACCGGATCGTCGTGACGCCAGTGCACGCCGCCGGGATCGATCACCATCGGGAAGCGGTACGACCAGTAGCGCGGAAGCGTCGCGCGAAACAGCATTTGCCGCATCGGTTCGACCGGTACGCCGACGCCAGCCAGGGCGGCGATCCGCCCGGCCCACGGGCCGGCGGCGTTGACGACGGTCGACGTTTCGATGACGGCACCGCTGGCGAGCCGGACGCCGTGAACGGCGTCCCCGCTGACGTCGATCGCGCGGACTTCGTCGTGGACGAATTCCGCGCCCGCCGTCGCCGCCGCGTGTCGAAAGCCGCGCAGCACCTCGCGCGGCGCCGCATAGCCATCGTCCGGGCCCAACATGCCGAAGACGATGTCGTCGAGCATGAGGTCGGGGACGATGGCGCGAATCTCGTCGGGCGCGAGCATCTGCACACGGGCGCCAGCGCGACGTTCGAGCTCATACCGCTTCATCAGCGATGCGGCGCCGGCGGCGTCGGCGAGGAAGAGATAGCCGCGCTGCCTGAACCAGGCGTGCGGCTCGTGACCGGCGATGGCGAACGTCCGGTCGAACTCCTTCCAGAGGCCGACGCTGTACTGCACCATCTGCACGGTCACCGGAGTGCAGAACTGCTGGCGGATGCCGCCCATGGCGCGATGCGCGGAAGCCTTGACGTAGGTCGGGTCGCGTTCGACGACCACGATCCGGCCGGCGAAGCCCTCCTGCAGCAGATGCCACGCGGCGCTCGAGCCGACGACCGAGCCGCCGATGATCACGACGTCGGCCCTGGAGCGCTGCCCGGCTGTTGGCGCCGTCATCCGCGACCACTAATCATGGTTTTAACCCCACAGTTCGGTTGATTTGGATTTTCCATCTGCTCGATCATCCAAGGAATCGGGCGCAAGCGGGCGGGAGTCCGAGCCGATGGATACTCACCTTGAGTGAGCTGAGGGGTTAAACGTCTCCGTCTCGAGATAGCGCTTGAGCTCGGCGAGCGCGCGCGGCCACCCGGCTCGCATCACGGCAAAGTACCGCTGCCACCGCGGGCCGTCGTCTTCGCCGCTCAACCGCACCGAGACCCGCGTTGACGCCGGGCCCTCGGCGGTGCATCGGACTTCGAGCGCCATCGGGCCCACCGGATCGCCTTCCGGCGGATTCCAGAACGCATCGGCGACGAAGAGCTCCTGTCCGGCGCGAAAGTCCATCACCGTCCCGTGAAAGGCGCCGCCGAGCGGCCCGAGGACGTCGTCGCGATACGCGGTGGATCGCCACTCGACGGCATAGGTGCCAAGCGGTCGGCCGACGGTGACCGATCGCTCGACCTGCCACCACGCCGCGAGATCGCGCGGGTCCAGGAACGCCGTCAGCACCCGTTCGGCCGGCGCGTCGATCGTGACGTGCTCGGCAATCTCCAGCATCGCGATCCCTGTCAGCTGTAGAGCAGAAACGGCCGCCGCAGCCGCTCGAAGGCGGCGACGGAGTCGCGCCACCCTTCGGCGATGGTCTCGGCGCGTATACCGCTGTCAATCGCGGCGCGGAACGACGGCGACCCGGCGATGACGTCCATCGGCTGCTTGTCGTGCTCGTATTCGTACGGCGGCGGCTTCCACGCGAAGCTCGCGGGGTCGGCGGCCCGCATCTCGTCGATGAGGGCGAGCCCGGTCAGCACCGGGCGAAACGTCTGTCGATCGAGGACGTGGCCCTGGCAGCCGCCACAGGCGACGCGTGCGTGCTTCTGGAACGTGGGCTCGAAGACGGCCGGGCGAAAGTAGCACACCGGGCAGGTGACGGCGGTTGAGGGTCGCGGCAAACACCTCCGCTTTTACCCACGGCGCGCCAACCAGTTCGAAGGGTCGGGTCGTCCCGCGGCCCTCGGACGCATTGGTGCCTTCGACGTGCACGGTTCCCGGAAACGCAATCGCGCTGTCGAGTGTCGGGATGTTGGGCGACGGAAAGACCCACGGCAGCCCGGTCTCGTCAAAGTACATCGATCGCTGCCAGCCTTCCATCTCGACGACCTCGATGGTCGCGCCGATGGCGAAGTGCTCGTTGAAGAGTCGGGCCAGCTCGCCGATCGTCATCCCGTGGCGCGTGGGAATCGGATACTGGCCGACAAACGACTCACAGCCGGGTTCGAGGGTAATGCCCTCGATGGCGAGGCCGCCAATCGGATTGGGCCGATCGCACACGATGACGGTGAGGCCGTGCCGCTTCGCGGCTCGCATGCAGTTGGCCATCGTGTACATGTAGGTGTAGATGCGGGTGCCGATGTCCTGCAGATCGACGACCAGGGTGTCGACGTCGCGCAGCATCTCTGCGGTCGGTTCACGAGTGTCGCTGTAGAGCGAGTAGAGCGGCACTTTGCGCCGCGTCCCGCTCCCGCGTCCGCCAGCCGCATCGAATTCGGCATGCGGCGTCTCGATCATGTTGTCCTGCACATCCGATCGAAAGCCGTGCTGCGGGCCGAAGAGCGCGGCCACCTCGACGCCCGGGGCCGCAAAGGCGACGTCGACAATGTGATGGAGCTGTTCGTTGACCGAGGCCGGGTTGCAGACGAGACCGATCCGTTTTCCGCGGAGGCGATCTGATTGAAACAGTCGGGTGGAACCGAGAGTTACAGGCACAGAGTGATTATTACAGGTACCTGTAGCGGCCGGTCTTTAGACCGGCCGAGCCTGCGACCGAGCGGAGCGACGGTCGCCCTGCTCGCGCGCGAAGCGCCGCGAGCCCTGCTGCGAAGCAGCCCTGCTCGCGCCAACGGCGCGAGCCCTTATAGTGTCGGCGTGCGAATTGTCGTGATCGCAGTCCCCTACGACGCCGGTCACCGCAGTGTCGGCGTCGGTCTCGGCCCGGCACGGCTCCTCGAGGCCGGGGTCGCCAACGTGCTCCGCGAGGCGGGGCACGATGTGCGTGAAGTCACAGTCGAATTGCCGCCGGACCTGCCGCGGCACGAGTTGGCGCGGACGATCGCCGCGGCCCGCGTGCTCGCCGGCGAGATTGCCACGGCTCGCGCGCAGGACGAGCTGCCGCTCGTGCTTGCCGGCAACTGCAGCACCGCGGTCGGCACGCTGGCCGGCTGTCCACGCGACACCGCGGTGGTGTGGTTCGACGCGCACGCCGACCTCAACACGGCGGAGACGACGACCACGGGCATGCTCGATGGCCTGGCGCTGAGCATGGTGACCGGCCGCGCCCTGTGCGCGATGACCGGGACCGTCGATGGCTTCCAGCCGCTCGCGACCGATCGGGTCACGCTCATCGGCGCGCGGGACCTCGATCCGCCCGAAGCGGCATTCCTCGAGCAAGGAGCCGTTTGCCATCTCACGTCGAGCGACGCCACCACCGGCATCGAGCGCCGGCTTCGGGAGATCGGCACGCCTCCGCCTCCCGTTTACATCCATCTCGATCTCGACGTCGTCGATCCGGCGCACGCGCGCGCCAACCAGTACGCCGCGCCCGGCGGGCTGGCGCCGTCGACGCTGACGCGAACCCTGCGCGCCATCACGTCGGTGTCGCCGCTCTATGCCATGGCCATCACCGCCTACGATCCGGCCTGGGACCGCGATGGGCGCATGCGCCAGGTGGCGCTCGACGCCGTCAACGCCGTCGTTCCGCGCTCGACCAGCTCCGAATGATGCGCCTCGGCCGTTTCGTGTCGGCGGCGCCCGATCTGGCGCTCGGCTGTACGTTCCTGCTCACCTGGATCGCGCCGCAGCTGCTCGGCGCGGGCAAGGCGACGTATGCCGCGCAGCTGATGACCCTGGAGTTCGTCGTCGTTCACTCCGCGGTCATCGTCGGCCACATGGGGATGCGGAGCACGTCGCGGGTCGTCAACGGGGCATGGATTCTCGGTCTCTCGGCGTTGTACTCGACGATCGCTATTCTGATCGGCCGCGCCTCGAACGATCTCTGGCCGCTCTATTCGTTCTGGGGGCTCACCGCGAACCGGCTGATGACGCTCGTCGGGTCGAGCGGGATGGATGAGCGGCGTGCCGCGCGGCTTGGAACCCGGTGGGTGCTGTCGGTCGGGCTGTACATCGCCTGGGTGTTCCTGACGATCTTCCTGCCCATCCCCGCGCTTGGCATCGATCCGTCGATGGTCCCCGACAACCCGCGGGTTCGCGGGCTGTGGGTCGAGCAGCCGCAACGCGTGCTCGTCGCCGGCGCCGGCTACTTCTTTTCGCAGGCGTATTTCGACCTGCGCCCGCCGCAGTGGCTGACCAACCCGCCTTTCCGCAGTCGCATCACCGGCCGCCGCTGACGAGCTGTGACTGCCGCAATCCGCGGATCGTGCGCCCGCATCGATCCCACGTAATATTCAGGTACGGATTACGCGGAGAGCGACTGCAGATTACGCAGAGAGATTTATCCGCAGATTACGCGGATTACGCAGATTTTTAGATCACCAGATCACCAGATCACCGATCGATCATGTTTTACCGAGAAATCGAGAGTCCGGTGGGTCCATTGCTCCTCGCGGGAGATGATGAGGGGCTGAGATTCCTGCTGTTCAAGAAGGGCCGCGACAAGGCGAGGCCGAAGTCCGAGTGGGAGCCCGATCGTTCGAGTCTCAAGGAGAGCGCCAAACAGCTCGGCGCGTACTTTGCGGGGCGGCTGCGGGACTTCGAGCTGCCGCTCGCGCCGCAGGGGACGCCGTTTCAGACCGCGGTCTGGTCGGCGTTGCTGAAGATTCCCTACGGCGAAACGGTCAGCTACGGTCAGATCGCCGACCGTCTCGGCAATCCCAAAGCGGTGCGCGCCGTCGGTCTCGCGAACGGCTCCAATCCGATCGCGATCATCATTCCGTGCCACCGTGTCATCGGCAGCAACGGCTCGCTGACCGGCTACGGCGGCGGGTTGCCGATCAAGCAGGCACTGCTCGCGCTCGAGCGGGGGCAGAGGACGCTTCTGTAGCGGTTCGAAGTTTCGGGGTTTCTCAGTTTCGAGGTTTCGGGGTTCTCGTTTCAAAGTTTCGAGGTTCCGAAGTTCCGAGGTTTCGCGGTTCACGCGCGTAACCGCGTAACCGCGTAACCGCGTAACTGCGTAACCGTAACCCAGAACCTCGAAACTCCGAAACTGTGAAACCGTGAAACTCCGAAACCTCGCATAATCGCTGTGTGGCCCGTTTCACCCGGCGTGACTTCCTGACGGCGAGCGCCGTCGGGCTTGGCACGCTGCGGTTCGATGGCGTCGAGCGCATTTTCGCCCGGCAGGGAAGCGATGCGGTCTTTCGGCACGGGGTGGCCAGCGGCGATCCGCTGCGCGATCGGGTTGTCCTCTGGACCGGGTGACGCCGGGCGAACCGGCGGCGACGGTGGATGTGGACTGGATGATTGCCCGCGACGCGCGGATGACGCGCGTGATTGCGCGCGGTCGGCAGCGCACGTCGGCCGAGCGCGACTACACGATCAAGATCGACGCCGTCGCACTCGATCCGGGGAGCACCTACTACTACCGGTTTGCGTCGCGCGGGTCGCTGTCACCGATCGGCCGGACGCGCACCTTGCCGACCAGGCCGACCGCATCTGTCCGGCTGGCGCTGGCGTCCTGCGCCAACTTCCCGTTCGGGTTCTTCAACGTCTACGGGCGGATCGCCGAACGGCGCGACCTGAATGCGGTGGTCCATCTTGGCGACTACCTCTACGAGTACGGCGGCGCTGACGATCCGGGCTGGGCCGAGGGCGATGCGCGCCCGCCGGGACGGCTGCCGTCGCCCGATCGCGAGATCCTGACGCTCGAGGACTACCGCGCCCGCTACGCGCAGTACCGTGAGGATCCCGATCTGCAGGCCGCACACCGCCAGCATCCCTTCATCGTCGTGGCTGACGACAACGACGTCGCCAATGATGCGTGGACCGGCGGGGCGGCGAATCATCAGCCCGGCGAGGGCGAATGGGAGGGCCGGAAGGTCGCGGCGCGCCGCGCCTGGCGCGAGTGGATGCCGGTCCGCGAGGCGTTGAACGGCGAGTCGCGGATGTACCGCCCGTTTGCGCTGGGCGATCTCGGCGACCTGCTGATGCTCGATACACGGCTCGAGGAGCGCGAGATCCAGGTGCGCCGCGATCGCGTTGCCGACCTCGAGCGCCCATCGCGCCAGCTCCTCGGATCGGTTCAGGAGTCGTGGCTCTTCGAGAATCTCCGCGATTCCCGGGCGGCCGCGAAGCCGTGGCAGATCCTCGGGCAGCAGGTGATGTTCGCGCCGCAGGTGCAGGCCGGCGCGGCCGCGGTGGCGCCGGACTCGTGGGACGGGTATCGCGGCGCTCGCGCCCGCGTGTTCGCGATGGCGGCGGCCGCGGAAGTCAAACATCTGCTCGTCCTGACCGGCGATGCCCACAGCGCGTGGGGCTACGATCTCGCGCGCGAGCCCTTCGACAAGGCGAAGTACGACCCGGCCACCGGCCGCGGTGCCGTGGGGACCGAGATCGTGACGCCCGCGGTGACGTCACCGGGCGGGCCGACGCCGGATCGCGAGGCAGCGCTCGTCGCCGCCCGGCCGCATCTGAAGTACGTCCACGGCCGCCAGCGCGGGTACGCGATCCTCGACCTGACCCCGAAACGCCTCCACGTTGATTGGTGGTTCGTGCCGACGATCGTCGAGCCCACCGCATCGGAACGATGCGCAAAAAGCATGGGTTCAGAGGCCGATGCCCCTTGCCTGGTCGACCAGCCGGGTCCGTCGCCGGAACGTCCGGCACCCGATCCCGCGCCGGATCTCCGGTAAGATCCCGATAGGGGTTACGCGGAGGTTTTATCCGCAGATTTTGCAGAGGATTAGCCGCAGATGACGCGGATTTCAGATTGAACGGGTTGGGAAGGCTGCAGGACTTCTCCCCTCATCACGGTGAGCGCCCGTCATCCGGGCCAGCTGCCGGGCGATCTGCAAGATCCTGCCGGAATGAATCTGCGTAATCTGCGTCATCTGCGGATGATGTCTCTGCGTAATCCTCTCTAATCTGTGTAATACGACCCAGGCAGAAAATGAATCGGACCGACACGAATCATCCCAGTTACTACCACCGCGTCGTCGACTGTCAGTGGGCGTGCCCGGCGCATACCAATGTGCCCGAGTACATCCGGCTGATCGCGCAGGGCCGCTACTCGGACGCCTACCTCGTCAATCGTCAGTCGAACGTGTTTCCGGGGATTCTGGGCCGGACCTGCGATCGTCCGTGCGAGCCGGCGTGCCGGCGGACCCGCGTCGACGGCAAGCCGGTCGCGATCTGCCGGTTGAAGCGCGTGGCCGCGGATCTGAAGGATGACATCCGCGATCGCCTGCCCAGGGGCGCGGCGACGAAGAACGGCAAGAAGGTCGCGCTCATCGGCGCCGGCCCGGCCTCGCTGACGGTGGCCAACGATCTGATGCCGCTCGGCTACGACGTCACGATCTTCGAGAAGCTGCCGCGGCCAGGTGGGCTGATGCGCATCAACATCCCCGCTTTTCGGCTGCCCGAAGAGATTCTCGACGAAGAGATCGGCTACATCGTCGACATGGGCGTGAACGTCCGCTACAACTCGCCGGTCGAAAGCCTCGGGCGTCTGCTCGACTCGAAGGAATTCGACGCGGTGTTCGTCGGGAGCGGGGCGCCGAAAGGCAAGGAGCTCGAGATTCCCGGCCGCCACGACACCGATCGGATCTTCATCGGCATCGAGTGGCTCGAATCGATTCACTTCGGCCACGTCGACTCGGTCGGCAAACGCGTGCTGATCATCGGCGTCGGCAACACGGCGATGGACTGCTGCCGGTCGGCGAAGCGGCTCGGCGCGACCGACGTCAAGGTCATCGCGCGCAAGACCCGCAAGTATTTCAAGGCGTCGCCCTGGGAGCTCGAGGACGCCGAGGAGGAACGCGTCGAGATTGTCGAGAATCTCCAGCCGATCCGCTTCATCGTCGAGAACGGAACGCTGACCGGCATGGAGTTCCAGCAGTTCAAGTCGGCCGAGATCAACGGCAAGCTCGAACAGGAAGTGATCGGGACGATCACGATCCCGTGCGACACGGTGGTCCTGGCAATCGGGCAGGACAACGCGTTCCCGTGGATCGAGCGGAACATCGGTCTCGACTTCGACAAGAAGTGGGACATGCCGATCGTCGACAAGACCACCTTCATGTCGACGCGGCCCGGGGTCTTCTTCGGCGGCGATGCCGCGTTCGGGCCGGCCAATATCATCTGGGCGGTCGAGCACGGCCACCAGGCGGCGATCTCGGTGCACAACTACTTGCAGGGCGTGGCGGTCACCGAACGGCCGGCGGAGTCGCTCGAGCTGACCAGTACCAAGATGGGGCTGCACGAGTGGTCGTACAGCAACAACTACGACCCGTCACAGCGCGCCAAGATGCGGCACGTCGACATGCCGCGGCGCTTCCAGAACATGACGATCGAGGTGGAGCAGGGCTTCACCCCGGAGCAGACGAAGATCGAAGTGGAGCGGTGCCTCAATTGTGACGTGCAGACGCACTTCACCGATTCGCTCTGCATCGAGTGCGACGCTTGCATCGACATCTGCCCGACCGACTGCCTGACGATTGCGCCGAACGCCGACGAAGGCGATCTGTCGAAGCGGCTGACCGCGCCGCGCACCGAGCCGCATCAGCCGCTGTTCGTGTCGAGCGGGTTGAAGCAGACCGGCCGCGTGATGGTGAAGGACGAGAACGTGTGCGTGCACTGCGGGCTCTGCGCCGAGCGGTGTCCGACCTACGCGTGGGACATGCGCAAGTTCGTGGTGAACATCCCGACGGCGGGGCTGGACACGCGCGAGCCCTCGCTCGCTGCCCGGTAGCGGCCACAGAGGCACAGAGACACAGAGATTGATTTAGGACGAGCAATACAGGCCTCGATCTTTTGAATTGTTTTCTCTGTGTCCCTGCGTCTCTGTGGCTGATTGAGACAGGAACAACGAATGGATAGAGTGAACGATTTCGCATTCAAGATTGCGACGGCGAACGGCACCGGATCGGCGTCGGCCAACGGCCTGATCATGCAGGCCATCTTCCGAATGGGCATTCCGGTCACGGGCAAGAACGCTTCCCGTCGAACATTCAAGGCCTGCCGACGTGGTACGAGATCCGGGTCAACAAGAACGGCTACACCGCCCGCACCCCGAACTTCGATCTGATGGTTGCCCTCAACGCGGCGACGTATCAGAAGGACGTCGCGGAAGTCCGCCCCAACGGCTGGCTGCTCTACGACTCCAGCTGGCCGCTCGACGATCGCCTCAGGCGGCCAGACGTCACCTATCTGGGTATTCCGCTCGCAGAGATGTGCAACGCCGCCTTCAAAGGCGTGCGCGAGCGCATCCTGATGAAGAACATTGCGTATGCCGGCGCGCTCGCTGCGCTCATCGGCATCGACACCGACGTGTTGCGCGCGCTTCTGACCGAGAAGTACGGCGCCAAGCAGGCGCTGATGGACTCGAACCGGAAAGCCGTCGACATCGGCTACGACTACGCGGCGGCGAACTTTGCCTGCCCGCTGCCGATTCACCTCGAGAAAATGGATGCCACGAAGGACAGCATCCTGATGGACGGCAACACCTCGGCGGCGCTCGGCGCGCTCTACGCGGGCGCCACGGTTGCCGCCGGGTACCCGATCACTCCGTCGACGTCGCTGATGGACGGATTCCGCGGGTTCTGCAGGCGCTACCGGCGTGACGCCGAAACCAAGAAAAACCTGACCTGCATCCTCCAGGCCGAGGACGAGCTTGCGGCGATCGGCATGGTGATCGGCGCCGGCTGGGCGGGCGCGCGCGCGTTCACGTCGACGTCCGGGCCTGGCATCTCGTTAATGAGCGAGTTCATCGGCCTGGCCTACTACGCCGAAGTCCCGGCCGTCGTTTTCGATGTGCAGCGCACCGGCCCTTCGACCGGCATGCCAACGCGCACGCAGCAGGGCGACCTGATGCTCTGCGCCTATGCCTCGCACGGCGACACCCGCCACATCTGTCTGTATCCGGCCGATCCGCGCGAAGCCTTCGAGCTCGCGGTCAAGGCCTTCGACCTCGCCGAA
>CAWJEO010000025.1:0-195314 GCA_963841895.1 uncultured Acidobacteriota bacterium
GTGGCGTCGATGGCGCCGCGGACCGAGGCCACGACCGGGTCGGCGCGGAAGCGGTCGAGGACCGTCGGGTCCCACCGGTTCGTGTCCACCAGCAGGTCGCCGTAGCCCTGGAGGTAGGTGGCCAGCGGCCGACCAACTTCTTCAGGCGCAGCTCCTGGGGCAGGCCGTCGTGCACGGTGGCGTAGCAGGACCAGATGCGCACCGACGCCGGGTCGCGGCCCGCCTCCTCGGCCGCCGTGCGCACGGTTGCACGCAGCGCTCGACCGTCTCGTCGGTGAAGAACGTGTGCAGGACGACCATGTCCATGACCCGGCCGCAGAGCGCCAGCGAGTTCGGGCCGAAGGCCACGAACCCGATCGGCACGTCCTCGTCGAACGTGGCGTCGAGGTGCAGGAGCGGGAACGACCCGGACGGCCCGTCGTGACCGAACACCACCTCGCCCCGGAACAGCCGGCGCAGGAGGCCGACGTGGTCCTCGACCTGGGCCGTCGTGATCCGCGGGATGCCGAAGGCGTCGAACAGCGGGGCGATCCCCCGCCCAGCCCGAGCGTGAAGCGGCCGCCGGTGAGCCGGTGCATGGTCGTGGCGTACGAGGCCGTGACCACGGGATGGCGGGTGTTGTGGTTCGTGGCGGCGGTGGCGATGCCGAGGCGTCGCGCGAGGCGGCGGCGACGGCCCCGGAGAGCGTCACGGCCTCCTTGATGTTGAACCGCTCCGAGACGAACGTGCTGCCGAGGCCCATCCGCTCCCCGCCGGGACCTCGTCCAGCAGCTCGGCCGGCGACTTCGGCGCCCCCGCCAGCACGTAGAAGCCCAGCTCGTTCAGCGGCGGCCGGTCGGCAGTGGCCGTCATCCGGCGGCCTCCGGGAAGGCCTCGGCCAACCGTCCGAGGCGTGTCGGGGTACCGCTTGGTGCTCGCACCGCCGTCGACGAGGTGCAGCGAGCCCGACACGAAGCCGGCCTCGTCCGAGGCGAGGAACGCAATCAGGGCGGCGACCTCCTCGGGAGCGGCGTGGCGGCCGAGCGGGGCGTTCTCCTCGAACTCCTCGACGATCGACGGGAGGAGGAATGCCCCGTCGGTGAGCGCCGTGCGGACCAGGCCGGGCCCGAAGGCGTTCACCCGGATGCCGGCCGGCCCGAGCTCGAGCGCCGCCACCCGGGCCAGCATCGCGACCCCCGCCTTCGAGCTGCAGTAGGCCCCCATCCCGATGCCGGGCTGCACGGCGTTGAGGCTGGCGGTGACCACGATCGACCCGCCCCGGCCCATGCGCCGGGCGGCGTGCTTGATCGTGAGGAACGGCCCGGTCAGGTTCACGTCCAGCACCCGGGACCACTCCGCGACCTCGGCGTCGACCAGCCGGGCGACCGCCCCGATCCCGGCGTTGGCGCAGGCCACGTCCAGCGAGCCCGAACCGCTCGACCGCCGCCGCGGCCAGGGCCTCGACGTCCGCCTCGACCGTGACGTCGCAGCGCAGCGCGGCGCCCGCGTCGCCCAGTTCGGACGCCGCGGCGGCGAGGGCCTCGTCGTTCACGTCGCCCACGACCACACGACCGCCTTCGGCCACGATGCGCCGGGCGGTGGCGAGGCCGATGCCGGAGGCACCGCCGGTGATGAGGGCGACCTTCCCGGCGAACCGGGACGGGCTGGTGGCTCCGTCGGTCACGGCGTCACGTCCTTTCCGTGGAGGGCTGGAACACGTCGGCCATGCGGGCCAGCTCGCCGACGATGTCGGGGCCGGCCGGCTGGTAGACGATCTCGGTCACGCCGGCGGCCGCGAAGGCGTCGGCCTTCTCGCGCAGCTCGTCGGGCGTCCCGCTGAAGCTGACCGACGTCAGCAGGTCGGCCCCCTCGTCGGACCGCGGCCCGGTCGACGTCGGTGAGCCGCACGAGGTGGCCCTCGTGCGTGACGAGGTGGCGCTCGCGCTCGGGGACCGCCTCGACGGCGGCCAGCCAGGTGGCGCCGCCGGGGAACGCCCGCACCATGTCGGGGCCGCCCCGCTCGTACAGGCCGTGGAACACCACCGCCACGGCGTGGCCGGCGGCGGCCATCACCCGCTCGCTGCGGACGTCCTCGTCCGGCGCCGAGCACGGTGCCGTACCGGAGCAGCGCCTGCGGCCGGCCGGCGGCGGCGTCGTGTTGGGGACGACGGCGGAGAACACGCCGTCGCCGAGCGTGCTCGGCCACCGCGGTCCCCTTGGGGCCGTCGGCCCCGATGTACACGGGCACGTCGACCGGGCGGTCGGCCACGAAGCCGTCGGTGTGCATCATGCGGATCGGGGCGCCCTCCCACGTCACCGTCTCGCCCCGCAGCAGACCCCGCACCGCGGCGACGTAGGCCTCGACGTCGGCCCACCGCAGGGGGCGCTGGCCGAGGGTGTAGCGGCCGGTGAAGCCGGCCCCGAAGGCCACCGCCGCCGCCGGCGCCATGCGGGCGAGCGTGGCGGTCGCGGTCGCGTTGGCCATCGGGTGGCGGAGGCTCGGGACCAGCACGGCCGGTCCGAGGCCGATGGTCGAGGTGCGGTCCGCCGCCAGCGCCAGGGCCATCCACACGTCCGACGTGATCGCCGGCGAGTCGTAGGCCCACGCCCGCCGGTAGCCGAGCCGCTCCGCCGCGGCCACGTGGTCCGGTGTGGCGACCGTGGTCATGAACGCGCAGGAGAGATCCACGCCGGCGAACCTAATCGTCCGCCTGTTACCGATGTCACGCTCGGGCCGACGGGCGCCGGCCCTCGCGTGACATCACATGGCGGGGAGGCCGTCCTCCGCCAGGAGCGACTCCAGGGCGGTGACCCAGGCCTCGTAGTAGGGCGTGTCGTCGGGGAGCTCGGCGATGGCGCGCACCAGGTGGGGGCGGAAGCCGGTCCCAGTCGCCGCCGGTGGACGCCACGTACGCCGCGGCCAGGCCGAACGCCCGGCTCTCCCAGGGGGCGTCGAACACAAGCTCGCCGTTCTGCCGGGGCACGCCCGGGCAGGGGCATCGGCCCGGCGGTCACCGGGCGGCGCCGATCATGTGGTCGCGCGTCACCAGCGCGGCCAGCTCGTCCTCGGACAGGCCCTCCGTCCCGGCCGGGCGCAGCGGGAGCACCAGGTAGCGCGTCTCGGCGCTCGAGTCCCACACGCGGACCTCGACGTCGTCCGGCAGCGTCGTGCCCATCTCGGCCAGCACCGCCCGGGGCTCGCGCACCATCCGCGACCGGTAGGCGGAGCTCTTGTACCAGCGGGGCGGCAGGCCGAGGACCGGCCACGGGTAGCACGAGCACAGCGTGCACACGACGACGTTGTGGGCCTCCGGCGTGTTCTCCAGCACCACGAGGTGCTCGCCCTCGGCGCCGCCCAGGCCCAGCTCGCCGACCGCCCGCGTGCCGTCGGCCAGCAGCCGGGCGCGGTAGGCGTGTCGACCCAGGCCCGGGCGACGACGCGGGCGCCGTGGAGCGGGCCGACGTCGTGCTCGTAGGTCTCGATGACGGCGTCGACGACGTCGCTGGTGATCAGGCCCCTCTCGACCAGGAGGGCCTCGATGGCCGCCACCCGGCGCTCGACCGGCGAGGCCGGGCGGGGATGGTGGTGGTCGCTCATGTCAGGTACCGCTCCCACAGGTCGAGGAGGAGGTGGCCCGGCTCGGCGTCGTCGCCCCACAGGTCCCGCATGGCGAAGCGGACCGTGTAGACGACCTCCGGCTCGTTCGTCCCCGGGTGGGGCCAGCCGGTGCCCGCCCGATCGACGACGCCCGCCACGCCGCGGACGTAGCGGGGGCAGCGGTGGTGGGCGGCCGGCGCCATGCGGCGCACGGTGACGCGGTCGCCCACGGCGAAGCGGCCGTCGACCGGCGTCCCGGACGTGGCGCGCGGGGCGTTGAGCACCCGGCGGACGAGGTCGGTGGTGGCCGGGTCGGTGGCCTCCGAGGCCGTCGGGCCGGGCGCCACCGTGGCGGCGCGCTCGTCGACCTCGGCCGTCGTGAGGGTGCCGGCGGCCACGAGGGCGGCCTCGGTCGAGCGGGCCCAGCGCTCGTAGTAGCTCGACGTCAGGTAGGTGGCCGGGTCGAGGGACTCGATCGCCTGGCGGATGCCGGTCCCCCGCAGCCCGGCGACGCTCGTGACCAGCGCCAGGCCGATGGCGTGGGCCTCCCACCACTCGCGGAAGACGGGCTCGTCGGCCTCGCGCTCGACCGGCCCGAACCCGTGCATGCCGCCCATGTCGTGGATGCCGTCCACCAGCGGTGAGCCTACGCCCGCCGCTCGTGGCGGGGGTGGCCCGGCCTGCCGGCCTGCCTCTCAGTGCCCGGCAGCGGCGCCGACCGGGAGGCCGTCGACGACCTGGTCGAGGTACTCGGCCAGGCCGGAGCCCTCGATGCCGTCGTGGCGCCACCGGGTCATGCCCTCGGTGATGCGGGTCGTCAGGCCGTTGCGGCGGTTCCGCAGCGGGATCAGCGCCCGGACCTCACCCTCGACGTCGTAGCTGTGGTCGTCGGTGTGCACGGTGACCCGGACGGCCGAGTGGTACCAGCGGTCGTCGAAGTCGGACGACAGGTCGACGGCGCGGACCGGCACCCAGCCCTCGCCGTGGCGGGCCCGGTCGTAGAGGAAGCCGCCGGCCCGGCGCCCGCCGGCCTCGTCGCCGGACACCGTCACGGCGAAGCCCAGGTCGGGCCCGAGGTTGACGGTCAGCCACCGGTACCACCAGACGTTCTGCCAGTAGCGCGGCCCCCAGCTGTGGTCGCGCAGGCCGAGCCCGTCGGTGAGCACGAAGTGCTCGTCGCCGACCGTCACCTCGCCGGTCACGGCCATGTGCTGCTCGAAGTGGCCGCGGGCGAAGCCCTTCTCGGCGTCGGCGGCGGGCGGCGGGTCGCCCTCCTCGGCCTCGGGCTCGCCGCCCCACGGCGTGGCGATGCCGCGGTGCACCAGGCCGATGCGGCACGGCACCCGCGGGTTCTCGGCGAACGCCCGCTTGGGGTCCTCCATCTGCGAGGGGTCCTCGAGCACGACGACCTTGCCGTCGTAGGTGACTCGGTGCTCCTCGAACGGGCGGACCACCTCGAAGCGCAGGCCGCCGGCGTCGTGGCTCTCGTTGCCCGAGATGCGGGGCCGGGCGTACATGAACGCCACGTGCCCGTCCGGCAGGTAGAGGCAGGTCGTCATCTCGGCGTGGCCCTCGTTGGGGCGGTTGCCGAGGCGCACCCACCCGCCCACGCCGCTGCCCGCGTCCGAGAAGTTGTAGTAGGCGGACTCGTTGAAGTTCGTCGCCCTCCTCCCGGGCGTGCAGTGTAGTCGTCCTCGGGGCCCAGCCGCACGCGGATCGACAACTCCTCCTCGTCGTGGCCCCGAGCATCGCCACGAGTCGACACGTGTGTCAATGCTCGTTAGCGTCCGCACGCACTGACCACGTGGGCGAGGGGTGTCGTCGGCCGACACGGGTGTCGGGTTCCCCTCCCGCCGACCCCCGGAGGCGTGATGTACGAGGAGATCCGCTACGAGGTGGGCGACCCGGTGGCGACGATCACGCTCAACCGCCCCGAGGCGCTCAACGCGTGGACCACGAGCATGGGCGCCGAGGTGCGCCACGCGCGTCCACCGGGCCGACCGCGACCGGGCCGTGGTCGCGATCGTGATCACGGGTGCCGGGCGGGCTTCTGCGCCGGCGCCGACATGAGCGACCTGAGCGCTCACCGAGGGCGGCGCGGTGGCCGACGGCCGCCGCCGAGCTCCCGGCCGACCGGACGACCCGCGCCGGCCCGCGACTTCGGCGGCGACTACACCTACCTGATGTCGGTGCGAAAGCCGATCATCGCCGCGATCAACGGCCCGTCGCCGGCATGGCCGTGCCGATCGCGCTGTGCTGCGACCTGCGGTTCGGCCGACGGACGCGCCTGTTCATCACCGCGTTCTCGCAGCGCGGCTGATCGCCGAGTGGGGCCTCAGCTGGCTGCTGCCGCGCCTGGTCGGGCCGGCGCACGCGCTCGATCTGCTGTTCTCGTCGCGGCGGGTCGACGGGGCCGAGGAGGCGCTCGGATCGGGCTCGTGAACCGCGTCGTGCCCGGCGACGAGCTGCTGCCGACTGCCGCAGCTACGTCGAGGACCTCGCCGCGCGCTGCTCGCCCGCCTCGCTGCAGATCATGAAGCGCCAGGTCTACCAGCAGCTCACGCCGACCTCGGCCCGGCCGAGGCGGAGGCGGTCCAGCTGATGGTCGAGAGCTTCGGGCGGCCCGACTTCAAGGAGGGCGTGGTGTCGTTCCTCGAGAAGCGGCCGCCGCGCTTCGACCGCCTCGGCGAGTGACCGCGGGCGGTCACCCGCCCCGCGACGCCGCCCCGGCCAGGTCGTGGGGCCGAGGCCGGGTAGCCGCGCGCGGCCCGGATGGCGTCCGCCCACGGCGCCAGGGTCGCCACCAGCTCGTCCAGGTCGTCGCCCAGCGCCTCGACGATCGGGCGGCACTGGCGGTCGGTCTGCGCTCGACGGCCTCCCGGGCGTCGCGGCCCGCCGGCGTGAAGCCGCCGTCGGCGACGAGCCCCCGGGCGACGAGGCGGGCCTCGGCGGCGTCGAGCTCGTCGGCGGAGCGAGCGAACCTCCGCCTCCACCTCCTTCTTCGCATCTGCCTCCTCCTCCCCAGGGATCTGAGCGCTGGGCTGGTTCGTCAGAGTGGGACAGCCTGCGCGCCCGCCTGAAGGAACAAGAGCCGAAGGTCGAGCCGCCCGCCCGGCGTCGCCGCTGAGCGACGCATCGGCCCTGCACGCCTTCGCTGTTACGCCTCGCACCGCACCGGAAGGCGCGGCATCGGCGACGATGTGAACAGCCATGCGGTGCCGCAGCGCACCATGCGCACCCGAATGACGGTGGGCTTTTTCCGGTCGCCGGTTTCGACGTCAAGGCGAGCCGTGTCACCGGAGACGTCACCGCTGCGAATCTTCACGTTCTTGAGGCTGGCCACCTGTCTGGCCTGCTCGAGAAGCGCCTCGGCCTCGCTCATCCCCCTGGCTGCCACTCTCTGAGCGGCGAACATGCGGTCGTCTGGGCCAAGCGCCGCGCGGATGGCCCCCACGTCGCGCTTCGCGATGGCGGCCAGGAGGTTCATCAGCGCCGCGCCAGGGTCGCCGCCGCCAACCGGCAGTGGCATGCCGGGCCCCGGCGCCGACGGCAGGCTCACGTCGAAGCGCAGGTCGACCGTGTAGCTGTCGCCATTGGCGCCCTTCACCGGCTTGGGCGAGAACAGCCGGCCCGCCAGGCGCGTCGCGCTTTGCGTGGTGTATTCCACCGTCAGGTTCTGGACGCTGTCGCCGAAGAGGTACGTGTTGGTTGCATGGAAGGTCGCAGACAGCGACAGATACGCATCGCCAGTGGCGGTGAGAGTCAGCGTGTTGGTGCGCTTCAGTTCCTCGATCGCGTCGAGCTCGAGGCTGGGGTCTTCTGCCGCCCGGACCCGTGCCTCGTCGACAGGGATCTCCGCCAGCACGATCCTGAGGCTCCGGTTCCGCACGTCGGCGATATCGCCGGTGTAGAACGAGACAACGTGTGCCGGAGTGATGGTGCCGGTGGTCTTCGTCGCGAACTGCCCGGATACGGTAGAAACCGGCGCTTCGGTCGCGGGCTTCTCGTTCGTCTGAGCGGACGCCGGCGCAGTCAGTAGCGCGGCGATGGCACATCCCGGGAGTAACAGACGCATCGGGCGGGTCATCTCGATCTCCTTCAATCGGCCGCGGGGCATTCCGCGCCGTCCTAAAGGGCGAAAATCGCCGGCGGGATCGATCACGGCTGCGCAGCCGTCTACCTGCAGACCGGCGGTGGGACTGAGCGGATCGTTTTTCTCTGACAACCGAATCGCCCGTACGCACGAAGGGCCGTCCATTGAAGGAACGGTTATGCGGCTCGATCAGGATGCGGTGACACTCGCGGTCCATCGCGTCTTGGAAAGGCGCCGTCGCTTCGGAAGTGGTCTTAGCACTCTCGCCGAGATGCGTTTCATCTCGCGAGTCCCGAGACCGACGTAGTCTGCATTTATCGCGGGCGCAGCGGGGCTGCCCGAGAGCAGGACGACCACCGAGAGCAGCGGCATCACCCGCGAAGTCTACCAAACCCGGTGCTGGCACTGGACGCTGATGGGCGAGTGCGCGCTCGCCACAACGCGGCGGCGAACAGGATTCCGCAGGGTGCGAGTGGGCGCCGGAGGATCGAGGAAGGTCTCGGTCGCACCTGATACGGTGGAATATCGATGACGCACGCCCGAGACTGGCCAACGCCGAGGCCGAGCGACGGCATCGTCTCACAGGCCTATCCCTTGAGACGCGCCCTCGCCTTGACGAGAGAGGACGCGACTTCGCCCGCCAGCGGAAATCCAGCCTTCTGCTCGAGCTTCGTGAAGTGCTCAACCGCTCTGGCGTATTCGTGTCGATACAGGAAGTTCCTTCCAAGCAGTAGATTTGCGTAGTCGGCGAATCGAGACTGACTGTATGACCTCGCGAGTTCCTCGAGCACGAGTCGATGGGATTCGCCCTCGAGAGACTTCCTGCCACTAAACAGATCAAAGGTTGCATCACTACCGCGGATGTAATCGTACGCGGCGATGTCAGCCGCCGACGGAGCGACGATCCGAATGCGTACCGGTTTCGACGTGATCTTGTCGAGTCGGTCCACGTCGACAACAACAGCGCTCAATTCATAGGCCCGGCTCCGGGAACGTCTCATCAAGTCCGACGCTCAACAGTTCCGTCACGTTTTTCTGCCGCCCGGGTTCGATGGGTACGGGGATATTTTTCACCGAGTCAGCGAAGACGCCAGGAAGCGGGAGAGCCTCTTTCACCCGACCTTGCTCATCTGTCACGTACAGACGCGCATACTCTTCAGCAAGCGAAACCTCCAGGTGTCCACTAATTGGGCGCTCGGAGTCGTTACTGATACTCAACGTAATGGGAATCGGCTCGAGCTGAACAAAATCGCGCTCGGGGACCGAAACGCGCAACGTCAGTGCCGAGAATGGCGCGAGTCTTTGGATTCCTGCAGCTAACGGTGATTCGGCGAGGCAGCATCCGGCAAGAAACACGGCCACCATCGCTCCTTGCTTGCTGGGGCTATGCATGATTACACCTCGACACTCTCACTGCTTACCGGGACTCGCGACGCGACACCGCAGCATATGCAAGTGTCGTGGCACGAATATCCGCACGGCCACGGATCGGCCTGGCACTGCTGACTCCGGTTTCAAACTGATCGTCAAGCGCGGCGCGCATCGAGACGACGAACGAGCGGCATCGCAGCAGCATTATTCACTGAGCTGCGACGCGCGGGCGCCAGCGTGTGGATCGAGCCGGAAGATGACGATCCGGCGGAAGGCGTTCTCGTGGTCTCGCCACCGGCGCGCCGTTGACTGGCCGTGTGACGTTTCGATCGCGATCGAACTTCACTACGACGCGATCGTGGACATCCTCCGTGCGGAAGACTCGGCACGGCGCACTGAACTATGGAGAGCGCGGCGGGTGGTGATGCCTCCGCACAACGCGAATGCCGCGAATGGGAGGAGCCAGAGGGGGCTACCGGATCCATCGCCGCGCTCGCATGTCACCGCTGCAAAGGATCAACCACAGCGACGATGAGAAGCACTATGCAGACATGCGCGACCAGACATCACAGATCTTTGTGGCAGCGCCGCCTTTTGTCTCCGTTTCGATCGCCTGAAATGCGACATTCACATCTGGCACCCTGCGGCTACGTCGGACCATCCGCGCTCGCGGAACGCGTCACGTTTGCGCTCGGCCTCGGCGTCCAGTTCCCGCGCGTTCCATCCGTATGCCTGGCTCCAGCGCAGGTCGCCGTCGACGTCGATCCGCAGTTCCACGCCGGCACGCGGAATGAGACGGACAACGGCCTGAACGGTGCGCTGCGCCTTCTGGAGTCGCCACACGACGCGATCGATCGGCGGCTGGGGAACTCGGAGAGGCGCAAGACCGACGCACACAGCATCGAATCTTGCGCGTGTGAGACCGTCTCTGGCAATCGCCCACGAATCCCCGACCAATGACCGCGTCGGACTCGCGTTACAGGTCGGGGGACTGGGCCTTAATTCGACCTGATCGTGGTAAGTTGAGTCCGCCCTTGACGGCGTGCGTGTTCTGGGGCGGCAGGTGTCGGCGCCTTCGAGTTCGGCGCTTTCTTGATCGTAACCATGATGATGAATTCTCCTTCGATGTCGCGTGATCGCGAATGTCTGGGACATCAGCAGAATCCTTGCCACTGGGTGCGGCGTCGCGGGCCGCACCGGAGCACGCCACACCACCGCGACTTACGGCCTCGTTTCGGCTCGCCGGTCGGGGCCAGTGGCCCTAGAACGAGGCCGCGCTTAGCCGAGCACCAGGGCGGGCGCTGTGACGTGGCGGCGCTGGCGCGGCTGACGCGACCGATGAACTCTAAGCGTGCGCAAGGATGGCCGCTGCCTGACTTGCTGGGCGGTGACTTGCCGCACGGCGTTGATCTGCAATTGCTCGAGGACGGCGAGATTCGGCGGACGGAACGTCTTCGCGATGGACCGTCGATTGAATCGCGGTCAAACCGCTGGCGCGACAAACTGCTCGCGGTCGGTTGGGAGTCGACGTAACGGTGATTCATCCAGCTGTGCCGGGATCGGCAGCATCCGCTGTTCGACTCGCCGACGGCATCCTCATAGCGCTATCCCTCATACCGCCATGCTGGTAACTCATTCGGGTAACTTTTGGTCAAAATCCGGGATATGGCGTGATGTTGAATGACCCCTTGGGATAGGGCTATGCCACGAAGTTGTTGACTGATAAGGGGTTTATGGTGCGCGCTGGTGAACCACCGACCCCCGCCGTGTGAATAGCCAGACAACAGCCAGCCACGCGACGAACGCCCAAAACGCCCACCCCGGATTGCCGTAGGCCACGACGCCCAGCGCGACCGCCCAGCCGCCCATGAGAGGGTTCGCGAACGCTGAACCAACCGTGACCAGGAAGCTCACGAATAGGAGGGGGACGACGACGGCCCACAGCAGTATGTCGATCACTGCGCGCTCAGTGTCTCACGTTGTAACTGGTCCGCGCTGAAGTGGCACGGCGATTATCCCGAAGCGCGTTCACAGCATTGCGCACTCACTTACACAACTGTTGACCGTTTGACATGCCCATCTTGTAGAATCCGCCCTTCCGTCGTCGCCTGGCGTGGGAGGTGTGCATGTCGGTGCAGCGTCGAACGGTGATCATTCGCAACAGCGTTCAGGACGGCACGTTCATTTTGATGGACGGCCACAGCCGTCTGACGATTGGCGAACCGCTCGCCTCATTTGCAGACGCGGTGCGGGCCGCACAGCGGCCGCTGGGAGTGGCACTATTTGGCGCGAGAACGTGGATGCACGCGGGCGTCCACTGGGAGCGCCGATCCCCGTCGCGCCCGCGTAAGCCGGACTCCAGTCGCTAGTGCTTCCAGTCGCTCGACCCGCGCTTCGACAAGCGCAATGCGGCGGCGAATGCCGCGGAGCGACTGTTCCAGCGTTTGCGTGGGCGGACGTTTCGCCTTGGCGCGCTTCGCCATAGGGGAGCACTGTGTCGCACGGCTGAGTCGTTCGGATCATCCACGCGGGCGATCCAGCGCACGGCCGTTTGCTGAAAGTAGTCGGCCAAGTTGGCATCACTTCAGCGACGAAGACACGCGAACGTGGTCAGGCACCTTACCTCGACGCAAGGTCTGCACTGGACAGGTCATCCCGCTCCGCACTGGGACGCCGCGCCCTGGCCGCCACTCCCCAACGGCCGAACCACTGGCCAGCGGCCCACATATCCAGGTACGAATCCAGGTCCGTCAGCCATCGAACTCGTCGCGGCGGCGCCTTCCGAATTGCACCCCTAATGCACCCCGCACTCGGTTCGCCCGCCTCTACAAATAGCTCCACGATATGCGTTTTGGTTTCAGTGGTTAGGTGGTGCGCGCTGGTGGATTCGAACCACCGACCCCCGCCGTGTGAAGGCGGTGCTCTACCGCTGAGCCAAGCGCGCGTCGCGAGCGCGACTTCCGTCTGATGCGGAGTCTGACACGGCACCACGCGTGCCGCTCCGCTAGTGTAATCCGGTTTCAGTCGATTCGGGAACGGCCGCCGTGTGCCGCGCGCGACGAGTCTCTCCAGATGACCGGCTTCGGAATGCAGCCGATGCACTTCGCGGGAGAGTAGCGCGTTTCGTTCTCGCCTGACGCGCCATAGCGCTTGATGAGCATCGAGTAATCGATGTCCATCCCGAACGCCTCTCCACGGCGTCGATGTAGAGGCGAAGCCGTCCGAAGAGAGCGTATACGATTGCGAAGGCTGCTCCACGAAGGCATTCGCGGCGGCCGATCGCGCGGCCGATCTGGAAGCGCGCTCTGAGGAAGAGCGCATGCTCACCGAGCGAAGATCAAGCTGGCAAATGACGCGGCTGCTGAAGCTGGATTCGTTCCCGGTAAATCGCCGTTCGACCAGGACTGAGGTTCGTTATCTCTTGGCATTCTGCCATCGGGCCTTGGCAGCTTTGGCGGCAATCTCGCGGCGCTTTCTCGTGCTGAGATTCTTTGCTCTCGCCGCTCCGCCCTTTCGACCAAGCGCAACCGCAGCAGCATTCTTACCGTCGTCAGTCACGGCCTCGTCGATCTCGCTCGTCGCGATCCTCATGACGTGGACGGCGTTCGAGACGACGCCGGTGGGCGCTTGTGGCCCTTCGGGTACGTGGCATACTCCGCTAAGCATAGCATCAGATCGATGCCAGCCCTCGACGGCGACGACTTCAGCGCCGATTCAACAGAAGGGCACCCAGTGCCAAGCAAACGATTGTGGCTCGTTCTCCTCGCAGCGGCTGGTGTGCTGGAGGGCGGAATGGCGCTCGCCCATTTCGGACTTCAGTACGAATGGAGCTTGTTGCGGGACTTCGGAAGTTTACCGGCTCAACTCGCTTGGGCGCTTTTTGCTCTGAACTTCTCTTGGTCGGTGCTGCTCCTGGTCATCAGCGGCTTGGTGCTCTACGCCGCCAACCTCGGACCGGATGCGGGCGCATTCGTGCGTCGGTTTGTGTTTCTGGTCGGTCTGTTCTGGCTGATACACGGGGTTTATGTGTTCGCCGTCCCCATGCCGCTACCGCCACGGCTTCAGTGGATTCGATTGCCGATGGCCGCATTCCCCGTGACGATCATTGCCCTTCACTGGGTGCCCTCTTCGTCTATCGGACATCGTCCAAGAGGCTTAGTGCCTCAACGTTAGTGCCGGCGGCTCAACCGGACTGAAACACTACCGCCAACGGTGGTGGCTTATGTGGCGCGCGGGTCTAATCAGGCCGTGCCGTACAGGCGGTCGCCGAAATCGCCCAATCCCGGAACGATGTACTTGTGATCGTTGAGACGCTCGTCGACAACCGGCGTGTAGATCGGGACCTGCGGATACGCCTGTTCGACCAGCGCGATCCCTTCGGGCGCGGCGACGATGCATACCAGTCGAATGTGACGCGCGCCGGCGCGGGTCAGGTGGTCCAGGGCCGCCACCGCACTACCGCCCGTCGCCAGCATCGGATCGATCATCAGCACGAAACTGTCCGTGAGCGGCGAAGGGAGTTTCGCGTAGTACTGCGCGGCCACCGCCGTCCGTTCGTCTCGCTGCAGGCCAAGGTGGCCGACGCGTGCTGAGGGCACCAGTTCCAGCAGGCCCGGAAGCATCCCGAGCCCGGCGCGCAGGACCGGGACCACCACGACATCGGTCCGCACGCGTGCACCACGCGCCGGCCCGAGCGGCGTCTCGACGGTTTCGGCGACTGTCGGAACGTCGCGCAGCGCCTCGCTCCCCAGCAGCACGCTGATGCGCCATGCGAGTTGTCGAAACCGTTCTGGTGGCGTGCGCGCATCGCGCAGCTCGCACAGGATGTCCTGAACCAGGGGATGAGTGACCAGGTGAACCACGGGGCTGAGCTTATCCGCAGAGTAGAATTTCGCCAATGCGGAAACTGATGCGGGTCATGCGGTGCGCTGGCGCTCGCAGTGGCGCTGATCGTCGCGCCGCTTGGCGCCCAGGCGCCTCGCGCCGTCGATCTCATCATCGCCAACGCCATCGTCGTCACCATGGACGGCAGCGGGCGAGTGCTCAACCCGGGGTCGGTGGCGATCAGCGGAACGACGATCGCGGCCGTTGACGCACCCGAGCGCATTTCGCGCGACTTCAAGTCGGCGCAGGTCATCGACGCCGCCGGGCGCGTGGTGATGCCCGGGCTCATCAACACCCACACCCACGCGCCGATGGTCCTCTATCGCGGGCTGGGCGACGACCTGGCGCTGATGGACTGGCTGCAGAAGTACATCTTTCCCGCCGAAGCAAAAACGGTGTCGCCGGCGTTCGTGCGCGATCGGGACCGAGCTCGCCGCCCTCGAGATGATCCGTTCGGGGACGACGACCTACACCGACATGTATTACTTCGAGGAGGAGATTGCGCGCGCGACGCGCGCGGCGGGTCTCCGCGGCATCCTCGGTCAGAGCATCATCGAGTTTCCGGTTCCCGACGCGAAGACGCCGGCTGACGGGCTCGCGCGGGCCGAGAAGTTCATCCAGGAGTTCCAGAAGGACAGCCTGATTGTTCCCGCCGTCGCGCCACACGCCGTCTACACGCTCGACGCCGCGACGTTGAAGCGTGCGCGTGACCTGGCCGTCAAGTACTCGGTGCCGCTCCTGATTCACCTCAACGAAACCGAGGACGAGACGCGGCTGTCGCTGGAGCGGCACAAGGCGCGGCCGGTCGCGGCGCTCGCGGCGCTGGGATTCTGGGGGCCGCAGATTATCGCCGCTCACGGGGTGTGGCTCCAGCCCGACGAGATTCAGGTGTTGAAATCACAGCGCGCCGGCGTGTCGCACAACCCCGAAAGCAACATGAAACTCGCGAGCGGAACCGCGCCGGTGCCGGAGATGTTGAAGAGCGGCCTTCCCGGTCGGCCTCGGCACCGACGGCGCCGCGAGCAACAACGATCTCGACATGTTCGAAGCGATGCGCCAGGCCGCCTTTCTCCACAAGCTGACGTCGCGCGATCCGCGCGTGGTGAGCGCCCGCGTCGCGCTCGAAATGGCGACAATTGGCGGCGCGCGTGTGATTGGACGCGAGAAGGAGCTGGGGTCGCTCGAAGCCGGAAAGCTCGCCGATCTGATCGTCGTCCGGATGGATCGGCCGCGCCAGACGCCGATGTACGATCCGATCTCGCACCTCGTCTACGTCACGCGCGGCGACGACGTGGAGACGACGGTCGTGAACGGGAAGGCGTTGATGCGCGACGGGAAGGTCCTGACGCTCGACGAAGCGAAGGTGCTTGGGGCCGCGCGCCAGGCCGCCACTCAGGTTCGCGCCGCGGTCCAGCCGTAAGCTACTGCAGGACGCCGATGTACGGCAGGTTCGCGGTACTGCTCCGAGTAGTCGAGGCCGTAGCCGACGACGAACTTATCCTCGATCGTGAAGCCGATGTATTCGACCTTGACGTCGATCTTGCGGCGCGATGGCTTGCTCAGCAGGCACGCCGTGCGCAGCGACTTCGGGTTGCGGGCGCGGAGGATCTCCTGCAGATAGTGCAAGGTCAACCCGGTGTCGACGATGTCCTCGACGATGATGACGTTGCGGCCCTCGAGACCGTAGTCGAGATCCTTGATCAGCCGAACCTCGCCGGACGAGGTCGTGCCGCGCGTAACTCGAGAGCGCCATGAAGTCGATGGTGACGTCCCCGTCCATCCTCCGGATCAGGTCGGAGAGGAACATCACCCCGCCCTTCAGCACGCAAACCAGATGCAGGCTCTCATCGGGCACGTCGCGCCGGATTTCGGTGGCGAGGGCGGCGATGCGATCCTTCAACGCCTCGGTCGAAATGAACGGGGGGATGGCGGCGGTTGTCACCGTCGCAGGGTAGCATATGAACCTTGGTTCCGTTCGTATTCCTCGTGCGGTGCGTCGTGCCGCGTGGCGTGTGAGTCGTGCCCGTGCAAGTGCAAGCGTCCGAAGAGCCGATAGCTGATGCCGAAAGCTGAGAGCTGTGAAGCGATTCGACATCATTACTGAAGCCGATGCACGTGTGATGGAGATCGGCTCGGCGGTGCAGCTGGCGCCGGGCGGGCACATTACGCCGTTGGCGCTCGATACGCTGCGAGCGCGGCGGATTGCGGTCGTCCGTGATGTCGTCGACGCGGACCTGGCGTCGCTTGCGCCGCCGGCGGAGATCAAGCGGCTGGCGATCGGCAGCGATCACTCGGGGGTTGCGTTGAAGGCGACGCTTCGGGATCTGCTGCGGGGCCGCGGGTTGGCGGTGGAGGACGTCGGCACCGAGGGCACGGATCCTGTGGACTATCCCGACATCGCGTCGACCGTCGCGCGGCTGGTCGCGCGCGGCGAGGTCGATGCCGGGATTGTCATCGACGGCGCCGGGTTGGGCTCGACCATCGCGGCCAACAAGATTGACGGGGTCCGCGCGGCGATGTGCACCGATCGCACGCTGCGCGCGCTATGCCCGCGAGCACAACGGCGCCAACGTCCTCGCGCTCGGCGCCACGCTCGTCACCCCCGACGAGGCCAAGGCCATCGTTGAGACCTGGATCTCGACGCCGATGCGCGAGGCGCGCTATATCCGCCGGCTTGCCAAGATTCGGAATCTCGAACGAACACGATAAGATCGTCGCGTCCCTTGTCCGACATCCGCCGCGTCATCGACCTCATCCTGCAAGAGCTTGCCGCTGCCGGTGCCGTTGCCCCGGCGCGGTGCGCCTGCCACGGCTTTGCGTTCGATTGCTGCCCGCAACAGGTGGGCGGTGTGCTCGCCGCCGGGGCGACCAGGTTGGGCTTGCACGCGAGCGGCGGCGGCGCCAGCGAGGTCTCGGGGCTGATCGACCACACGCTGCTCAAACCCGACGCGACCGCCGCCGAGGTCCAAAAGCTCTGCGCTGAAGCGGCCGAGTTTCATTTCGCGACGGTCTGCGTCAACCCCACGTGGGTCGCGTACTGCGCCAGGCTGCTGCAGGGCAGCGGCGTTGGCGTGTGCTCGGTCGTCGGCTTTCCGCTCGGGGCAACGACGCCGGACGTCAAGCAGTACCAGACGCGACGCGCGATCTTTGACGGCGCGGTCGAGATCGACATGGTGATCAATGTGGGCGCGCTCAAGTCCGGCGATCTCCGGCTCGTCGAGCAGGACATCGAAGCCGTGACCGGGCCGTGCCGGCAGCACAACGTCGTCAGCAAAGTCATCATCGAGGCGGCGCTGCTCACCGATGAAGAGAAGGTCACGGCGTCGACGCTGACCAAGGCGGCCGGCGCCGACTTCGTCAAAACCTCCACCGGGTTCGGGCCCGGCGGCGCGACGGTGGCCGACGTCGCGCTGATGCGCCGCGTGGTCGGCGACACCATCGGGGTGAAGGCCGCAGGCGGCGTCCGTGACCTTGCGCAGATGAAGGCCATGGTCGCGGCCGGCGCCAGCCGGGTCGGCGCCAGCGCCGGAGTGCGCATCGTCAAGGAATCGCGCGGCGAGACGATCGCACCCGCGAAGCCGTCGAGCTACTGATTGATGACGAGGCGACGACAGATCCGGTTCTTCGTGCTCGGTGTGACGATGCTCGCCGCCGCGTCGCCTTGTCTCGCGCAGCCACCGAAGGAGCCGATCCCGCGATTCGTCCTCGACGCGCGCGGGACGTCGGCGGGGCTGCCGAGCGAAATCGGCTGGACGCCGCTCGTCCCGCCCGACACCCAGCTTCCCTCGCGAGCGTTTGGCCTCGACCTTGGCGCGCACATCTATCCGCTGCGATTCAAGAGCGTGGCGTTCGGATTCGGCGCCACCTGGGACTTCGCGCGCGGGCGGACGATGCCGCCGGATCTCCCGTCCGGATCGGCCGCGCCGGTCGTCCTGATCCCTGAGGTCACGACTCGTGTGACATCGCTGGCTCCGCAGGTGTCGCTGAACTTCGGTCATTCGCTTGGCTGGAGCTATTTGAGCGCCGGCCTTGGGCAGACTCGGGTGAAGAGCGAGGCCGAAACGCAGAGCACGATTCAATACCTCCCGGTCGATTCGGGATGGGTGAAGGCGATCAACTACGGCGGCGGCGCGCGGTGGTTCGTCAACGATCACGTCGGCGTCGGCTTCGACCTCCGCTGGTACAAGCTGTCGATTGTCGAACCCAGCGCGACGAGTCCAGGTGCGCCGCGCGCGTCGCTGCTGACACTGGCGGTGGGGGTTTCGCTGAAATAGGTGCCAGGGTGCCAGGGTGCCAAGGTGCCAGGGTGCTCTAGTGCCAGGGTGCTCTCGTGCCAGCGTGCTCCCGTGCCAGGGTGCTCCCATGCCGATTGCTGTAGTCCCAGGATTCATTGGCTTTCGGCGGCCATGGAATGAGGGCCCATTGGCACCAGAGCACTTTGGCACCCCTGGCACCCTTGGCACCCTGGCACTGTTGGTAAGATAGACGCCACAGAGCGGGAGTAACTCAGTGGTAGAGTCACAGCTTCCCAAGCTGTTGGTCGCGGGTTCGATCCCCGTCTCCCGCTCCAGCCTTCGCTCGCGGCTCTGAAGCTTCCGCCGCGAGCTTCGGCTGGCAAGCCGCCGCCAACCGTCGCTCTGCACCCCACGCACCGTTCGCACCCGAAGCACCCCTACGCACCAGCACCCTGGCACCAAGGCACCCTCTGGCACCACCTTGGCACTCTGGCAGCTCTGGCACCGTATGACAGAATCCCGTTCGCACCCATGTCGGCATTTCGTGTTCACAAATTCGGCGGATCGAGCGTCGCGGATGCAGACTGCATGCGCCGCGTCGCGGCGATTCTTCGCGCCGATCCGCATCCCCGTCTGGCCGTCGTCGTTTCCGCCTGCCGCGGCGTGACCGATGCGCTGCTCGGCCTGGTCAGCGCCGCCGAGCGTCAGGATCCGTCGGTCGAAACCGGTCTCGAGGCGCTTCGCGACGCGTCATGTGGCGATCGCCGCGGACTGCTCGTCAGCGGGCCGCCTCGTGACGCGTACAAGCGGCAGCTCGAGAGCGAGTGCCGCGACATCGCCGGCATCCTGCAGACCGTCCGGCTGATCCGCACAGCCTCCGGCGCGGTGCGCGATCTGGTCGTCGGATTCGGCGAGCTCTGGTCGAGCCGATTGCTCGCGGAACATCTGTCGCAGACGCGCGGCAGCGACGCGCGCGGCGTCGGCTGGGTCGACGCGCGCGACCTGATCCGCATCGACCATAGCCCGCTCGGGCCGGGGATCCGATGGGATCGAGTCGCGCGATCACGCGCGTCAGCTGATGCCGCGCGGTGCCGCAGGTCGATGGCGATCCTTCCGGGCTTCGTCGCGCGCGATGGCAACGGCCTGCAGACGACCCTGGGGCGCAACGGCAGCGACTTCTCGGCGGCGATCGTCGGCGGGCTCGTCGACGCCGGGGAAATCGTCATCTGGACCGACGTCGACGGCATCCTGAGCGCCGATCCGCGCCTGGTTCCGGAAGCGACGCTGATCGA
This sequence comes from uncultured Acidobacteriota bacterium, assembly GCA_963841895.1. Lineage (GTDB taxonomy): Bacteria > Acidobacteriota > Vicinamibacteria > Vicinamibacterales > UBA2999 > JACCSI01. Next base: position 19,453 of record CAWJEO010000025.1, read on the forward strand.
CTCGCTGTCGTACCAGGAGGCGATGGAGCTCGCCTACTTCGGCGCCAAGGTCCTGCACCCGCAGACGATGGGCCCGGCGGTGACGCGGGGGATTCCGATCTGGATTCGCAACACGTTCAATCCCGAGCATCCCGGCACGCTGATCTGCCAGCGGCCGGAGTCGACGCATCCCGTCAAAGGGCATCACGAGCATCAATCAGGTCGCACTGCTGAATCTCGAAGGCACGGGGATGATCGGCGTGCCCGGCACGGCCGAGCGCTTGTTCGCCGCCCTGCGGCGAGCACGGCATTTCGGTGATCCTGATCTCCCAGGCGAGCTCCGAGCATTCGATCTGCTTTGCCGTGCCGCTGCGCGCAGGCCGACGAAGCGGAGATGGTCGTGCGTCACGCCTTCGAGCGCGAGCTCCACCAGGGACAGATTCAGCGCGTCGAGCTCACCCGCGATTGCAGCATCGTTGCCGTCGTCGGCGACGGGATGGCCGGAACGCCGGGCGTGGCGGCCAAGATGTTCGGCGCGCTGAGCAGCGCCGGCGTCAACATCCGAGCGATTGCGCAGGGCGCGTCCGAACGAAATATCTCGGCGATGATCGACGCGCGCGACCTGACGCGAGCCCTGCGCGCGGTCCACGCGAGCTTCTACCTGTCGGCGCACACGATCTCGATCGGCGTGATCGGTCCGGGGCTCGTCGGAAGCGCGCTGGTCGAGCAACTCGACGTCGCAGGCGGCGCGGCTGCGCGAGACCTCGAACCTCGATCTCCGGCTCCGCGGCGTCATGGGGTCGCGGCGGATGCGCTGGCGAACGGTGCGTCACGGATCACCGCAACTGGCAGGCGAGCGCTCGCCGACGGCGAGTCGCCGCAGACCTCGAGGCCTTCGTCGGCGCACGTCGACGCGGATCACCTGCCGCACTCGGTGATCATCGACTGCACGGCCAGCGCCGAGGTCGCCGCGAACTATCCGGCGTGGCTGGCGCAAAGGCATCCACGTCGTCACGCCGAACAAGCGCGCCAGCAGCGGCGCGCTGACTCTGCACGACGCGATCAGCGCGGCGCGGCGCCAGACCGGCGCGCACTACCTCTACGAGGCCACCGTTGGCGCCGGCTTGCCGGTCGATCCAGACGCTGCGCGATCTGCGCGAGACCGGCGACGACATCCGGCGCATCGAGGGCATCCTCTCGGGCACGCTGTCGTACCTCTTCAACGTCTGGGACGGCCGGGAGCCGTTTTCCGCGGTGCTTCTCGACGCGCGACGGCAGGGCTTTACCGAGCCCGACCCGCGCGACGACCTCTCGGGCATGGACGTCGGCCGCAAGCTGATCATCCTTGCGCGCGAGATGGGGCATGCGGCTCGAGATCGACGATCTCGACGCTCGAAAACCTGGTGCCACCATCGCTCGCCGGACTGTCCCACCGAGGAGTTCCTCGCGCGCGCCACCGAGCTCGACGCCGCGATGGCGGCGCGGCTGGAGCAGGCGACAGGCGTCGAACCGGGTGCTGCGTTACGTGGGCGCGCTCGACGCCGCCACCGGCCGGGCGACCGTCGGACTCGTCGAGCTCGAGCGCTCGCACGCCTTCGCCAACATCAACCTGACCGACAACGTCGTGCGCTACGAAACTGCGCGCTACGACCGCAACCCGCTCGTCGTCCAGGGCCCTGGCGCGGGACCGGCGGTCACCGCCGGCGGCGTGTTTGCGGACGTGCTGCGCGTCTGCGCCTACTTCGGGGCGCGGGTGCGGTAGAGGCGCCAGTCGGCAGGTAGGGCAGAGTCGGGCAGGTAGGACAGGTCGGGTTGGATAGATCAGTGCTTTCGCCAAGACCCGCCCGCTTACGACCCGACTCGCCCTACTGTGTCCCTGCTAGCTCTGCTGGCCGTCTCAGCCCCGAATGATGCCGAGCACTTCGTCGCGCCGTTTCTCCATGATCTCCGGCGTCAGGCCTTCGAGGTTCAGGCGGAGCAGCGGCTCGGTGTTCGACGCGCGCACGTTGAAGTGCCAGTCGTCGAACTCGGCCGAGATGCCATCGAGCTGGTAGACGTTGCCGTGCGCGTACTCGCGGGCGAGGCGCTCGATCTTCTCGGCGGACACCGCCAGGCTGGCGACCTTGGTGTTGATCTCGCCTGAGATGAAGTACTTCTCGCGCAGCGGCTGCAGCAGGTCGCGCAGCGACTGGCCCTTCTTCGACATCAGCTCCAGCATCAGCAGCGCCGGAATGAAGCCGTTGTCGGCGTAGAAGTTGTCGCGGAAGTAGTAGTGGCCGGTGACTTCGCCGCCGAAGATGGCGTCTTCCTCGCGCATCCGGCGCTTGATGAAGGCGTGGCCGACGCGATTCATCAGCGCCTTGCCGCCGTAGCGGGCCACGACGTCCTTGACCGCGTAGCTCGCGCGCACGTCGTAGATGATCGTCGAGCCCGGAAACTTCAGCAGGAACGCTTCGGCCAGGAGCGCGGTCACGAAGTCGCCGGCGATGAACTCGCCGGTGCCGTCGAGGAAGAAACAGCGGTCGCCGTCACCGTCCCAGGCGATGCCGATGTCGGCGCCCTCGGCGATGACCCGCTCGGTGATGTCGCGGCGGTTCTCCTCGATGAGCGGGTTCGCCTCGTGGTTCGGGAACGTGCCATCCACCTCGAAGCACAGCCTCGTCGTCCGGCACGGCAGGCGATCGAACAGCGGCGGCGCAATCATCCCGGCGACGCCGCTGCCGCCGTCGAGCACGACGTTGAACGGCTTGATGAGCGACTCGTCAAGGAACGACAGCACGTGCTCGGTGTAGCGTTTCTGCATGTCCCCGGTCGTCACCGAACCCGGCGTGCCCTCGGGCGGCGGGATGGTGCCGCCGAGGATCATCTCCTTCATTTCCTTGATCCCGGACTCGCCGCTCGAGCGGAAAGGCTTCGCGCCGCACCAGCTTGCAGCCGTTGTACTGCTTCGGGATTGTGCGACGCCGTGATCTGCGCGCCGCCGTCGAGCCCGTCGGCGGCGACGGCAAAGTACATCTGATCGGTGCCGGCCAGGCCGTAGTCGATGACGTGGCCTCCCTGAGCCACCGCCCCCTCGATGAACGCGGCGGTCATCGACGGCGACGAGAGCCGCATGTCGCGCGTGACGGCGTAGCGCCCCGGCCCGAGATAGGCCACGAAGGCGCGGCCGAGATGACGGAACAGGTCTTCGTTGACCTCCCCGGGGTAGAGGCCGCGGACATCGTAGGCCTTGAAGACGTCAGGATTGATCGATGGCATAGAACCTGTCTGCTACTAGCTTTCAGCTGATCGGCTTTCAGCGCTCTCGGCACCGCTAGAGCGGGTGGTGTCTGGCCGAAAGCTGATCGCCGAGAGCTGATAGCTCTCAGATCTTCGAGTGCTCCGTGAGGAGCGTCTTGTCGCCCAAGACCGCTTGGCCGTCGCAGCGTCACGTAGCGGCCGACGTGGCAGTTGCGCGCCAGGATGGCGCCATCGACCGCCGCGTGCTGGCCGATGCGGCTGTTGGGCCAGATGATGCTGTTGGTGACCTGCGGCTTCTTCCTCGACGATGACATTGCGCCCGATGACCGCGTACGGGCCGACGACGGCGCCGGCTTTGATCTGCGCGCCGTTGTCGATGAAGCAGGGCGCGACCAGGCGGGCGCCGTCTTCGACGCGCGCCTCGGGCGACGACGATCGGCGCGTGTGCGATCGGCGCTCGGCGAACAGGCCGCCAGCGAACCGGCCGTCGAACATGTCGCGGTGCACCTGGATGTACTTCTCCGGCGTTCCGATGTCGATCCAGTAGCCCGCGATCGACGTAGCGCGAAGAACGGCTCGCTGCGCTCGACCAGGGAAGGGAAGTAGCCGCGCTCGATCGAGTAGGACACGTCCTTCGGAATGCGATCGAAGGTGTCCGGCTCGAGCACGTAGATGCCGGCGTTGATCGTGTCGCAGGTGATCTCGTCCGCACCGGGCTTCTCGAGGAACCGGCGCACCGAGCCGTCGGCTTCGGTTTCGACCAGTCCGTAGGCCGACGGGTTGTCGACCGGCGTCAGGACGATCGTCGCCTTGGCGCCGCGCTCGCGATGCATCGCGACGACGCTCTTGACGTCGACCGAGGTCATGACGTCGCCGTTGAAGACGACGATCGTGTCGGCGATGCCTTGCGAGGCGAAGCGGATCGCGCCGCCGGTGCCCAGCGGCGCCGGTTCGACGACATAGCGGATGCGCACGCCGGTTCCGGCGCCGTCGCCGAAGATCTCTTCGATGCGACGCGGCTGGTAGTTGAGGCTGAGGATGACTTCGTCGATTTCCGGCAACTGCCTCAGCAAATCGATCTGGTAGTGGAGAAACGCCCGGTCGAAGATGGGCACGATGGGCTTGGGCGTATGAATCGTGAGTGGCCGGAGACGCGTGCCCTTGCCCCCGGCGAGGAGAATCGCTTTCATGTCAACCGACCGATCTTACCGCACGAAGTTGGTAGAATGGGCCTCGCCGAAGCTCGATGAACCTGCCCAATTCACTGACGGTCGCACGGATCTTCCTCGTTCCCGTCCTTGTGTCGGGTCCTGCTGACGAAGTTTGAAGGTCGGCTCGTGCTCGGCCTCCCGGTCGAGCTCGTCGGCGCGGCGATATTCGGCCTCGCCTCACTGACCGACTGGCTCGACGGCTATCTCGCGCGGCGTCGCGGTCAGGTGACGTGGGTCGGACAAGTCCTCGATCCGATCGCGGACAAGCTGCTGATCTCCGCGACCTTGATCTCGCTCGTGCAGCTCGAGCTGGCGCCGGCGTGGATGGTCGCGATCATCATCGGGCGCGAGTTCGCGATCACCGGGCTGCGCAGCCTCGCCTACGCGCGCGGACTGACGATGCCCGCGTCGCCGCTCGGCAAGCTGAAGATGGTGTCGCAGGTGGTGGCGATCCTGCTGCTGATTCTCGGGTGGGAGCGGGTGCCGCTGCTGCTCGTGGCAGGGCAGGCCGCACTCTGGGTCGTCCTGGCGACCGCGCTCTGGTCGGCCGTGGACTACTACCGCCGCTTCACCCGCGCGATGGGCAACATCAGCCAGGTCGCGGACTTCAGTGCCGCCAAGGCGCGCGCCGAGGAACGGAAGCGGGCCGTCTGATCAGTCGCGGTCTACGGTCCACAGTCGACGGTCCACAGTAGATCGACCTGAGCGTAAACTAGACCGTAGACCTGAAGCTGTAGACCGTAGACCGTAGACCGTCGACTGGAGACCGCAGCCGGCGCGGTCTACGGCGTCCGCCGGATCGACCACGTAGTCGCCGGCCTTGATTTCCGGCGCGGCCCGCTCGACCGCCACCTTCGACGTCTCCGCCGAGACTTCAATCACGACGCCCGCGCCGAGCTCGTAGAGCGGCGTCCCGATCATGCGATCGCGATAGAACGCGACGCGCGTGCCGACCGTCATGCCCTGCGACTGGCCGCGATCGATCGACAGCAGGTCGCCGGCGCCGAACGCTTCGTGACGATCGACGCCGAAGAGCACGCGGCTCATGTCGCTGAAGTTGGGCGGACCATCGGCCTGCGGCGTGGTCGGTACGGCCGGCTCGGCGTACGGTTCGAGATAGTCGCCGGATTCGACGGTCACGCACGCATAGTCGATGCGGGCGAGGGCAAAGCGCTCGTCGGCGGCGACGACGGTGAGCCAGCCGGTCGTTCGCACCGCGCCACGATCGGTCGCGCTGATCGCTTCGCGGTTGACTGGGACCGTTGACGCGGCGCGTGAAGTAGCGCTGACCGACGGCGAGGCCCTGCGGTGTGCCGGCGTTGAGGACGACGACGTCGTTGCGCGACGCGCCGGCGTGCAGATCGCCGGCGTGGGGCGCCAGAATGCGGAGCGGCGGCATCGGCACGGTGGCCGTTGGCAGGTCCGTGCACGCGACGATCGCCGGCACGAGGATCTTGCCACCGTAGGCCTGCGACCCTGCCGAGGGCGCCACCGGCGGTGGGGCGGTCTGGGCGGCGGCCGCGGCCGCAGTCGTCATCAACAATCCAAGAACAAGACCTGCCGTGCGCATCAATGCACCTTTCGGCTTCGGGACAGGGGGTGCCGCGGGGAAGCCTCAGGGGAGGTTATCGGCGTAAGGAAGGCGGCTCAGCAGCATGGGCCGAGACGTGTGACGAAGTGCTCAGTCGTGCTATAACCCATGCAACTGATGAGTCGGTTCGCGGTTCCTCTCGCACTCCTCTTGCTCGTTTTGGCCGCGCCTGTCACGGCGCAAGCTCCTTCGCCCACAACCACCGACGCGACGCCGCCGTCGCGTCACCCGGAAGAAGGCAAGCCGTTCATCCGCAACTACCCGCCGGACGTGTACGGCGGCGGCGGACAGAACTGGGGCATGGTCCAGGACGCGCGCGGGGTGATTTACATCGGCGGCTCGCGGGGCGTCCTCGAATACGACGGCGTGTCATGGCGGCTGATTGCGACGCCGACCCAGACGGTCGTGCGGTCGGTCGCTCTCGGTAGCCGACGGACGCGTCTACGCCGGGTCGGCCGGCGACTTCGGCTATCTGGAGGCGGACCAAACCGGCCTCCTGGCGTACAAGTCGCTCAGAAGTCTGATCCCGAAGGACGCACCCGCATTCAACGACGTCTGGCGAATTTACGCCACGCCGGAGGGCGTGTACCTTCCAAAGCGAACTGGCGCTCTTCCGCTATGCGAACGGCGCCATTCGCTTCTGGAAGCCGGCGGTGCGCTTCGGTCGAGCGTCATACGTCGACGGCAAGCTCTTTCTCAGCCAGCCCGGTCACGGGCTGACGGTGCTCGAAGGCGATCGGTTCCGAACCTTGCCTGGAACCGAGGCGTCTCGGTGCCGAGCCGTACCTGATCGTTCTGCCGTACGACGACCGGCGCCTGCTGATTGGCACGCGCACCAACGGCCTGTACCTATACGACGGCGCCGCGCTCACGCCGTTCGCCACCGAGTTCGAGTCCTTTCTGCGCGGCGGGCAACTGTACCGCGGCACGGTGCTTCCCGATGGCCGGTATGCCCTGACCAACACGTCCACAGGCCTCGCCGTCATGGATCGCCAGGGCCGGCTGCTCCAGCTTTTGAACCGCGCCCGCGGCCTGCCAAGCGATCAGCTCTATTTCGCGGAGCCCGATCGCGAAGGCGGCCTCTGGCTCGGTTCGAACACCGGGCTCACGCGGGTCCTGACGCCTTCGCCGGCCTCCTTCCTTGGGGAGTCGGAGGGCATCGCGCAGCCCAACGACTTTCATCGGTTCGAAGGGCGCCTCTATCTCGCCTCCGGGGTGGGCGCGGGTACTTCCAGCCGGCGAAGACCGGCGGCGACCTCCCGCAATTCGTAACCATCGCCGGTGTGCGGAACCAGTGCTGGTCCTTCAGGACGATGGCCGCGGACCCGGCGGACAACGCGTCGAAAGACGCCTTGCTCCTCGGTTGTTCGGATGGTCTCTACGAGGTGGCCGGCGACACGGCGAAGCCCGTGCACGCGCCTGGCGACACGACCTTTCGTGCCGCCTTTCTATTGAAGTCGAAGGTCGACCCTGCGCGTGTCTGGATCGGCCTGTTCGATGGTCTCGCCTCGTTCCGGCGAATCGATGGGAGATGGGTCGACGAAGGGCGCGTGCCGGGCGTGACCGAACAGATCCGCAGTGGGGTGGAAGACGCCGATGGATCGTTGTGGCTCGGGACGCAATCGGCTGGCGCGATCGGAATTCGCTTCGCGACGCCACCGCGGGCCGGCGTCCCGCGCCCCGAGGCGAGGATCACGCGCTACGGCGTCGCGGACGGGCTGCAATCGTCCGGTCAAGTCATCGTTCAATCGCTGCGCGGGCGCGTCTACTTCGTGAACGGGACGCGGCGAAGCGAGGGTGTTCGAGTTCGACCCGACGCCGCAGAAGTTCGTCCGGACGTCCGCATTCGACGTGGTGGGAGCCGACAGCGTGTTGTCCAATGAGGGGTTCGGCTTCGCAGAGAGTCCGGACGGACCGGCATACGCGAACTTCGGGGCCGCAACCTACGAGCTGCGGCAGAAGCCGGACGGCGCGTGGTCCATCGACCCGGAGCCGTTCGCGCGCTATCGCGGCGAAGGCATCCCCAACATCGCGTTTGCGGAGCCGGGCGGCATAGTCTGGCTCAGCATCAGCCCGAATCGCCTGGTTCGCCTCGACATGTCGGCAGCGCCCCGGGTCATGCCGACCTTCGCGGCGCTGGTCAGACGGGTGACCGTCAATCAGGATCGCGTGCTGTTCGCGGGTACCGGCACCTTGGCGGCGCCAGAACTTCAGCCGGCGTCGAACGCGTTGCGCATGGAATTCTCGGCGCCCAGCTTCCTCAGCGAGGCGACGACCGAATTCCAATCCAGGCTGGACGGTCTCGACTCCGACTGGTCGCCGTGGAACAGCGAGACGCGCCGCGACTACACCAATCTTGGCTTCGGCACGTACACGTTCCGGGTGCGCGCGCGCAACGTCGCCGGGCAGATGAGCGATGAAGCGGTCTACGCGTTCACCATCCTGCCGCCGTGGTATCGCACCTGGTGGGCGTACGGCGGATACCTGCTTGTTCGCCGGATTGCTCGTCTTCGCCGTCGATCGGATCCAGCGCCGCCAAGTGACCAGCAAGGAGCGTGAGCGCGCCCAATTCGCCGAGGCGCGGCTGCGCGCCGAGGCAGCCGAAGCGCTCGCCCGGTCGGAGACCGAAGGCAAGAAGAACATCGAGCGGCTGGCCACCATTGGCCGCGAGCTCACCGCGTCGCTCGACATCGATTCGATCTCCGGCACGCTCTACGAGCGCATCAACGAGCTCGTCGACGCCGACGTCTTCGGCGTCGGGCTGTATCACCCCGAGCAGCATCAGATCGAGTACCGGCTCGCCATCGAGGACGGGAAGCGCTACGCCCCGTACACGCGCAACACCCGCGACGCCAACCAGCTGCCGGTCTGGTGCATCGAACACCGACAGCCGGTCTTCATCAACGACATGAAGACCGACGTGCAGAAGTACGTCAACCGGCTGCGAAGAGCCGGTCTTCCCGCTGGAAGACGGCACGATGCCGCGCACGCCGCAGTCGCTCATCTACTTGCCACTCCTCGCGAAGGATCGCGTCCTCGGCGTCATCACCATCCAGAGCTTCGAGACGAACGCCTACACCGAGCACGATCTCAACGTCCTCCAGAGTCTCGCGGCCTATGCGGCGGTGGCGCTCGACAACGCCGCGGCCTACCGGCAGCTCAACGAGCAGGAGCACGAGATTCGCCGGCTGTTCGAAGAGGCGCAGCGTGCCCGTGCGATCGCCGAGGAGGCGGACGCCGCCAAGAGCGCGTTCCTCTCGACGGTGAGTCACGAGCTGCGAACGCCGCTCACCTCCGTCCTCGGCTTCGCCAAGATCATCAAGAAGCGCCTCGACGATCGCATCTTCCCGCTCGTCCCGACCACCGAGCCGAAGGTCGTCCAGACGATGCGACAGGTCGAAGACAACCTGAAGGTCGTCGTCAGCGAAGGGGAGCGACTCACCAAGCTGATCGACGACGTGCTCGACCTCGCAAAGATTGAGGCCGGCAAGCTCGAATGGCACATGGACACGGTCACCCCGGCCGACGTCATCGAGCGGGCGGTCGCGGCGACCTCGTCGTTGTTCGAGCAGAAGGGCCTCCGCGCGGTGACCGACGTCGCGCCGGGATTGCCCCCAGTCACCGGCGATCGCGATCGCTTGATTCAGGTCGTGATCAACCTGATCTCGAACGCCGTCAAGTTCACCAGCGAGGGCAGCGTCACGCTGCGCGCGGCGCGTGACGGCGGCATGCTGGTCGTCAGCGTCACCGACACCGGGATGGGCATCGCGCCCGCCGATCAGCCGAAGGTGTTCGAGCGCTTCAAGCAGGTGGGCGACACCCTCACCGACAAGCCGAAGGGCACCGGCCTCGGCCTGCCGATCTGCCGCGAGATCGTCGAACATCACGGCGGCAAGATCTGGGTCGAGAGCGAGCTCGGGAAGGGCAGCACGTTCTCGTTCTCGCTGCCGATCACGGTCAGCGAGCCGTCGGCGGCGGGCACAGCGTCGGCGCCGGTCGAGCTCGCGGCGCTCATCCGTCAGCTGCGCGACCAGGTGATCGTCACCACGCCGCGCACGCCGGAGCGCCAGCCGCACATCCTCGTTGTCGACGACGATCCCAACATCCGCGAGCTGCTGACGCAGGAATTCACCGAGGCGGGGTATCACGTCGGGGTCGCGTCCAACGGTCGCGACGCCATCGCCGCGGTGCGTCAGCATCGTCCGGACCTCGTCGTGCTCGACGTGATGATGCCGGAGATGAACGGCTTCGACGTCGCCGCCGTGCTCAAGCACGATCCGTCGACGATGGACGTGCCGATCGTGATCCTGTCGATCGTCCAGGACCGCGATCGCGGCTTCCGGATCGGCGTCGATCGCTACCTGACCAAGCCGATCGACACGGACTTGCTCTTCAAGGAAGTCGGCGCGCTCATCGAGCAGCAGAAGTCGCACAAGCGCGTGCTGGTGGTGGACGAGGATGCGTCGACCGTCAAGTCGCTCTCCGACGTGCTGACCGCGCGCGGCTACAGCGTGTCCGAGGCGCGCGGCGAGGATCTCGTCGAGCGGGCCCGCGCGCTGCAGCCCGACATCATCCTGCTCAATTCCGTGTCGTCCGCTCGATCGGATGCCGTCCAGCTGCTTCGCTTCGAGAAGGACCTGGACCACGTGCTGTTCCTTGTTTATCAGTGAGGTGATGTCGGTGAGCCGGACGATTCTGATCGTGGACGACGAACCGCACTTGCGCATGCTGATCCAGCAGGCGCTCGAGGAGCTGGAAGACGAAGGCGTCGAGCTGCTGACGGCCGCCAATGGCGAAGAGGCGCTCGCGACGATCGAGGCGGTCAAGCCGAACCTGGTTTTCCTCGACGTGATGATGCCGAAGCTGAGCGGCTTCGACGTCTGCAGCCGCACCAAGCAGACGCTCGGCCTCACCGGCGTCTACATCGTCCTGCTGACCGCGAAAGGGCAGGAGTTCGACCGGCAGAAAGGCCAGGAAGTCGGGGCCGACCTGTACATGACCAAGCCCTTCGACCCCGACGCGCTGCTCGAAAAGGCCCGCACCGTACTCGGACTGTGAGCACTCCTCGCGTCGGACTTCGGCCGGTTCTCGGCCGCGCGAGCGACGCGCGGCGTCTCGTCGGCCTGCTCTCCGAATCGCTCGGCGTCACCGTCACTGTCGAGGACGCTGACGGCCGCGTCCTCATCGGCGACGGGCCATCGACCACCCGGCGGCGCTTCGCCGTCATGCACGACGAGATCTGCCTCGGTTGGGTCAGGGGGCCGGATCAGGCGCAGATCGTCGCGACGGTGCTGACGCAGCTCGTCGCGCGCGAAGCCGAGCGCAAGGCGCTCGGCAGCGAAGTGCTCAACCTGTACCGCGAGCTGAACCTGATCTACGGCTTCTCTGAGAAGCTGGCGGCGCTCCTCGACGTCGAACGGGTCGCCGCGCTCACGCTGCAGGAAGCGCGGCATCTCATCGTCGCGACCGACGGCATGGTGATGCTGCTCGATGACGAAGGCGGGGCGCTGCGCGTCGGTGGCCGGCTTCGGCGACGAAATGCCGGCGCTCGACGGCTTCCACCGCGGTCGCGGCATCATCGGATCGATCGTCGCGAGCGGGGTGGCCGAGATCGTCAACGACGTCGACGCCGATGGACGGCGGGTGACGGAGCAGACGACGATCAAGGCGCTGCTGGTCGCGCCGTTGCGCGTCGGCGAGCGGGTGACCGGCGTGATCGCCCTCGGCAGCACCCTGCCGATGGCCTACACCGCGGCGGAGCTGAAATTGCTCAGCACGCTCGCGCTCCAGACGGCGACGGCAATCGAGAACGCGCAGTTGTTCGAGCGTGCGGTGCTGGCGGCTCGCGAGCGGGAGCGGCTGCTGTTGCTCCAGCAGGAGACCGAGGTCGCGCGCGCCACGCTCGCCAACGAGCTCGACCTGGCCGCCCGTATCCAGGCGAACCTGTTTCCGGCGGAGCTGCCGAATCTGCCGGGGTACGCGCTTGCGGCTCACAACCGGCCGGCGCGCCGCTGCGGCGGCGACTACTACGACGTGATCACGACTGCCGCGGCCGACGGCGGCGGGCGGATGCTCCTGTGTGTCGCCGACGTCTCGGGAAAGGGTCTGCCGGCGTCACTGGTCATGAGCAACATGCAGGCGACGCTGCGGGCGCTCCTCGGCCGGACGGCGTCGCTGCCGGCGCTCGCGGATCAGGCGAGCGCGCTGCTCTTCGCGGCGACGACGCCGGAGAAGTACGTCACCGCGGCGTTCGTGGATCTCGAGGTGGCGACCGGCGCGCTCAAGTTCGTCGGCGCCGGGCATGTCGACACGCTCGTGGTGCGGGCGAACGGCGAGGCGGTGATGCTGGTGTCCACCGGGACGCCGCTCGGGCTGCTGCAGCCCGGGCTGCCGTTCGGCGAGTCCGAACTCACGCTCGAGCCCGGCGATCTCCTGGTGCTGTATTCCGACGGCGTCACCGAGGCGCAGAATGAGGCTGAAGAGGAATACGGCGCCGAGCGGCTGCTCGAGGTCGTGCGCGCGGCAGCCGGCGAGTCACCGGACGTGATGATCGCGCGCATTCTCGAGTCGATCGACGCGTTCGCCGGCGACGCCCCGCAGTTCGACGACATCACGCTGCTCGTCCTGATGCGAGAGCCAGCCTAGGATGGGGCTTTGAGCTCGGCTTTGAGCTCGCTGATCCGCTTCTTCGTGTTCTCGAGGTGCTCGCTCTGCTCGAACTCCTTGAGCAGGCGTTCGTAGTAGGGCAGCGCTTCCGGCTTTCGCGCGCCAGTCGGGTCGACGACCCTGAGCGACTCGGCGAGATAGAAGTAGACCGAGTCGCGATGCGTGTACCTGCGGATCCTGATCCAGCACTTCCTTGAACCGATCGATCGCCCCGACGTACCACTTCATGCGGAAGTAGGTGAACCCGATCCGATAGCTCGATTCGCTGAGGCGGTCCTTGGCCTCGCGCATCAGCTTCCTCGCCTCGGGCATCAGCGGGCTGTTCGGATAGCGGTCGAGGAAGACCTGCAGTTCCTTGATGACGTCGCGGGTCGCCGACTGATCGCGGTCGGCCGCGAGCATCTGCTGCGAGTAGGCGACGACGAGCCGGTACTGCGCGTAGTCGGCACGCTGGTTGGTCGGGTAGAAGGTCAGGAACTCGCGGAACTCGTTGACGGCGAGGATCAGCGATTCGGTCGTGTCCTCGCCAATGAACGTGTCGCCGACGGCCGAGCTTGGCGTCGGGCCGGAAGCTGCTTTGCGGGTAGTTGTCGACGATCTGGCGGTAATACTCCCGCGCCCGCAGCCAGTTCCGTTCCTTGAATTCCTCTTCGCCGCGGGTGAACAGGAACTTGTCGGCTTCCGCGGTTCCCGGAGGGATCTGCGACCGGCTGGCGGCGCCGCCACAGGCGGCGGCCGACAACGCCAGCGGCGAGAAGAATGCAACGGCACGTCTGGTCATGAGCGAACGGATTCCATCCAGGCGAACATCTCGCGTAAGCCCCTCTTCCAGGCTGACCGACGGTGCAAACCCCAGATCGGCCTGCGCCCGCGACGTCTCCGCGTAGGTATCGCGCATGTCGCCCTTCTGTTCGGGCTGGTGGTCGATCCGCAGCGGCCGGCCGGTGACCCGGCCAATCATGTCGAAGACCTCCCGCAGCGTCACCCGGGAGCCCCCACCGATATTGTAGACGCCTCCCGGGGCCCCGCGGACGGCCGCCGCGGCCGTTGCCGCGACAGCATCGGCCACAAAGGTGAAGTCGCGGGTCTGCAGGCCGTCCCCGAATTGGACCACCGGGCGATCCTCGAGCACGGCCGTGAAGAAGCGGTGGAAGCCCATGTCGGGCCGCTGCCGGGGGCCGTAGACGGTGAAATACCGCAGCGAGACGGTCGGCACGCCGTGATTGACGAAATACAGGTTGCACAGGTGCTCGGCCGCGAGCTTGGTCACGCCATACGGCGATACCGGGCTGCGGCACGGCATCCTCGCGCATCGGCAGCGCCACCTCGTCGCCGTAGACCGACGAGCTCGAGGCATACACGACCCGCTCGATTGGGCGGCCGACGCAGGCCTCGAGCAGGATCTGCGTCGCGTCGACGTTGAGCGTCGTGTAGGTCGTGAAGTCGCTGCCCCAGCTCTTGCGGACCCCGGCCTGCGCCGCGAGGTGAAACACGTGCGTGACGCCGTCCAGCAGGCTCGCGGCAGATCGACGCGCGCCAGCTCGCCTTCGACGAACCGGTAGTTCGGCCGTCCCGAGCAGCGCCTGACAGGTTCCGCTCCTTGATGGGCGCGCGGATAGTAGTCGGTGAAGCAATCGACGGCGACGACGTCGGCGCCCTGCGCGAGCAGCCGTTCACTCAAATGGGAGCCGATGAAGCCGGCTCCTCCCGTCACCAACGCTTTCATGCGAGAAGTTCCTTCACCCGCGCGGGCAGCCGCACCGGCCGCCCGGATCGATCGACGGTGGCGTGCACCGTGTAGCCGGTCGCAATCGTCTGGCCGTCTGCCGGACGCTGCGACGCGATAGTCGAATGCCAGGCGGATCGGCGTCACCAGGCGCGCCGTCGTCTCGATCTGCAATTCGTCATCGTAGCGCGCGCTCGTCTTGTACTCGCATGCGCTTCGATCACCGGCAGCCCGAACCCTTCACCTTCCATCGCGCGATAGGTCCAGCCGGTTTCGCGCAGCCATTCGGTTCGGCCGATCTCGAACCACACCAGATAATGGGCGTAATAGACGATGCCCATCTTGTCGGTTTCGGCGTAGCGGACGCGGACCGTGCTCCGTGACGTGCGGCGCGCGGCAGATCGTGGCCGGCGGGGATGAGCGCCTCGCTCATCGCGCCGCTGGCGCGGCCGCCGACGCGGCCTCGATGGCCGCCGCCTTCAGCGCGCGCGTGGCCTGTTCGGGCTCGCCGGCCGCCGAAGATCGCGCTGCCCGCGACCAGCATGTCGGCGCCGGCCTGCACGACCGGCGCGACGGTGTCGAGGTCGACGCCGCCGTCGACTTCGATCGGCGCCTCGTGATTGCCCGCCGCATCGAGCATCGCGCGAACCGCGCGAATCTTGTCGAGCGCTCCGCGGGATGAACGTCTGGCCGCCGAACCCCGGGTTGACCGACATGACCAGGACGAAGTCGACGTCGCCGGCGACGTTCTCGATCGACACGACGGGCGTCGCCGGATTCAGCACGACGCCGGCCTTGACGCCGCGCGCCTTGATCGCCGCAATCGTGCGATGCAGATGCGGCAGCACCTCGACATGAACCGAGACCATCGCCGCGCCGGCGTCGATGAAGGCGTCGATGTAGCGATCCGGATCCTCAATCATCAGGTGCACGTCGAGCGGCACCGAGACGACGCGCTTCAGCGCGCGGACGACGAGCGGGCCGATGGTGATGTTCGGCACGAAGTGGCCGTCCATCACGTCCACGTGGATCAGGTCGGCGCCGCCGCGTTCCGCGGCGAGCACCTCGCGACCGAGATCGGCGAAATTGGCCGACAGGATCGACGGCGCGATGCGCACGTTCATCGGCTCACCTCGATCGAGATGGCGTCGCCCGGATGCACCTGGTAGCCGCCGGCCGGCTGCTGGCGAATCGACCACGCCGGGCGGAATGCCGGGCGCCGATTGCTGCGCGACGATCGAGACGCGGAAGCCTTCGCGCGCGCAGCAGATCGGCCGCGCGATCGCCGTTGACGCCGATCAGGTCGGGCATGACGTAGCTGGCGCGGTCCTCGCCGCGGTTGACGAGCAGCCGCACTTCGGAGGTGCGCGTGTCCGGCGCGGGATCCTGCGCGACGACGACGTCCGGCGGGATACGACGGCGTCGCGAATTTCGGCGATCGTCGGACGTGCCGACGCCTTCCTGGGTCAGGCGGATCTGCGCGGCGCGCTCGGATTCGCCGACCAGCTTCGGCGCGACGACGATCCGGGGACCGGAACTGAGCCAGATGCGGACGCCGCGTTGGCGCCGCGCGCTCGTGCCCGGCGCGGGTTCCTGGCCGAGGACCACGCCGGCCGGCACCTTGGGATCGGGCCGGCGGACCTCCTCGATTCTCAGGGCCAGGCCCTGGTCGGCGGCGAGCGCCCGCGCCTCGTCGGCGAGGCTGGCCGGTCAGCATCGGGAACGCGCACTTCCTGGGCCCGGACGGCGACGCGCGCCGCGATGACCGCGAAGATGACGAACGTCGCCAGCAGCCCGCCCGCGAGCACGAGCCAGCTTGCCGGCGTTCCAGACTCCGCGACCGTACTCGGATGAGCAACGCTGGCTAGTCGTCCTACCGTCCTCGCACGTGCGCACGTGCCCGTCTTATGCGCCCTTCGACGTGCGTCAGATCAGTCACCAGCGCCCGAAGAAGGCCTCGCAGTCCATGCAGCGGCGTCGTCCTGGAGTAAGCCCGTCGGACGTCGCGAGTGCCGCGATGGCTGCGGCGGGAGGCCGTCGATGCTTGGCAGCGGGACCAGCGAGAAGTCCGGGTGCCGTGCGCAGAAACGCGCGAACGACGTCTCGTTCTCTTCGGGCTCGCTCGAGCACGTGCTGTAGACCAGACCGGCCGCCGGCGGCGACGAGCGGGCTGACGCGGGTCGAGCAGATCGAGCTGCGTCGCGGCGAGGGCGGCGAAGTCGCCGGGCTGGCGCCGCCACCGGATGTCGGGATCGCGCCGGACGGTGCCGAGGCCGGAGCACGGCGCGTCAACCAGAATGCGATCGAAACTCCGTCGCAGGAAGGGCAGCGGCGCCGGTCTCGGGCGACGTGAACGACGCGAACGTTGTTCGCGCCGGTGCGCGCCATCGTTGCCGCGAGCAGCCGCACCCGGCGCGGGCGAACGTCGGTCGCGACGTCACGATTCCCGAGGCTCCGGCCTGTGCGGCCAGCGCGAGGGTCTTTCCGCCAGGCGCCGCGCACGCGTCGAAGACCCGCGATCCGGGTGACGCGCGACGAGCTCCGGCATGATCTGCGACGCTTCGTCCTGGACCACGGCATCCCCGTCGCGCACGGCCGTTGACGAGAGGACTTGCGCATCCGCGAACGTGCAACCCGTGCGGCGCAATCGCCGTGAGCGCCGGTGTCGAGACCCTCCGCGCGCAAGCTGCGCCGCGAGGGCGACGCGGTCGCCGCGGAGGCGATTGGCGGCAAGCGTCAGCGGCGCCGGCTGATTGTTGAAATCGAGCCAGCGCTCGTCGACGTCCACGCCGTAGCCGCGCGAGCCAACGCTCCACCAGCCAGTGCGGATGCGAGTGGACGACGGCCAGATGCTTCGCGAGCGCAGGCGATCGTCGGCCGACTCGATGCCGTCAGGACGCGCCGGCCACGTCAGCGAGTCGCGATCCCGCGCCAGGCGGCGCAGCACGCCGTTGACAAAGGCCGCCGCGCTCGCGACGCCGCGATCGCTTGACGATCTCGACGCTGTCGTTGACGGCCGCGCTCACCGGGATGCGCGCCAGGTGGAGCAATTGGTAGGCGCCAGACGGAGGGCGTCGAGCACCGGCGGGTCGAGCTTCGCGAGCGGCCTTGCGCTGCGCTGCGCAGTTGATAGTCGAGCGCGCTCGCGCCAGCGCAGCGTGCCGGTGGCGAGGTCGGTCGCAAGCGCGCGGTCGCGTTGATCGGTGAGCGGGTCGCGGGCGCGACTGCAGCGCTTCGCCGAGATCGAGCTGCTGCGTCTTCGAGCGTCCGCAGCACCCGGAACGCGGCTGCGCGCGCTGGCGCCGATTCGCCGGCGGGACCCGCTCATCCGAATCGCTGCCCGATCAGCCCGCCGTGGCCGGCCAGATAGTCGCCGCGCCGCCATCACCCGGCGTCCTTCCGGCTGGATGTCGAGCACGTCGACGCCCGGCCATCGCCGCAGGCATTACCGTGATGCTGGCCGCGTCGGCAGTGACGCACGTCCCCGGCTCTGCGGCGCCGTGACGCACGACGCCGAGACGCGGGCGCGATGCACGACCAGCCGCGCGCCGTCGAGAAACGTGTAGCGCCGCCGGCCACGGCCGCAAGCCCGCGAATCTGGTTGTGCACGTCCAGCGCCGGCCGGCGGAAATCGAGCACGCCCTTCGTCTTTCGTCAGCCGCGGCGCGTAGGTCGCGAGCGCGTCGTCCTGCGGCACTTCGATCGCGGTCGCCGGCAGCGAGCGCGTCCAGAGCGCGTCGACCAGCAGATCGGCACCGAGCGTCGCGAGGTCGCGCTCGACGCGTCGCTCGAATCGTCGGGCCCGATGCGGCCGAACCGACCCGCGCCAGCATCGGTCCGGCATCGAGCGCCTTGACGACGCGCATGATGGTGACGCCGGTTTCGGTCTCGCCATTCACGACCGCGCGCTGGATCGGGGCGGCGCCGCGGTACTTCGGCAGCAGCGAGGCGTGCACGTTGATCAGCCCGAGGCGCGGCGTCTGCGAGCAGCCACTCGGGCAGGATCTTGCCGTAGGCGGCGACGACCCCGAGATCGGCGTTCGAGCGCTGGAAGTCCGTCTCGAACAGCTCGCGCGACAGGCGCGCGCGGCTGGAGCACGGGAAGACCGCGCTCGACCGCCAGCGCCTTGACCGGCGCATCGCACACCCGCTGTCCGCGGCCGCGCGGCCTGTCGGGCTGCGTCACGACGCCGACGACGTCGTGCGGCGAGTCCAGCAGGGCGGCCAGCGTCGGCACCGCAAACGCCGGCGTGCCGAAGAACACGATCCGCAGCGCCCGTCATGCCTGCCACTTTCCAGCGCGATCGAGCTTGCGGATCTTGCGCACGATCATGTCGCGCTTGATGCCGCGCAGCCGATCGACGAACAGCCGTCCGTCGAGATGATCCATCTCGTGCTGGAACGCGCGCGCGAGCAGGCCCGTGCCTTCGCGCACGTGCTCCTGGCCGTCGCGATCCAGGCCGCGCACGACGGCGCGCTGGGGCCGCAGCACGGTGGCGGTGAATCCGGGAACGCTCAGGCAGCCTTCCTCCTCGAGCTGCATGCCGTCGCGCTCGACGAACACCGGGTTGATCATCGTGATCAGCGCCGGCCGGATCGCGGCCGACCGACAGATCGACGACGAAGATGCGCAGCGGCACGCCGACCTGCGGCGCCGCCAGCCCGATGCCCGGCGCCGCGTACATCGTCTCGACCATGTCGTCGACGAGCGTCGTGATCTCGGGCGTGATGGCGTCGACGTCGCGGGCGGCTGCTGCAGCACCGCGGCGCCGTAGCGCACGATCGGTCGCAGCATCAGGAGGTGGCTGGACCGGCAGACGGCCGCCGCAGGTCGTGACAGCCGGCGGCGGGTGTGCGCCGGTCGTCTCGCGAAGTGCGCGATGCAGCTGCCGCATCGAGTCGCCGCCGAACCGCTCGAGCACCGCATCGGCGAGGACGAGGCAGACCACGGCTTCGCCGACGACGGCGGCGGCCGGGACGGCGCAGACGTCGCTGCGCTCGATCGCCGCCGGCGCTTCTTCGAGCGTCGTCAGATCGACCGAGCGCAGCGGCTTCATCAGCGTCGAGATCGGCTTCATGTAGCCGGACACCCGAAGCTCTTCGCCGTTGGTCACGCCGCCTTCGAGTCCGCCGGCGCGATTGGTCGGGCGCGCGAGCACCGGCTCGCCCGCGGCGACGTCGTCGCGGCGCGACGATCTCGTCGTGGACGCGCGATCCGGGCCGCCGCGCGGCCTCCACGCCGAGGCCGATGCCCACCGCCTTGATCGCCGGAATCGACATCAGCGCCTGCGCCAGCCGGCCATCGAGCTTGCGATCCCACTGCACGTGCGACCCGAGCCCGGCCGGCAGTCCCCGGGCGATGACCTCGAAGCTGCCGCCGAGCGTGTCGCCGGCCTCGCGCGCGCGATCGATCGCGGCGATCATCGCGGCCTCGGCCGCGGGATCGGCGCAGTAGAGCGGCGACGCCGGCGTGACGTCGCGCGCCGTCTCGAACGCGACCGGCGGATCGTCGGGCAGCACGACGTCGCCGATGCCGGTGACGTGGCTGACGACGTCGATGTCGAGCGCCAGCAGAATCTGCCGGGCGACGCACCGGCGGCCACGCGCGCGGCGGTCTCGCGGGCGCTCGCGCGCTCGAGCACGTCGCGCAGATCGTCGTGCTCGTACTTCAGGCCGCCGGCGAGATCGGCGTGCCCCGGCCGCGGGCGGACGACCGCCGCGCGTTGCGCGCCCGTCGCGCCGGCCGGCGCGTCCGCCTCGACGTGCATCGTCCGCTGCCAGTTGTCCAGTCCTTGATTGGCGATCAGCAGCGCGATCGGGCGCGCCGGTGGTGCGGCCGCGCCGGACGCCGGAGATGAACTCGGCGCGATCGGATTCGATGCCATCCGCTGGCCGCGGCCGTAGCCGCCCTGGCGCCGCCGCAGATCCGCGTGATGCGATCGAAGTCGATCGCGAGGCCGGACGGCACGCCGTCGAGGATCGCGACCAGGCCGCGGCCGTGCGACTCGCCGGCAGTGAGAAACCGCAACATCGACCAGCGATTGTACTAGAAGTTCCTGCGCGCTCCGGACCGAGCGGCCGCGGTTCGCCGCGATGTTTCAGGCGTGTTCTCGCGCGGCGAGCCGTTTGCACCAGCTCAGCGTCATGCTGCGCTTCGATCGCTACGTCGTGTGGAAGGGCATCGCGCTCGATCTCGCGACCGGGCAGCCACGGTCGAGATCGAGCTGAGCGGTGACGCGAAGCCGGCGTCGCGCGCTCTTCGACGTGCACGAATGGGCGGACGCTGATCGATCTCGACGAGCTGGCGGCGGCCGCGTCGAGATGTGGGAGCGCTGGCTCGCGGGCAAGACGCCGCCGGCGCGTGGCCGGCCGATGCGCACTCGATTTCCTCGAGATGCTCGATGTGCGCGCCTCGGCGCGCCGCGGGCGCTTCGACCTGAGTTCGCGCGGACGAGCCGGCGAGTACAGATTCCTGCGGCGCGCGCTGGCCCGCGAGGCGCGCGCGCGCGGCTGGATGCCAATCGGTGCGGAGATGCTGGGCGATCGTCGCCCGCCTCGGCGGCAGAGCGCCTGTCGATCCTGCTCGCCGATCGCTCGCTGGTGTCTTCGTCGAGCCACTGGGCTGTCCGGCGAAGCGGTCGTGGCGCTGCTGCGGCTCGCGCAACGCGATACCCGGCCGCACGTGCTCGTGCGCTCGCTGACCAGGCTCCGATCGACGCCGTCGTGCGCTGGCCCGTGACCGGCGCGAGGCCGTGCGTCCGTGCACGAAGCGGTCGAACGCGTTCGACGGCGACTGCCACGACCGGCGAACAGCGTCGCCGGACCTGCAGGACGAAGCCGCGTGCGCGGTGGGCCGTGCTGCTGCAGGCTGCCGACGGGAGGGACGCGACGACGCACACGCGCTCGCGCTGGCGCAGGTCCTGGCGGCGCGCGACCAGACGTTCGAGGCGCGGGCGCTCGTCGGACCGCGTGCGCGGCACGGTCGCCGGAGCTCGCCGCGCCGGCGGCGGCGATTGCCAGCACGATCAACGAGGCGCGCGCTGGCGCGCGTCGGACAGCAGCTGGCGCGCGTCGATGGCCGACGGAGACAGCGCGAGGGGGTGGGAGATGGTCGACGACTTCGTCGGCGTGCTGCAGCTGTGCCAGGACATCGAGGACGAGCACGTCGCGCTGGCCCGGGTCGGCGCGTTCCTGCGCGACCGGCTGCAGGCGTCGAGCGTGGCGTTCGTCGCGCGCGAGGGCACGGCAGTCCCGCGTCCTGGCGCGGGTCGGGTCCGACGTCGCCGGCGCTCGACGCTCGCGGATGCGGGCGATCGAGACCGGCGTGTCGCGATCCCGCCGCCGCGCGCCGAAGGGCCCGTCGAGACCGCGTGTCCGGTCCGTCACGCCGCCGACGTCATCGGCGCGGTCTGGTGCCGGTGGAGCGCGGGGATGCCGGTCGCGGTGCCGCAGGCGGCCACGCTGCTCGGAGTTGCCGCCGCGGCGCGGCGCCGAGCGTCCGGCTCGCCATGACCCGCAGCCGTTGCGTCGCCACGCGCCAATCCGGTGCCCGAACTGATCGGCGAGAGCGCGGCGATGGTCGCCGTGCGCGAGCGATCGTGCGCGCCGCGCGCGTCGCCGTTCCCGGTCGTCATCGAAGGGGAGAGCGGGTCGGGCAAGGAACTGGTCGCCCGCGCGATCCACGCGCGCAGCGCCCGCCGCGACCGGCGGTTCTGCCCGATCAACTGCGCCGCGCTGGTCGACGATCTCGTCGAGTCCGAGCTGTTCGGTCACGTGCGCGGCGCCTTCACCGGCGCGTCGGCCGATCGAGCCGGCGTGTTCGAGGAAGCCAACGGCGGGACGCTGTTCCTCGACGAGATCGCCGAGCTGGGCAGCCGCGTCCAGGCCAAGCTGCTGCGCACGCTGCAGGAGGGCGAGATTCGGCGCCTCGGCGAGACGACCGTCCGCAAGGTCGACGTGCGCATCGTCGCCGCCACGAATCGGCCGCTCGGCAAGCGAGGTCGCCGCACGGCGCCTTTCGCGCCGACCTCTGGTATCGCCTCGACGTGATCCGCTTCACGCTGCCGCCGCTGCGCGAGCGGCTGGACGATGTGCCGCTGCTGGTCGCACACATCTGTGGCAGGCGCTTGCGGCGCGGACGGGCAGCCGGGCGCGGCTGTCGCCGGCCGCGCTCGCGCGCGCTGGCGCGCGTACGACTGGCCGGGGAACATCCGCGAGCTGCAGAACGTGCTCGCGTCGATGCTGGTCGCGACGCCGCGCGCCGGGCTCGATCGGCCCTCGGCGCTGCCGGCGCACGTCGCGCGCGCGGCCGCGTCGCTCGAGCCGCGTGCGACGCTGGCCGACGGCGCGGCGGCAATTCGAGGAGCGTTACGTCCGCGCCGCGCTCGCGCGCGCGGGCGGACGCACGACGACCGCGGCGCGCGATCTCGGGCTGAGCCGCCAGGGGCTCGCGAAGCTGCTGGGCCGGCTTGGGATCAGCGACAGCCGCGCCGAGGAGCCGACGAGCGCGAATGTACAATGACGCCGTGGTCCGCTATCTGATCCGCCGGATGCTGCTGACCATTCCCGGTGCTGCTCGGCGTCGCGACGCTCGTCTTCTCGCTGATTCACCTGGTGCCCGGCGATCCGGCGCAATCGATGCTCGGCGAAGGCGCGTCGGCGAAAGAAGTCGCGGACCTGCGCGTGCGCCTCGGCCTCGACCGGCCGCTGCTCGAGCAGTACGTGCGGCTTCATGCGCGGCGCTGGTCGCGCGGCGATCTCGGGACGTCGTTCCGCACGAGCCAGCCGGTGGTCGACCGCGATCTGGGAACGCGTGCCGGCGACGATCGAGCTCGCGCTGGCGGCGATGGCCGTCGCGCTGCTGGTCGCGCTGCCGCTGGGCATCATCGCCGCGGTGCGGCGCGGCACGTCGGCCGACCACGCGGCGATGACGTCGCGCTGGCGGGCATCTCGATTCCGAACTTCTGGCTCGGGCCGATGCTGGCGATCGTGTTTGCGGTCGCGCTTGGCTGGCTGCCGGTGTCCGGCCGCGGCGGCTGGGACAGCCTGGTGCTGCCGGCGATCTCGCTCGGCGCGGCGCTGGCCGCGATTCTGGCGCGGATGACGCGCGCCAGCCTGCTCGAGGAGCTGCGCGAGCTCTACGTGCGCGCGGCGCGCGCCCGCGGCGTCTCGCGATCGCGCGCGATCCTCGGCCACGCGCTGCGCAACAGCCTGATCCCGCTGGTGACGATCTCGGCCTGCAGTTCGGCGCGGTGCTGACCGGCGCGGTGATCACCGAGACGATCTTCGCGTGGCCTGGCGTCGGACGGCTGCTGATTCAGTCGATCGGCTTCCGCGACTATCCGCTCGTGCAGGGCTGCATCCTGCTCATCGCCGTCACCTACGTCACGGTCAACCTCGCTCACCGATCTGCGTCTACGGCGTCCTCGATCCGCGCATCCGCTACGAGTAGGGCCTGCGCGCCGAGGCGACGCCGGCGCGGCAGTTCCGCCGGCGACGGGCAGTTCCGCATGATGCGCGTCGGCGCGGCGATCGTGATCGTCGATCGTCGCGGTCGGCGCTCCTCGCGCCGTGGATCGTGCCGTTCGATCCCGCGGCGCAGGAGCTGCCGCTGCGCCTCGAAGGACCGACGGGCAACCACTGGTTCGGGCTCGACGAGCTCGGACGCGACATCCTGTCGCGCGTGCTCCTCGGCGCGCGCGTCTCGCTGCTCGTTGGGCTCGTGGTCGTCGGCGTCTCGGCGACCGTCGGGACGGCGATGGGCGCGATCGCCGGGTACTACGGCGGCCGCGTCGATCAGGTCATCAGCCGCGTGATGGACATCCTGCTGGCGTTTCCGGGCCTGCTGCTGGCGATTGCGCTCGTCGCGGTGCTCGGGCCGAGTCTCGGCAACGTCGTGCTGGCGCTGACGGTCATCGGCTGGGTCGGCTACGCGCGACTGGTGCGCGGCCAGGTGCTGCGCGCGCGCGAGTTCGAGTACGTCGTCGCGGCGCAGGGCGCTGGGCGCGGGCACGTGGCGGGCGCTGACGCGGCACGTGCTGCCGACCGCGCTGCCGGCCGTGACGGTGCAGGCGACGCTGGGCATGGCCGGCGCGATCCTCTCGGAAGCGGCGCTCAGCTTTCTTGGCCTCGGCGTGCAGCCGCCGACGCCGAGCTGGGGCACGATGATCAACGGCGGGCGCGCGCATCTGCTCGACGCGCCGCACCTGACGGTCTTCCCGGGCATCTTCCTCGCGCTCGTGGTGCTCGGGTTCAATTTCCTGGGTGACGGCCTGCGCGATCGGCTCGATCCGCGCACTCGAAGGGCGGCGCTAACGGCCAGTCGCGGGCGATCGTCGACGACGAGTCATGGCCTCGGCCGCGGCTGCGCGCAGCGCGGCCAGGGCCGGTGTTGACCGGCCTCGTCCATCGCCCGATCGATCCACTTGAGCGCGACGTCGCGGATCGCCGAGCCGGATGCGAGTAGCTGGCGATCTGCGGTCGCGACGGCGGCCAGCGGCTGCGCGTCGCCGATCAGCGTGGCGTAGCGAATCAGCGCTTCGCGCGCTTCCTGGAGCTGGCCGTCGGCGCGCGACGACGCCGGCGAGCTCGCGATACGCCTCGGGTCGAACCGGCAGCCGCGCGACCGCCTGCCGGAACGCGCGTTCGGCGCCGGCCGCGTCGCCCGACGCGAGCGCGCGCGCGTCCCAGATCGGTCAGCGTGGCGCTCGTCGACGTCGGCGTGAGCCGCGGCGGTCGTCAGCGCTTCGAGCGCCTTCTTGAGCGCGACGTCGTCGTCGTCGCGCTTCGGCGAGCTCCAGCCAGACGCTGGCCGAGCGCCGCGTAGACCTGCGGCTCGTTCGGGAAAGCGTTCGACCGCGCGGCTGAGCGTCAGCACCGCGGCTTCGTGTCGCCGCGCGCGCGGCGTGGGCGAGGCCGAGCGCGACGAAGCGGGCCGGACGCGTGGGATCGAGGGCCGCGAGCGCCTCGAGCTGGTCGATGGCGCGCGACGTGTCGCCGGTGGCGGCGTAGAGCGCCGGCCAGCGCCTCGCGCGGCGCGGTCAGTGCCGGGCGCCAGCTGCGCGGCCGTCTCGAGCGGCAGTGCGCGCGCGCCCGCGTCTGGCCCTGGTCGCGCAGGCAGAGGCCGAGGAGGAGATGCGCCTCGGCGAGCGATCTTGTCGAGCGCGACGGCCCGCTGCAGCGGCTCGCGCGCCTTGGCCGGCTGCGCCGCTGCGGTAGTGGGCGAGGCCCAGCTTGTACCAGGCGTGCGGCGAGCGATCGTCGAGCGCGAGGTAGGCTGCGTAGCGTTCGGCGGCGCGATCGAAGCGCTCCATGCGCGAGGTAGGTGTCGCCGAGCCAGTCGAGCGGCCAGGGTCGACGTCGGGTCGAGCTCCGACGGCGCGGCGCAGGTCCTTCAGCGCCGGCGTCGAGCTCGCCGCGCTGCCGGTAGGTCATGCCGCGCTTGAGGTGCGCGACCATCGAATCGGGCCGCAGGGCGATGGCGCCGCTGTAGGCCTCGAGCGCCTGGAAGGGCTGGTCGGCCGGCCGCGCTGGTCGCCGGCCGCGATCAGCGGGAATACTCGCGATCGGTCGCATACGCCGTGTAGACCAGCCGGCACCTGCCGACGCGCCCGCAACCAGGACGACCAAGCGCCACCAGCCACCGCCGCACGCGTAGGCGAGGATACCACCTCGCGCTGCTGCCGAGGCGGTGCCAGAGTCTGAGCCGTGACGGAACTTTCCGCCCGGATCCGGGTTCTAACTCCATGAGTCCCCTGACCTGAGGCAGTAGCAGGCTGGGCGGGGAGTTGATAGACTTGATGCAGTCACGACTCATCGCCGAGCAACTGGTGAAAGACGCGGGAGCACTTGGTTGGACTGAAGTCGGCACCGGCGAAGCCGCGCTGATACAGCGCTGCGCCGCGGGCGAGGAGTCCGCGTGCGCCGAGCTGGTGCCAGCCACGAACGGATGGTGTTTCAGCTCGCCCTGCACCTGCTGGGCGATCGTGACGAGGCCCTCGACCTGTCGCAGGAAGTGTTCCTGCGGGTCTTCCGCACCATTCACGCGTTCCGCGGTCAGTCGGCGCTCCGGACCTGGATTTACCGGATCGCCATCAACCAGGCGCGCAATCGTCAGCGCTGGTGGCGCCGGCGCCGCCGCTCCGATCAGGTGCAGCTCGAACAGCACGTGCTCGATCACGGCGAGCTGCGGCAGCCGGGTGACGGCGACGCGCCCGACCGCGCGTTTGCGCGCAAGGAGATGGCGGCGCGGCTCTGGGCGGCGTTGGACGCGCTGCCGTTCGATCAACGAACGGTCATCGTCCTGCGGGAGATAGACGGGTTGAGCTACGAAGAGATTGCCGATTCGCTCGACGTGGCGGTGGGCACCGTCAAGTCCCGGCTCACGCGCGCGCGTCAGACGCTGCGCCGCGCAGTTGAGCGAGGTGCGCGGATGATGCACGTCCTTCCGTGCGAGCGGGTGCGCGACGACCTGGCGGCCTACCACGACGGCGAGCTGCCGATGGAGGAGCAGGTGCTCATCCAGAGCCACCTGCAGGAATGCGTCGCCTGCCGGCTCGAGGCGGCATCGCTGGCCGAGCTGGGCGACGCGCTGCGCACGATGGCGGGCGCCGTGCCCGGCCGCGCGCGACGGCGACTCCGGCCGCATCACCGGCGCCGTGCTCGAGCGCATCCGCGTCGAGCAGCAGTTGTCGCTCACCACGCGCGTCCGCGGCCTGTTCGAGGACATGCATCTCGTCTGGGCCGGGCTCGGCGCCAGCGTGGCGATGCTGTTCTGCGTGTTTGCCTCGGCCGGCGTGCTGCAGGCCGCCAGCCAGGAGCGGCCCGACTCGCTCGCCGGCATCATCAGCACGATTGTCGCGGCCGACACCAACGACCCGATGCGCCTCGCGCCGACGGTCACCGAAAACCGCGCGCTGCTCGATACGACCGAAGCCATGCAGTCGACCGGCGGCGATGCCGAGCTGATGCTGTCGGCACTGGTCACGCGCGAAGGGCGCATTCAGAACCTCGAAGTGCTCGAGGAGCAGGCGCGCGCGCTGCACGTCAAGCCCGAAGTCATGCTGGCGATGGTGGAAGCGGCGTCGCGCGCGCGCTTCGAGCGTCAGTCCGGCTCGCTCAGCCCGGCGCGATCAACGTGGTGTGGCTCGTGACCACGACGACGGTGAAGGGCCGGCCCGACTACGACTTGTATCTGGTGAGCCCGCCGCGCTGGTCCGACCGGATGATTGGGCCGCGGCTGCCGCGCAAGGTGACGCCGGACCGCCGGCAAAGTCCACGACCGCCGGCGACGACGGCCTGGCGCCTGAAGCGCTGGCGCCGGCGCTACGCCGCCGCGTATCCTCAATCGCAGGCAGCTCCCCAGGCGCCTGCCTCGCGTCGGCTTCGCCCTTACTTCGAGTCACTGACCTCGCCCGGCGCCGACGTTGTTCATCGCGTCGGTCGCGCGGACGACGAGCGTCCGGCCGGCCGTCGCGGCGTCGAGGCGCAGCGAGAACTGTTCCTGCCGGCCGTCGAGGATGCCGTCCTGCGGGAACGCGCCTGCCAGCGCTGCGCATCGAGCGAGTACTCGACGCGCGTGCATCGGCGAGTCGGCGTCGCGGACCTCGAAGGGCACGACGATCAGCTGCGCCTTCGCGCCGTGAGCGTGCCGATGCGACACCGCCGGCGGGCTGTTGTCGACGTCGAAGCTGCGCGCTTTCGCGCTCGCCCTTGAGGGCAGTGTCCGCCGGATTCGACTTCCGATCCGATGCCACGACCTTGACGACGTAGGCGCCGTTCGGTGCCGACGCCGTGTCCCAGACGAGGATCGAGTCGGTGAGGCCGCCCTTGAGCAGCTTCCAGGTCGTCTCGCCTTCGCGGCGGTACATGACGTCGTAGAGCGAGCTCGTCGCCGTTCTCGTCCTCGGCCTTCCAGACGAGCGTCTGCAGCCCCTTCTGATAGGTGCGCCGGCCGAGCGACGGGTGCGCCGCTGGCGCCGCTGCCGGTGTTGGCCATGCGGCGTTCGACGGTGTCGGCGTCGAAGCCGGCAATCTCGGCTTCGCCGGTCGAGAACGGCTTCTGGAACACGACGCCGGGCGGGTGGACGGTGACCGAGGTCACCTCGGGCCGCACGTTGCGCTGCAGATACGCGGCGCTGACCGACGTCAGGACCGGCGAGTCGCCCTTGCCGGTGAGCACCGCGCGCCACTGCAGGTAGCGGGCCTTCGGGACTCGTGATCGGCGACCCGTCGGCGTTGGCGTAGGGCGCCGACCAGTCGCTCCAGGCCTCGTCCGGCGTGCGCGTGTTGCCCGAACGCGTGCGCACCTCGACGCGCGTCCCGGCTGGCGTCAGCGCACGCCACGACACCGTGCCCCAGGTCGCCACCATGCGCGCATCCTTCACGTCGGACTCGTAGCGTGCCGCTCTCGGCGCGGCCCGGTCGAGACCGCGAGCAAGCCGCCCGGGATTGGCCGTGGTGACCAGCAGGCGCGTCCGGCGCGCTGCAGCATCGTGGTGCCTGCTGCGCGCGCGACCCGCGTGAGCAGCGTCGGCCGCATCGGGTCGCCGGCGAGCCGGAAGATCTTGCCGCGGCCGCCGGTGGCGACGAGCAGCGCGCCGTCGGCGTCGAGCGCGACGTCGTAGGGCGCTTCGTCGCGCGACTCCCAGAGCTGATCCCACAGTCCATCGGGCAGCACGCGGTAGACCGCGCCGGTCGGCCCGCGCCGATCGGCCCTGCTGGCGCCGGCGGTCGAAGCCGGCTGCGGCGTCACCGGCACGTCGATGATGGCGATCGAAGTGATCTCCGACGACACCGTCGGGACCGGCGCGGTCGGCGGAGGATCGCGTCGTCAGCGTGATCGGCGTGGTGTCGCCGCCCTGGCGCGACCGGCCGCTCTGCGCCGCGACGTAGAGCACGCCCTTCGGATCGACGCGCAGCGTCTTGCACTTCCTGGTAGGTCGTATCGAGCAGCAGGAAGCCCTTGCCCTGCGCGTCGACGCGGAAGACGCGGCCCGGCGCGCCGGTGCCGACCAGCAGCTGTCCGCTCTGATCGAAGGCGAGCGTCGTCGCATGCGTCGTCTTGGTCGTGAAGAACGGCGTGCCCTTGCCGTCCGGCGTGATGCGATAGACCGATGCCTTTTTCGCCGGTGCCCGGCGTAGACGACGCCCTTGGCATCGACGGCGAGCGCCCAGATGTACTTGTCGTCGGGATCGAAGAACGGCGTGGCCTGGCCGCTTCGCGTCGACGCTTGTAGATGCGGCCGTCCGGCGAGGTGCCGACGTAGAGCCCGCCGTCCGGGCGCCGGCGCGAGGGCGTGGACTTCCATCTCGCTGCTGTCGAAGAACACCGATGCCGTTGCCGTTGCGATCGACGCGCAGGACCTTGCCGTCGTTGCCGGTGCCGAGGAACGATCGATTCGTCCGGCCCGGCGACCATCGTCCACACAAACGGCGCGCCGGCATCGTGAACGCTGCGGACCTCGGGGCCGAGCATCAGCCGGCCGTGCTCGTCAATCGAGAGGTGCTCGACTTCGCCGCGCAGGAAATCGGCCTGCGTCGCGGCCTCCCAGAAACCGGGCGTCGCGCCGAGCGAAAGGGACAGGACCGCGAGAGCAGCGTGCCGAGGGCGAGACCGTGGATGCGGAAGAGGCCGTACGGCTTTTCTCATTGGTGCGTTGCAGGCGACGCTGACGAGGCCTGGCGTTCCGTCGGACCGGTTACGGTTGGTCGATCGCAATCGTCAGCTGTCGCGAGCCGGTGATCGCCAGTTCGACCGGCACTTCCCACTCGCCGCGCATGGCGGTGCGCAGCGGGCTGAAGGTGCCGCTGTTGCGATCGGCTTCGAGCACGGCCAGCACCGACGGCGGCAGCGCGGTCAGCGGCTCGCCGTTGACGATCGCGCCCTCGTCGCTGGCCGACAAGCCGCACGTAGAGCCGATTGCTGCGGCGCGCCTTGTTGAACGTGCGAATCATCTGCGCGACCGGCTGCGTCTCGGCGCCGCGCGCCTGCCGCCGATCCTCCGCCGGCAAGCCGATTGGCGTCGGCCACGAGCAACTGCAGCGAACCGCTCGCGTTCAGCGGGAATCTGAATCGGCACCGACTTGACGATCTCCTCGCCGCGGTCGTCCGCAGCAGGACCTTGACGACGGCCTCGCGACCCGGCGCGCGGCCGATCGGTATCGAGCCACACGCGCTCGATCCGCGCCGGTGCGCGACTGCTCGGTCGCATCGATGGTCAGCGTGAGCTTCTCGACTTCGACCGGCTCGGACGCGTTCTTCAGCAGGAACGTCATCGGCCCGGCGACATAGGCCGAGGCCGCGCCTGCCGGCTGATCGCCGGTGAAGATGTCCTCGAACGCGATGATCGCCGTGCTCGCGAATCGTGGCGGTGCCCGCGGACCGTGTACGACGCGGGTCCGGCGCCGCGCTCGTAGCTCGGTGAGCACGTTGGCGACCGCGAGATAGGTCAGGAGCGGCGTGAACGTCACGTCCTTGACGACCTGGAAGTTGAACGTGCGGCTCGGCGTGCGATCCGAGTTGAGCGTGATGCTCATCGGAATCAGCGTCGGCCCGCAGCCGAGCCGGCCGGCCACCGCGGTCGCGCGATCCTGCTGCACCACGCCGACGACCTCGCCGAAGCTGGCCAGCTTGCTCGAGGCCAGCAGGCTCGGCAGGACCACGAGGACGTCGGCCCTGGTCAGCGGAAACTCGGTCGGGCCGAGGTTGTACATCGGGTGACCGAAGCCGTAGATGCGATCGCCGTCGACGTGGGTGACGGTGCCGGTCGCGCCGAGCATGAAGTCGCCGGTCATGAGCGCCACGCCCATCGCATCGCCAGGCCGCAAGGTCGCGCGTCTGGCGCGCGGGGCGGATGCACTCTGCACCGGTGCGCCGGTCGAGGCCGAAACCGGAACGAAGCCGCGATCGGTGAGCGCTGGCGTCAGCGGCGCCAGCACGTCGGCTCGAAGCCCGACCGTGACCATCGGCACCGCGATCGGCTGGAGCATCGTCGCCAGCCGCGGCGACAGGCTCGCGTCACCGGACAGCAGCGCCTGCGACGGGTCTTCGGTAAACGGCCGGGTCGCGGCCGAGATCGCGCGCCCAGATCGCCAGCAGGTCCTGCGGCGTCGGCGGCCAGGTCATCGCCACCGGCCGCGTGCCGGGCGCCGGCGCCGAAGCGCCGTCGCGTCGGTCATCTCGCCGATCGGCGTGATGCCCGGCGATCGGTTCCTTCGAGAACTGGCCCAGCGAATACGACACCGCGCCGAGCATCCGGCCGTCGATGTAGACCGGGCTGCCGCTCATGCCGGCAATGACGCCGGTCTTCTCGAGCGGCCCGCCCTCGAGACGCGCCAGGACGAGGTTGCGGCGCGGCCCGACGACGTTCTTGAGGACGCCGAGGATGTGGACCTTGAACTCCTCGATCGTGTCGCCCTGGAACACGGTGCGGCCGATGCCGACCATGCCCGGACGCACCTCGTCCACGGGAATGATCGAAATCTGAGCGGTAGGGGTCGTCACCGACGACCCCAACGAGCGGCGGCGAGCGCGGCCAGCGTACGAAGATTCATTGCAAATGCTTGGAATGCGTGGACTTGTTCAATTATAGACGGCTTTGCCTGAGGCTGCAGCCGGCCGCGCACCGTTTGACACGATTTAGACTGGGTTTGCTACGGTTTTGGCCTCAGTGACTGTTCGTGTCCCGCCTCCTGACCGAATCGCCCGTCGCGTCGCCGCCGTGCGTGCGGTCGTCGGCGTTTGCGTACGGGTGGTGGTATTGGCATTCGTCAGAAGGGGCCTAGGACCGAGTTTTCTACCAGTCACACCGACTCGAACCCAAGCGCCTCTTCAGTCGAGCTGAAGAGGCGCTTTTTGTTTGTATGCCCAACGCGCAGCTGTGCGTCACCGTGACGGGCTCGACGATGGCCGAGCTCAGGGAGCGCCGCGACCAGGTCGTCGACGCCGATCTGGTCGAGCTGCGTCTCGACACGGTCGCCGACCCGAGCGCGGCGGGCGCGCTCGAGGGCGCGCGGCTGCCGGTGATCGTCACGTGCCGTGCCGAAATGGGAAGGCGGGCAGTTTCGCCGGGCTCCGAGGAGGAGCGGTGGCGCATTCTGAGCCGACGCGCAGAAGCTCGGCGCGGACTACATCGACGTCGAGTGGAAGTCAGGACTTCTTCGAGCTCATCGAGCGGCGGCGCGGACGCGGCATCGTCGTCTCGCATCACGACTTCGAGGGCGTGCCGGCGGACCTCGACGGCGCAGCGTCCGGGCCATGCGCGCGACCGGCGCCGAGGTGGTCAAGGTCGCGGTGATGGCGCGGCGGCTGGCCGACAACCTGCCGCTGCTTGCAGCGTCGCGCAGGTCGGAGACCGCAGCCGTTCGTCGCGCTGGCGATGGGCGAGGCCGGGCTGGCGTCGCGCGTCCTCGCGGCGCGGTTCGGCTCGGCGTGGACCTATGCCGGTGACGGCGTCGCGCCCGGCCAGATTCCCGCCGGCGCGCATGCGCGGCGAGTTCTCGTTCTCGCAGCTGTCAGACACAGACCGCGCTCTACGGCGTCGTCGGCCGGCCCGGTCATGCATTCGCTGTCGCCGGCGATGCACAACGCCGCGTTCCGGAGCGTCGGCATCGATGCCGTGTATCTGCCGCTGGCCGCGGCCGACTTCGACGACTTCCTGACGTTTGCCGAGGCGCATCGACCTCGACGGCGTGAGCGTCACCGCGCCATTCAAGCTGGCCGCCTTCGAGAGCCGCCGACGGATCCGACGCGATGAGCCGGCGGGTGCAGTCGGTCAACACGCTGAAGCGGCGTGGACGGGCGGTGGGCGGCGCTGCAACACGGACGTGGCGGGCTTTCTCGCGCCGCTCAAGGACGCGCCGCTGCGCGGCATGCGCGCGACGGTCCTCGGCGCCGGCG
The DNA here is from genome assembly GCA_963841895.1 of uncultured Acidobacteriota bacterium. Taxonomy (GTDB): domain Bacteria; phylum Acidobacteriota; class Vicinamibacteria; order Vicinamibacterales; family UBA2999; genus JACCSI01. The sequence goes on from CAWJEO010000025.1 coordinate 52,764, forward strand.
GCGCGGCGCGTGCGGTAGCCGTCGCGCTGGCGCAGCGCCGGCGCCAAGGTGACGATCGCCGCGCGCCGTCGCGAGCGCGCCCGGCTCGTGGCCGCTCGCACCGGCGCGACCGCCGTCGAATGGCCGCCGGCGCCGGATTCGTGGGACGTGCTCGTCAACGCGACGCCGGTCGGCACCGCGCCGGACATCGCCGAGACGCCGCTGCCCGACGGGCCGTTCGGCGGGCATCTCGTCTACGACCTCGTCTACAACCCGCCCGAAACCCGTCTGCTGCGCGATGCGCGGGCCGCCGGGCTGCCGCACGATCGGCGGCCTGGCGATGCTGGTCGGCCAGGCGCAGCGGCAGTTCGAATGGTGGACCGGCAGAGCGCATCGATTCTCACGTGATGCGCGACGCGGCCATGGACGCGCTGTCCGCGAAATCGGCCGCCGGCGCGATGGCGCCTGCGGGTGCGCTGGAGACATGAAGCAGACGACGTTCGACGAGTTCGTGGATCTCGCCAAGCGCGGCACGTTCGTGCCCGGTGGTGCGCGAGATCGTCGCCGACCTTCTGACGCCGGTCTCGGCGTTCCTGAAGATCGCGGAGCACTCCGACTACGCGTTCCTGCTCGAAAGCGTCGAGGGCGGCGAGCACGTCGGCCGCTACTCGTTCCTCGGCAAGGATCCGTTTCTGATCCTGCGCGGGCGCGGCGGCGACACGCTCATCGAACGCGCCGGCGTGACGACGACCGCCGACAAGCCGTTCATCGACACGCTGCGCGAGCTGATGAACGGCTTCCAGTCGCCGTTCGTGCCCGGACTGCCGCGCTTCACCGGCGGCGCGGTCGGCTATCTCGGCTACGACACCGCCAGCTGGTTCGAGCCGACCGTCGGCCCGCGCCGGGCGCGGACGGCCGGACGAGCGACGACGCCGGCTTCATGCTGTTCGACACGGTGCTGGCGTTCGATCACGTGCAGCACCGCATCCTGCTGATCGCCAACGCGCGCATCTCGGGCGACGAGGAACTGCGCGGTCTCTACCAGTTCGCCTGCGCGAAGATCGATTTCCTCGAGCGCGAGCTCGAACGCGCGCTGTCGCTGCCGCGGCCCGAGCGCCGGCGAGCCGCTGACGCTCGACGTCGAACCTCACGCAGCCGGCGTTCGAAGCGATCGTCCGGCAGGCGAAGGAGCACATCGCCGCGGGCGACATCTATCAGGTCGTGCTCTCGCAGCGGTTCTCGGCGGAGGTCGGCGTCGATCCGTTCACGGTCTATCGCGCGCTGCGCCACGTCAACCCGTCGCCTTACATGTTCTTCGTCCGCATGGGCGGCCGCTCGATCGTCGGGCTCGTCGCCCGAGATGCTGGTGCGCGTCGAAGGACGGCATGCGGTGACGCATCCCATTGCCGGCACGCGGCCGCGCGGCCGGACCGACGAAGAGGATCAGCGCCTGGCCGACGAGCTGAAGCGGAACGAGAAGGAGCGCGCCGAGCACGTCATGCTCGTGGATCTCGGGCGCAACGATCTCGGCCGCGTCTGCCAGTACGGCAGCGTGCGCGTGCCGACGTTCATGGCGCTCGAGCGCTACTCGCACGTGATGCACCTCGTGTCGGTCGTCGAAGGCCAGCTGGCGGAGGATCAGCGATCGGCTCGACGCGCTGGTCGTCGTGCTTTCCGGCCGGGCACGGTGTCGGGCGCGCCGAAGGTGCGCGCGATGCAGATCATCAACGACGCTCGAGCCGACGCGCGCGGCATCTACGCCGGCGCCGTCGGCTATCTCGACTTCGCCGGGCAATCTCGACTTCTGCATCGCGATCCGCACCATCGTCCTCGAAGACGGGCGAGGCGTCGTGCAGGCCGGCGCCGGCATCGTCGCCGACTCGAATCCGACGGCGGAATACGAAGAGACGCGAGACAAGGCGCGCGCGATGATGCGCGCGCTCGAACTCGCGCTGTCGGGTCTGTAGCCCATGGTGCTCGTCATCGACAACTACGATTCGTTCACCTACAACCTCGTCCAGTACCTGGGCGAGCTGGGGGCGAGCGATCGTCGTGCGCCGCAACGACGAGACGACGGTCGACGAGATCCGCGCGCTCGACGCCGACGCGGATCCTGATCTCGCCCGGGCCCGGGCCGTCCGGAAGACGCCGGCATCACGCTCGACGTGATCAGGGCACTTCGGCGACACGGTGCCGACGCTGGGCGTCTGCCTCGGGCATCAGGCCATGGGCCTGGCGTTTGGCGGGGCGGTGGTCCGCGCGCCGCTGCCGATGCACGGCAAGACGTCGACGGTCGAGCACGACGGCCGCGGCATCTTCGCCGGCCTCAGCAGCGTCGTTTCAGGCGTCGCGCTATCACTCGCTGGTCGTCGCCGAGGAGGGCTGGCCCGAGGATCTCGAAGTCACCGCGCGGTCGAAGGAGGACGGCCTGGTCATGGGCCTGCGCCATCGCACGCTGGCCGCTGCACGGCGTGCAGTTCCACCCCGAGTCGATCCTCACGCACGAGGGCCGGCGCATTCTGCGCAACTTCCTCGAGCTGTGAGACCATGTTTGCGCCGCTGATCGAAAAGCTCGGACGCCGCGAGGACCTCACGACCGACGAGGCGGCGAGCGCGATGGCGGTCATCATGCGCGGCGAAGCGGCGCCGGCGCAGATCGCCGGCGCTGCTGATCGGCCTGTCGATGAAAGGGGAGCGGCCCGCGGAGCTCGTCGGGCTGGCGCGCACGATGCGGGCCGAGGCGGTGCCGCTGTCGGCCGCGCCGCACGACGTGTTCGACACCTGCGGCACCGGCGGCGATCGATCGGGCATCGTTCAACATCTCGACCGCGGCGGCGATCGTCGTCGCCGCGTGCGGCGTCACGGTGGCCAAGCACGGCAACCGATCGGTGTCGAGCCTGTGCGGCAGCGCCGACGTGCTCGAGGCGCTGGGCGTGCACGATCGCGGCGCCGCCTGCCAGGTCGTCGAGCGCTGCCTGCACGAGGTCGGCCTCGCGTTCTTCTTCGCGCCGACGTTCCATCCGGCGATGCGCCATGCCGCGCAGGCGCGGAAGGATCTCGGCGTCCGCACGGCGTTCAACCTGCTCGGCCCGCTGACCAATCCGGCGCGGCCGTCGCGGCAGATCGTCGGCGTGCCGCGGCCCGAACTGACCGAGCTGATGGCGCGCGCGCTGATGCTGCTCGGCTCCGAGCGCGCGTGGGTCGTGCACGGCGCCGACGGCCTCGACGAGCTGTCGACGACGGGCTACACCAAGGTGTCGGAGTGCCGCGACGGGACGGTCCAGACCTTCTACATCCATCCGGCGGATTACGGCCTCGCCAAGAGCAGCATCGAGGCGCTGCGCGGCGGCGACGCAGCGCAGAACGCGCAGCGCGATTCGCGAGGTGCTCGACGGCGCACCCGGGACCGACGCGCAACGTCGTGCTGCTGAACGCCGGCGCGGCGCTGTTCATCGCCGGCCGCGTCGGACTCGGTGCGAGCCGGGATCGCCGAGGCTGCCGCGGCCATCGATAGCGGGAAGGCGAAGCACGTCCTGCGCGCACCTTGCCGAGACGTCGCAGGCGGAAGGGCGGTCATGAGCGCGTGACGTCAGCGCCGCCCGACCTGCTCGAGGCCATCGTCGCGGCGACCCGCGCGCGCGTGGCCGCGCAACAGGAACGCGAGCCGACGCGAGCGCTCGAGCGCCGCGCCGCGGCGCGCGACGCCGAACGGCGCGGCGTTTCGCGCGGCGCTGGCCGATCGCAGTCGACGGTCAACGTGATCGCCGAGTGCAAGCGGCGCTCGCCGTCGCGTGGCGTGCTGCGGCACGACTACGATCCGGTCGCGATCGCGCGCGGCTACGCAGCTGCCGGCGCGGCCGCGCTCTCGGTGCTGACCGAGCCGACGTTCTTCGACGGCTCGCTCGATCACCTCGCGCAGGTGCGCGCCGCTGTCGGACCTGCCGCTCCTGCGCAAGGACTTCATCGTCGACGAGTATCAGCTGCTCGAGGCGCGGGCGCAGCGGCGCTGATGCGGTGCTGCTGATCGTCGCGGCGCTCGACGATCGCGACCTGCGCGCGTCTGCATGCCGATGCCGGCGCGCTCGGCCTCGCCGTGCTCGTCGAAGTGCACGACGCCGGCGAGGTCGAGCGGGCGCGTCGGCGGCCGGCGCCGAGCATCATCGGCGTCAACAACCGCAACCTGCGCACGCTCGAAGTCGATACCGCGCGCGTCGGAGGCTTGCGCGGCGCAGCATGCCGTCGCGAGGTCGATCGCGGTCAGCGAAAGCGGCCTGAGGACGGCCGACGACCTCGCGCGGATGCGCGCGCTTGGGCTATCGCGCGTTTCTCATCGGCGAGCGCTTCATGACCGCCCCGGATCCCGGCGCGGCGCTCGCGGAGTCTGCGTGACGACGCTGCGCGAACGGCTCTCGACGCATCGCGCGGTGCACCGCCATGACGTGCATCAAGTTCTGCGGGATGACGCGGCGAGGCGATGTCGACGCGGCCGTCGCGCTCGGCGTCGATGCCGTCGGGTTCGTGTTGTGGCCGAAGAGTCCCGCGCGGTGCGCCCGTCGATCGGCTGCCGGCGCTCGTCGCGCGCGCTGCCGCGATCGGTGTTGCCGGTCGGCGTGTTCGTTCGGCCCAGCGCAGGACGAGGTGACGTTCGCCGTCGCGGCGGCATTCGCGCCGTGCAGCTGCACGGCGTCGACGAGACGGCCGGCGTGGCTGGCCGGATTGCGACCTGTGGATGGCGGCGTCGCTCCGACGAGGACGGCTATACGCCGGACGTGCCGAGACGATTGCCTGCTGCTGCTCGACGCGCACGATCCCGAGCGCCACGGCGGCACCGGGCGGACGATCGATTGGGCACGGGCGGCGGCGATCGCTGCACGGCGCCGTCGATGCTCGCCGGCGGGCTGCACGCCGGGAACGTGGCCGACGCGATCCGGAGGTGCGTCCGTACGGCGTCGACGTCGCATCGGGAATCGAGGAACGGCCGGGAGTCAAGAACGCCGACGCCATGCGCGACTTCGTGGCGCGCGTGCGGCAAGGCTGATCGATGACGACAGCAGAGCCTGACGCACCTCCAACTGGTTTGGCCGCCGCGACCCGGACGCGCCGCGGCTACTTCGGCGAGTTCGGCGGGCGGTTCGTGCCGGAGACGCTGGTCGCGCCGATCCAGGCGCTCGAGGAGGAATACCTCCGCGCCCGCAAGGACGAGGCGTTCGCCGCCGAGCTCTCGCGGCTGCTGACGCACTACGTCGGGCCGCGCGACGCCGCTCTGGGACGCGCGGCGGCTTGCGCCAGCACTGCGGCGGCGCGCGCATCCTGCTGAAGCGCGAGGACCTGACCCACACCGGCGCGCACAAGATCAACAACGCGCTCGGCCAGGCGCTGCTCGCCGTGCGCATGGGCAAGAAGCGCATCGTCGCGGAGACCGGCGCCGGCCAGCACGGCGTCGCCAGCGCGACGGCCTGCGCGCTGCTCGGCCTCGAGTGCGTCGTCTACATGGGCGCCGAGGACATGGCGCGGCAGGCGCTGAACGTGTTCCGCATGCGCCTGCTCGGCGCGCGAAGTGCGGAGCGTCGACGCCGGCAGCCGCACGCTCAAGGACGCGATCAACGAGGCGATGCGCGACTGGGTGGCGCGTCCGGACGACACCCACTACCTGCTCGGCTCGGCGCTCGGGCCCGCATCCGTATCCGCTGATGGTGCGCGAATTCCAGTCGGTCATCGGCCGCGAGGCGCGCGCGCAGTGCCTCGAGCAGATCGGCCGGCTGCCCGACGCCGTCATCGCGTGCGTCGGCGGCGGCAGCAACGCCATCGGCATCTTCGATGCGTTCATCGACGAGCCGACGGTCCGGCTGATTGGCATCGAGGCCGGCGGCGAAGCGATCACGCCGGGCCGTCACGCGGCGCGCTTCGCCGGCGGCTCGGCGGGCGTGCTGCAGGGCACGCGCACGTTCGTGCTGCAGGACGAGGCCGGCAACATCGAGCTGACGCATTCGGTGTCGGCGGGCCTCGACTACGCGGCCGTCGGCCCCGAGCACGCCTGGCTGCACGCGCGCGGCCGCGCGGAATATCACTACGTGTCGGACGACGAGGCGCTCGACGGGTTTCAGACGCTGGCGCGCACCGAGGGCATCCTGCCGGCGCTCGAATCGTCGCACGCGATCGCCTACGTGATGAAGGTCGCGCGCGGGCTCGGCCGCGGTGCCGTGCTCCTCGTCAACCTGTCGGGCCGCGGCGACAAGGACGTGCAGACGGTCGAGCAGCGGCTGAAAGGAGTCAGTCACATGTCGCGGATTGACGCGGCGTTTCGCGACCTGCGCGCGCAGGGACGACCGGCCTCGTGACCTACGTCACGGCCGGCGATCCGGACTATCGAGCGCAGCCGCGAGATCCTCGTGCGGCTCGATCGCGCGGGCGCCGACATGCTCGAAATCGGCGTGCCGTTCTCGGATCCGCTGGCCGACGGCCCGGTGATTCAGCGCGCCACCGAGCGGGCCATCGCGTCCGGGCACGACGCTGTCGAGCGTGCTGCGACATGGTCGCGGACGTGCGGCCGCTCGTGAACGCGCCGATCGTGATCTTCAGCTACGCCAACCCGATTCTCCGCATGGGCCTGGACGCGTTCGTCGCCCGCGCCCGAGCAGGCCGGCGTCGACGGCGTCCTGACCCTGGACGTGCCGCCCGAGGAGTCGGGGCAGATCCGTGAAGCGTTGTCGCGGGCGCGCATTGATACAATTTTTCTGTTGAGCCCGACCACGAGCGTCGAGCGGATCCGCCGCGCGGCCGCGCTCGGCAGCGGCTTTCTCTACGGCATCTCGCGGCTCGGCGTGACCGGCGCTCGCGACGAGGTGGCCGATTCGGCGCGCGAGCTCGGCGAACGCGTGCGCAAGGAGACCGGGATGCCGTTCGCGCTGGGCTTCGGCATCTCGCGTCCGGAGCACGTCCGCGCGGTTTCGGGATTCGCCGACGCCGCGGTCGTCGGCAGCGCCCTGGTTCAGGTGATTGCGGAACACGGCCAGTCGCCGTCGCTGTTCGCCGAAGTCGAGCGGTACGTCCGATGGCTGAAGAGCTGAGCGTCGAGTCGCTGCGCGACGAGATCGACAAGATCGACGAGGTGATCGTCCGTCTGCTCGATCGCCGCGCGCGCTGCGCCTACGCGATCGGGCGGGTGAAGAAGGAGCACGGCCTGCCCGATCTACGAGCCGCAGCGCGAAGCGGCCGTCATCGCGCGCGTCAAGGAATTGAACATCGAAGCTCGGCGGGCCGCTCGACGAACAGGCGATCGGCCGGCTGTACGAACGCATCATGGACGAGGCGCGCCGGATTCAGCGCATCGAGGCCAAGCTCGATCCCGAGCCGCACGGAGCCGGATGACTTCGTGGAGCGGGAGTGAGGATTACGCAGATGAGATTATCCGCGATTACCAGATTACGCAGATGAAACGGTTGCAGCCTGAGGAGGCTCGCATGGCACGGCGATCGAACGGCGCGACTGACGTCTGGCGCCGCGATGCGAGTCTCAGCGATGAAGTCTACAGAACTGATCGCGAATCTGCGGATATGAGTCCGCGAATCGAGATTCAGCGGTAATCCGGCAAGCGGGAGCAATCAATGGTTGTCGTAATGAAGGAACGGGCGAGCGACGAGCAGGTCGAGAAGGTGATCGCCCATCTCGTCGAGCTCGGCATGGACGTGCATCGCTCGACCGGCGCGTCGCGCACGGTGCTGGGCGTCGTCGGCAGCGGCAAGGTCGATCCGCGGCTGATCGAGATGCTCGACGGCGTGCACGAAGTGCTGCGGATCAGCGAGCCGTACAAGCTCGCGAGCCGGACCTTCAAGCCCGACGACACGGTGCTCTCCACCGGCGAAGTCCGGATCGGCGGCGACGAGGTCATCGTCATGGCCGGTCCGTGCTCGGCCGAGACCGAGAGCCAGGTCGACTCGACCGCGGCGGCGGTCAAGCGCGCCGGCGCGAAGGTCCTGCGCGGCGGCGCCTTCAAGCCGCGCAGCTCGCCCTACAGCTTCCAGGGGCTCGGCGAAGAAGGGCCTGCGGATGCTCAAGGGCGCCGCGAACGACGCACGATCTGAAGCTCATCACCGAGGTGATGGACATCAGCCAGATCGAGCTGATCGACAAGTACGCCGACTTCTTCCAGGTCGGCGCGCGCAACATGCAGAACTTCACGCTGCTCCGCGAGCTCGGGCGGACCCGCAAGCCGGTCATGCTCAAGCGCGGCATCTCGGCGACGATCGAGGAGTGGCTGCTGTCGGCCGAATACATCCTGTCGGGCGGCAACACCAACGTCATCCTCTGCGAGCGCGGCATCCGCACGTTCGAGAGCGCGACGCGCAACACGCTCGACATCTCGGCGATCCCGGTGGTCAAGCAGTTGAGCCACCTGCCGGTCTTCGTCGATCCGAGCCACGGCACCGGCCGCCGCGACAAGGTCAGCCCGATGGCGCGCGCCGCGGTCGCGGCGGGCGCCGACGGACTGATCATCGAAGTGCACTGCGATCCCGACCACGCGCTGAGCGACGGCGCGCAGTCGATGTTCCCGGTCCAGTTCGACCGCTTGATGGCGGAGCTGCGGATCATCGCGCCGGCGATCGGCCGCAGCATCTGCCTCGAGCCGGTGGCGCGTCGAGGCTGGGCGCGGTACGGGTGCGACAGGTGCGACAGGTGCACGGGTGCGGGCGGTGCGGTGCACGGTGCACGGTGCACAGTGCGTGGCGATCGTCGCGTCGCCGGCCTGATCGGCACATCGGTGGCCCTGGCGGCGCGGCGCGCCGACCCGGACGCGCGACGTCGTCGCGCTCGATCGCGGCGACTCGCTCGACGCCGCCGCGGGCGCCGACCTGATCGTGCTTGCCGCGCCCGTTGACGTCATCATCGAGCTTCTGCGAGAGCATGCCGCGGTGTTTCGGCGCGCGATCGTCACCGACGTCGGCAGCACGAAACGCGCTCATCGTGGACGCTGCGACGCACCGCGGGCGTGACGCAGCTTCGTCGGCGGCCACCCCATGGCCGGAGCGGCGTCATCGGGCCCGTCCGCCGCACGCGCCGACCTCTTCGATCAGAAGCCGTGGTTCCTCGTGCCGCATCGCGCGCCTCGCGATGGCCGTGGATCGCGTTCGGGCCTTCGTCGCGCGGCTCGGCGCCGTTCCGGTGGTGTTCGACGACGACGGGAGTGAGCACGATCGGGTGATGGCGGCCGTCAGCCATTTGCCCCAGGTCGCGGCATCGGCCTTGATGAAAGTCGTCGGCGACGCAGTCGGCGAAGAGGGTCTTCATTGGGCCGGTGCGGGTTGCCGCGATACGACCCGCCTGGCCGGCAGCGCCGCGACGGTGTGGCAGAGCATTCTGGCGACGAACGCGGAGGCACTGCGTCCGCTGATTCTCGCAGCTCGCCGACGAACTGCGCGCCATCGGCGCGACGCTGGAGACGCCGGCCGCGACCCACCGTCTGTTCGACGCGGCAAACGAGTACCGTCGACTCCTGGAGCGTTCGCGATGAGAGATCGGATTCGCCGGGTGCGCCGGTTCACCCGCCGCGCCGCGATCTTCCTGACGGCGCTCGGCGTCGATCTACGGCGCGCTGCTCATGTATCCGCAGCCGCTGTTTGCCTATCAGCTCGAGCACGCCGGCATCGTCCTGCACGCCCGGCGGCCGATTCCGGACGCCATGAAGCAGACGCTCGAGCGCGTCCACGCCCGTCTCGAGCGCTCACCGCTCTACGATCGATCGCAGACGTTTCACGTGTTCATCTGCGAGCCGCAGTGGGCGTTCACGCTCTTCGCGCGGAACAACTATCAGGTCGGCGGCATCGCGCACGGCTACATCGGACGCCACGTGTTCATTCGCCAAAGCGACATGGACCACGATCGGCTCATCGGGCCAAGCGGCAAGCCCGTGGCGGCCGATCGGCCGCTCTCGTACTTCATTGCGCACGAGCTGACGCACATCCTCCAGGCCCGGCATCTGGGCATCCTCGGTTTCTGGCGCCTGCCCAGATGGGTGAATGACGGCTACGCCGATTACGTCGCTCGCGACATCGATCTCCCGGCGACGCTGGCGAGCTTCAAGCAAGGTGCACGGGAGCTCGATCCCGCGCGCTCCGGCCTCTACCTCCGCTATCAACTGATGGTGTCGTTCCTCTTGAACGTCCGCGGCGCGGCACTCGAGGAGCTCCTGAATGGGCGTTACGACGCCGCGGCGATCGAGCAGGCGCTGCGATCGCTCGAGGCCTACCCGCAGTAGGTGAAGCTTCGCTGGACGACCTGTGACGACTGCGCGCGAAACCGGCACGCTATAATTTCAGCCGATGAACAAAGTCCTCCGGAACGCGGAGGAAGCCGTGGCGCTCGTTCATGACGGTGCGTCAATCATGATGGGCGGCTTCGGCCTCGCGGGTATTCCAGAAAACCTCGTCACCGCGCTGCAGCGGCGTGGCACCAAAGACCTCACGATCATCAGCAACAACGCCGGTACCGACGACTTCGGCATCGGGCTGCTGCTCAAGGCGCGGCAAGTGCGGAAGATGATTGCGACCTACGTCGGCGAGAACAAGGAGTTCGAGCGACAGTTCCTGCAGAAGGAGATCGAGGTCGAGCTCGTCCCGCAGGGCACGTTCTCCGAGCGGATGCGCGCGGCCGGCGCCGGCATTCCGGCGTTCTTCACGCCAACCGGCTACGGGACGCTGATCGCCGAGGGCAAGGAGACGCGCGAGTTCGACGGCCGGCCGTACGTCCTCGAGCGCGCGCTGCACGCCGATTTCGCGTTCGTGAAGGCGTGGAAGGGCGATCCGGTCGGCAATCTCGTCTATCGAAAGACGGCGCGAAATTTCAATCCCGTCATGGCGACCGCCGCCCGCTTCACCATCGCCGAGGTCGAAGAGCTCGTGCGAGCCGGGCGCGATCGATCCCGATCACGTGCACACGCCCGGCATTTTCGTGCAGCGTGTCTTCGCGGGCACGGGTTATCTGAAGCGCATCGAGAAGCGGACGGTCCGTCATGGATAGGCGCGATCGCATCATTCGACGCGTCGCCAGGGAGCTGCGCGACGGCGACTACGTCAATCTCGGGATCGGCATGCCGACGCTGGTGGCCAACGTCGTCCCGCCCGGCATCGACATCACGCTGCATTCCGAGAACGGCATGCTCGGCGTCGGCCCGTATCCGATCGCCGGTACCGAAGACCCGGATTTGATCAACGCCGGAAAAGAAACCGTCTCCGAATTGCCAGGGTGCTCGTACTTCAGCAGCGCCGACTCGTTCGCCATGGTGCGCGGCGGACACATCGATCTGACCGTGCTCGGCGCGCTCGAAGTGGACGAGGAAGGCAACCTCGCCAACTGGATGATTCCCGGCAAGATGGTCAAGGGGATGGGCGGCGCCATGGACCTCGTCGCCGGCGCGAAGAAGGTCATCGTCGCGATGGAGCACACGACCAAGGACGGCGGCCACAAGATTCTCAAGCGCTGCACCTTGCCGTTCACCGGTCTCCGCGTCGTCAATCAGATCGTCACCGAGCTGGCGGTCATCGACGTCACCCCGGCCGGACTGGTGCTGCGCGAGATCGCCGCTGACACAACGGTTGACGCGGTCCGCCAGGCGACCGGCGCGACGTTGCATCTCGAAGGGGAGCCCGGCACGTTCTAACCGGGTCGTCCACTGTCGCATCGATCAGGTCACGCCAATGAAGTCGCCCCTCGCCGTCATCCTCAGCGCCTGCCGAACCCCGATTGGAGGCTTTGGCGGCGCCTTGAAAGATCACTCGGCCGCCGGACCTGGGCGCCATCGTCATCCGCGAAGCGATCGCCCGCGCCGAGATCGGTGCGGCAGACGTCGGCGATGTGATTCTCGGGTGCGTCCTGCAGTCCGCCGCCGGGATGAATGTCGCGCGACAGGCGGCGATCAAGGCTGGCGTACCGGTGGACACGCCTGCGGAAACGATCAACCGGGTCTGCGGCTCGGGGCTTCAGGCCGTCGTCCATGCCGTGGAGGGCGTGCGCGGCGGCTACACCGACGTGATTGTTGCCGGCGGCACCGAATCGATGTCCAACGCGCCGTACGCGCTGAAGGGCGCGCGCTGGGGGTATCGGATGGGCCACGCCGAAACCGTGGACACGATGATCCTCGACGGCCTGACCGACGCGATGAACCTCTGTCACATGGGCATGACCGCGGAGGAAGTCGCGACGCGGTTTGCGGTGTCGCGCGAGGATCAGGATCGCTTTGCCGCCGAGAGTCAGCGCAAGGCTGCCGAGGCCATCGCGAGCGGCGCCTTCAAGGCCGAGATCGTCGCCGTCCCGCTGCCGCAGAAAAAGGGGCCGGCGGTGCCGTTCGAAGTCGACGAATACCCGCGCGCCGGGACAACGGCAGAAAAGCTCGGTGCGCTGAGACCCGCCTTCAAGAAGGACGGCGGCGTCACCGCCGGCAATGCCTCCGGCATCAATGACGGCGCCGCCGCGGTCGTCGTCTGCTCGAACGAAAAGGCGCAGATCGCTCGGCCGAACCGGCGTCGCGCGGGTTCTCGCGTACGCGACGACCGGCGTCGACCCGATGGTGATGGGCATTGGTCCGGTCAGCGCGGTTCGCAAGGCGCTCGCGCGCGCCGACCTCCAGACGGCCGACATTTCCTTGTTCGAGTTGAACGAGGCGTTCGCCGCCCAGTCGATTGCGGTGGTTCGCGAACTTGGGGTCGACCCGGCGAAGGTCAACGTCAACGGCGGCGCAATTGCGCTCGGACATCCCATCGGCGCCAGCGGGGCGCGCGTTCTGACGACACTGATCTACGCGCTGCAGGCGCGCGGCGGCGGTCGCGGCGTGGCGAGCCTGTGCATCGGCGGCGGCATGGGCATCGCGATGGTCATCGACGTGTGACGATCCTGGCGCCGGTCGAGACCGCGATCGTCAGCCACGCGCGGGCAACCGCGCCCGCCGAGTGCTGCGGCTTGCTGCTCGGCCATGGCGACACGATTACCGATGCCCGACCGGCGCGGAATATCGCTGACGACACGTTTCGCCAGTACCTGATCGATCCCGCCGATCATCTCGCGGCGATTCGGGACGCCCGCGGCCGCTCGCTCGAGGTCGTCGGCGCGTATCACTCGCATCCGCGGTCGGCGCCGGTGCCGTCGCCGACGGATGCGCGCCGCCGCGTTCGGTGAATTTCGTCTTTGTCATCGTCGGGCTGGACGCCGATCCCCCCGAAATCAGGGCCTGGATCTGGGCCCAGGGGAACTTCGTGCCGGTGCCCCTCGTCCGTCATCAGTAGGCGGGGCACGGCTCGGCTGTATCGCGCGGTTCAGCCCTGATAATCGTGATTGATGCGGGAGGCCCGATTGCGCAACGCGTCACGTCGGCTCGGACTGAAGGTTGGCGCCACGGCGCTCATGGTCGCTGCCTTCTTGACCGGCTCCCACGCCCAGAATCAGCCGGGCGGCGTCGCGCCGCCCGAGGGGCCGCAGGTCTACCGGACGACCGGTTCGCGCGTGGCCATTGGCCGCAGCATCACGATTCCCCGCGACGAGGAAGTCAGCGACGCGGTGGTCGTGATCGGCGGCTCGCTGCGCGTCGAGGGCCGCGTGCGTGACGGCATCGTCGTGGTCGGCGGCGACGTGGAGCTCGGACCGCAAGCCGACGTGCGCGGCGATGTCGTGCTGGTGGGCGGCACGCTGACCAGGGCCGACAGCGCGCAGCTGCGCGGCAGCGTGAGCAACGTCAATATCGGCGACTGGGGCAGCTGGTCGTTCGGCGGCTTCTCGTTCCCGAGCGTCCAGTTCGGCGACTTCGGCCGGTGGCTGTCGCTGCTCGGCACCGTCTTCCGCATTGCGCTGCTCGCCGTCGTGATGGCGTTCATGCTGCTCGTGGCGCGCGCGCCGGTCGCGCGCATCGGCCGCAGCGCGGCCGCCGAACCGATCCGGGCATTTCTCGTCGGCGTCGCTGCGGCGATCTTCTTCGTCCCGGTGCTGGTCGCGGCCTGCATCGCCCTGGTCGTGACGATCATCGGCATTCCGCTGGTCGCCATCGTCGTGCCGGGTGCGTTCTGCCTCGCGTTCATTGCGCTGATGCTCGGCTTCACCGGGCTGGCTTGCCACATCGGTGAATGGGTCGAAGATCGCTTCGGCTGGCGCGGACATAGCGCGCTTCTCGCGACCTCGATCGGGCTGTTCCTCATCGTCGGCCCGACGATGCTGGCGCGGCTGCTGAATTTGACGCCCGGTCCGCTGCAGGGACTCGGCTTCGGGTTGCTGATTGCCGGCGCCCTCTTCGAGCTGGTCATCTGGACCATAGGTCTTGGCGCCGCACTGATGACCGGCCTCGGTCGATGGTCAACGGCGCCGCCGCCGCTGCCGCCGCCGAACGCGCACGGTGTGATTCCGGTCGCGAGCTAGCGGCGTCCAGGTCGGCCCTAAAGTCCGCCACCGTCCTCTCGAACCTGCTACACTACGTCGTTTTGCCTCATGGCCCGCAGGGCCGTACGGTATGCGACAACGTGGAGTGGGCGAGGAGTGATGCAGCCGGCGTACGAAATTCCACAGGTCTCGAAGACGGCCACCCTCGCGTCGGAACTCGACGCCGACCTTCTTGCCGTCCCCATCCTTCAGGATCAGCGTCCCAGCGCCGCCTGGCTCGAAAAGGCCACCGGCGGCGAGCTTGCTGCGGCCTACGAGCGCGGCGAGTTCGGCGGCAAGCCGTCCGATGTGTGGATCGGGGAATCGGCGCAGTCGCGCACGCGGCGTGTGATCGCCGTGGGCGCCGGGCCGGCCGCGGATCTTTCGCCTGAAGTCGCCCGCCGCATTGGCGCCTCCGTCGGCTTGATTGCCCGTCAGCAGAAGCGGCGACGGCTCGCGTTCGTGCTGAACGAGGCGTGGAACGGCGCCTTGATCGAGTCGCTGGTCGAAGGCGCGACGCTCGCCAATTTCGACGGCGGACACTACAAGAGCAAGCCCGAAGGGCGGAGCTTCGTGTCGTCGGTCGCCATTGCCGGCGCCACGGGCGAAGGGACAGAAGCGGCGATTGAGCGCGGTGTCCGCGTCGGCGACGTCGTGAATGCCGCACGCGTCTTGATCAACGAGCCGGGGAACCGGTTGACCCCGACGCGATCTCGCCGCACGCGGCCAGGCGCTGCTGTCGCTGCCCGACGTGACGACGGAAGTGCTCGACCAGGCGCGGATGGAGGAGCTCAAGATGGGCCTCCTCCTCGGCGTCGCGCGCGGGAGCGCGGAGCCGCCGCGTCTCCTCGTCGCGCGCTACGAGCCCGCTGGCGCGCCGCGCACGCCGGTTCTCGGGCTCGTGGGGAAGGGCATCACGTTCGACACTGGAGGCATCTCGCTCAAGCCGTCAGACGGCATGGAGCGCATGAAGGACGACATGGCGGGCGGCGCGACGGTCATCGCCGCGCTGCGGGCGATCGCGCTCGAGAAGCTCCCGATCCGCGCCATGGCGGTCGTCCCGTGCACCGAGAACATGCCCGGCGGGCGAGCGACGAAGCCCGGCGACGTTCACACCGGCGCGTCGGGCATCACGGTCGAGATCAACAACACCGACGCCGAAGGCCGGCTGATCCTCGGCGATGCGCTGTGGTACGCGAAGCAGCAGGGGGCCACGCACCTCGTCGACGTCGCCACGTTGACCGGAGCCTGTATCGTCGCCCTGGGCAAGATGACGACCGGTCTCTTCGCAACCGACGGCTGGGCCGAGGTGCTCCGCGACGCCGCGGCCAGGGCGGGGCGAGAAGGTCTGGCCGATGCCGCTCTTCGAGGAGTACCGCGAGTCGCTGAAGAGCGAAATCGCCGACATGCTCAACAGCCCCGGCCGGCCGGCGGGGGCGATTACCGCGGCCATGTTCCTGAAGGAATTCGTCGGCCCGACGCCGTGGGCCCATCTCGACATCGCCGGGACGGCGTGGGCCGAGGACGCCAGGCCGTGGATGCCCAAGGGCGCCACCGGGGTGATGATTCGGACGCTGGTCGAGGTCGCGCGGACCGGCGGAGCGAACTGGCCGAAGTAGTCAGGTAGAGCCTGCGTCCGGCACGTCAGGGGCCGGACATGGCATCATGGCTACAGGCACCTGATGCAGAACGTCGCACCGTCTCCAGCCGATCACGCCGACCATCATCGAGATCATCAAGGAACCGACCGACAGCATCGACATGATCCAGGTCGCGGTGGCAGCGTTCGGGCTCACCGGGGTGATCATGGGCGCTGCGGTCATCGCCGGCCTGTCAGCCGGCGCGCTGTTCATCTGGTATCGCCGGCGTCAGCCGGTCACGACGATCGAAGCGCGCGGCGGGGAGCACAACTTCTTCCGCGCCTCCTGACGATCGCAGGAACTGCGACACCGGCCGGCTGGTACGCAGAAACGTCAAATAGACCCGACCCCTTTTTATTGCAGGGCGATCGCGGCGCTGCCCTTGAGCGACCGCCGATAGCGCATCACGGCGGCATGCAGCGCTTCGGCGATGCGCTGCTTATAGGCGGCCGTCTTGAGCAGGCTCTGCTCCTGGCGGTTGGTGAGGAACGACACCTCGGCGAGCACGCTCGGCATCTCGGCGCCGATGAGCACCACGAACGGCGCCTTCTTGACCCCTCGATTGATCGCCGACTTGTTGGAGCGGCGCAGCCGCGCGACCAGCGATTCCTGAACCATGCCGGCGAGATCGCGCGACTCGTCGAGCTTGTTGTTGAGCGCGATCGCTTTGATCATGTCGGGCAGCTTGTGCATCTCGCCGCCGTGCGCGGAGTTCTCGCGCGCCGCGACGGCCTCGGCTTCGGGCGTGGTCGCGAAACTCAGGAAGTAGGTTTCGATCCCGCTCGCTGAAGAGTTGCGGCTCGCGTTGGCGTGGATCGAGAGGAAGAGGTCCGCGCCCTCGCGATTGGCGATCGCGGTTCGTTCCTCGAGCGGAATGTACTCGATCGGTGCGGCGGGTCAGCACGACTTCCATCCCGCCTTCGTCCTGAAAGCAGCTTCTCCAGTCGCAGCGCGATATCGAGCGTGAGGTCCGCTTCGTTGAGGCCGCGTGCCTGCGCACCGGGATCGTGGCCGCCGTGTCCGGGATCGATCACGATGCGCGAGATGCCGAGACCGAGCTGGCGTGCGAGCGAGAAGCCGCCGGCGCCGTTGGCACCGGCGCTTCGGGCGCCCGCGTCGCGGGACAGTGGGGCAGCACTGTTGGCGCAGCCGCGGTCGGCGCGGCGGTCGTCGATCGCGCGGGCACAGGGGCGGCGACAGACGGTCGGGACCGCAGGCAGCGGTCGCGTGGCGGCGATGCATGGCGGCGCCGTCGCAACCGGCGTCGGAAGATGCGTCGGAATGACCGGCTGCTCGCTCAGCGGAACCGGCTTCGGGTTGTTCTTCGCAGTGGTCACGCCTTCCGGCTCGCATTCGATCACGAGGCGAAACGGGTTGTAGAGCGTGTAGACGCTGTGCCGCTTCACGCCGTCGAGATCGAGGACGACGCGAACCGTGCAATTGGGGTGTCGGCCGACGCGAATCTGCCGGACGACGTCGGTGGGGAAGCGGAGAACCGCGTCGGCGAGCGGCGCGGTTGCCTCGACGCCGCGAAGGTCGAA
Source organism: uncultured Acidobacteriota bacterium (assembly GCA_963841895.1). GTDB lineage: Bacteria > Acidobacteriota > Vicinamibacteria > Vicinamibacterales > UBA2999 > JACCSI01. The sequence goes on from CAWJEO010000025.1 coordinate 70,315, forward strand.
GAACACGCGCGCCGGCCCGGTCAGCGTCTCTTCGTGGTACGGCACTTCCTGATCGAGCGCGACCGTGATCCGCACGGAGTCCGGAAGCACGGCGCGGTCGATGCTCGTCAGCCGGGCGCGCGTCGACGGTGCGGCGCCGCGGTGTCGGTGGTCGGCTGCGTCGGGGCGGGAACTGCGAGGGGCAGCGGGCGCTTTCGTCGGCGTTGACGCTGCGACGTCAACTGCCGCGCTCGCGGTGTCGAGGCGAACCAGAGCCGTCGTCGCAGCCTTCGTCAGCGAACTCGCCGGATATTCGGTGCCGACGCGTCGATAGAGCCGAATCGCCGCCGTCAAGATCCTGCGGCTGCCCAAGGCGCTCGTGGAGCGCGTCGGCGAGTCCGGCGGCATTGAACAGCGCGTTGTCGGAGTACCCGCTGATGGGATAGCGCCGGACCAGCGCTTCGTACGCCGCGATGATCGCGCGGGCCTCGCTCGCCATCTTCGCCGTTGGTGTCGTCTCGGCTGACCGAGCTCCTGGCGAAGCGCGGCCTCACGGGCCTGCGCCGTTTCGTAGCGCGTGCGCGCGGTCTGGGCCGCGGCCGTGGCCGGGCACGGTGAGAATGCCGCCGACGAGCGCGGCGATCACGAAGGTTGACAGTCGTGCGGTCATGATGATGCTCCGCTAGCGCAGCTGCGCGTCTACTTCTTCGAAGTAGTCACGCCCGACGAGCACCTCGCGCGGCTTGCCGCCGGTCGCGGGTGACACAAGGCCTTCGGCTTCCATCATGTCGACCAGCCGCGCTGCCCGGCTGAACCCGATTCGCATCTTGCGCTGCAGGTACGAGATCGAAACCTGTCCGCTTTCGACGACGATTCGAGCCGCTTCGTCGTAGAGGTCGTCCTTCTCGAACTCGATGCGCCTCGGCGCCCTTCTTCTCTTCGGCCGTAATCGACTCGTCGTATACCGGTTTGCCCTGCTTCCGGAGAAAGCTCGCCAGCCGCGCTGACTCCTGCTCGGAGATGTAGGGGCCGTGCAGCCGCAGCTTCTGCGACGACGCCGGCGGCAGGAAGAGCATGTCGCCCTTGCCGAGCAGCTGCTCGGCGCCGTTGCCGTCGAGAATCGTCCGCGAGTCGATCTTCGACGACACGCGGAACGAGATGCGCGCCGGCAGGTTCGCCTTGATCAGACCGGTGATGACATCCACCGACGGGCGCTGCGTCGCGAGGATGAGGTGGATGCCCGACCGCGCGCGCCATCTGCGCCAGCCGCGCGATCGATTCTTCGACTTCGTTGCCGGCCACCATCATCAGGTCGGCCAGCTCGTCCACGACGACGACGATGAACGCCAGCGGCCGCGGCGGCTCGGCGCCCTCCGGCACTTCCTTGTTCTCGATCATCTGCCGCACGTTGCGGTTGTACTGCTCGATGTTGCGGACGCCGAACGCCGCCAGCGTCTTGTACCGCTCTTCCATCTCGCGCACCGCCCAGCGCAGCGCGTTGGCGGCTTTCTTCGGATCGACGACCACCGGCGTCATGAGATGCGGGAATGTCCTCGTACATCCCCAGCTCGAGGCGCTTCGGGTCGATCATGATCAGCCGCACGTCGTCCGGCGTCGCGCGGTACAGGATGCTCGTGAGCATCGAGTTGAGGCCGACGGATTTGCCGGTGCCGGTCGATCCCGCGATGAGCAGGTGCGGCATCGTCGCGAGATCCGCCATGAACGGCTCGCCGTGAATCGTCTTGCCCAGCGCGAGCGTGAGCTTCGAACGCCGAGCGCTGATAGGTATCCGACTCGAGCAGCTCGCGCAGCGAGATCGCTTCGCGATTCGGGTTCGGGATCTGGATGCCGACCGTGGACTTGCCCGGGATGCGCTCGATCAGCACCGACTCGGCCTGCATCGCCAGGCACAGATCGTCGGCCAGCCCGGTCACCTTGCTGTACTTCACGCCGGCGTCGGGCTTGAACTCGAAGGTCGTGACGACCGGGCCGGGGTGGATCTGCACGACCGCGCCTTCGACGGAGAACTCGCGGCACTTTTCTTCGAGCAGCCGCGCCGCGTCCATGAGCTCGCGCTCGTCGACCTTGCGCTCGGCTCGCGGCGGATCGAGCAGCGACGCCGGCGGCAGCGTATAGCCGCTCATGCGGCGCTCGGCGAGCCCGCGGCTCATCGGCTCGGGATCGGGCAGCGGCAGCGGGGGAGCGACTGGCGGCTTCGCGCGCTTCTGCACGACCGGCGGCGTCGGCCGCCGCATGACGCGACTTGGCGGACGACCGCCGCCTCGTCGCCATCGTCTTCGTCAACGCGCGGCGCGCTGGCCTGCGTCGGATGGGCGGCGCGGCGGGCTCCGGACGTGCGGCCGCTCCGTCGCGGCCTTGATCGCCTCCGGCGACGCCGTGCCTTTCTTGACGTGCTTGGCGATGACCTCGCGGCGCTCGCGCGCCTTGCGCCGCTCCTCGAGCCAGCGCCGGGACGGTCGCCCACGAGACGCTGATGCGCGGTCGGCCGCCAGCTGAAGAGCACGCTGAAGAGCCGGCCAAACGAGAATTGCGTGGCCAGGATCACGGCGACGAACAGCAGCGTGAGGATCACGATGATCGATCCGATGCGGCTCAGGTACTCGGCCATGAAGCCGGCGAGGAACTCGCCGACATAGCCGCCAGCGCGGAACGGCCGGCTGCCGACCTCGACGCTGCCGAGCGCCAGGCTCATGAACGCGCTCGTGCGCGGCCAGGACGAGCACCGCGCCAGTCGACCTTCGTGTAGACGGCGTCGACCCGCCGGCACCAGAAGTAGTGCCAGCCGGCGACGGCGATCAGCGCCGGCAGCAGATAGGAGCCGTAGCCGAGCAGCTGAAACGACAACTCGGCGAGAAAGGCGCCGACGCGTCCGACGAAATTCGCCGGCGCGTCGGTGCCCGGTGCTGAAGAACCACACCGGATCGTTCGGCTCGTAGCTGGCAAGCGCGATCAGCCAGATCAGCGCGCGCGCGAACAAGCGCGACGCCCACAACCTCGCTGAGCCGACGCGACAGAGTCGATCCGCCCAGGGCCATCGTCAGATCTCCATCACGACCGGCAGCACCATCGGCCGCCGGCCCGTCCGCTTGCGCAGGAAGCGCCGCAGTTCGACGCGGATTTTTTCCTGGATCAATCCGGGGTCGGTCCTCTCTTCGACGCTGGCCTCGGCAATGACCATGGCGATGAGCCGCGCGCCTTCCGCCAGCACGTCGTCCGATTCGCTGTCGGTCACGAAGCCGCGCGCGATGATCTCGGGCACGTATCCACCGCGCCGGTCTGCCGGTTGATCGCGACGACCGGCACGACCAGCCCGTCGGCCGCCAGATGACGTCGATCGCGCAGCACCTCGTCGCCGACCTCGCCGACGCGCGTGCCGTCGATGAGCACGCGGCCCGGTCGGGGCCTTGTCCGCGATGCGCGCGCCGTCGCTGGTCGAACCGGATCACGTCGCCGTTCTCGGCGGTAATGACGTCCACCGGCGTGGGCAAGCCGCCGCGTCACCAGCTCGGCCACGCGCGCGTGGCGCGCGAGCTGCCGATACTCGCCGTGAATCGGGATGAAGTAGCGCGGACGGACCAGCGCCAGCAGCAGCTTCAGCTCTTCCTCGGACGCCGTGTCCCGACACGTGCACGTGCTTGGTCTGACTCGGTGATCACGTCGACACCGCGGCGGGCGATGTGGTTCATCACGCGGCCGATGGCCTTCTCGTTGCCGGGGATCGCGCGCGCCGAGATGACGACGCGATCGGGCGGCGCCAGCTTGACGTAGCGATGATCGTCGATGGCGATTCGCGACAGCGCCGCGTTGGGTTCGCCCTGCGAGCCGGTCACCAGGCACAGCACGTCCTGCGACGGGTAGTTCGGCACATCGCTGTCGCGAATCAGCGTGCCGGCCGGGATGCGCAGATAGCCGAGCCGCTGCGCGATCTGCGAGTTCTCGTTCATCCCGCGGCCGACGAACGCGACCTCGCCGATCGAACTGCACGGCGAGGTCGGCGAGAATCTGCATCCGGTAGATGCTCGACGCGAACGCCGCGACGACGAGCTTGCCCGTCGGTGCTGGTGAAGATCTCCTCGAAGGCGTCTTCGACGTCGATCTCCGACCCGGTGTAGCCGCGCCGGTCGATGTTGGTGCTGTCGCCGAAGCAGCGCCAGCACGCCTTCGGCGCCGAGCTGCGCGAAGCGATGCAGGTCGAACGGGTCGCCGGCGAGCGGGGTCTGATCGATCTTGAAGTCGCCGGTGTGTATCAGCACGCCCTGCGGCGTCCGGATCGACGACCGCCACGCAGTCGGGCATGCTGTGGGTGACGCGGATGAACTCGATCTGGAACGGGCCCGATCGTGATGACGTCGCGCGGCTTGACCGCGACCTTGCCGTGCGGCGTCTCGATGCCGTGCTCCTCGAGCTTGGGCTCGACGAGCGCCAGCGCCAGCGGCGTGCCGTAGAGCGGACCGTCGACGAGCGGCAGGACGTAGGGGACCGCGCCGATGTGATCCTCGTGGCCGTGCGTCAGGATCAGCGCCTTGATCTGCCCGCGCCGCGCCTCGAGGTACGACAGGTCCGGCATGATCGAGATCGACCCCGAGCAGGTCGGGCTCGGGAAACATCGAGCCGGCGTCGATGACGATGGTCGTGTCCCCGCACGAGATGGCCATCGTGTTCAGGCCGAACTCGCCGAGGCCGCCGAGCGGCACGACATCGACTGGCAGGACGCCCGCTGTCGCGGTCGTCCATCGCGAAACTCATCTCAATCCCAGCCAGGCGGCGCGCCTGGAATCGACAAACCGGTGTCAGGCACCCTGCGGAGACACGTCGGGCGTCTGAAAACAACGGCTGCGATTCAGGCCACTGGGAAAGCCTGGAAAAACGAGGCGGGTTGGGCCGAAACTATAGCACAGCGGGAGTTATCGAATCGTCGAGCTGGCCAGACGGCCTCATAGTCGCGACTCGACAGAGTTGGTCACAGGCCCTTCAGACGGCAGCTCGTTGGCCAGGCGCCCGAACTCGAGCAGACCCAACGTTTCGGGCCGGCGCCGAGGGTCGATGCCCGCTGCGTGCAAGCACGTCCTTGGCCGCGATGCCCCGCGCGGTCGGCAAAGGGCGCCAGCGCGTTCGACATGGTCTTGCGGCGCTGCGTGAAGACGGACCGAACCATGGCCACGACCATGTTCGGATCGCGAATCTCGGGCGGCGGCGGGCGAAAGGTGAGTCGGACGACCGCCGATCGCACCTTGGGCGCGGGACGAAACGCGCCTGGAGGCAGCGACAGGAGGCGGGTGACGTCGGCGCCAAGCGCCGTGCATCAGCGTCAGGACGCCGTATTCGCCGGTTCCCGGGCCGGCGACAAGCCGATCGGCGACCTCCTTCTGCAGCATCAGCGTCGCGTCCCGAGACCCGCCGCTGGCGCCGCGTCGAGCAGCCGGAACAGGATCGGCGACGAGATGTTGTACGGCAGGTTGCCGACGACGCGCAGGCGGCTGCCGGCGGGCGCCGCGTCGTTCGCAAACGCACGCGCGAGATCGACCAGGTTGACGGCGAGGACGTCAGCGGTGACCACGGTGACGTTCGGGAGCGCGCGCGCGTCGAGCGCCGCCGCCAGGTCGCGATCGACCTCGATCGCAAGCAGCCGATCGACCTTCGCCGCGAGCGGTATCGTGATGGCCCCGCGGCCGGGACCGATCTCGATCATCCGATCTGTCTTCAGCGGCTCGATCGCCGCGACCAGCTTGGCGACCCAGGCGGGCTCGAGAAAATGCTGTCCGAAGCGCTTGCGGGCTCTCACCACGGCCGGCTATGCCTCATCGTCGACCGGCTCTCCTCGCCAGTAGCGTTCCTCGATCTCCATGATCTCTTCTTCGCTCAAGCCGAAGTAGTGGCCCAGCTCGTGAATCAGGGTCTCGCCAATCGCGACGACGATCTCGTCCTCGTCGCCGTCGGCGTCTTCCTCGATCGAGCGTTGAAACAGCGTGATCCGATCGGGCAGCGTCGTTCCCGTGGCCCCACTGGCGCTCGGTCAGCGGCATGCCCTGATAGAGACCAAGCAGGGTGTCGGGCGGGACGATCTCCATCTCCTCGAGGAGTGCCGCTGAGGGTTCGTCTTCGATGACGATCGCGACGTTGCGGATCTCGCGCGCGAAGCGGCGCGGAATGGTATCGATCGCCTCCTCGACCAGCACCCTGAAGGCTTCGCGGGTCATCGTTCTCGCCTTGCGCGCTCGCGGGCTGCCGCGCAGCTGGCTTCGATCGCTTCCGCGCTCCGCTTTTCACGACGCCGCCCGACTGAAAGAAGTCGCAATCCTTCCGCGCGTTGCACCGTGGGCACAAGCGGCTTGGGACGGCAAATGCGTCGCCCGTGCAGGATGAGCAGTGTCCGAGCCCTTGGTCCATCGCTCTGGTGGGAGCAGGCGCACAGCGTGGCCTCGACCTTCTCGGGATCGTCGCTCGTGACGAGCCCAAGCCGGCTGGCGACCCGCAGCACGTGGCGATCGACGGGGAGCCCGGGCACGCCAAGCGCGTGGCCGAGGACGACGTTCGCGGTCTTCCGGCCGACACCGGGCAGGTTCACGAGCGCCGTCCATGTCGGCTGGCACTTCGCCGCCGTAATCGCTCGACGAGCGCGGCTGGCCATGCCAACGATCGACCGCGATTTCTGGCGAAAGAACCCGGTCGACAGAATGAGCGGTTCAACATCCGCGGGCGCGGCGGCGGCCAGCGCGCGCGCATCGGGATAGCGCGCGAAAGAGTCGGGCGTGACCAGGTTGACGCGCTGATCGGTCGACTGCGCCGAGAGGATCGTTGCGACGAGCAGCTCGAATGGCGTCCGGTAGGCGAGCTCGGTATTCGCGTCGGGGTAATGCCGCTCGAGCGCGTCAAAGATGCGCCGCGCCACCTTCACCGGTTTCACGTGACGACGGCCCTTAGTGGACGGGCCCCTTGCCGGCGGGCCCCTGGCGGCTGAGGCGCATGGGCATCCGAGAAGATCTTGAGGTTCTCCTGGAGAGCCGCGATGAGCGTCGGGACAAACTGGACGGGCATCACGATGCGCGCCTTGACCGGCGCGCGCACCAGGTGATCGGCTTCGGCCTCGCGAATTTCTTTCTCCGAGAGCGGCATCACTTCGCAGAATGTCAGCGTGAAGTCGAACGGCGTGTGAGCCACGCCGCAGAAGTTGGCGTACACCCGCTCCACGCCCTGCGGGTCATCGTCGGGGACGATGGTGAAGTTGATTTGTTTCCGCTCGTTCATGTCGCCAGTCTACATCGCGCCAGCGACGGCGAACCGGGCGGCGCGCGCACGCGCCGCCCGCGACCGTGGGATCAGTACTTTCGCATCACCCCCACGACCACGCCCTGAATCTGGACGTTGTCGAGATCGGCGAAGATCGGCTGCATCGTCGGATTGGCGGGCTGGAGCCTGATGCGGCCGTTCTCCTTGTAGAACTTCTTGAGCGTGGCGTCCTGTCCGCCAACGAGCGCGATGACCATCTCGCCGTTGTCGGCCGACTTGCGATCCTCGACCACGACCCAGTCACCGTCGCGAATCTGCTCGTCAATCATGGAGTCGCCGCGCACGCGGAGAACGTAGGTGTCGCGTTTGCCGCTGAGGAGCGACTCGGGGATGGCGATGCTCTCGGTCCCGGGCAACCGCCTCGATGGGCATGCCCGCGGCGACATAGCCGAGGAGAGGGACTTCGATGGCCCGACCTGCCGCCGCGGCTTGGCAGCAACTCCACCGACCGGCTGCGATTCCAGGAGCGGCGGATGAAGCCCTTCTCCTGCAGGTTGGTGAGGTGCTTGTGAACCGTCGCGAGCGACGAAAGCGCGAAACGACGGCCGATTTCCTCGAGACTCGGCGCGTAGCCGTGCTGCTGAATGAACTCGTTGAGGTAATCGAGAATCTCGCGTTGACGTTTCGTGAGCGGTTGCACCAAGCCTCCTTTTCGCGGCTGATGAGTCAGGGGCGAAGAAACCTCAAAGCTCCGGACAAAGGGCAGAGTAAACAAACAAAAGGCGAAAGTCAAATGTTGCCGTCTCGTCCGCGTTTCAACCTTGCCGGCTCGGCCTGGTCTAACCTGATAAGGAACCTCGATGGCTGATGCCTCGGCTATTCGCCCCTGGGACGCTGTCGTTTCGCCGGCGGCGGAGTGGACCGTGACCGTGGTCGAGCCCGACACGCCCTCGGATGAAGCTGCCCTGCGGGAGGCCGACGACGCCGCGCTGGTGACCGCGTCCCTCGCTGGGCGCCGCGAGGCGTTCGACATCATCGTCGAGCGTCACCGCCGCGCCGTCTATCACCTCTGCTACCGGTTCGTTGGCAACCACGAAGACGCCAGCGATTTGTCGCAGGAAACGTTCGTGAAGGCGTGGCGTGGGCTGCAAGGATTCAAGCAGGAGGCGGCCCTGTCCACGTGGCTGTACCGCATCGCCGTCAACACCTGTCTCAATCGGGTTCAAGCCAAGGCGCTTCCCACCGAAGTCGCTCGAGGGCGATCAGTTTGTCGACACAACGACCGACGACCCCTCCGCCGGGCTACTGCGTGACGAACGGGCCCGCGCCGTTCGACAGGCGATCGCCAAGCTCCCGAACCGGCAGCGGGCGACGCTGATCCTGCGGTCCTATCAGGACCTGTCGCATCGGGAGATCGCCGACGTCCTGGGCAGTTCGGTCGGCGCGGTCAAAGCGAATTTCTTCCACGCGCTCGCCAACTTGAAGAAGATCCTGGAGCGCGAGCCATGACCCATCTGACGCCCGATGAAGTGGTCGACGCGGTCGAGCGCGCGCTGAACGCGGAGCGCAAGGCTCACGTCGACGACTGCCCGGCGTGCGCGCGACAGGTTGCCGACTTGTCCCGCCTGGTGGCGAGCGCGCGGGCGATCGACGTTCCGGAGCCGTCCCCGCTGTTCTGGGAGCGTTTCAGCGATCGCGTGCGCGTGGCGATCGCCAGCGAGCCACCGATGCCGCGCCGGCAGCCGTGGTTTGCATGGCCGGTGCTTGCGCCGCTCTCCGCATTGGCGCTCCTGGTTGTGGCATTGGGTGGCGTGGTGTCGCGCGACGCCGCCGTGCGCGCCCGTCCGGATGTCATCGCTGAGTCGAGCGCCGACCCGGAGATGGAACAGACCGCCGACGGAGCCGCGGTCGAAGCGGTGTGGGCACTGGCGGCCGATCTCGTCGGATCGTTCGACGACATCGAAGCGCAGGCGTCCGAGTTGAACGTGTCGCCCGGCAGCGCCGAGCGGGCGGCGGGGCAGCTCTCGTCCGCCGAGCAGGCCGAATTGGTGCGTCTTCTGCAGCAGGAGTTGGGACGGTCTGGTGGATAGCGCAACGATTCTCACGGTGCGCCGACGGGTCTGGTGCACGCTTCGCCAGTCAGCCCGCATCGTCGTGATCGCGGCACTCCTCCAGGCCTCGGCGTTCGCCGGACAGGGCGGACCCGGCGGACAGGCGCCACTGCCGCCGGGCTCGCCGGAGATGACGCCGTTTCAGCTCCAGCAGTTGTTCGACGCCATGCTGGTGATGCAGGCGCAGCAGGAGTTGTCGCTCAGCGAAACACAGTACGCCCAGTTCCTCACCCGACTCCGCGTGCTGCAGGACAGCCGGCGGCGCTACCAGGTGGAACGGACGCGCCTCATCAACGAGCTCCAGCGGCTCACCAACCCGCGGGTGGCGCGTCCCAACGTCAACGAGGCCATGGTGAAGGAGCGCCTGATGGCGCTGCAGGAGCTCGAGTCGCGCCACGCCGCCGAAGCCCGGCGGGCGTACAACGGCATCGACGAAGTGCTCGACGTCCGTCAGCAGGCGCGCTTCCGCGTGTTCGAGGAGCAGATCGAGCGCCGCAAGCTCGAGCTGATCGGGCGCGCCCGACAGAATCTCAAGAATGGCCGACGCGACCCGCCACCGCCACGCTAACCAGCCGGCCGCCGTCGGCCCCAGCCAATTGCGCGAGCCGACCGACTGAACGGTTGGAGAGTCCTACAATAGAGTCATGCCACTCATCGCGATGCTGGCCGCGGGTGTTCTTCTCGGCGCCGCTGTGACCGACATCACGCGCGAGCAGGCGCAAGCCTTCCAGCAGAAGCTGGTCCGCATTCGCGACAACGCGCAGGTCAAAGCCAACAAGCCCCGCGAGACGCCGCTGACGCAGGACGAAGTCAACTCGTGGTTGCGCTTTGGCGCGGCGGCGCATATTCCGGTCGGCGTCACCGATCCGTCGATTTCGATCCAGGCGGAGGGCCGCTTGAGCGGACGCGCCGTCGTCGATCTCGATGCCATTCGCAAGCAACGGAGCTCCGGCAGCTGGTTCGATCCGACCAGCTATCTCACCGGAACGCTTCCCGTCACCGCCGTGGGTGTGCTCCGGACCTCGAACGGGCGCGGCCAGTTCACGCTCGAAGCCGCTACCGTGACGGGTATCCCGATTCCCAAGGCCTTTCTGCAGGAGATCGTGTCGTACCTACTCACGGACCGACGACTTTCCGAACGGCATCAACATCGACGACCCGTTCAACCTGCCGGAAGAGATCAAGCGGATCGACGTGACACCCGGGCGCGCGCTCGTCGTCCAGTAGCCCACGCCGGCCCCGGCACGGCGCTCGGACGCGAGCGAACACCTGCCCGTCCGCTCCATGTAGGATCGGATTCGTGTCGGCCGAGTTCCTGCAGACCCCGCTGCAATTTCTGAAGGGGGTCGGACCGCGCAAGGCGGCCGATCTCAAGCGCGCGGGACTCGCGACCGTCGAGGACCTGCTGTTTCGCTTTCCGATCCGCTACGAGGATCGCAGCCGGCTGCAGCCAATCGTGTCGATCAGGCCGGGGCAGACGGTCGCGGTCAGTGGCGAGGTGCTGCACGCGAGCCTGCAGTCCACGCGGCGCGCCGGCTTCCGGCTGTTCACCGCGCTGATCCAGGACGCGAGCGGCCAGGTCCAGGCCGTGTGGCCGAATCAAGCCTTCCTGAAAGATGTCATCCGGCCGCATTCGCGCATCGTGATCTACGGCAAGGCCGAGCATTGGGGCTCGCGCGGTCTGCAGATCACCGATCCCGAGTTCGAGATCCTGCGGGAGAACGACGGGGAGGAGACATCGACGCTGCACACCGGGCGCATCGTCCCGATCTACGAACGCACCGGCAGCGTCACGACGAACATGCAGCGCCGTCTGGTCTGGGACGCGCTGGCGCAGTTGTCCGGCCCGATCTTCGATCCTGTTCCAGTGGAGATCCTGCACACCGACGCGTGGCCCAGCCGCCTCGATGCCTTGCAGCTCGCGCACTTTCCGGAGAGCGGCACCGCGATCGAGGCGCTCAACGCCTTTCAGACGGCGGCGCAGCAGCGGTTGATCTTCGAAGACTTCTACGTCTTTCAGCTCGGGCTGGCCATCCGGCGGCATCGCAACGCCCAGGTGCGCAAGACCTACATACCGGTCGTGTCGGATCGCGTGCGTCAGGCGGCGCGCGCGGTGCTGCCGTTCCGCCTGACCGACGGACAGCGTCAGGCCCTGGCCGAGATCGTCGCCGACATGCAGAACGCCTGGCCGATGCAGCGGCTGCTCCAGGGCGACGTCGGCGCCGGCAAGACGATCGTGGCGCTGCTGGCGGCGCTCGTCGCCATGGAGAACGGGTTTCAGGTCGCGTTCATGGCGCCGACCGAGATTCTCGCCGAGCAGCATCTCGCGACGCTGTCGCGCTGCCTGGCGACGACGCGTTTCCGCGTCGCGCTGTTGAGCGGTCGAGTGACTGCGGCCGATCGCCGGACGCTGCTGCCGTCGCTCGAGCGCGGTGACGTGCATCTGGTCGTCGGGACGCACGCGCTCGTGCAGGAGCAGGTGAAATTCCGCGCCCTCGCGCTCGTCGTCATCGACGAGCAGCACCGGTTTGGGGTGATGCAGCGGGCGATGCTCGCGGCCAAGAGCCTTCACCCCGACGTCCTGGTGATGACCGCGACGCCGATCCCGCGGACGCTCGCGCTCACCGAGTGCGGCGACATGGACGTGTCGGTCATCCGCGGATTGCCGCCGGGCCGGCAGCCGGTCCGCACCCTTGTCAAACCCGAATCGCGGCGCGACGAAGTCTATGCGCTGGTCCGCGAGCACGTCGCGCGCGGCCGCCAGGCCTACGTGATCTATCCGCTCGTCGAGGAATCCGAGAAGGTCGATCTGAAGGCGGCTACGGCGATGTCCGAGCATCTCGCCCGCGACGTCTTTCCCGATCTGCAGGTCGCGCTCCTGCACGGCCGCATGAAGAGCACCGAAAAGGAGTCGGTGATGCAGACGTTCGCGGCCGGCCGGCTCCACATTCTCGTCGCGACGACGGTCGTCGAGGTCGGCGTGGACGTACCGAACGCGACGGTGATGATCGTCGAGCACGCCGAGCGCTTCGGGCTCTCACAGCTGCACCAGCTGCGTGGCCGGGTCGGGCGGGGTAGCCACGAATCGGTGTGCGTGCTGCTGTACCAATCGCCGTGGTCCGAAGAGGCGCGCGGACGTCTGAAGGCGATGGCCGATACCAACGACGGCTTCGTGATCGCCGAGCGCGACCTGCAGTTGCGTGGGCCTGGCGATGTGTTCGGCACGCGTCAACACGGACTGCCGCAACTGCGGGCCGGCGATCTCACTCGCGACGTCGAACTGCTCGAGCGGGCGTTTCACGAGGCGCGCACGCGCGTCGACGCCGGCACGGTCCCGGACGAGCACCGGGCCTACGTCGAGGCGGTGTGGGAGCGGCAGTTCGGGCTCATTACGGTCGGCTGATGCGGATCATCACTGGCGCGTTCAAGGGCCGGCGGCTCGAGGCACCGCGTTGGGACGGGCTGCGACCGACCTCGGACAAGCTGCGCGAGACGCTGTTCAACATCATCGCCACCCGCGTGCCCGACGCGCGGGTGCTCGACGCCTTCGCCGGCACTGGCGCGCTCGGCCTCGAAAGCCTCAGCCGCGGGGCGCGCGAGGTGGTGTTTGTCGAGAGCGATCGACGCGCCGTGGCGCTGATTGCCGCCAACGTGGAGCGCTGTGGCGCGTCAGATCGCTGTGCTATCATCCGCGACACGGCTGAGCGCGTGCTGCAGAAGACGATCGCCGGCGAGCCATTTGATTTGGTGATGCTGGACCCACCGTACGACTACGACCCGCTCGGTCCCGTCCTTACCAGCGCGGGCGCGCATCTCGCGCCAGGCGGCCTGCTCATCCTCGAGCACGCCACGCGGCGCCCCATTCCAACCGTCGACGGCCTGGTGGCCACCCGCACCGTTCGATCCGGCGACAGTTCGCTGACCATGTTCGAGGCAGGATGAGCGCCACACCCCAAGGAGCACGCGTCGCGGTGTTTCCCGGATCGTTCGATCCGCTGACCAGCGGGCACGTTGACATCATCGAGCGCGGCTGCGCGATCTTCGATCGCGTCATCGTCGCGGTGCTGATCAACGCCGACAAGACGCCGCTCTTCACCGTCGACGAACGGGTCGCGATGATCCGCGAAGTCTGCCACGATCGGAGCGGCGTCGAAGTCGACACCTTCAACGGGCTGCTCGTCGACTACGCGCGGCGGAAGGGCGCGACCGCGTTAATCCGCGGCTTGCGAGCGGTCTCCGACTTCGAGTACGAATTTCAGATGGCGCTGATGAACCGGCGCCTCAACCACGACCTCGAAACCGTCTTCCTGATGCCGGCCGAGCAGTACACGTATACGAGCTCGCGGCTCATCAAGGAAGTGTTCCGGCTCGGCGGGGAGGTGCGCGGCCTGGTTCCGGCGGTGGTCGAACAACGGTTACGTCAGAAGCAAGCCAGTCTCGACGATCGATTGGCAGGAAGGCGCAAGGCATGACCCTCGCAAGCCGGATGTCCCGCATCGCTCCGTCGCCAACGCTGCGCGTCACCGCGGAGGCCGACCGCCTGCGCCGACAGGGCATCGACGTGGTCGATCTGGGCGCCGGCGAACCCGACTTCCCGACGCCCGAACACGTCAAGGCGGCGGCCCATGCCGCGCTCGACGCGAATTTCACGAAGTACACGCCGTCAGCGGGGGTCAAGGAGCTGCGCGACGCGGTCTGCCTGCGCTATCGCGCCGACTACGGCGTCGAGTTCAAAGCCGACGAGGTGATCATCACCGCCGGCGCGAAGCAGGCGCTTTACAACGCCGCGATGTCGCTCTTCGAGGCCGGCGACGAAGTCATCACGCACGCCCCGTTCTGGCCGACGATTCCCGAACAGATCAAGCTGGCCGGGGCGACGCCGGTCATCGTCCAGACCCATCCCGAGGACGGCTTCACGATCCACGCGCAGCCGATCATCGACGCCATCACGCCGCGGACCAGGGGCGTGGTGATCAATTCGCCCTGCAATCCGACCGGCGCCCTGATGTCGGAGGAAGCGATCGGCGCCATTGCCGATGCGGCGGCGCGGCACGGGCTCTGGATTGTCGCGGACGTCACCTACGAGAAGCTCGTCTACGACGCGGAACCGCACAACCTGGTCCGCGTCCTCGTCGAGCGCGCCCGCGATCGCACCATCATCTGCAGCGCCGCGTCGAAGGCGTACGCGATGACCGGATGGCGGTGCGGCTGGGCAATCGGACCGGCAAAGATCATCACCGCGTTCAATGCGGTGCAGGGGCATTCAACGTCGAATGTCGCGTCGATCACGCAGAAGGCGGCGATCGCCGCGCTCACCGGACCGCAGGACGCGCTCGAGCTGATGCGCGCCGAGTACAAGAGGCGCCGCGACGCGGTGTGGGAGTGGCTGACCGACGATCCCCGCTTCAGCTGCCTGAAGCCGCGCGGCGCGTTCTACCTCTTTCCCAATGCGATTGACGCGCTCGGCCCGGCCGGCGTCCGCACGACCGCCGAGTTCGCCGAGGCGCTCCTCGAGGAGGCGCACGTCGCGCTGACCGCGGGCGAGGGCTTCGACGCGCCCGGGTTCATTCGCCTGTCGTACGCGACGTCGCTCGACCGCCTGCGGGAAGGCGTGACGCGGATGCAGGAGTTCATCGCGCGGCGCGAACGAGCCGGGGCCGCGCCGGCGTCACCGCGCACCGAGGCCACGCTGTAGGCGCCCGGCCGCCCACGCGTCGGTCGTGACAGTCGTGGACCCGCAGCAGATCGAGCCGTTCGCCGCCATCGTCGGCGACGCCTACGTTCGGGCCGATCGCGACTCGCTGGTCAATTACGGCCGCGACGCGTTGCAGATCGGCCATCCGGCTGATCTCGTCCTCCTTCCGGCAGACACCGCTCAAATTGCGGCGATCGCGGCGCTTTGCAACCGCGATCGCCTGCCGCTGGTCGTCCGCGGCGCCGGCACTGGCTATACCGGCGGCGCCGTGCCGGTGCACGGCGGCGTGCTGATCTCGATGGAACGGCTCAACCGCATCCTCATCATCGACGAAGAGAATCTGCTCGCGGTCGTTCAGCCGCACGTCATCACCCGCACCCTCCAGGACGAAGTCGAGGCCAGGGGCCTCTTCTATCCGCCCGACCCGGCCAGCCTCAAGCAGTCGTCGATCGGCGGCAACGTCGCCGAGTGCGCGGGCGGGCCGCGCGCGGTGAAGTACGGGACGACGAAGCGCTATGTCCTGGCGCTCGAAGCCGTGCTCCCGACCGGCGAGATCATCCGGACCGGCTCGAAGGCGGTGAAGAACGTGGTCGGTTACGACCTGACGCAGCTGCTCGTGGGGTCGGAGGGGACGCTCGCGATCATCACCGAGATCACGCTGCGGCTCGTACCGAAGCCGGCGGTGCAGGCGACGCTCCAGGCGACATTCGTCGACATCGAGCCAGCCGTGGATGCCGTGTCACGGTTGCTCGCGGCACGGGTCGTGCCGGCGACGATCGAGATCATCGATCGCGTGTCGCTCGGCGCCGTCGAGCGCCATGTCGGCCGGACGCTGGCACCTGGCGGCACCGGCGCGATGCTGATCATCGAAGTGGACGGCGTCCCTGCCGGCGTCGATGAAGAAGCGGCGCGGGTTCTCGAGGCCTGTCGCGCCGCTGGCGCCACCGAGGTGCGGCGCGCCGCCGGCGCCGAAGAGCGCGACGCGATCTGGGAGGCGCGACGCGAGCTGTCGTACGCGTTACGCGCGCTGAAGCCCAAGAAGATCAACCACGACGTCGTCGTGCCGCGCGGCCGCGTGCCGGCGCTGTTCGAGCTGATTCGCGATCTGCAGCGACGTCATCAGCTGCTCATTCCCTGCTTTGGACATGCCGGTGACGGCAACATCCACGTCAACCTGATGGTCGATCCGGCCGATGCGGCGGAGATGGCGCGTGCCGATCGGGCCGAGCGCGAGCTGTTCGAAGGGGTCGTCCGGCTCGAGGGCTCGATCAGCGGCGAGCACGGCATCGGCTTCGCGAAGGCGAAGTATCTGGGGCTGGAGCTCTCGCCGGAGACGATCGCGCTGATGGCCCGGGTCAAAGCCGCCTTCGATCCGCACGGCATCCTGAATCCCGGCAAGCAGTGGGACGCGGGAAGGACGCGTAGCTAGAGACGGGTGCGTCAGGTGCGCTCGGTGCGCCGGGTTGCACTAGGTGCGAGGTGCGACAGGTGCGCTAGGTGGTACGGGTGTGTCAGGGTCGTAGGTGCGGCAAGTGCTCGCTTGTCGCACCCACCTTATGAACCCTCGCACCTGACGCACCTGTCGCACGCGCACCCAGTGAACCTGGCGCACCGAGCGCACCTGACGCACCTAGTTAGCGCACCCTCACGAGCACCACTTCCTCGAGATCGCGCGCAGGGTCGGGCCACAGCAACGTCCGGACCCGCAGGCCGCCTTCGTCGAAGTAGGGCAGGGCTGCCAGCTTCTCGAAGCGCACGCCGTGTTCCGATTCCAGCCGGGCGGCATCAGCCGTACGCATGACGAGCAGCGCGCGCGGCGTCGTCGACAGCCAGTCGATGACGTGCGCGTCGTGAATCAGATCGGTCTGCTTGATGCCAGTGTAGAAGACGAGGTTCCTGACGAACACTTTGTAGGTCCCGATCGCTTCGTCGTTCTGTCGCGCGTTGCGGACCATGGTGGCGAGCCGGCGGACGGTCGCGTCGTGCGAGGATGCGAGCGCGCCGTACGGCAGCATCGCGAACGTGATGGCTGCGGCAACGGCCAGGGCCGCCGGAGCGGCCCGCCAGGCGCTGGTGGCGGCGATGAGGACGACAATCGCGCCCCCGAGCGCAATCACCGCCGCGGCCGCGGTCGTTGTCGTCGCTGAGACATCGAGGAAGATCGGCTGCGCGCGAGAGAGCAACGCGCCGAGACCGATGAGCAGCACACCCGCACCGATCGATCCGAGACGCACCGAGCGGTTGGGGCGCGGCCGCACCCGCGTGCCGTCGAGGCTGCGCCAGTCACGGGTGCGCTCGACGATCGAACCCGCGAGCAGCACGGCGAGGGGCGGCAGCACCGGCAGGATGTAGCGCGGCTGCTTGCCGATCGACAGCGTGAAGAAGACGAGCGGAAGCACGGTCCAGAGCAACAGCCGCAGATCGACCGTGCTGATGTCTCGCCGGCGGCGGAGAAACTGCACAACCGGGGCGAACCAGACCACGACGAGCGGTGTCCAGGGCAGCAGTCCCCCGGCCGCCACCGGCACATAGAACCACCACGGCCGCGGATCGTTGAAGCGGCTGGTGGCGAAGCGCTCGAAATTGTCGCCGACAAAAAAGCTTTCGAGGTACGGCGTGCCGTGCGCCATCCACATCAGGACGTACCACGGCATGGCGATCGACAGGAAGATCAGGGCGGCGGTGCCAACGTCAACGATGCGAAGCCCGAACGACCGACGCTCGATCAGGAGGATGGGGACGACGACAAGGGCGGGGATGGCGAGGGCGAGCGGACCCTTCATGAGGAAGCCGCACGCCGCAGCGGCCGCGGCGCCGGCAAGCCAGCGGCCCGGGTGCCGTTCGCGTTCGAGCGTCGCCATCAACCCCGCCCAGATCGCTGCGGTGATGAAGAAGGCGAGCGGGAGATCCGGGAGTGCCATCCGGGCGAGCGCGAAGTAGCCAAACGAGGTTGCGGCGATCGCGCCGGCGAGCAGGCCGCTCTCCTCGTCGTACCAGCGGCGTCCGAATGCCGCGGTGACGAGGACGAGCCCGACGCCCGAGAGCGCGGCCCACAAGCGCGCGGCAAACTCCGTGGGGCCGGCGACGAGATACGCGGCGCTCGTCAACCAGTAGTACAGCGCCGGCTTCTGAAAACGGACCTCGTAGTTGAAGTGCGGAGTCAGCCAGTCATTCGACTCCACCATCTCGCGCGCCGCTTCGGCATAGAAGGCTTCGTCGGAATCGGTGATCGCGCCGCGACCAAGCGCCGCAAAGAAGGACAGCACGGCCAGCAGGAGGATCGGAAGCGTGGACCGGCGCACCACCGTTGATTGTATGTGACGTTCGGTCGGGGCTCTGCACGGGTCTCGCCCGTGACGATCGTGTCGTTTCGGCGCGTCATCGACTGTCGCCGCACTCCGCGAAACGGCCGACTCTTATACTGGTCGGATGAAGACCGTCGCGATCGTCGGCGCATCGTCCAATCGCCAGAAGTTCGGCAACAAGGCGCTTCGGGCGTTTCGCGAAGCAGGCTACCGCGTGATCCCGATTACGCCGAGGCACGCGACGGTCGAAGGCGAACCGGCGTATGCGACGGTCGTGGACTACCCCGGCCCCATCGATCTCGCCACGGTGTACGTTCCCCCCGAGGTCGGGGAAACCCTGCTCGAGGGGCTGGCGGCGAAAGGAATCGCCGAAGTCTGGTTCAATCCGGGGTCTGAATCCGACGCTCTCATCGCCAGGGCCCGGGCGCTCGGCCTGCAACCGATAGAGGCGTGCAGCATCATCGGGATCGGGATGAGTCCCGGGGCGTTCTGATATACTCAGCCAAACGCAGTTCCTGCCGCTGGTCGCGTGCGCGGGGTCACATCAGCCCCCTGCGCCTTGTCTCCAATACACCCCACACGTCAGAGCCGACAGGTAGTACCGAATGCCGAGTCCCCACCACAAGCGCCAGGGTTCCGGTCGCGGCGGCCACCAGCCGCCCCAGCCCGATGTCGCCCAGGAAGTCGAAGCCATCGCCGCAGCCAGCGAAGGCCGCCGGCCGGGCCTGAACATCAGCGAGCTGAAGGACATGAGCATCCAGAAGCTCACGCAGGTCGCCAAGGAACTGAACGTTCCCGGCGCGACCGGCATGCGCAAGCAGGAGCTCATCTTCCAGATCCTCAAGGCCCAGACCGAGCAGAGCGGGTTCATCTTCTCGGAAGGCGTGCTCGAAGTACTGCCCGACGGCTTCGGGTTTCTCCGCGCGCCCGACTACAACTACCTGCCGGGTCCAGACGACATCTACGTGTCGCCCTCGCAGATTCGCAAGTTCGACCTGCAGACCGGCGACACCGTGTCCGGCCAGATCCGCCCGCCGAAGGAAGGCGAGCGGTACTTTGCGCTGATCAAGGTTGAAGCGGTCAACTTCGAAGCGCCCGAACAGGCGCGCGACAAGCTGTTCTTCGAGAACCTGACGCCACTCTATCCGCAGGAGCGGATCAAGCTCGAGACCGAGAGCGACAACCTGTCGGCCCGGGTCATGGATCTCATGACGCCGATCGGCAAGGGCCAGCGCGGGTTGATCGTCGCGCCGCCGCGGACCGGCAAGACCATGCTGCTGCAGAACATCGCGCAGTCGGTGGCGAAGAACCACCCCGAGGTCTACCTGATCGTCCTGCTGATCGACGAGCGGCCGGAAGAAGTCACCGACATGCAGCGCTCGGTCGATGGAGAAGTCGTGTCGTCCACGTTCGACGAGCCGGCCCAGCGACACGTGCAGGTCGCCGAGATGGTGATCGAGAAAGCCAAGCGCCTCGTCGAGCACAAGAAGGACGTGTTGATCCTGCTCGACTCGGTCACCCGTCTCGCCCGCGCCTACAACACGGTCATTCCGCCGTCAGGCAAAGTGCTCTCCGGCGGTCTCGACAGCAACGCCCTCCAGAAGCCGAAGCGGTTCTTCGGCGCCGCCCGCAACATCGAAGAGGGCGGATCGCTGACGATTATCGCCACCGCGCTCGTCGACACCGGCTCGCGCATGGACGATGTCATCTTCGAAGAATTCAAGGGCACCGGCAACATGGAGATTCACCTCGACCGGAAGCTCACCGACAAGCGCGTCTTCCCGTCGATCGACATGTTGAAGAGTGGCACGCGCAAGGAAGAACTGCTCATCCCGCGCGAGGATCTCAATCGCATCTGGGTCCTGCGCAAGGTCCTGAACCCGTTGTCGCCGGTCGAAGCCATGGAGCTCCTGCTCGACAAGATGGGGAAGACCAAGAACAACGGCGACTTCCTCGCCGCCATGCAGAAGATGAGTTGAGTGCGCTTGACGAACTAAGAACGAAGAAAAAGAACTAAGAACGGGACATAGGACGCTGGAACGGCGAACGCGGAACGAACGTAGAACGGGGAACCAGGAACCGAGAACCGAACGAGGGACGGGGCACGCGGAACTAACCGCGAAACCTCGGAACTCCGGAACACGGAACTCAACAGAGTTTATGACCACAATCAAGGTGCGGCAGAACGGATCGTTGCTGGTGGAAGGCGACGATGTGAAGTTGATCGACTGGAACGGGAACGAGTACAAGCCGGCCAACCCGCAGAAGTTTGCGCTGTGCCGCTGCGGCCATTCGAAGAACAAGCCGTTCTGCGACGCCTCGCACAAGGAAATCAACTTCCAGGCGAGCGAGTGCGCACCCATCCCGGTGGAATTGCCGGCCGAGCAGGCGAATCTGGCCCCGGCGCCCGGCGCTCCCGAGAACGCTGACAAGTAGGCGCGGCAGGCCGCTAGTCGCTGCGAAGGGCCGACATCGGCTCGACTCGCGTCGTGCGGCGAGCCGGCACGTAGGTCGCGGCCAGCGACACCGCCGCCACGAACAGGACGAGCAGCGCGAGCTGGGTGAGGCTGCTCGACACCACGCCGAAAAGCGTCGATTCCATCAGCCGGCCGATCGCCGCCGCCGCGATGCCTCCCAGCAACAATCCAGCAACGGTGATGCGGATGCCTTGCCGTGCCGTGAGGCCGATCACTTGCCACCGCGTGGCGCCGAGGGCCATCCGCACCCCCAGTTCCTGCGTGCGTCGGCTGACGTTGAACGCCATCAAACTGTAGAGGCCCATCACCGCCAGCACGAGGGCGATCAGCGCGACGACGCTGAGCGAGCGCGCGATGAACCGGACGCCGGCCGCGCTGTCGTCCATCAGGTCGCTCATCGCCTTCAACTCGATGATCGGTTGATCGGGATCGGCGACGCCGACCGCGCGCCGTAGTTCGCTGGCGACGCTGATGGGCGCGCTGACCGTCCGCACCACGAAGGCGTGCGCGAAGGGCGGGTCCTGAAGGGCAGGACGATAAACGGTCGGGCGCCGGATCTGCTGGAACCAGTCGTGCACGACGTCGCCGGCGACGCCGACGACCGTGATCCACTGACCGTCTTCGGCCAGCTTGAAGCGCCGGCCGATCGGATCGACCGTCGGCCAGTAGCGTTCCGCGAGCAGCTGGCTCACGACCGCAACCGGTTGACTGCCGTCGCGATCCGTAGCCGAGAGACCCCGCCCGGCCAGCAGCGGAATCCTCATCGTCTGCAGATAGTCCGGCGAGGCGCGCCGATAGTCCACCGTCCGCACATCGGCCGGCGCGAGCATCACGCCTTCGGGCCAGAAACGCCGTCCCGTATTGGCCCCTCCGTACGGCAGCGCGCTCACGACCGCCGCCGACGAGACCGCCGGCATCTGTCGCAGCCGCTCGAGCACGGTGTCCGAGAACTGCCGCCGACGCTCCGCTGACTCGTAGGGTCGTTCGGGCAGGACCAGCCGGCCGATCAGCAGATTGGACTTGTCGAAGCCGAGCGCGCCGTTGATCGATTTGTCGGCGGCCGAGAGCATGAGGCCCGAGCCGAACAGAAGCGCGAGGGTCAGGGCGACCTGCACGGCGGCGAGACCATTACGGATCCATTGCCGATGCCGGGAGCTCGTCACCGTGCGCGCGCCCGCGCGCAGGGATTCCATCACGCCGGCGCGCGACGCCTGCAGCGCCGGCACGAGCGAGAAGAGCACCATCGCCATCAGGCCCAGAGCCGCGGTCGTCAGAAACACCGGCACGCTGAGCTGAAGATAGTGCCAGCCGGGAACGAACCGGATGACGCTGGCCGGAATCGACGCGCGCGACAGTCCGATGCCGACCCACGCGAGTGGGACGGCGAGGGCAACCGCCGCGAGGGCGAGGAGCGTTCCCTCGATGAACAACTGGGTCGCGAGTCGCAGTCGCCCCGCGCCGAGAGCGAGCCGCATCGCGAACTCCTGCGATCGTTCCGCACCGCGTGCCAGCAGCAGGTTGGCGATGTTCGCGCAGGCGATCAACAGCAACAGGATGCTGGCGGCCTGCCAGACCGACAGGAACGCGCTGGCACCTGGATCGGCCATGCCGGTCATGAATTCGACCAGCGCAAACGGCCGCCCCGCGTTGGTGTCCGGATACTCACGGCGCAGCCGCTCGGCGACGGCGCTCAATTCACCGCGGGCCTCTTCGATCGTCCGCCCGGGCTGCGAGCCGGCCGAAGACCGTCAGGAAGCTGCCGCGGCGATCGGTCCACTGTTGATCCGAGTAGGCGATCGGCGACCAGACCTGAGCGCCGAGCGGAATCGTGAAGCCGGCCGGTGCGATGCCGACCACCTCGTACGGTTCCCCATCGAACCGGATGGTGCGGCCGACGACGCCGGGGTCGGCGGCGAAGCGCCGCGTCCACAGCGCGTGCGACAGCACGACGCGGCGGTGCTGGCCGGGCGTGCTTTCGCTGTCGAGAAAGGCGCGTCCGACGATCGGCTGGATCGCGAAGGTTTCGAAGAAGTCGGCACTGACTCGGAATCCGGCGACCTGCTCGGGTTCATCGACGCCCGACAGGTTCGCATCCCACCACTCGGCGGCGGACAGGTGCGCCAGACTGGGGGCGCCGTCGCGCCAGTCTCTGAAATCGGCCGCGGCGACCGACTCGCGATCGAACAGCCCCTGCTGCGGGTCGCTCGATGCCGCCACGACCATGCGATCGACATCAGCGAAACGATACGGGCGCAGCACGAGCGCGTCGAGCACGGCGAGAATCGTGCTGTTCGCCGCGAGCGCCAGCGCCAGCGTCGTCAGGACGACCAGGGCGAGGCCGGGCTGCCGCCATAGCGATCGGGTGGCGTGCGTCACCTCGCGGCCGAGCCCTGCGCGCCAGCCGGCGCGAGGGCGATCGTCGGCGACGGCCGTCGTCCACGCCATTCTGGTCGGGCGGCGAAGCGCCGACCGCAGCGTCCGTCCGCCGACCGCGACGGCCGTGCGCCAATACCAGCGGCGTGCCCGTGCCGGCCCCGACTGTTCGCGCATTGTCTGGAACTCCTCAGAAAGGTCGCCGAGGACGCTGGCGCGCCACTCCTCGTCGCGCACGGTCAAGGCGACGAGCCGTTCCGCGAGACGCGGTGGGGAGGGAGGCGTGCTCATGGCTGCTCGAGCAAGGTCTCGAGGCCGCGGGCGAGGTTGGCGAAGGCGCCGTGCGTCGCCTTGATCGCACTGAGGCCGGCCGGGGTGACGGTGAAATAGCGACGCGGCCGTCCGCCTCGATCGGCAGTGGGATCCCCCATCCGCGAGCGGAGGCATCCTTTGACCTCGAGCCGCTCGAGGGCCGTGTAGAGCGCGCCCCGTGCGACCGGGCGTCCGGTGCGCTCCTCGAGGAGCGCGCGGATCGGCACGGCATACGGTGCATCGAGCTGGAGGATGGCGAGCAGGACCGCGTATTCGAACTCGCCGAGATATTGGGGCTTCGTGGTCATGTCTGCAATGCAGGCATTGTATGTCTGCATTGCAGACATTGGCAAGTGGGGCAGGTGGGGCGAGTCGGGCAGGTAGGGTCAAGCGGAACCCGCCCCACCCGCCCGACCAGCCCCACCTGCCCGACCAGCCCTACTTGCCCGACCTGCCCCATTTGAGCCCTTGCCAGTCTTTTCCGCACACTATCGAGCATGACGGTCTGGGCCGCTGTCGCGGCCGCCTACGGAATCGTGCTCGCCGTCGCTGCGCTCGCCAAGCCTATCCAGCGCCGGGCGGTGGCAGCGGCGGCTTGCGCCGCCTATGCGACTCTGGCCATCGGCAGCGGCACATTGCCTCGCTCGCTCTGGGTCGAGCTGTTCACGCCTGCGGTTTTGCTGCTCGCCGGGTACTGGTTGTCGGGATTCTTCTTTCGCGATCCGCAGCCGTGGCTCGAAGCTTTTCTCCTGCGCTCCGACTCGCAACTGATGGACCGTGCCGGGCTGAAGGGCTGGTTGCAGCGAAGCCCGCGATGGGTACTCGAGGCGCTCGAAGCGAGCTACGCCGCCGACTACGCCGTCGTTGGAATCGGCGCGATCGTCGCGGCGCAGCATGG
The DNA here is from genome assembly GCA_963841895.1 of uncultured Acidobacteriota bacterium. GTDB lineage: Bacteria > Acidobacteriota > Vicinamibacteria > Vicinamibacterales > UBA2999 > JACCSI01. The sequence goes on from CAWJEO010000025.1 coordinate 94,713, forward strand.
CGTGGACGCGGTCACTGGTTACTGGAGCCTCGTCCTCAGCGCCGAGCTGGCGTGCTACGTCGCGCTGCCGTGGCTACGGTCGCGCCCGCCGCGCGCGCTCGAGACCGCCAGCGTGTTCGACGCGCGAGCTGTCACGATGCGAAGGCTGAATGTCGCGATTCTCGACCGGGCCAGCGTGCAGGCCAACACGATTCCGAGCGGGCATGTGGCGGGGGCTCTGGCCGCGGCGCTGGCGGTGCTGCCGCTCAACGCCGCGATTGGTGGGGTGCTGCTGGCGGCCAGCGTCGCGATCGGCGTGGCGGCGGTCGCCGGGACGCTATCACTACGTCGTCGACTGCGTGGCGGGCGCGTCGGTCGCGCTCATCGTGGCCTCGCTGGTCTGAGCGGCGTCGAGAATCGCGCGGAGCTCGTCGCCTTCCATCACTTCGTTGTCGAGCAGCCGACGGGTGATCGTCTCGAGCACCGACCGCTTTTCCATCAAGATGCGCCGCGCTTCGTTGTGCGCCTCGGTGACGATCATCTTTACTTCTTCGTCGATGACCCGGGCCGTCTCTTCGCTGTAAGCGCCGCGCTCGTTAGGCTGAGGGACGTCGAGAAAGCGATTGCGCCGGCCCGAATCGAAGTTGATCGCGCCAAGCCGATCGCTCATGCCCCATTCGGTGACCATCGCGCGGGCGATGTCGGTGGCGCGCTGCAAGTCGTTCTGCGCGCCGGTTGAGATTTCGCCAAGGGCGATCTCTTCCGCGCTGCGCCCGCCGAGCAGCGTCGCCAGCTGCGACATGAGATCGCGGCGCTGCATCAGATAGCGATCCTCGAGCGGCAACTGCATCGTGTAGCCGAGGGCGCCGAAGCCGCGAGCGACGATCGAGATCTTGTGGACCGGATCCGTCCCCGGCAGGGAGGTCGCGACGATGGCGTGCCCCGATTCGTGATAGGCGATGATCTCGCGCTCCTTCGTGCTCATGACGCGCTTCTTTTCGAGTCCGGCGATCAACCGATCGATCGCCTCGTCGAAGTCGAGCATGTCAACCTGCGCCTTGTCGCGGCGCGCGGCGAGCAGCGCCGCTTCGTTCACCAGGTTGGCGAGATCGGCGCCGGCGAACCCTGCTGTGCGGGCGGCCACCTTCCTGAGATCGACGGTCGGCGCCAACCGCACGTTGCGGGCGTGAATCTTGAGCACTTCCTCGCGGCCTTTGATGTCCGGTTTGTCGACGAGCACCTGACGATCGAACCGGCCGGGGCGGAGGAGCGCCGGATCGAGCACCTCGGGGCGGTTGGTCGCACCCATGATGATGATCGCCTTGCGCGGGTCGAAGCCGTCCATCTCGGCGAGCAGCTGATTGAGGGTTTGTTCGCGCTCTTCGTGGCTGCCCATCGGGCTCTGGACCCGGACTTTGCCGAGCGCATCGAGCTCGTCGATGAAGACGATGCACGGGGCTTTGGCTTCGGCCTGGGTGAACAGATCACGAACGCGGGCGGCGCCAACGCCGACGAACATTTCCACGAATTCTGAGCCGCTCAGGCTGAAGAACGGCACCTTCGCTTCGCCGGCCACGGCGCGCGCCAGGAGCGTCTTGCCGGTGCCGGGAGGGCCGACGAGCAGCACGCCCTTCGGGATCTTGCCGCCGAGGCTCGTGTACTTCTTCGGGGTCTTCAGGAACTCGACGATCTCCCGAAGCTCCTGCGCGGCTTCGTCCACGCCGGCCACATCCTGAAAGCTCACCTTGACGTCGTCTTCCGCGTAGATCTTGGCTTTGCTCCGGGCGAACGACATCACGCCGCCCTCGGCGCCGCCAATCCGCCGGAAGAAGAACGACCACAGGGCGACGAGCAGCAGGAGCGGCACGACCCAGCTGAGAACTTCCGGCAGCCAGCGGCTGACCACTTCACCCGCGTACTTGACGCCGTGCTGATCGAGCTCCTCGACGAGCTTCGGATCCTCGATGCGCGTCGTCGAGAACGTGGCCGGGCCGTCGGCCTTCTTGAGCTGGCCGCGAATGGTGGTGTCGCCGACGACAACCTCGGCCACCTGATCGGCGCGGACCTGGGCCTTGAATTCGCTGTAGGAGAGTTGACGGCCAGCTGGCGTCAGGAGATACGCCTGCGCCACGGCGAGCATGACCAGCGCGCCGAGCACCCACCAGATGGCGGTAGGGCGCCCGGGCGTCGCACGTTTGTTCCCCCCGGAGGGGAGCAGTGGATTTGGCAACGAGTACCTCGTTACACGGGGGCAGTGTCCCGTGTGACAGCGCGGGTGAAGGATAGACCGTCAGGGCCGACGTCGACGGTAATCTGGTCGCCCTCGACGTACTGACCTTGCAGGACGCCGACCGCCAGCGGATCCAGCACCCGCTTCTGGATCGTCCGTTTCAACGGCCGAGCACCGTAGATCGGATCATACCCCTCCTCCACGAGGAAATCCTTGGCCCGATCGGTCAACTCGACCTTGATCTTGCGATCGGCCAGGCGCTTCATCAGCCCGCGCAACTGGACGTCGATGATCGCTTTCATGTGCTCGCGCGACAGCGGGTGGAACGTCATCACCTCGTCGACGCGGTTGAGGAACTCCGGTTTGAAGTGCTGGCGGAGCGCCTCGGTGACCTGACGGCGCACGCCCTCCGAGAGGGTGCCGGTGGCCGCCTGCTCGGCAATGAAATGGCTCCCGATGTTCGACGTCATCACGACGACCGTGTTCTTGAAGTCGACGGTTCGGCCCTTTCCATCGGTGAGCCGGCCATCATCGAGCAGCTGCAGCAGGACGTTGAGCACTTCCGGATGGGCCTTCTCGATCTCGTCGAATAACACGACCGCGTAGGGCCGCCGCCGGACGGCCTCGGTCAGCTGGCCGGCCTCGTCGTAGCCGACGTATCCGGGGGGCGCGCCGATCATCCGCGACACCGTGTGCTTGTCCTGGTATTCCGACATGTCGATGCGGACCATCGCATGCTCGTCGTCGAACAGGAACTCGGCCAGCGCGCGGGCGAGCTCGGTCTTGCCGACGCCGGTCGGGCCCAGGAAGATGAACGAGCCGAGCGGCCGGTTCGGATCCTGCAGTCCGGCGCGGGCGCGGCGGATGGCGCTGGCGACAGCCTGGATGGCTTCGTCCTGACCGATCACCCGCTCGTGCAGCCGGTCCTCCATGTGCAGGAGCTTCTGGATCTCGCCTTCCATCAGTCGGCTGACCGGAATGCCGGTCCACTTGCCGACGACGGACGCGATGTCTTCTTCGTCGACTTCCTCCTTCAGCATGCGTTTGTGCTGCTGCAGCGAGGCGAGCCTGGCTTCCTGTTCCTTGATCTGCGCTTCGAGCGCCGGAACCCGGCCGTACTGGAGCTCTGAGGCCTTCGCATAGTCGCCGGCACGCTGGGTGCGTTCGACGTCGGCGCGGACCTGTTCGAGCTCCTCCTTCAGGGCGCGGCCCTTGTCGATGGCTTCCTTCTCCTGCTCCCAATGCGCGCGTAGCTGGTTCTGCTGCTCCTTGAGGTCCGCGAGCTCCTTCTCGAGCCGCTGCAAGCGTTCCTGCGACGGCTTGTCACGCTCCTTGCGGAGCGCCTCGCGCTCGATCTCGAGCTGCATGATGCGGCGCTGCACTTCGTCGAGCTCCACCGGCATCGAGTCGATTTCCATGCGCAGGCGAGACCCCGCCTCGTCGACAAGGTCGATCGCCTTGTCGGGCAGGAATCGATCGGCGATGTAGCGGTGCGACAACACTGCCGCCGCCACCAGCGCGCCGTCCTTCAGCTTGACGCCGTGGTGGATCTCGTAGCGTTCGCGCAGGCCGCGGAGGATGCTGATGGTGTCCTCGACGGATGGTTCACCAACCAGCACGGGCTGGAAGCGGCGCTCGAGTGCGGCGTCCTTCTCGATGTGTTTGCGGTATTCGTCGAGCGTCGTTGCGCCGATGGTGTGCAGCTCGCCGCGTGCCAGCATCGGCTTGAGCATGTTCGAGGCGTCGAGCGAGCCCTCGCTGGCGCCCGCGCCAACCACGGTGTGCAGCTCGTCGATGAAGAGGACGACGCGGCCTTCGGCCTCGACGATTTCCTTGAGGACCGCCTTCAGCCGCTCCTCGAATTCGCCGCGATACTTGGCGCCGGCGACCAGCGCGCCCATGTCGAGGCCGACGATCTTCTTGTTCTTGAGCCCCTCCGGCACGTCGCCGCGGATGATGCGCTGGGCCAGCCCTTCGACAATCGCCGTCTTGCCTACGCCTGGTTCGCCGATCAGCACCGGATTGTTCTTGGTGCGCCGCGACAGGACCTGGATGACGCGGCGCACTTCTTCGTCACGGCCGATGACGGGATCGAGCTTGCCGCGCCGCGCCAGCTCGGTGAGATCGCGGCCGTAGCGCTCGAGCGCCTGGTATTTGTTCTCCGGATTCTGATCCGTCACGCGCTGATTGCCGCGAATGCCGGTCAATGCCTCGAGCACCTTCTCGCGGGTCACGCCTCGCTGCTTGAGCAGGTCGATCGAGGTCGATCGCCCGGGCTCGGACAGCACGCCGAGCAGCAGATGCTCGGTGCTGACGAACTCGTCCTGCATCGTCTTGGCCTCGGCCTGCGCGGCGTCGAGCACCACGCGCAGCCGTGGCGACAGGCCGGGATCGGCACCGCCGTAGGCCTTGGGCATGCCGCCCAGCTTCTCCCGCAGGGCCCGAGCCAACCCGGAAGGATCGGCGTTCAGCTTCTGCAGGACGACCGGTACAACGCCATCGGCCTGCTCGGTGAGCGTCACGAGCAGATGCTCGGGCTCGTCCTGGGCGTGATTCAGCTCGCGCGCGAGCGTCTGCGACGCGATGACCGCTTCCTGCGCCTTCTCAGTGAACTTGTTCAGATTCATGGCCTTCGTCTACCTTCACGTGTCACGTTCTCGACGCCGCGAGAGCTTCGTAATGCTGCCGTTCCTCGTCGGTGAGGGACTGCGGCAGCTCGACGTCCACCGTTGCATACAGGTCGCCAACCGGGTCGTCCTTCTTCGTCGATGGCAGCCCTTGCCCGCGCAGCCGGAATACCTGCCCGTTCTGGGTCGTCTGCGGCACCTTCAGTCGCAGCGACTTGCCGCCCAGCGTCTGGACGTCGACTTCGCCGCCGAGCACTGCCGTCGTCACCGGCACTTTGACTTTCGAATAGAGGTCGCGGCCCTTGCGCTCGAACCGTGGATGCGGCCGCAGCCGCACCCGCAAATACAGGTCGCCGCTGGCGCCGTTCCCGCTGCCGCGTTCGCCTTCGCCGCTGACCCTGACGCGTGAGCCCTCGCTCACCCCGGCGGGGATGCGGACCTCGACGGTTCGCTGCTCGCCGTTCTGCTGCTGAATGCCCAGGCGTTGAATCGTGCCGTTGAGCGCGTCCTCGAGGTCGAGCTCGATCTCGTGCTCGACGTCGCGCCCCGGCCGGGTCCGCGGTGTGCGCGCGCGGCCCTGACCGCCGCCGGGCGCCGCGCCGCCGCCAAAGAACGTCCGGAAGAAGTCGGAGAACGGACTGTCGTCGCCTCCGAACATCTCCGACACTTCGTCCTCGCTCATCGTGCGGAAGCCGCCGGTGCCCGGCCCGGACGACCACTGGCCGCCGAATGGGCTGCCGTGCGCGGCCCCAGGTCCGCCGGCCCGTTGAGCCTGCTCGTACATCCGCCAGTTGGCGCCAAGCTCGTCGTACTTCTTCCGCTTCGCGGGATCGCCGAGGACCTCGTTGGCTTCGTTGATCTCCTTGAAGCGCGCTTCCGCCGCCTTGTCGCCCGGGTTGACGTCCGGGTGAAACTTGCGTGCCAGCTTTCGAAACGCCTGCTTGATTTCCTTCTCGCTGGCGTTCTTGTTGACGCCCAGACTGGCGTAGTAGTCCTTGAAGTCCATCGCAGCTCAGAGGCCCAGTAAGTCGTTCAGCTTGCCAATCTCGCGGAGCAGCCGCCGCCTGGCGGCATTGCGCGCCAGCTGGTCGTCCTGGATCAGGGGCTGGATCCGGCGCATGACTTCGGCGATCTCCAGCAACTGGTGGACACCAGCCAGGTTGACGCCGAGGTCGTCGACGAGCCGCTTGATCAGCCGCAGCCGCTCGATTTCGTGACGCGAATAGAGCCGCATCGTGCCGATGCGCCGCGCCGGCTGCACCAGGCCGAGACGCTCGTACTTCCTCAGCGTCTGCGGGTGCATGCCGAGCATGCGGGCCGCACTCGATATGAAGATCAGCTCGTCCACGTGCCTCCAACCTTCAGCCCGCGCCTTCCGGCGCGCTGCTACATCCCAAGTATGGGGCTTGATACGAGGCGTGTCAATGCATTGACAGCATCTGATGAGCTCAGAACGTCTCGTCTCGGCGTGGTCAGCGGCGTGCTACAACCGTCGCGTGGAGGCCGGGTGCGGATCGACTCTCGAAGGCGAACGACGGAGACAGTGAAGGTGGTACTGGCCTGGCTCGAGCGCCGCGGCACGGCGCGGAATCGCGACGGGATGGAACGCTTCGGCATTCGCACGCCGAAGCGATTCGGCGTCTCGATGGAAACGATGCGGCCGCTCGTCAAACAGCTGGGAAGGGATCACGCCCTGGCGCTGGCCCTTTGGCGGACTGGCTGGCTCGAGGCGCGGGTGCTCGCATCGTTTGTCGACGAGCCGGACCGTGTGACGCGCAGGCAGATGGAATCGTGGGTTCGGGCGTTGGATAACTGGGCGGTGTGCGACAGCGCCTGCTTCCACCTCTTCGACCGCACGGCGCACGCCTGGTGGGGTGTCGACCAATGGCGCCATCGTCATGAGGAGTTTGTCCGACGCGCGGCGTTTGCGACGCTGGCTGGCCTCGCAGTGCATGCCAAGCAAGAAGGCGACGCGCGATTCGTCGCCGCCCTGCCGTTCATCGAGGACGCAGCCGACGACGATCGTAACTTCGTGAAGAAAGCGGTGAACTGGGCGCTGCGACAGATTGGGAAACGCAACCTTCACCTGAATCGCCGCGCCATCGTCGTCGCCCGTCGATTGTCGCTTCGTCCGGAGAGGTCGGCGCGGTGGATTGGGCACGACGCGTTACGCGAACTCACATCAGCGGCCGTGCAACAGCGGCTTGCTATGCTATCGTCCGCGTCGAAACTGGAGGCCCGTTCTATGGCAAAGAAGTCCGGAAAGACGAAAGCCACCACAAGCGCTGCGAAGCCGAAGGACCTTACTCCGAAGGGGAAGATCAAAGGAGGCTTGGGGCAGAAGCAGAAGGGTTGGAATCCGGCGAATTTCTAGCTCCCTCGAGCGATTAGCCAGCGGCAGGCCGCACGGCGGGATGCTCTCTGGCTGCGGCCGATGGCAGGCAAGGAACACAGCGGCGCCGTCGCGCACGACGGAGTGGGCTCGCTGCGTTCAAGGCACAACGAATGGATCTGAAAGACCGAGTGGTACTCATTACCGGCGGGAAGCGAATCGGACAGGTCGTGGCCCGCGAGCTGGCGGAGCGCGGCGCCGACATCGCCGTCTCGTACCGCGGCTCCAAGGAAGAAGCCGACGCGACCGTCACAGACGTCAGGACGCTCGGGCGGCGCGGCCTGGCCGTGGCCGCCGACGTTGGGAAGATCGACGACTGCGCGCGTTTGATTGCCACGACCGTGGCCGAGCTTGGTCGCCTCGACGTGCTCGTGAACATGGCGTCGATTTACGGGTCGGTCCCGTTCGACGAGATGACCGACGCCGACTGGCAGCGGAACATGGACGTGAACCTGCGCTCGGCCTATCTCTGCGCACGTGCGGCGGTGCCGCACATGCGGCGACAGGGCGGCGGACGCATCATCAACTTCGCCGATTGGCTCGCCAAGAGCGGCCGTCCCGCCTATCGCGGCTTCGTCGCTTACTACACGGCCAAGGCCGGCGTCATCGCTCTGACCGAGGCGCTCGCCCTCGAACTCGCCGGCGACCAGATTCTGGTCAACGCGATCGCGCCCGGGCCGATCCTGCCACCGCCTGACATGACCGCGGAGGAACGTGACGAAGTCGCCGCCGCCACCCCGGTCGGCCGTTGGGGCGGCGAGTCACAGATCGCGCACGCCGTCAGGACCTTGATCGAAACCGAGTTCATCACCGGAGAAACCATTCGCGTGGATGGGGGACGTCATGTTCGCTAGCAGGGTCGCGACCGCCGGCGAGGGCCCGAAGAGTCAGCGCCTCAAGGGAAAAACCGCGTTGATTACCGGCAGCAGCCGGGGCATCGGGCGCGGCATCGCCCAGCGCTTTGCGAGCGAAGGTGCCAACGTCGCGATCAACTACATCGGCTCGGTCGAGGCCGCCGAAGAAACGCTGGCCGAAGTGACGGCCGCCGGGGCGCGCGGGGCGCTGCTTCACGCCGATGTGAGCTCGGCCGCCGCGGTGACGAAGCTGGTCGAGGATGCTGTCGCCGAATTCGGGCAGATCGACATCCTGGTCAACAACGCCGGCGTCGAAACGCACGCACCGTTCTGGGACGTCACCGAGGCCGATTACGACAAGGTGATGAACGTCAACGTCCGCGGCACCTTCTTCGCGTCGCAGGCACTCGTGCGACACCTCAAGGCGACCGGCCGGAGCGGCCGCATCATCAACATCAGCTCGGTGCACGAGGACCTGGCGTTCCCGAACTTCGCGGCTTACTGCGCCAGCAAGGGTGCGATGCGAATGCTGGCGCGCAACCTGGCCGTCGAGCTCGGGCCGCTGGGGATCACCATCAACAACATCGCGCCCGGCGCGATCGAGACGCCGATCAACCGCGCCTTGCTGAACGATCCTGTGAAGCTCTCGTCGCTCCTCGGCCAGATTCCGCTCGGCCGTTTCGGCCAGCCCGCAGACGTCGCCGGTCTCGCCGTGTTCCTGGCGTCAGACGACTCGTCGTACGTGACGGGTGCGACGTTCGTGGTGGATGGCGGGCTGAGCGTGTTTTATCAAGAGCAATGAAGAATTCGGGAACTGGGGATTGGGTACTTGGTCGTGAAGGCGTTGCGTGACTGGAGGCGGCAATGAGCTACGAATCACGGACGGGCGCGGTCCTCTTCGCTAGAGGGCTTGACCAAGTGGCCACTTTCTATTCCCAGGTGCTCGGTCTCGGCGAAACGCACAGAGATGATGATCACATCTTGTTGGAGTCGCCGGGGTTTCAGCTCGTCGTGCATCGGATCCCCGGCCACTCCGCTGCGGCGACACAGCCTGCGGAACCGCTTACTCGGCGCGCAAAGGCTGCCTTCAAACCGGTCTTCTTCGTTCCCAGTCTCGAGAGTGTTCGCACGATGGCGAGCCCGCTGGGTGGCACGATGGAGCCACGAGACAATGAATGGTCATTCAACGGCGTCTCGGTCTGCGATGCCGTCGACCCAGAGGGCAACGTGATTCAGTTCCGTGAGACGGTCCGGTAACGCCCCACCTGGCCCGCGACGACTGTGGGCAGGTCGCAAAACACTCACCATGCGTGTCCGCGCTGCTGCTCAAGACGCCGCAGGGCCGTTCGAATCGCCGCGTCATCAGGCGACAACGCGGAAGAACCGGCCGATCGCAGCGTATGTCGTCGCGTTCACGACACTCGCAGTAATTCAGAGCGGTGCGGTGACGCTTCTCGCAGAATCAGTAGGTGCGGACCAAAGCACGCGCGCATCTACGCCGCCGTCCCCGGATCCGCAGATCACGCTGGAAGGTATGGCCGGGCTCACGATTGGCATGACGCTCGATCAGGCCCGTCGCAGACTGAAGGGAGTGCTCTTCGAACGCACCTCTGACGGCGACGGCGCCGCGCTGGTCACGGTGCGATTTGCGACCGGCCCGTCGATCGTGATCTTCGCCGGCGAAGACGATCCGGATACCGCCATCGACTGGTCGCGGCCGATTCAGGTGATCGAAACCTTCGACGCATACTTCGTGACCGCTGACGGCGTCCGCGTCGGGTCGCTCGTCGCCGACGTCATTCCCCGGCTCGGGGCCGTTCGCGAGATTGTGAAGAGCGAGATCGAATCGCGGCAATACATCACCTTCGAGCGGCATCCCGCGCGCCTCACGCTCAGGATCGACTACACGGGTGAGTTCGGCGCCTCGAACCGCACGACCCGCTACAAGCCGACAGCGCGGATCTATTCGATTGCCGTCTCCGGCGAGTAGCGACTTCGGTTCATGACAACGCCCACGATGAACGCCCGGCTGGTGGCGGAGCTTGTTTCGACGCAGTTTCCGAAGCTCTCACCCGTCGAGGCCTCCTATCTCGGCGAAGGCTGCGACAGCGTCGCCTTCGTCGTCAATCGGCAGTACGTCTTCCGGTTTCCGAAGCGCGACGACGTCGAAGAGCAGCTCCTGCGCGAGGTGCCGCTCCTGGCCGCGCTGGCGCCGCGGCTTTCGATCGCGATTCCTCGCTACGAGTTCGTTGGCCAGCCGTCAGCGCCCTTCTCGCGGCATTTCGGCGGGTATCCGCTGATTGACGGCACGCCTGCGATCCACCTCGATCTCACCGGAGCGCGGCTCGCGGCGTTGGCCCCTGCAATCGGGCTTGCCCTGTCAGGCCTGCATCGCTGGGCCGTTGCCGATGGAATCGCACGTGGCGTGCCCGTGACCGATACCGGCGCCGTCATCGACGAGGCTCGCAGCGAGGCGCTCGCCGACTTCGATCTGGTGGCGCCTCATGCGCCGGACGCGCCACTGGAGCGCTGGCACACCTACCTGCAAGTTCGGCCGCCGCGCCCTCCCAGACAGGCCTCGCCTGTGGTGGTGCACGCCGACCTCGCGGCGGAACATGTGCTCTGCGATCCGGGTTCGCACACCGTCACCGGCATCATCGATTGGAGCGAGATCGCGATTGCCGATGCGACGCTCGACTTTGCCGGGATGTATCACTGGGGCGGTAGCGGATTCGTGGAGGCGATCCTCTCGTCGTACACCGGGCCGCCACTTGAACCAGAGGCCAAAGAGCGGGCGCGCTATCTGGCGGCGTGTCGAGCAGTCGGGGACGTCCGTTTCGGTCTGGAGACCAGCCGGCCGGAGTACATCCGCGGCGCCATCAATGCGCTGAGACTCTGCGTCGGCTGATTGGCTGAGGCAAGCTCAGCGTCGCACCTGTGGTGTACTGGCACCCTTCGAACGGAGACACAATGGCGAACCTGACCGCCAGAACACTGACGCCAGATGACGAGGCGCGAGCGATTGCCACGCTGTCGCTGGCTTTCGCGGCCGACCCGATGACTCGCTGGACGTGGCCGGCCGCGCACGATTACGTCGCGGTCTTTCCGCAGTTCGCGCGCGCTTTCGGCGGGCGCGCGTTTGCCAGTCGCGGCGCGCACGGCACCGGGAACCTCGCGGCCGTGGCGCTCTGGCTGCCGCCGGGTGTGCACCCCGATGACGAGGCGCTCGACGCACTCATGCAGCAGACCGTCGGCCCGGAGCGGCTCGCCGAGCTGGCGGCGATATTCGAGCAGATGTCGTCGTATCACCCCAGCGGTCCGCACTGGTATTTGCCGCTCATCGGCTGCGATGCGGCCCACCAAGGCAACGGACACGGCGCGGCACTCATGACCTATGCGCTGGCGGAATGCGATCGGCAGAACCTCCCGGCGTATCTCGAGTCGACGAACCCGCGAAACATCACCCTGTATCTTCGGCACGGCTTTGAAGCGCTCGGCACGATTCAGGCGGGATCGTCGCCGCCGATGGTTCCGATGCTTCGTCAACCTCGCACGACGCGAGCGGAGTGACAATGTCGAGACGAGTCAACGGCCACGCTCGGTGCCGCGGTTGCGATCCTTCTGGCCGTCGCTGCGCTTGGCCGCGACGCCAACGCGCAGCGCGTCACCGAGCTGCGGCTCCAGCCGCCACGGTTCACGGATCCGGATCGTCGCGAAAAAGCTGCGCGGCGCGTTCCCGGCCATCGATCAGACGTTTCGCGACTACATTGCGCGAGAGCACATCCCGGGTGCGGCCTGGGGCGTGATCATCGACGGTACGCTGGCGCACGTCGGCACGGCCGGCGTGCGCGACGTCGCCGCCAAGACGCCGGTCGAGCCAGACACCGTCTTCCGCATCGCGTCGATGACGAAGAGCTTCACCGCGCTTGCGATCCTCAAGTTGCGCGACGAAGGACGGCTGTCGCTCGACGATCCGGCCGAGCGCTATGTACCCCAGCTGAAATCGCTGACCTATCCGACCGAGGATTCGCCGCGCATCACGATCCGGCATCTGTTGTCCCATGCGGAAGGGTTCCCCGAGGACAACCCATGGGGCGATCAACAGCTCGCCGCGACCGATGCCGACCTGTCGCGAATGATGCGGTCGGGCATTCCGTTTTCGAACGCGCCGGGCACCGCTTACGAGTATTCCAACTACGGCTTCGCGATCCTGGGCCGCATTGTCGCCAACGTCTCGAGGATTCCCTACGCGACCTACGTCACGACGAACGTGTTGCAGCCGCTCGGCATGCAGGCCACCACGCTCGAACCCAAAACGGTACCGGCGGAACGACTGGCGCGCGGATACCGGTGGGAGGACGAGCGCTGGAAGGAAGAGCCGCAGCTCGCTGACGGCGCCTTCGGCGCGATGGGTGGCATGCTCACCAGCATTCGCGACCTGGCGCGCTACGTCGGCATTTACATCGCTGCCTGGCCGCCGCGAAACGACCCGGACACCGGCCCGCTCGGCCGCGCTTCGCTTCGCGAGATGCAGCAGATCTCGCGGCCGCGTCCGACGACGGTCACGAAGTCGGCGGCCGGCGCGACACTGCTGAACGCCGGCGGCTACGGGTTCGGGCTTGGCATCTCCGAAACCTGCGGCTACGGGCATGTCGTCGCGCACAGCGGCGGTCTCCCGGGCTTCGGGTCGCAGATGCGGTGGCTGCCCGAATACGGCGTCGGCATCATCGCGCTCGGCAACCGTACCTATACGGGATGGGGCGGCGTCATCGCCACTTCGCTCGACCTGCTGGACAAGACCGGGGGCTTGCAGCGACGCGTTCCACAGCCATCACCGGCGCTCGTAGCGTCGCGCGCGGCGGTTTCGCGACTGGTCGAGAAGTGGGACGACATCGAGGCCGAGCGGCTCGCCGCCGTCAACCTGTTCCTCGATCGATCGAAGGATCGCCGGCGGCAGGAGATCGAGGCGCTGCGCGAGAAGGTCGGCGCCTGCACGGCCGACAACGGCTTCATCGAGGTCGAGAACGCGCTCCGCGGCTCGTGGTCGTTCACGTGCGAGCGCGGACGTCTCGAGGCGTCGATCACCCTGGCGCCGACGCTGCCGCCACGCGTGCAGTTCCTCGAGGTCGGCGTGCCGCAGCGACGCGACCGCGCGACGTGCGCGCCGTAACGAGGGGAGACGAGAGTCATGGGCCGCGGATCGGTCGAACGGGAGCTGACGCTGCGGATTCGTGTCGTGAACCCGCCGGCAGGCGTCGACTTCCTCGTGCAGCGCGGCAGGGACGACCTCACCGCGCCGGTGACGGCCAGTCGTTCCGCGCTGCTGTTCGAGTTTCCAGTGCGGGTCGGCGCGCAGCCGAACGGCGCGCCAAACTTTCTTGGACCGTTTGCGCAGGGACCGCCATCGGCCCGCTTCGTCTACGTCAACTCCGGCACCTACGCCGGTCAGCGCCGAATCGTGCTGGAGCCGGCGGGCCAAGGTTCCTCTGACGTCGATCACGTGGGGCTTGATCGAGGAGGCGCAACGGGCCGGTCGCGCCCTCCAGGTCGAGTTCAACGGGACCGGTCGCGACGGCGGGCCGACGTGCGCAACGGTCAAGCTCGGGGACCACGGATGGCACGTCGCGAGCGAGTGAGCGTGTCTCCGCTGAACCAGTACGCAAGAACGTCTAACAGACCCGACCAATGGGGGGGTGCGGGTACGCACAAACGTGAAATAGACCCGACCCCTTTTTTCAGAACGGTGCATCGAATGCAGCGGGGGAGTCAGTGATCGCAGAGAACAGTGCAGAGTGGCTCGAAGCGGACGGCACCGGCGGGTTCGCATCCGGGACGGTCAATACGATCCGGACCCGGCGCTACCAGGGACTGCTGCTGGTGGCGACGACACCGCCGACCGGCCGGGTGATGCTCGTGAACGGCTACGACGCATGGGTCGAGTCGCCCGCCGGCCGCACCGACCTGACCGCGCAGCGCTATCAGGGCGACGTCGTTCATCCGGCCGGGCATCGGGCGCTGGCCGGCTTCACAACTGACCCGTGGCCGACGTGGCGACACACCCTTGCCGGGGACGCCGAGCTCGTGACCGAACTGGTCGTCATTCCGCCCGCGGCGCAAACCATCGTCCGATGGTCGCTCTCCCGGCCGGTGCCGGGCGCGACGCTGCACGTTCGGCCCTTTCTCTCGGGGCGCGATTACCACGGCATGCAGCGCGAGAACGCGTCATTCGACTTCACGACGACCCTCGTCAACGAGACGCTGCGATGGCGTCCCTACGCGCACGTGCCGGCGATCGTCAGCGCCTCGACCGGACGCTGGCGCGACGAGCCGCAGTGGTACCGCAATTTTCTCTACACCGTCGAACGCGAGCGCGGGCTCGACGATTCGGAAGATCTCGCCAGCCCCGGCGTGTTGACGTTCGATCTCGGCGCGGGAGTGGCGATCTGGGTCGTCGGCGCGTCGGACGATCTGGATGGACTTCCGTCCGGTGGCGAGCTGGTGCGCGCCGTGGACGCGCGGATGTCTGGCGAACGTCACCGCCGCGCGCGCTTCACCGATCGCCTCTCGCGCGCGGCCGACGCCTACGTCGTGCAGCGCGGCGTTGGCAAGACCATCGTCGCCGGCTATCCGTGGTTCACCGACTGGGGCCGCGATACCTTCATCGCTCTCCGCGGCCTCTGCCTGGCGACCGGCCGGCTGCCAGATGCGCGCGACATCCTGCTCGAGTGGTCGAACACGGTCTCCGAAGGGATGCTGCCGAATCGCTTCCCGGATGGCGGCGAAGCGCCTGAGTACAACGCGGTCGACGCGTCGCTCTGGTATGTGGTCAGCACGGCGGAGCTTCTGTTGGCCGCCGCCGGTCACCCCGAGCTCCTGTCGCCGCTCGACCGCCATCGGCTCGAATCGGTGATCGTGACGGTGCTCGAAGGGCTGGCCCGCGGCACGCGCTTCGGGATCCGGGCGGACCGCGACGGCCTGCTTGCGTGTGGCGCTCCGGGCGTCCAACTGACCTGGATGGACGCGCGAGTCGGCGACCGCGTCATCACGCCGCGGACCGGGAAACCGGTCGAGATCCAGGCGCTCTGGATCAACGCGCTCGAGGCCGGGGCCCGCCTGTCGACACGCTGGGGGCCGGTCGTTGCCCAGGCGCGGCGGTCGTTCGAGCAGCGCTTCTGGAATCCCGCGACGGGTGGCCTATACGACGTCGTCGATGTCGATCACGTGCGCGGCACCAGCGACCCAGCGATACGGCCGAATCAGATTTTCGCCGTGGGTGGGCTGCCGGCAGCCGCGCTCACCGGCGATCGCGCGAGGAGCGTCGTCGATCTCGTCGAGCGCGAGTTGTTGACGCCAATCGGGCTCCGAACCCTGTCGCCGCGCGCGCCAGACTATGTCGGACGTTACGAAGGTGGTCCGTCAGTTCGCGATGCGGGCTATCACCAGGGCACGGCATGGCCGTGGCTGCTCGGCGCGTTCGTCGACGCGTGGATCAGAGTTCGCGGCGCGGGGCCCTCGGTCAAAGCGGAAGCGCGGTCACGCTTCCTCACGCCGCTGCTCGCGCACCTCGACGAAGCGGGCTGGGTCACCTCTCCGAGATTGCCGACGCCGACACTCCGCATACGCCGCGAGGCTGCCCGTTCCAAGCGTGGTCGGTGGGAGAGGCGATACGGATTGAGAAGATGACAAGAACAGAGACAGAAAACGACACGCTCAGTTACCAGTTCCCAGTTTCCAGTTCAAAGGCTGTCAGTGCCACTTCGGGCGAGTCCCAGCAACCCGCCCTTTGAACTGGAAACTGGTAACTGGTAACTGATGTACATGCGGTGGGCGCGAAGCGCCCTACCGCATGAAGATCGTCCTCATTTCCTCCGACTCCGCTGCGCCCGACTGCAACATCAGCTTGGCGACGAGCGCCGTCCACCCGGTCTGGTGACTCGCGCCGACGCCGGCGCCGGTATCGCCGTGAAAGTATTCGTGGAACGGCACCAGATCGCGCCAGTGCGCGTCGCGCTGGAACAGCGGGACGTCGCCGAGCACCGGGCGCCGGCCCGATGGGTCGCGCAGGAACAGCGCCGACAGCCGCTGCGAGATGACGGCCGCGACCTCGTCGAGCGTATGCATCTGCCCGGAACCGGTCGGGCACTCGACCTTGAACTCGTCGCCCAGGTAATGGTGGAACTTCTGCAGCGCCTCGATGAGCAGGAAGTTGACCGGGAGCCAGACCGGTCCGCGCCAGTTGGAGTTGCCGCCGAAGAGGCCGGTCGTCGATTCGGCCGGCTCGTAGTCGACGCGGTGCTCGTTGCCGTTGACGCGGAGCACGTACGGCTCGGCGCGATGCTTGCGCGAAAGCGATCGAATCCCGTAGGGCGAGAGGAATTCGGCCTCGTCGAGCATCACCTTCAGCACCCGCCGCAGGCGGTGCGGCCAGACGACGGCCATGAGCCGGCGATTGACGGTGCCGCGCGTCTTCATGCTCGCGACGTGCTGGGTGAGATCCGGCCGGTGCTCGACGAACCACTCGAGCCGGCGCTTGAACGCCGGCAGGCGGTCGAGGGCATCCGCGTCGAGCGTTTCGACCGCGAAGAGCGGAATCAGCCCGACCATCGACCGAATCTTCATCGGATGCCGCGATCCGTCCGGCAGGTTGAGGACGTCGTAAAAGAAGCCGTCTTCCTCGTCCCACAGACCGCCGCCTTCGTCGCCGATCGTGTTCATCGCGTACGCGATGTAGAGGAAGTGCTCCCAGAACTTGCTCGCGACGTCCTCGTAGGCCGGGTTGTCGGCAGCGAGTTCCATCGCAATGGCGAGCATGTTGAGGCAGTACATCCCCATCCAGCTCGTGCCGTCCGACTGTTCGAGATGGCCGCCCGTCGGGAGCGCCGTCGATCGATCGAAGACGCCGATGTTGTCGAGACCGAGGAACCCGCCCTGGAAGACGTTGTTGCCTTCGGCGTCCTTCCGGTTGATCCACCACGTGAAGTTGAGCAGCAGCTTCTGGAAGATGCGCTCGAGGAACACGCGATCGCCGCGTCCCACGCGCTTCTTTTCGATCTTGTAGACGCGCCACGCCGCCCAGGCGTGCACCGGCGGGTTGACGTCGCCGAGCGCCCACTCGTACGCGGGCAGCTGCCCGTTCGGGTGCATGTACCACTCGCGCAGCATGAGCAGGAGCTGCTCCTTCGCGAAGTCGGCATCGACCAGCGCCAGCGGGATGCAGTGGAACGCGAGGTCCCACGCGGCGTACCAGGGGTACTCCCACTTGTCCGGCATCGAGATCACGTCGGCGTTGTAGAGGTGTGACCACTCGCGATTCCGGCCGCGGCGGCGATTGTCCGGCGGCGCCGGATGTCCCGGGTCACCCCGGAGCCAGTCGCGAACGACGTAGTGATAGAACTGCTTGGACCACAGCAGGCTGCCAAACGCCTGCCGGAGCACCAGCGACTCGTCGTCGCTCAGCCGGCGGGTCGCAATCATCTCGTAGAACTTGTCCGCCTCAGCGCGACGATCGGCAAACACCTGCAGCGCATCCGGTTCGAACGGCGGCGCGGCGAGCGACTCGGGCGCGCGGTCCGTGAACCTGATCAGCGTCGTGGCGCTGCCGCCCGCGGGAACCATGTACTGGTAGTGCGCCGCGGCTTTGGTGCCCTGGTTGGCGGGATTGACGGTCGATCGCTGGCCGTTGACGATGAAGTCGTTGATGCCGTCCTTGAAAAACCCGGGAGCGCCCAGGCCAAAGAGGCGCAGCGTATTCGTTTCGTTCTCGGTAAAGAGCAGCGGCGCGCCTTGCTCGCAGTACAGCCACCGCCCACCGTAATACGGTTCGTCGAGCGCGATCACGCTGCTGCCGTGGGTGGCCGGCCCGGCGTGAAGCTGGGGCTTGCGCTGGTCTGGTTGCCACGACCACGTGTTACGGAACCACACCGTCGGCAGCACGTGGACGGGCGCGGCTTCCGGTCCGCGGTTGAAGACCGTGATGCGAATCAGGAGGTCTTCGGGATCGGCCTTCGCGTACTCGATGTCGATATCGAAGTAGCGGCCGTCGTCGAAGACGCCGGTGTCGACGAGCTCGTACTCGGACTTGGCGCGGCCGCGCCTGGCGTTTTCGCTGACCAGCTCGCCATAGGGATACGGCGCCTGTGGATACTTGTACTGCCAGCGCATGTACGAGTGCGTCGGCGTCGAGTCGAGGTAGTAGTAGTACTCCTTGACGTCCTCGCCGTGGTTGCCCTCGTTCCCGGTCAAGCCGAACAGGCGCTCCTTGAGAATCGGATCGCGGCCGTTCCAGAACGCAAACGACAGGCAGATGTGCTGGTGCCGATCGCAAATGCCGCCGAGGCCGTCCTCGTTCCAACGGTAGGCGCGGGAGCGGGCGTGGTCGTGCGGAAAGTATTCCCACGCGGTGCCACCGGGGCTGTAGTCCTCGCGGACCGTGCCCCAGGCGCGTTCACTCAGATACGGTCCCCAGCGCTTCCAGTGCTTGATCCGCTGCTGGTCCTCGATTAGTCGTCGCTGCTCGGCTGACAAACGAGGTCATGATACTCGGCCCAACCTCTGGCATTGAAGACACAATGTCGAGTCGCGGATACTGGAGGGACGTGATCGACGTACAACCGACTGACCTGGTGACCATCGCGCTGCTGGTCGCACTCGAAGGCCTGCTGAGCGCGGACAACGCCATGGTCCTGGCCGTTCTGGTGCTGGGGCTGCCACGAAACGAACAGCAAAAGGCCCTGCGATACGGCATCCTCGGTGCCTTCGCCTTCCGCATCACCGCAACGCTCTTCGCCGCTTACATGATTCGCGTCGTGTGGGTCCAGCTGCTGGGCGCCGTCTACCTGCTGTACCTCCCGTTGCAACATTTCCTCGGGCGCAACGAGAACGGCGACCGCCGGGCGCCCAAACCGGCCCGGCCGTGGCTAGGGCTGACCGCGTTCTGGGCGACCGTCGTCAAGGTCGAATTGACCGACATCGTCTTCGCCATCGATTCGATTCTGGTGGCGGTGGCGATGTCCAACAAGACCTGGGTGATCGTCACCGGCGGCGTCCTCGGCATCATCGCGATGCGGCTGGTCATCGGGCAGCTGCTGGCGCTGGTGACGCGCTATCCGTCGCTCGTCGACGGCGCCTTCATCATCATCGCCTGGGTCGGCATCAAGCTCCTGCTCGAGTACCTCCACAACATCGGCCTCGTCCACTTCCTCATTCCGAAATGGCTGTCGCTGGGGCTCATCGTCGTGATCTTCGCCATCGCCTTCTGGTACGCGCGGAAGCATGGGCCGACCCCGCCGGCGGCCGACGACGGCGCGCTGGACCTGCTGGCCGACCAGCCGAAGAGGTAACGGCGGGCCTGACGGATCCGGCTACACTGGCACACGCAGCGCGCCCTCCCAGTCTGTCGGGGAGGTTCGCGGGTGAGGAGCAGTTATGCGTTCACTGTGGCGACTCACGTCATCCATTGCGGCCGCCGTACTCGGGGCCGCTGTCGTCTCCGCGGACAATCCGCGGCCGGGCATCGACTGGCCGTCCTTCCGCGGCCCTGCCGCCCGAGGCGTGGCCGAGGGCGCGCCGGCGCCGGCCACCTGGGACGTGCCCGGGAACAAGAACGTCCGTTGGCGCGTGCCGGTCCCTGGTCTCGCGCATTCGAGTCCCATCGTCTGGGGCAACCAGGTCTGCACCGCAAGCGCGGTGAGCGGCCAGCCGAATCCCGAGCTCAAGGTCGGGCTCTACGGCGACATCACGTCGGTTGTGGACGCAACCGAGCATCAATGGCTCGTCATGTGTCTCGACAAGGCGAGCGGCAAGACGCTCTGGCAGCGAACCGCGCATACCGGCGTGCCGAAGGTGAAACGGCACACGAAGTCCACCCATGCCAGCTCGACGCTGGCCACCGATGGCCGCTACATCCTCGCGTTCTTCGGCTCCGAGGGACTCTACGCCTACGACATGAAGGGCAACCTGGCCTGGAAGAAGGATTTCGGGCTGCTCGATTCCGGCTTCTTCATGGTCCCCGACGCGCAGTGGGGCTTCGCCAGCTCGCCGATCATTCACGAGAACAAGGTGATCGTGCAGGCCGACGTTCAGAAGGGCTCGTTCGTCGCCGCCTTCGATCTCGCAAGCGGGAAAGAGCTGTGGCGCACGGCAGCGCGCGGATGTGCCGACGTGGAGCACGCCCGCCGTGCACGTGGAGAACGGCCGCGCCCAGGTCATCGTCAACGGCTGGAAGCACATCGGCGGCTACGACCTGGCGACGGGGAAGGAACTGTGGCGGATGACCGGTGGCGGTGACATCCCGGTGCCGACGCCGATCGCCGCGCACGGACTGATCTTCATCACCAACGCACACGGGAAGATGTCGCCGATCTATGCGATCAAGCCCGGCGCCACCGGCGACATCACGCTGAAGGAAGGGGAGACGAGCAACGCGCATATCGCGTGGAGCTACATCCGCGACGGCGGCTACATGCAGACGCCGATCGTCTACGGCGACCTGCTCTACGTGTGCCGGGACAACGGCGTGCTCAGCGTCTTCGACGCGAAGACGGGCCAGCGGCACTATCAAGGGCGGCTTGCCGACGGAAAGCACCGGCTTCAGCGCGTCGCCGGTCGCGTCGAATGGACGGATCTATTTCACCAGCGAAGAGGGCGATGTCTACGTTCTCAAGGCGGGAACGGCGTTCGAACAGCTCGGGGTGAACCCGCTCGGCGAGGTGACGATGGCGACGCCGGCAATCTCGGAAGGGACGATGTTCTTCCGCACCCGCGGCCACCTGGTGGCGGTCGCCGAGAAATAGGCGGCTAAGACCGCCGGGAGGCCAGAATCGCCTTGATCAGTTCCTCGGGCACGTCCGGCTCGGCATCGTCGCCATAGGCGGCCTGCCCGGCCCGGACGGTTGCCCGGAACTGTTCGAGATAGGTCACGCAGTTGGGGCACAGCGACAGATGCCGTTCGAAGGTCTGTCGGGTTTCCGCCTCCAGGTCGCCGTCCAGATAGTCGGACAGGAATTCTGCGCATTCGCGACAGGTCATAGCGCTCCCCGTTGAAAATGCGGCGCGAGCAGCGTCCGGAGGGCTTGACGGGCGCGATGCAGGCGAATCTTGACGGCGTTGGGTGTGGTGTCCAGCACGCGAGCGGTTTCCTCAGTGTCTAACCCTTCGATGTCGCGAAGGAGCAAAACGGTACGGAAGCTCTCGGGCAGCTGTTCGATGAGGCCGCGGATCAGCTCACGGGTTTCGCTCCGCGAAAGTGCGACGTCGGCGGCCTCGCCACCGGCCCACGACGAGAACTTCTCGGCAAAATGCCCGTCAGACTGGAAGGCCGGCAGCAGCGGTTCGATCGATTCCTCGGGCTTGCGGCGGCGTCGCCGCAGCTTCATCAGCGCGGTGTTGACCACGATGCGATGGAGCCAGGTGCCCAGGCGCGCGTCACCCTGAAAACGCTCGATGCTGCGGAACGCCGAGAGAAACGCGTCCTGCAGTACGTCGCGAGCGTCCTCCTCGTTGCCGACGATGCGGCGGGCGAGGCCGAGAAGGCGAGGCGTGTAGGTCCGGACCAGCTCTTCGAACGCAGCGTCGTCGCCGGCACGGAGTCGCGCGACCAGCAATTGCTCATCCGAAACGACGTCGGGCACGACAGATACTTTAGCCAGGGATCAGGGATCAGGGATCAGGGGTCAGGGCGGAAGAACCACGGGAACAGGAACCTCTGAACCAACCACAGAACCTCCGAACCAACCACCGAACCTCCGAACCACCGAACCTCGGAACCCGAATGGCTAGATTCAAGCTGACGATCGAGTACGCCGGCACGCGCTACAGCGGCTGGCAAAAGCAGCTCAACGCACGGACGGTGCAGGGCGAACTGGAGCGGGCGATCGCCGAGGCCAGCGGCCAGCGTGACTTCGAGTGTCAGGGCTCCGGCCGCACCGACGCCGGCGTCCATGCGCTGATGCAGGTGGCACACCTCGAGATTGGCGCCACCGGACCGCTCGAGACGCTGCGGCGCCGCATCAACGACGCGCTGCCGCCAGACATCCATCTCCTCGCGATCGGCAAGGCGCCGCATCGCTTTCATGCGCGGCACGCCGCGGTCGCGCGAAGCTACCTCTATCAGATCGCGCGCCGCCGCACGGCGTTCGCCAAACCGTTCGTGTGGTGGGTGAAGGAGCCGCTTGCCGTCGATCGGATGGCCGCAGCGGCCGCGCGTTTCACCGGCATGCACGACTTCCAATCGTTCAGCGACGACGATCCGGGCGAGAAATCAACCAAGGTTCTCGTCGACGACGTGACGGTCGCCGAAGACGGCGATCTCGTTCTCGTCCGCGTGGTCGGGTCGCACTTTCTCTGGAAGATGGTGCGGCGAATGGTCGGCGTCATCGTCGAGATCGGCCGCGGCAACCTCGACGTCGAACACGTCGACGATTTCCTGCAGGCGCCGAACGACCTGCCCGCGCGTCTCACCGCGCCGTCGTCCGGTCTCTTTCTCGAGCGGGTGTTCTACGAAGGCGATTCCCGCGACGTAACGCTCGTCCCGGCAATGCCGGTGCGGGCAAGTTAAGAGTCGAAGTTCCTCGGTTTCAGGTTCCTCGGTTTCGAAGTTCCTGGGTGTCGAGGTTCCTGGTGCTGACCGAGTGCTTGCTAGAATCCAGACATGCACAGACCCGTCCACGCCGCCAATCTGCCCAAGCCCGTCGGTCCGTATTCAGCGGGGATGGGGTTCGAGCGACTCGTCTTCGTGTCGGGCCAGGGCGCGACCGATCCGGCGACCGGCCAGCTCGCGGGCGCTGACACCGCGGCGCAAACCGAACAGTGCCTGAAGAACGTGCAGGCGATCCTCGAGGCCGCGGGAACGAGCTTGAAGCACGTCCTCCGCTGCGGCGTGTTCCTGATCGACATGAACGACTTCCAGCAGATGAACGCGGTCTATGCCCGGATGTTCGGCGAGCACCGTCCGGCGCGGACGACTATCCAGGCAGCAGGGCTCCCGGGCGAGGGGCTGCGCGTCGAGATCGACTGCATCGCGTACGTCCCATAGTTCGTCCCAGCCGGGTCCGGGCGCGAGCGTGCTAGTCCCCACTCCCGTGGGGGCCCGACGGCTGGCGGCAACAGCTACAATCGATCCCATGCGAATCGCTCATCCTCGCTGGTTGAGATCCGCGGCGGCCGTCGCGGCTTTCTGCATTGCGCTGCCGCTCGTCGGCCATGCCGACGAAGGGTTCTGGCTCTTCAATCGTCTGCCGCGAGCCGCCATCAAACAGGCCTACGGCGTGGACTTGACCGACGCGTGGATTCAGCGGGTCCAGCAGGCGTCCGTACGGTTTCCGAGCGGCTCCGGGTCGTTCGTCTCTGCCGACGGGCTCGTGCTGACGAACCATCACGTCGCGATGGACATCATCCAGGAGCTGAGTACGAGCGCCAGCGACTACGTCGCGAAAGGCTTCGTGGCTCGAGACCGCGCGCAGGAACTCAAGGCGCCCAACCTCGAGCTCGTCGTGCTGCAGACGATCGAGGATGTCACGGCGCGTGTCAACGCGGGCGTCAAGCCGGGCATGTCGTCGGCCGACACGCTGGCGGCCCGGCGCGCGGCGATCAGCGCGATCGAAGAAGAGGCGGAGAAGAAGACCGGGCTGCAGAGCGAGATGGTGACGCTCTATCAGGGCGCGCAGTACCATCTCTATCTCTACAAGAAGTTCGATGACGTCCGTCTCGTCTTCGCGCCGGAGTTCGACGCCGCGTTCTTCGGCGGCGATCCCGACAACTTCACGTTCCCGCGGTATTGCCTCGACATGGCGATCTTCCGCGTCTACGAGAACGGCCGCCCGCTGCAGGTCAAGAACTTCCTGCCGTGGTCCACCGCCGGAGCGAAGGAAGGCGAGCCGGTCTTCACCTCGGGTCACCCTGGAACGACGCAGCGCCTCAACACGCTCGTGCATCTCGAGTACCTGCGGGACCAGGCGCTGCCATTCAACATCGACGCCTACAGCCGCCTTCGCGACGGGCTGGCCGCTTACGCCAAGCAGGGACCCGAACAGGAGCGGCAAGCCAAGGATCTCTTCTTCTCGCTCGAGAACTCGCTCAAGTCGTGGAAAGGGCAGTTGGGTGGCTTGAAGGATCCGGCGCTCATCGCGAAGAAGCGCTCGGCCGAAGAGTCTCTGCGCAGCGCGGTGATGGCCAAGGCGGATCTCAAGACGAAGTACGGTGATGCCTGGGATCTCGTCGCCAGGGCGCGCGCGTCGCTGCAGCCTTACAACTTCGAGCGGGTGATGCTCGAGGGCGGACTGGCGTTGTATACCGATTACTTCAGCGCCGCGCGAACGCTCGTGCGCTGGTCGACGGAAAGCGCGAAGCCGAGCGGCGACCGTCTCCCCGAATACGCCGACGTCCGCAAGCCCCAGATCGAGCGGCAGATTGGTTCGGATGCGCCGGTCTATCCGGGCCTGGAGAGGACACGGTTGACGGCCTCGCTCGCGCTGATGCGCGACATCCTGGGCGTCGATCACGCGCTAGCCAAGCAGATCCTCGCCGGCAAGACGCCGGAAGCGCGCGCCGACGAGCTCGTGAGTGCGACGACGCTCGGCGACCCGGCGGTGCGGAAGGCGCTCTTCGCAGGCGGCGCGGCGGCGGTGAGCGCGGCAAAAGACCCGTTCATCGAGCTCGCACGCCTGATCGAGCCGCGCGCGCGTGAGCTGCGGAAGAAGTATGACGACGAGGTCCTGGCCGTCGAACGCGATGCCTACGCCAAGATCGCGCAGGCCGTGTTCGCGACGCAGGGCGAGTCGGCGTATCCCGACGCGACGTTCACCCTGCGGCTTTCGTACGGCGCGGTGAAGCCGTTCGTGGACAATGGCAAGAAGGTCGAACCGTTCACGCAATTCCGCGGCCTCTACGTCCGGGCGGACGAGCACGGCATGAAGCCGCCTTACAAGTACCCGGAGTCGTGGGCCAAGGCGCGCGCAGCGTTGAACCTGAATACGCCGTTCGACTTCGTCACGACCAACGACATCGTCGGCGGCAACAGCGGGTCGCCGGTCATCAATGCCCGCGGCGAACTGGTCGGGTTGATCTTCGACGGCAACATCCAATCGCTGCCTGGCTATTTCGTCTACGACGGCGCGGTGAACCGGGCCGTCGCGGTCGACGTCCGCGGGATGATCGAAGCGCTGCGCAAGGTCTACGGCGCCGAAGCGCTGGTCGGCGAGCTGGCAGGCGCGGTCGCAGGGACAGCGCGACCATAAGCACGCGACAAGTAAGCTGTCAGTTTCCAGTTGTCAGTTTCCAGTTCAAAGGGCGCGGTGCCGGAAGTCGGCACTGAGAGACCCTTTGAACTGGTAACTGGAAACTGGAAACTTGACGGAGTCATGGCTTCACCCCTCCCACGCGCCGTCAGGCTCCTAGGCTGGACGAGCCTCTTTACCGACGCGGCCACCGAAGCCATCTATCCGCTGCTGCCCGTGTTCCTGACGCGGGTGCTTGGCGCCACGCCGGTCTCGCTCGGCATCATCGAAGGCGCAGCGGACGCGGTCAGCAGCCTGCTCAAGATCGTCGCCGGTCGGATCTCTGACCGAACCGGGCGGCGCAAGCCGATCGTTGTCCTCGGCTATGCGATTGCCGGCTTCGCCCGGCCGATGGTGGCCCTGGCGTCGACGTGGCAGCACGTGTTTGCCGTCCGGTTGACCGATCGCGTCGGCAAGGGGCTGCGAGGCGCGCCTCGCGACGCCATGCTCAGCGCCCTGGCCCCGCCAGGGGAGCGCGGGCGCGTCTTCGGTTACCACCGCGCGATGGATCACACCGGCGCCATCGTCGGTCCGATCGCGGCGGCCATCTTTCTGTGGTGGTTCCCAGGCCAGTACCGAGCACTCTTCGCCTTGGCTTTGATTCCCGGACTGATCGCCATGGGGATGGTGCTGCTGGTTCCCGAAGTGCGAGTCGAGACGATCCCGTCCGGGCAGGCAGCAGCTGCCGCGTTGGACGGCGTCCGGCCAGCATCGGTTCCGCCGCGCCTCCGCCGCTTTCTCTGGATCCTCGCGATCTTCACGCTCGGCAACTCCACCGACGCGTTCCTGCTGCTCCGGCTGTCCGGAGCCGGACTCGCAACCACGTACCTCCCACTGGCGTGGGCGGCGTTGCACGTCGTCAAGGCCAGCCTGGCGACGGCGGGCGGCACGCTGTCAGATCGCTATGGACGCGCCCGCGTGATCATCGCCGGCTGGGTCGTCTACGCCCTGGTCTATGCAGGATTCGCCGTCACCGAGGCGCTGTTGCCGCTGCTGGCGTTGTTCCTCGTCTACGGCCTGCACTTCGCGCTCGTCGAGGGCAGCGAGAAGGCGCTGGTCGCCGATCTCACGCCTGCGTCGCTTCAGGGCACGGCGTTTGGCTGGTACAACGCCGTGCTCGGGTTCGGCGCGCTGGCCGCGAGCCTGTTGTTCGGAGCGCTGTGGGAAGGATTCGGGCCGCCGACGGCCTTCCTGACCGGAGGCGTGCTGGCGCTGGTGGCGGCGGGACTTCTCGCCAGAGATCGAGCGATCGCGGAAAGGCTGGTCGAAGCGCGGTGAGAGCGAGGCCAGGCCGAAGCCTGGCCCCACAACGTCCAGCGTGGCCGGGAACCACGCGGCGCACCGCTATTTCTTCTGGTGGCCGATGACCTGCATTGCCGTCGTGATCATGCCGGCAACATCGGCGAGGTTCGCAGGCAGGATCACGGTGTCGGCACTGTTGATGACCTTGCCGAACTCCGAGATGTACTGCTCGGCGACACGCAACTGAATCGCCTCGGTGCCGCCCGCCATCTGCGACGCCTCGGCAACGCGCCGAATGCCTTCGGCCGTCGCGCTCGCGACCGCGAGAATCGCCTGCGCCTGACCTTCGGCCTCGTTGATCTGCTGCTGCCGGCGCGCTTCCGAGGCCTTGATCGTCTCCTGCTTGGTGCCTTCCGCGGTGTTGATGGCGGCGTCGCGCTGACCTTCGGACGTCAGGATGACCGCGCGCTTCTCGCGCTCGGCGCGCATCTGCTTTTCCATCGCCGCCAGGATGTCGTGCGGTGGCGTGATGTTCTTGATCTCGTACCGCAACACCTTGACGCCCCACGGCTCCGAGGCCTTGTCGAGCTCGGCCACGACGGCGGTGTTGATGTTGGTCCGCTCTTCGAAGGTGCGATCGAGATCGATCTTGCCGACTTCGCTGCGCAGTGTCGTCTGCGCGAGCTGGGAAATGGCGAAGAGGTAGTCGTTGATCCCGTAGGACGCGCGCTCCGGATTCAGAACTTTCAGATAGAGCACGCCGTCCACCTGCACCTGCACGTTATCGCGCGTGATGCAGACCTGCGCCGGAATGTCGACGGCAGATTCCTTCAGCGAGTGCTTGTAGCGAATCACGTCCATGAAGGGGACGAGGATGTGGAAGCCGGCGCCCAGAGTGCCCGAATAGCGGCCGAGTCGTTCGACGACATACGCACTCTGCTGCGGGACGACGATCGCCGTCTTCGCAATGACGATGAGTACGATGATCGCGAGCAGGATGATGACGAACAGTCCGCCTTCCATAGGTCCTCGGCTCCTTACTCAGGTTGAACGAACAAAAGCAGATTATCGACGCGGGTGACACGGCAGCGTTGTCCGGGCTCGACCGCCAGCGCCGCCTCGTTGCGGGCATTCCACATGGCCCCGCGCAACTCGACGCGGCCGACGTCGCCGGGCGCGATCCGTTCTTTCGGTACGGCGAGCTCGCCGACGAGCGTGTCGACGTTGTCGGCAGGCAGCTCGACCCGGTCTTGCAGGCGGCCGCGGAAGAGCATCAGGTAGACGATCGACACGACCGAGAAGATCAGCCACTGCGCCCAGGGCGGCCCGGACAGTTCGAGGCGTTCGAGAATGCCGACGGTCAGCGCGCCCAGACCGAAGAACATCACGAAGAAGCCGCTGGGCGTCACCAACTCGATGACCAGCAGGACCAGCCCGCCCGCCAGCCACATCCACCATTCCACGGCCGGGATTATAGTCGAGGCGGGACATGACCGGGGCGGCGACGGCACTCCTGCTAAAGATCACCAGTTCCAATGCCTCGCATTCTCGTGACCAATGACGACGGTGTCCACGCCGAGGGGATCAAGGCGCTCGCCGCGGCGCTGACGCCGCTGGGCGAGGTGACGGTGGTGGCGCCGATTACCGAATCGAGCGCCATTGGCCATGCCCTGACGCTCCGGCGGCCGCTCCGTATCGATCAGATGAGCGACGGCTTCTACGCGGTCGACGGCACGCCGACCGACTGCGTCAACCTGGGCGTGGCCATCCTCCTCAAAGGTGAGCTGCCCAGCCTCGTCGTCTCGGGCATCAATACGGGATGGAACCTGGGCGACGATGTGACGTACTCGGGCACTGTCGCTGGCGCCCTCGAGGCGGCGCTTCTCGGGGTTCCGGCGATCGCCGTCTCGCTGCGCCGCACGCGCGACTACGTCTTTGACTTTGGTCCCTCGGCAAGGGCCGCCGCGCACGCTCGCGGAGCTCGTCCTCCGTCATCCGCTGCCGGATCGCACCTTTCTGAACGTCAACGTGCCGAAGGGGACGCCGAAGGGGTTCATGCGCACGGTGCAAGGGAAGCGCAATCACATCACGAAGATCTCCGAGCGCCTCGACCCGCGTGGCAAGCCCTATTACTGGATCGAGGAGGGCATCGACGAGTGGACGCCGCACGATCACAGTGACTATCACGCGGTGAAGGAAGGCTACATTTCAGTGTCGCTGCTGCATCCAGATCTCACCGCGCATTCCGCACGTCACCACCTCGAGCAATTTCCGCTTCCCGACCGTCGTCGACAGCCGCTGAGCCGGTTGTCGGGCGGGTGCACCGGTCTTTGCATCCTCCCTCGAGCACGCGGCGCGCGGCGCCGGGTGAAGGGGGAGCCATGATCGGACTGATCACGTCAACGCCGGCGCGAGCAGCCGGGCTGGCGCTTTGCATGGCAGCGACCGCCGCCTGCTCCGGGGGCGCCGCGAGCGAGATGCCGCCTTCCAACACCGACAGGGCCTCGAGCGGCCAGCCGTCCGCGTGCGAACCCGGCAACGGTGGGCTGACTCTGCCGCGGGGCTTCTGTGCGTCCGTCTTTGCCGACAATCTCGGCCACGCCCGCCATCTCGTCGTCGACTCGAGCGGCGATGTCTACGTCAACACGATGAGCGGCCAGCACAACAAGTTCACCAACGCGGCCGGCGGCTATCTGGTGGCGCTTCGCGACGCCGATCGCGACGGGCGCGCGGAGGTGGTCCAGCGGTTCGGGACGACCCACCAGGAGGGCAAGCCCGGAGGCGGCACCGGCATCGGCCTCCACGAAAACGCCCTCTACGCCGAGGTGCGCGGCACGATCGTCCGCTACGCCATGTCGGAGGACCTCGTGCCCGGCTCGGAGCCGGAAGTGATCGTCAATGGACTGCCGCTCGAAGGCGATCACGATCAGCATCCATTCGCCATGACCAGCGATGGGACGCTGTTCGTGAACTCGGGGTCGGCGTCGAACTCGTGTCAGGAGAAGAACCGCACGCGCGAGTCGCCGGGACGTCAACCGTGCGCCGAGCTCGAAACCCGCGCCGGCATCTGGCGTTACACCACGAAGGCAGGGCAGTCGTTCTCGCCGCGCGAGCGTTTCGTGACCGGCGCGCGCAACACCGTGGGCCTGGCGGTTCGACCGACCGACGGCGCGCTGTTCGCGTCGATTCACGGTCGCGACCAGCTCGACGAACATTGGCCGTCGAAGTTCACGGAGGCGCAGAACAACGAGCTGCCGGCGGAGTTGCTCGTGCGCGCCGACCAGGGTGACGATTTCGGTTGGCCGTATTGTCACTTCGACGCGGGACTCGGCAAGTTCATGCTGGCGCCGGAGTACGGCGGCGATGGCAGGACGGAAGGCGACTGCGCAAAGCGGGCGCGCCCCGAGGCGACGTTCCCGGCCCACTGGGCGCCGATGGCGGTCGCGTTCTACACGCGGTCGGCGTTCCCGGAGAAGTATCAGCAGGGCGCCTTCATGTCGTTCCACGGATCGTGGAATCGCAAGCCGGCGCAGTCCGGGTTCCTGGTCGCCTTCGTGCCGTTCACCAATGGCGTGCCCTCGGGTGGATACGAGGAGTTCGCCACCGGCTTCGCCGGCGCGACGCCACCCGCCGACCCCAAGGCCGCCCCTCACCGGCCCATGGGCGTCGCTGTGGGGCCCGATGGCGCCCTCTACGTGTCGGACGACGTGAAAGGCAAGATCTGGCGGATCACCTCGGTCCCGTCGACCACCAGATAAATCTGCGCCGGGCTCGGTCGAAGTGGTCGAGCCCGGCAATTTTCAGGGTAAACTGAGTCTTCGCCGTCGGGGCGTGGCTCAGCTTGGTAGAGCGCTCGGTTCGGGACCGAGAAGTCGTAGGTTCAAATCCTATCGCCCCGACCACTTCTTCCCCTTCCAATTCAGCAGCAACCTTCGTTGTCGGCGAAGCGTCTCTGCGGCTGCGTGGGCGGCAATCCCTGCAAGAAGCTCAACAGTAAGAGCATGCACCATCGTGTAAACCTGACAGTAGTGTGTCGGGCGTACCAAAACTGTCATTGCTCACCGACACGTATTCCGGCACAACCGTTAGTTTTCCAGCGTAATTCATCACCTCAGCCGTTGGCCCCGGGCTTGCTGCCAGTGACGGGGAATGTCACTCAAGACCGACCGCAACGCCAATCTGGCGATCACGCTGCTGTTGATCCTGGGCGTCCTCGCCACCGGATGCGGAGCGGCCGCACACCCGGCCGGCCCTGACAGCCTCGCCGCCGAAGCCACCGACTTTGCCGCGGAGACGTCGTTCTGCGTGTCCGAGATCAATCGCCTTCGCGCCACGGTGGGGGCGCGCGGCGCTGGCCAGGACCGACCGTCTCGAGTCGTTTGCGACCGAAGCCGCGCGCGTGGATACCGAGGCAGGCGTGCCGCACACCCATTTCCGCCAGACCAACGGCGGCAACGGCACGGCGATGGCCGAGAACACCATTCCCTGGTGGAGAGTGAAGTCGCACGGCACGGTGCGAAACGTGATTCGCGAAGGCCTGGCGCAGATGTGGTCGCAGGGCCCGGGCGGATCGCACTACGAGAACATGCGTGGCCAATACTCGGAAGTCGGCTGCGGCGTGTTCATGTCGAACGGCGAGGTCACGATCTCGCAGGACTTCCGGTAGAAAGCGACGGCCGCGGTCGCGGCCGTCTCCTCGGTCTCCTCAGCGGTAGATTCCCACCGGCGTCCAACCCGCGGCGCCACGCCTGAAATACATCTGCGCGGGCCGGCGCCATCCGGGGTGCTCCGGGTGGTCGCCGACGATCGTCGCGACGACGTAGTCACTGCCGGTCAGCAGCTCCGCCGGCGCACTGCGTCTTCAAGCCGGTGAACTGGGCCTCGCTCCCCACCGGCGTCAGCGTTCCCGCTGTTGTTGTCGAACCTCGCCCACGTCACGCGATAGCTGCCGCCCGCCGCCGCACCGGCGGTAATCGCCGCATTCTCGAAGGTCAGCGTGCCGTCAGCGGCAAGCGCCGGCTTGATCAGCGGGTTGACGACGTTGAGCCACGCTTTCGCGATCTTGTCGCGACGCTCGATGAGCGTGCGCGTCATGATACTCGGTCGCCGCTCGGATCGTCATACTTCGCGGCGCCGACGATGGCGCGAATCGCCTCGTTCGAGAACCGCGACACCAGCCGCGCCGCCCAGAACGCATCGTCCGGGCCGCATGTTGCCGAAAGCCGGGTTCGGATAGTTTGGACGCCACAGCACCGGATCGAACGAAGTGCTGTCGAAGGCGCCAATCGCGGGCGGCAGGTTCGACGGCCGGTTCCGCAGATACTTCGGCACCGCCAAGCCCCAGCGACGGCGAGCGACTTCAGCGCCGGCGAACCGTCGTCGAGGAAGTACTCGTGGTTGTTGGCGGCGGGCTCGGCAAAGCGCGTCGCGCTCCCGAGCGTCGCGCCGAAGTCGTACATGTAGTGGCTGGACGACGCCGGCGGCCGTCGATCGCATCAGGATGTTGCGGGTGTTGACGGCGCGCGAGTCGTCGTGGGCCAGCCAGGCGGAGAAGACGCGGTTGCCGCGCAGCTCGCGGCGGTGCTCGTGCGGATAGATGTCGTTCGGATCGTCCGAGCGCGTACCGTAGTACTCGAAGCGGCCGCGGTTCGAGCCCTCCTCGATACGCGTCGCCGACATCGTGACCAGGCCGTTGGCGTCGCGACCGGCCACGCTGAGGATCGCCTCCGAGATCCTCCTTGGTTGAACTTGCGCTCGCCCGACGCATCGCGAATGGTCGCGCCGTCTGAGATCGAGAGCCGCGCCGGGTCGACCTTGATGGTGTAGACGTCGACGACGTGATACCCGAGGGCGTGATAGATCAGCGTCCCGATGAATTCGGCGCCGCTGGCCATCTGCGGATGCTTCGGCGGGTCGACCTCGAGCTGATAGACCTGCCCGGGATCGCCTTCGTGCGACGCGCGGAAGCCGGGCTGGAAGCCGCCGGGATTCTTGCCGCGCACCAGCGTCCAGGCCTTGACGTCGTCGAGGTTGGCGAACTTGTTCGGGCCGCGGACAATCTCGTCGAGCGGCAGGTCGCGGACGCCGATGCGATTCATGAACCAGCTCGAATCGGGCACTTCGTCCAGCGTGTTCACGTTCACGGCGCGGGCGTCGCGCTTCTCGCCCGGCGACGTAAAGGTGTTGATCAGGAAGTCCCACGCCTCCGACAGCTCGACTTCGGCGAATCCCGATGCGTCGAGCGACGTGATCGTTGTCGGTGGCGAGCGGATCGTCGGGATAGAACTTCGGCGTGGTCCGAGCCGACTGCGCGATCGCCACGTGGCTGGCGAGGCCGAGCAGGGCGACGAGCACGGCCCATCGAAGGCCGCGCGGACTCGTGCTAGAAGACATCATCGAACCTCAACATGAGTCGGGTGCCATCGCTGCAGCCGAACGCGAGATCGGCGCGGAACGAGACGCCGTTGCGACCACCGACGCGCATGCCGATGCCATACGAGCGTTCGAGCGTGCCGATGATCGGACAGCCGGCGCGCCACTGCGCCGGTGTCATAGAACAGCGCGCCGGCGATCAGCTCGTTGATGCGCCAGCGGTACTCAGCCTGCAGCAACAGGGCGCTCTCGTCGCGGAACCGGAACGACCGGAAGCCGCGCAGCGATGCCGCACCGCCCAGCGTCGGCTGCAGGTAGAACGGGATCTGCTGGCCATCGTCCGCCTCGGCCGACGCGACGTTGGCGCGCAGGGCAATCGTGCGCGACTGCTCGAAGAAGGAGAAATACTGCCGCAGATCGAGGTCCCAGCGCCCGAAGGAGAACCGATCGAAGTCGCGGTCGTTGTGACGGCTGAATGTGAACTTGTACCAGCCGCCTGACATCTCGTTGTACGGCCGATCGATCGTCTTGATCTCCACGTAGGGCTCGATGACCACGAACGACGGCAGCGGCTCGTTGAGGCCTGGCACGGTTCCAGTCGGGTAGAGATCGGTGGACGATGGCATCAGCGTGTCGGTGCCGGCGCCGGTCGACGGATCGAGGTATCCGACGTTCGCGCCGAAGCTGATCTTGCGCCCGATCCGGTAGCCGCCCGTCACGCGGCCGAACGTGTCGCGAATCGCGTAGTTGGATCGGTCGTCGACGCTGCTGTCGGGTCCGAGACCGAAGAAATCCTCCTGCGGGAAATCACGCCGGCGGAGGTAGAGCTCGACAAACGGCCCGTCGCGCACCGTGAAGAACGAGTCCTGTCGCGTGCCGGGAAAGCGCACCGCGCCTTCAGCGAGGAAGTAGCCCTTCAACGACGCCGCAGCCGACGTGCGAAAGTCGAAGCTGTCCGCAAAGTAGCGGTAACCGGGTCCGACGCCCAGGCCCGACCCTTCCTGGCTGGCGCCCATCCGCACGTGAAAGCCCCGCGGCGGGTTGAGCCAGCGCTCGATCAGCAGGCTGTCTTCGATCTTGAACAGCGCCGCTTCGATCTTTCTGCGCTTGTAGGGCTGCTTGGCTTCGGCCTTGGCTTCGCGCTCGTCCTGGGCCTCTTCGGCTCGGGTCGCCTGCGCCCAGGCTGCCTGTCCAGTCGGCAGCCAAGCAGATGCTGCCACAGCGCACAGAATTCGCACCACCCGCATAGAGACGCAACCTCGATTGGATAACACCTGCTGATCGGCAGGGCCGGGCTAACTATGCCATTTTTGCCGCGCCGGTCCTACCCCTCGTTCGAGGTTTCAAGGTTCCGAGGGTTCGGGTTTCGGAAACCCAGAATACTTTGCTAAAGCGCCGCGTAGATCGCGATCCAGGGGCCGAGGGCGGTGACGGCGTAGAGCAGGGTCAGCGCGGCCAGAGCGCTGGTGCACGCCGCGGACGTAAAGGAGGACGCCGCACAGGCCGGCGAGCAACTTCGCGCCGATCAGGGCGGGCACCGGCCCAATCAGATGCATCCAGGTGGCGATGATCGCGTTGCCTTCGGCGGTAATGCCGTAGGCGTGGACGGCGACATACGTGAAGATGCCATCCCAGCCCTGCGCGACAAGAAACAGCAGGATGACCAGGCGCGGCGCCGACAGCTGGCTCGAGAGGCGGTCGGACCACGGTCGGCTCGTGGACGGGACGTCGGTCAGTTCTGTGAGGACCACGACGGAATCGTAAATAGTTTCAGCCCTTCCGGCCGTTTGGTCAACTTTTCCCGGGAAAAGCGTGGCAGCTTGGGCACTTCGCGTATCGTTTTGGACATGGCCCGTTCGGCAGTGATTGTCGGCGCCGGCATCGGCGGCCTGGCGGCAGGCGTCGCCCTTCGCCGCGCCGGCTGGAACGTCCGTGTCCTCGAGCAGGCCAGCACGCCGCGCGAACTCGGGTTCGCGCTCCTGCTGGCGCCCAACGCGATGCGGTCGCTGCGCGCGCTGGGCCTCGCCGACGTCGGTACGGAATGGCGGCGTCGAGGTCAGCTCGGGCGAGATGCGGCGTCTCGACGGGTTCGTCCTGCGGCAGTTCGACACCTCGCGGGTTCGCGAAGCGCTGGGCGAGCCGGTCGTCGCCGCGCTTCGCCCCGTCGCTGCACGGCGCGCTGCTCGA
Organism: uncultured Acidobacteriota bacterium; assembly: GCA_963841895.1. GTDB lineage: Bacteria > Acidobacteriota > Vicinamibacteria > Vicinamibacterales > UBA2999 > JACCSI01. The sequence goes on from CAWJEO010000025.1 coordinate 129,866, forward strand.
AGCGGTCGGCGGCTCGTCGCTACAACTCGACAGCGAGGTGGTGTCCATCGCGGACGACGACGGCGGCGTCACGGCGACACTGCGCGACGGTCATGCCGTCTCCGGCGACGTCCTGATCGGCGCCGACGGCGTTGCGTCCGACGGTTCGGCGCCACGTGCATCCGCGAGGAAGGCGCGCCACGGCCGAGCGGTCTCTGGGCGGTCCGCGGCGTCGCCCACGGCGTCGGCGCCACCTCGAAGGCTCGAACGGCGCGCAGTACTTCGGCCGCGGCATCGAGGCGGGACTGGGCAAGCGTCAGCGACAGCGCCGTGTATTGGTACCTGTCGGTCCCGTCGGCTCAGATGCCGCCGGCGCCACGGCGGCGTCGCGGTCACCGCGCACGTGATCGATCGATTCCACGAGCGGTTTCGCGCCATCGCGGCGGCCACGCGCGCAAGAGGACATGCGGCTCGACGACCTTGTTCGACCGCGATCCCGATCGAGACGTGGGGGCGCGGGCGCGTGACGCTGCTCGGTGACGCGGCACATCCGATGCTTCCGCATGCCGGGCAGGGTGCCGCGCAGGCGCTGGAAGATGCGGTCGCGCTCGGCAGAGAGCTGGCAGCCAGCATCGACCCGCCAAGGGACTGCGTCGCTACGAGCAGCATCCGCGCACCGCGCACGCGCATCGATCGTGAGATGTCGCGCCGCAACGCCCGCATCGGGGCGCTCGACAATCCCGTCGGCGACCTGGCTCCGCGACACCGCTATCCGCGTGTGTCCCCGAATCGATGATCCTGCGATCGCTGATCGCCCTGGCGAAACCGGTCGCCGATCATCGTAGGTCAGCGGTAATTTTCTCGATCGTCGCCTTGAGCGACGCCGCCTTCTCCTTGAGCAACGGATGCGCGATCGCCGCATCGATGTGGCCCAACGCCAGCGTCTTCTCGGCCAGCCGGAGGTAGGCGTTCGCGGCGTTGTAGGCCGCCTGCGCGCCGCGGTGTTCGGCGGTGTCCAGGCGCTTCTGCGCCGCTCCGATCTGACGTGTCCTCAACGGCTCGGCGGTCGTCGACTTTTCGATGGAGTCGATCTCCGTTCGCGCCGCGGCCGCGGCCGACGCAAAACAGGTCATGGCGCGCGAGAATTTTGGCGCGGCCTGCGGCCATGCCTGTTTGTCGACGTGGACGAGGCCGTCGAACCACACGGCCTCGCAGTTCGTGTGGTCCAAGCGCAAAGGCCCGATCGAACCGATCGATCGCGGTGTCGAGCTCGACGCGGGCGTAGGCGATGAAGCCGGCCAAGGTGTACACGCTCGTGTTCACGAGCAGCTTGGTGGCCTGCTCGACGTCGTCCCAGGCCGTGGGCAACTGGTGCAGCTGATAGCGATTCCACGCGCGCCAGTAGTAGGCGTCGCCGATGTGCCAGGTCCCGAGATCGATCATGGCCGTCGCCGCGGTCACCGCGTCCACGTAGCGGTTCAAGTAGCTGAGACTCGTGAGGCGTCCCAACATCGCATCGCGATGGGTCGGAGTCTCGGCCAGCACCTCGTCGTAAAGTGCGAGCGCGGCGTCATAGTTGCTGAGCGCATTCTCCGCTCCGGCGAGCGCCAGCGTGATGGCGGGCGAGCCGGGAAACGCCTTGTGCGCCTTCGTCGAAGAGCGCGGCCGCCTTGACGACGTCGGCGACCGGCCGCGTCGCGAGCTGCCGCCGGCCTTCGAAGAGCAGCGTCTCGACCCACCGCTGATCGGCTTCACGGAGCGGGACGAGCTCGGCCGGCGCGACATTGCAGATCGCGAGCCGGAACCGGATGGCCTGCGTGCGTCCGTATTTCGCAAACAGGTCGTCGCGATTCAGGTCGGCGCGCGAGAAGGTCTCCTCGCAATCGAGGGCGATGGCCAGGTAGCCGGCCAGCGCATCCGAGGCTGGAGCGGCGTCGAGCGCGCGTGCGCGCCGGAAGCGGCGGCGGCCGGCCCGTTGCCGCGGCCGCGCCGTCGCGGCAGCTTCTGGCGCACTTCCGGATCCAGTCCCGACGTCTCGCCGATGAACGCCGTCGCCGCGTCGAGGTACATCGCCGGCGCCGGAGCGCCAGGAGCGGCCGGCATTCTCGCGGCGAAGCTCTCGTGCCTTGGCCAGGAACGTCGTCGGCGTCGAGCCCGATCTCCTTGGCGCGCACCGACAGCATGACCGCGGTTTCAAACGCCCCTTGGACAGCAGAGACGGGAGCTCGCGGGGCCGCGGCGACGCGTTCGAATACCGCGAGCGCATCGACGAGGCAGCGGTAGCAGCCCTCACGCTGAAGGACCTGCGCCTGGCCAAGTTCGCTCAGGAGCTGGGGCGACGGCCCGCGCGCCGCGCAGGCGACGATTGGCAAGCTCAAGAGCGCCAGCGGGAGCCACCGAAACGCGCGGTACTCGCCCACTCGGGATCACGGCGACTTAGACACCGGCCGCTGCGATTTTGGCTTGTGCGGCGTCAGCGGCCGCCACGTGCAAGCGGGGAGAATCGCGCGTCCTTGCGCAGCCCGTCGAACAGCGGATCGACCTCAGCCGCGGGCGCGAACCCGTCCCCGCGATGTTGCTCCAGCAGGCGAATGCCCCGCTCGACGTCTCCGGTCACAGCGTGCCACTGCGCCAGGGCGGCCGACGGAACCGGCTTCCGGCCCTCGAGGTCCTTGAGCATCGCTGCGGCCCGTGAGGGATCGCCCGAGCGCAGGTGGGCCAGCCCGACGACGGCGATCACATCCGGCGGGTGCGGGGCCGGAAGCGCGGCCGCTTCGCGAATCGTCTCGGCATACGCGCCTTGCTGAAAGAGCGTCTTGGCGAGGACAGCGCGGGCGAGCGGGAGCTGAGGCGCGAGCTCCACCGAACGCCTGAGCGCCGTGACCGCGTCCGGGATAGCGCCGCCCGTAGTAATGGACGAGGCCCAACGTTTGGTACATCGTGCCGGAGAGCGGGTCGAGCGCAACCGCCTCGCGCGCGTGCTGCTGCGCTTCGCCGTCGCGGCCGGCTTCTGAGAGCAGGATCGCGTACCACTGATGCGCGGTGGGGTAGCCGCGGTTGAGCGCGAGCGCACGCTGGAACTCACGCTCCGCCGACGACCGGATCGCGCTCCTGGAAGAAGTAGAGCGCCGCTCGTGACGTGTGCGCTTCGGCCAGCGCGTCGTCGAGCTCGAGCGCTCGGGTCGCGGCGGCCAGCGCCTTCGTCCGCGCCTCCGCGGCGCTGCCGGGGCCGAGGTTGCTCAACACGGAGACGTCGGCGAGCCCGGCATAGGCGAGCGCAAAGTCCGGCGCTTTCTCGATCGCCTGCTCGAAGTAGGTGGCTGCCGCCTTGAGCCCGGCGCTGGTCCGCAGGTTCCAGGCGTGCCGGCCGCGCAGATAGAGATCGTACGCGGCCGGGTCGATCGCCTTCCGCTGCGCCAGCCGGCCCTGCTGGATCGGCGTCAACGCGCCGCGGACTTCTTTGGCGATTTCCGACGCGACCTGCCCTTGCAGCGCCAGCACGTCGCGCAGCGTGTGCTCGTAGCTGCGGGCCCACAGATGGTGATCCGTGCTCGCGTCGATCAGCTGCGCCGTCACGCGAACGCGATCGCCCGATCGCAGGACCGATCCCTCGACGATCATCTGGGCGCCGAGCTCCTGCGCGATCAGTCGCATCGGCTTCTGCGTCCGGCGGTACTGCATGACCGAGGTCCGCGAGATCACGCGCAGATTCCCGATCTGCGCCAGATCGGCGATCAGCGCTTCGGTCATGCCGTCGGCGAAGTAGTCCTGCCGCTCGTCGCCCGAGAAGTTCGCCAGCGGCAGAACCGCCAGCGTCGTGCGATCCGGTGCCGGCGCGGCCGACCGGTGCCAGCGTCGCGGCCGGCTGCGCCGGCGGCTCCGGGGTTCCCGATGACTGTGAACGCTGCAGGAACATGACCGCCAGCACGATGCTCGCGACGGCGCCGACGACTGCGCGACGATGCGGCCGATGAACGTAATCCAGGCGTCTCGGACCTTGGACTTCTTCTTCTTGGATCCGCTGAGCGGCGCGCGGGCGCCGGCCGGCGCTGGCGACTCGCCGGCGTCTGGGCGCGGAAGATCGGGCATACCTTCAGTCGTGGACAGGCGCCCCATTATCGCACCGGCTACAATCGCCGTCTGAGTGTGAGCACCTCGAGCGACGCCGAGCGGTCCCGGCGCAGAGACCCTTCTCAATCTGGCGCTCGCCGGCCTCGGTGCGATCCTTCTCGTCATCACCGTCCGGCGTGTCGGCTGGTCGCGGTGCAGGGGAGTGTGACCAGTGTCGGCTGGTGGCTCGGCCCGGTCGTGCTCCTCGGCCTCGTCCGTTTCGCCGCGCGCGCCCGCGCCTGGCAAGCCTGCGCCAGGGGAACGTCGCTGCCGTTCGGCGTCGCGCTGTCGGCCACGCTGGCCGCCGACGCGCTGGGCAACGTGACGCCGCTCGGCCTGCTGGCCAGCGAACCGGCCAAAGTCTTCTTCGTCAAAGGCCGCCTCCGACCATCGAGGCCGTCGCGTCGGTGGCGGCCGAGAACGCGTTCTACATGGCCTCGGTGCTGCTGATGATTGGAGCCGGCGCGCTGGTGTTCTTCGAGCGCGCGGACCTGTCAGAAACGCTGCAGCTCGCGGCGCAGGGCGTTCTGTCGCGGTGATGGCCGGGGCGGTGATCGGCGTGTGGATCGCGCGGCGCCAGCCCGCCATTCTCTCGCGCCTCGCGCGCACCGTCGCCCGCTGGACCGGTCGCGGCGAACGGCGCCGGATCGCCTCCGCGAGCTCGAAGTTCACTTCTACGCGATTCTTCGGTGGCCCGCGCCACGTATGGCGAAGGCGTTCCTCTGGGAAGCCGTCTTTCACGTCGCCGCGGTGGCCGAAGTATTCATGGTGCTCCGCGTGCTGCCGTCTCGCGGCCGATCACGCTGCTCGACGCGTTCGTGCTCGAAACCGCCGGCCGCTTGATCGTCGTCGCGTTCAAGTTCATCCCGTATCGTCTGGGCGTCGACGAGGCGGGCACCGCCCTCGTCGCGCGCGCCCTCGCCCTCGATCCGGCGACCGGCGTCGCGCTCGCGTTGGTGCGTCGCGTGCGAATCCTGATTCTGAACGCGGTCGGTCTGGCGCTGCTGGCGGCGCGACGTCAGCCGCGCGCCTGACGCGTCGTCGCATCGGCCTTACGACACTCGAGTCAGAACCACGATCACGACGACCGCGGCGACAGCTGCACCCAGCGACGCGCGATCGCGGAGAAAGAGCGCGCCGAGACCGAGAAAGACGGCCGCGACGAAGAGCGCCGACCAGTACAGGTCGCTGCGCTCTCGTCGACGTTGCCGCTCTCGGCGCGACGCCGGGTCGCGTCGATGATCGGCGTTGGCGATGTCGCGATCGCTTTCGCGCTCGAGCTCGAAGTAGCGGCCGCCGCCGGCGGTGGCGATCACCGCCAGCGACCGGCGATCGAGCGCCGACGAGATCGCCGCCCGCCGGGTCCTATCGCGGGTCGGGGATCACGCCGCCGACCGTCGTGCCGACGCCGACCACGAAGAGCGGAATCCGGCGTTCCTGCGCGAGCTCGATCGATTTGGCGACCTCGCCGCTCCAGGCCTGACCGTCGGAGACCAGCACGAACGCCCGCGGCTTGTTCGACAACCGCTGGCGGCTGTCCGCTGCGAGTGCTGGCGGCGAGACCGACGCGCTGCCAGGCGGGCCCGGCGCGGGCCGGGCTTCGGCGCCGGCCGCCGCCAATTCGCCTGCAGCTCCGCGTCCTTGTCGATCAGCCGCAGCCCCCAGTAGATGCCGCGCTCGATGTTCGTGTCCCAGGTCGTGTCGTCCTCGATGCGGAACGGCGGCTCGTCCTCGAGGTGGTCGAGGAAGAAGAAGAACGTATTCGGATCGCGCGTCAGCCGGACCTGCGGCGCGGCGATCGTCGCGAAGAGGGCCAGCGCGACGCGATCGTCTTCCCACTGCAGCGACTCGCCGAGCGTCCGGAGGAACGACATCGATCGCCGCCAGCGATCCGACCGCACGTCGCGGACGCGCATCGAGGCCGAGCCGTCCTGCAGCACCACCAGGTCGATGCCGCTGGTCCGGACCATCGACGCGACCGCGACCGGGCGCGCCATCGCCACGATGACCGCGCTCAGCGCCACGATCAGGCAGAACCAGAACGCGAGATCGCCGAGCACCGGCAGCCGCTCGGTCGAGTGGCGGGTCGGCAGCTGCCGGTGCTTCCGCATCTGCGTGACGTCGCCGTGACGGCGCCACGCCTGCCAGACCCACACCACGCAGCAGGAGCGCCGGGATCGCGAGCAGCGGCAGCAGCGCCGGCGCGGTGAAGCGCAGCCCCGACAGATCGAAGCTGGTCGGCATCAGCCCTTGCGGACCTTGCGGGCGGCGCGGCCGGCCTCTTCGGCTTCCTGCCGCTCGTCGGGCAGCATCGGCACGATCATCTTGAACTTCTTCGCGTCGCTGTCGTCGGGCGGCGCGCCAGCGACGCCGTGCGGGGTCACGCCGGCGTAGGCGTAGTCGCCGGCCGGCATCGGCTGCTTCGCGCGCAACCACCGAGCCCCGCAACCGCACGATGAACTCGTAGTTGTAGGCCGCGTCTTCGTTGGTCGGGTTCGGTGCGCAGGATGTCGGCGTAGCGCTTGGCGATCGCGTCGAGGCGGGCGACCACGGCCTGCCAGGGCCCGCCGGTCTGCCGCAGCGCGCGATACTCCGCATTGGTCGCGAGCAGGCGCATCGCCGGATCGTCCGACGGCGTGAGCGCTTCGGAGATCGCCCCGCCAGTAGCTCGCGGCGGCGCGCTCGGCGTCCGCCGGCGGGCTGATGCGGCGCAGGATCGGATCGAGCACGCTCGGCGTCGTCGCGGCCGTCAGCTCCTCGGCGGCCGTGTCGTAGCGCAGCGTGACGAGGCGGTACTCCGCCGCGGCCAGCTGCGCCTCGCGTTTGCTGGCGAACCAGAGCACGCCGCCGACGGCGAGCAGAACGATGAGGTGCACGAGGTAAGCGGCTACGGATTTCATGAATCGAGTCTCGACTCTACGGAAATGTCTGGAACCACGGCATCGTCAGCCGCATCGCCAGCGCGACGACCAGAGCGCGACGGCGACGAGCGCGAACGCCGCAAAGCGCGGCTGCTCGGTGCTGTAGCGTTTCATCTCGACGCGGCCGGCGGCCGCGCGATCGATCTCGTTGACCGCGCGGACGATCGCGGCTTCGTCGACGGCGTTGAAGAACTTGCCGCCCGTGCGCGCGACCGCCGCGGCCCACGCTTCGTCCGGGATCGCCTGCGCGCCGCGCGGCCGGCACGCCGGTGCGGATGAAGATAGACCGGGATGTTGGCCTTGCGCGCTTCGCTGCAGCACGTCGAACGCCGCTGCGCCCGTCTTCGGTGACTTCGGCGTCGATGCCGTCGGTGAAGATCACCATCGCGTTGCCGGCGGCGTCGAGCACGTCGAAGGCGCGGAACAGGCCGACGCTCTGATCGATCGCGTTGGCGATGACCGTGCCCTGATCGGGAAACGCCATGAACTCGGTCCAGTCGCCGATCAGCGACATGCTGAACAGGATGTTCTCGTAGTCGGTCGTGAACGGCGTGATGACGTAGGCCTGGTCGCCGAACTCGACGAGCGCCATCAGGTCGCTGGTACTTGCCCTTCATCCGCAGCTCGACGAAGTAGCGCGCGGCGCCGACCGTCGTGAAGAACATCGCGTCGTTCGGCGCGCCTTTGGCCAGCCGGCTCGACGGCATCGACGACAGCATGCTGGACGAGGCGTCGATCATCAGGCTGATGCGGCGGCCGGGATACGACGCCTCTTCGCGCGTCAGCGCCGTCTTGGGATCGGCGAGCGCCAGCGCGAAGAACGGGATGCCGGCGAGCGCGACAGAGCAGCGCGCCGTGGCGCAGCAGCGAGGCGCGCGACGGCCGCACCCAGTCGATGAGCGACGGCAGCGCCAGCCGGCCGCGGCCGCTCGACCGGCGCGTCAGCGTCCGGAGCAGCAGCACGAGCACGGCGAGCCCGAGCAGGACGATGGCCGCCAGACGCGCGGTGCTCTCGGCGGCGAAGAACAGGCTGCTGCAGGTCGAGGCTCGCGCGCCTCGACGAGTCAGCGCCGCGAGCTGGTCGCGGAGCTCGGTCAGCGCGCCCACGCCTGTGGTCTCCAGCCGCGCACGAGCTGCGCTGCATCGAGCGCCATCGCCTCGGCGATCCAGGTGTGCTGCGACGCCACGCGGTCGGCCGCGCGCATGGCCGCGGCGAGCGCGTCGTCCAGCGCGCCGCTGTCGAGCGTCTCCGCGCGGCCGTAGCGCGGCGCGCGGTCAGCGCCGTCAGCGCGATCGTGCAGGTCGCTGGCCGCCGGCTGGCCGTCGACCGCGCGCCAACGCGACCGCGGTTGTCGACCCCGAGACGGCGACGCGCCGGCGCGGGAAGCCAGCCCGCCGGCGACGCGCAGCTCGCCGTCGGCGGCGCTCGGCCGATCGCGCGCTGCGCGACCGGCTGACCGGCGAGGTAGCTGGCGACGATCCGCGTCGCGGCCAGCGCCGCGCGCGACCATGATCGGGCGTCCAGCCGCCGCGCGCGTCTGCTGCTGGAGCGCGCGCAGCTCGCGCCGCACGCCGCCGAGCACGGCGCGGTGGGCGAGCAGCTGCCGGCGCGCGTCGGCGCGATCGCGCGCGCTTCTGCCGGACCCAGCGCACGATGCGCGACGAGCGAGCGTCAGCGCCGCGACGCCGAACAGGATCAACGCCACGAGCCGCAGCATGCGCGCGCGGAACTCGCGCGCCGGCGATCTCGCCGAGCGTCGGCACGCTCGACTTCGCGGATGTGGCGGGCGCGTGTCCGGCACGAGCGACGCGACGCGCATCGGCAGCGGCCGGCAGCACGTAGGTCTGCTCGCGGCCCTGCACCGCGGCATCCTGCTGCACGCGGCTCTCGATGCGATAGCGATCGCCATCTCGGGGATCGGCGACATCGGCGCCGAACGAGTCCTCGTTGATCAGGCGCAGCGGTGTATTCGGTACTGCATGAAGCGGCGGCCGGTCGTGACGTGGTCGGCGCTCTGCGAGCCGCCGATGACCTCGATACGGCGGAAACTGCACCGACGCCGAGCCGAGCCGCGACGCGATCGATCACGGCCCTCGCCGCCTCGGTCTCGAGCGCCGAGCAGGTCAGGATGAGCGCGAACGGCTCGCCGACCCGCACCGACGGCGAGCGCTCGTCCGCCACCAGCAGTCACCGGCTCGACCTCGACGTTCTGCGCCGCGCCTGCGCCGACGCCTGCGGCGAGGCCCGCCGCCGGACAGCACCGTCACCAGAATCGACGCACGTATTCGTCGCACCAGCACCTGCCACTGACGCACTCACGCACCGCTCGCACCTCTGGCACTCGCATCTGGTGCACCCGCGCACCTGACGCACCGAGTCGCACCGTCACGCGCTACCGCCGCCGCAGCCGCCGCTCCGCCACCCACTCGAGCAGCGCGACGTCGAACTTCGTCGGATCGGACGTCGAGCCGCAGCGCATCGAGTCCCGCCTGCTTCGCCGTCCGCGCGACGTCGTCCTGCCACTCGCGCACGCGGCCGGCCATCGCCGCCAGCTCGCGGCGCGACATCACGCGCGAGCGGCCGCTCTCGACGTCGAACGCCTCGATCCAGCCGGCCGACACGCCGGGCAGCTCGAACGCGAACGACGCGTCGACGATCGCCGAGGAAGACGTCGTGCAGCGAGTTGAGGTGCGCGAGCTCGCGCGACCAGCGCCATCGACGTCGTCGAAGAGGAAGTCGGAGATGACCGGCACCATCGACGTCTTGCGCATGAAGCCGCCGAGCGAGGCGCCGAGGTCGCCGGCGTGCCGCAGCTCCTGCAGCCCGTCGCCGTACTGGTAGGCATCGAGGCAGTGAATGACCTGGCCCTTGCCGATCCGCGGCCGCAGCCCCTGCAGCTGCGTGAACTCGTGATCGAAGGTGACCAGGCCGAACGAATCCTGGAAGAACACCGCCGACATGCCGATCGTCGCCAGCGTCCGCGCGATCGTCGTCGCGATCGGCACGCCGTCGATGCCGCAGCGCGTCGACAGCGATCGATCGGCCACCATGACGACGCTCGACGTGCTCGGCTGCTCGAACTCGCGGATGATGAGCGGGCTGAAGTTGGTGAGCGACGACTGCGGCCAGTCGATCGACTCGAAGCGATCGCCGGCCTGCCACTCGCGCAGGCCGACGAAGTCGAAGCCCGAGCCGTGGAAGCGGCTGGCGTGATCGCCGATCGTGAACTCGCGCATCCGCTTCAGGATGAGCAGCTCGATCTCGGTGATGTCGGACAGGCTGACGAGCGGTTCGCCGTCGCGCTCGTCGCGCCGCCCAGCGACGGCGGAGCGCGCTCCTCACGGAATCGGCACCCGCTGCACGACGTCGGCGATGACCGCTTCGGTGGTCAGGCCGTGGCTCGCGGCATGCGGCCCGAGCCAGATGCGGTGGCCGAGCACGTACGGCGCCAGATCCTGGATGTCCTCGGGATAGACCACGTCGCGGCGCCGCACCAGCAGCGCCCAGGCCTTGGCCAGGCGGCCCCAGCAGATGATCGCGCGCGGCGACGCGCCGAGGTCGACGCCGCGCTCGACCAGCTCGGACGGCGAGTGCGTCCGCCAGTCGATCTCGGGGTTGTAGGGCCGCGTGGCCGCGACCAGCCGCTGGATGTAGTCGCCGAGCGACTCGTGCAGGAAGACGTGCTGGTTGATGGCGCGCGCGCAGCTCGATGATGCGCTCCTTCGCCATCAGCGGGTCGAGCCGGATGCGCTTGAAGTCGAAGTTCACCAGCTTGCGCTCTTCTTCCGGCGGCAGGTAGCCGATGTTCACCATGATCGCGAAGCGATCGGTCGCCGCTTCCGACAGCGGGAACGTGCCCTGTCCGAGCTCGACCGGGTTCATCGTCGCGATGGCGAAGCTGAACGCCGGCAGCTCGTAGGTCGTCTTGCCGACCGTGACCGTGCGGTCCTGCAGCCCTTCGAGGAACGCGCTCTGCGACTTGAGCGGGATGCGGTTGATCTCGTCGAGCAGGATGATCTCGGCCTCGGCCAGCGGCCCGAACTCGGTGATCAGCTCGCCGGTGGCCGGGTTGATCATCTGGAAGCCGACGACTTCGGTCGGCTGCAGGTCGGCGCGGCCCTGCAGGCGCGCGAACTTCGCGTTGCTGATGGCCGCGAGGATGACGCCGAAGAACGTCTTGCCGACGCCGGGCACGCCGCGCAGCAGCAGGTTGCCGGAGCTGACCTGGCGCTGTTCCTTCTTGTCGTAGGTCGTGGGAATTTCGGACAGCAGGACGACGTTGGCGAGTTGCTTGGCCGGTCGTAGCCGACGAGGGCCTTGCTGCCTTCCGCGAGGACGGCCTCGTGGAAGGCGAGGGCTTCTTCGAGATCGGGATGCACCGAGGAATCTTACCTCGACTAGGCGGCCGACTCTGCGCCGCGCCGATCTCTGTCACCGGTACGCGATCACGGGCCCGGCATCCGTCACGGGCACCTCGGTTACAATGATCGGATGCGGGTGGCTCGCCGATTTGTGGTGAGCGGCCGGGTGCAGGGCGTCGGGTTCCGGTATTTCACCCAGGACATCGCGCGGCGGGAAGGGCTGACCGGCATCGTGCGCAATCTGCCCGACGGCCGCGTCGAGGTCATCGCCGAAGGCGACGACGAATCGCTGTCGACGCGGCTCGAGGCGGCCATGCGGCGCGGGCCGTCGCACGGCGCGCGTCGAGCGGGTCGAGGTCGACGTCACTCGCCCCGACGGCCGGCTATGCCGGCGTTCTTCCGCGATTGAGAGCTCGATGCATGGACATCTGAAGACGAAGATTCGCCACGTCCCCGACTTTCCCAAGCCCGGCATCCTGTTCTACGACATCACGACGCTGCTGAACGACCGCAGGGGTTCCGCGACATGATTGCGCGCGCTGGCCGCGCCGTACGCGAGCCGGGCGTCGAACAGGTCGTCGGCATCGAAAGCCGCGGCTTCATCCTCGGCGCGGCGGTCGCCAATCAGCTCGGCGCCGGGTTCGTGCCCGATCCGCAAGCCGGGCAAGCTGCCGTCGAAGACGCATCGCGAGGACTACGCGCTCGAATACGGCACCGACGGCCTCGAGATCCACCAGGACGCCGTCCGCGAAGGGCAGCGGGTGCTGGTCGTCGACGACGTGCTGGCGACCGGCGGCACGGCACGAGCCGCGTGCGGCGCTGGTGCGCCGCGTCGGCGGCGAGCTGTCGGCTTGTCGTTCCTGATCGAGTTGAATTTCCTCGAAGGGCCGCGACAAGCTGGCCGGCGAGGACGTGTATTCGGTGCTGCAGTACCAGAAGTGGAGAGCGCTGCCGACGAATAGGCGCCTGTAGCTCAGTTGGATAGAGCATCGGTTTCCTAAACCGGGGGTCACAGGTTCAAGTCCTGTCAGGCGCGCCAAACAAAGGCATCTGAGTGATCTGGCGATCTGATGATCTGGTGATCTGAGATCACGGATCACCAGATCACCAGATCACAAGATCACGAGATCACAAGATCACCAAATTAGGGAATCAACTATGAGGCCTTCTGAACGTCACCATCTGAAAGACAACGAGCTGGCGATCGCCCTCGCTCAGGCGAACGAGTGGGCGGGCCAGCACCAGCGGCCGCTCGGCCTCACGGTGCTCGGCATCGTCGTGGTCGGCGTCGCGATCGGCGGCTATTTCCTGTGGCGGAACAGCGTCGATGCCAAGGCCAGGACGCTGCTGGCCGAGGCGATGGTCGTCCAGGAAGCCCGGGTGGTGCCGCCGCAGCCGCCGGTGACGTCGGGGAACGAGAGTCCCACGGCGCCCGCGCCGGTCGTCCAGCCGCCGGGGACCTATCCGACAGAGCAGGCGAAGCTCGAAGCCGCGCTGCCGAAGTTGGTGGCCGCCGCCGACGCGTATCCCTCGACCGAGGCCGGACGCACGGCGCGGTACCAGGCCGCCGCGACCCTCGTCGAACTGAAGAGATTCGACGAGGCGATCGCGCAGTACGACCGCGTCATCGCCGACGGCTCGGGGCTGCTCTCGCAGATGGCGCGGCTCGGGCAAGGCCGAAGCGCAGCTGCGCGCGGCGCGCTACGACGCCGCCATCGCCAGCTTCAAGGAACTGTCGGATCGAACCGATCTGAACCTGCCCAAGGAAGCGATGCTGCTCGAGCTCGCGCGCGCCTATCGTCTGGCCGGCAAGACCGAGGACGCGAAGAAGACGCTCAACCAGATCGTGGAGCAGCACGCCGACTCGCCCTTCGTGACCGAGGCGAAACAGGAACTCGAGAAGCTGCAGGGCTGATCGCGACCGAGGCCGCGGATGGACTGTCCTCGCTGCGGCGATGCCATGCGCGACGAACGCCTGGGCGGCCACCATGGCCGCTCGGTGACGATCGATCTCTGCACCCGCTGCCAGGCGCTGTGGTTCGACGGGCATGAAAGCCTGAGCCTGACACCCGCGTCGACGCTCACGCTCTTCCGTCTCATTGGCCAGCAGGTCGCGCGACCCGAGCCCGGCGCCGTCGACCTCGAGAAGTGCCCGCGCTGCCGCGCCCGACTCCGCATCACGCACGACATGCAGCGAGCGACGAAGTTCGAATACCGGCGCTGCCCGAACGGCCACGGCCGCTTCATCACCTTTTACGAGTTCCTTCGCGAGAAGGATTTCATTCGTCCGCTGACGCCGCCCAGATCGCCGAACTCGCCCGGACCCTCGACGCGATCAACTGTTCGAACTGCGGCGCCCCGGTCAGCCTCGGCCGAAGGCGCCGGCTGCGCGCACTGCGGCTCGCCGCTCTCGATGCTCGACCTGCGGCAGGCCGAGGCGCTGGTTGCGCAGCTCCAGAAAGCCGACGCACGCGCCAGCCAGCCGGTCGATCCGCTGTTGCCGCTCCGGCTCGAGCAGGCGCGGCGTGAAGTCGAGTCGATGTTCGACGGCCAGCCACGCAGCGTGTCATTCGACGACGTGCGATCGGGCCTCGTCGGGGCCGGCTTGAAGGCGCTGTCACGTCTTCTCACGGATCGCTGACATACAATGCCAGACGCGACGGCTGGCCTGCGGCATTGAGCGCGCGGCACCGGTCGCAGGAGCTGACGTCTCATGGGCATCCTCGATTTCTTCAAAGGCGAACTGCTCGAGATCATCGAGTGGACCGACGATTCGCGCGACACGCTCTCCTGGCGATTTCCGGACGAAGACAAGGCGATCAAGAACGGCGCGGCGCTCATCGTGCGCGAGTCGCAAGTCGCCCAGTTCGTCTACGTCGGCGAGTTCGGCGACACCTTCAAGCCCGGCAAGCACTCGCTGACCACCGACAACATTCCGATCCTCACCAAGATCAAGTCGTGGCCGTACGGGTTCGAGTCGCCGTTCAAGGCCGACGTCTACTTCGTCGTCACCCGGCTGTTCACCGGCAACAAGTGGGGGACCTCGAACCCGATCATGCTGCGCGACGCGGATTTCGGCGTCGTCCGCGTGCGCGCCTTCGGGACCTACGACTTCAAGGTCGTCGACCCGAAGACGTTCCTGCGTGAGGTCGCCGGCTCGGACCACAACTTCCGCCTCGACGAGTTCGCCGACACCATGCGGTCGCGCATCGTCAGCATCTTTACCGACGCCATCGCCACCGCGAAGGTCCCGGTGCTCGACGTCGCGGCGCGCTACAGCGAGCTCGGCGACGCGTTGCTGCCGCTCATCAATCCGGCGGTGATCGCGAAGTACGGCCTCGAGATCGGCAGCTTCATCGTCGAGAACGTCTCGGTCCCGCCGGAAGTCGAGCAGGCGATCGACAAGCGCTCGAGCATGGCCGCGATCGGCAACCTGAACGACTTCGTGAAATATCAGATGGGCAAGGGCTTCGAGAGCGGCGGGGGAGCCGGCGCCGCCGGGACCGCCGCGGAGCTCGCGGTCGGGTTCGGCCTCGCCCAGCAGATGGTGCAGCAGGGCTTCGCAGGCGGATCGGCGACGCCGACGGTCGCGCCTCCTGCGGCACCGGCGGCAGCGGCGCTTCCGGAGCTCCTGAGCACCGCCGACGCCGCGCAGGCGCTCGGCGTCAGCGAAGCCGACGTCCTTGCGGTCCTCGAGTCGGGCGATCTGAAAGGCAAGAAGATCGGCTCGACGTGGCGGGTCTCGCGGGCGGCGCTCACCACCTACATGAGCTCATAGCGCGGCGGCAGCGCTTCGCCCATGGCTGACGAAATTTCCGCCCTCGAGAAGCACGCCTGCCCGGCGTGCGGCGCGCAGGCGGAATGGAATCCGACCAAACAGAAACTGGTCTGCCCGTTTTGCGGGACCGAGTCGCCTTACGCGATCGATCGCGCGACCGGCAAGGTCGTCGAGGTCGATCTCGTCACGGCGCTGCGCGACCTGCCCGCCGACGAGCGCGGCTGGCAGACCGCGACCCGCAGCGTGCAGTGCCAGAGCTGCAAGGCGGTGATGGTCTTCGACGGGCGATCGCGTCGGCCAGAACTGCGAGTTCTGCGGCTCGCCGGCGCTCGTCAGTTACGACGAGATCAAGGCGCCGATCCGTCCGCATGGCGTCCTCCCGTTCCGCGTCGACACCGCCCGCGTCCGCGATGACATCCGCCGCTGGTGGCGCAGCAAGTGGCTGGCGCCCAACAAGCTGTCGAAGACCTCGCTCGTGGACACGGTGCACGGGCTCTACATCCCGTACTGGACGTTCGACGCGCAGGTGCACTGTCCGTGGGATGCCGAGGCCGGTCACTACTACTACGTCACCGTCGAGGGCCGCGACAGCAAGGGCCGCAGCGTCACGCGACAGGAGCGTCGGGTCCGCTGGGAAGCGGCGTCAGGCGTCGTCGATCACTTCTTCGACGACGAGCCGGTCCCGGGGACGCAGGGGCTGCCGCTCGAACTGCTGCGCCAGGTCGAGCCGTTCCCGACGCAGGAAGTCGTTTCCTATGACACCGCGTTTCTTGCCGGACACGTCGTCGAGCACTACAAGGTCGTGCTGCTCGATGCCGCCAACCAGTCGCAGGAGCAGATGCAGCGCGCGCTGATGCAGTTGTGCGCGCAGCAGGTGCCAGGCGACACGCACCGGAACCTGCAGGATTCATCCGGTGTATTCCGGGCGGACGTTCAAGCACGTCCTCGTGCCGATCTGGCTGCTGTCCTACAACTACGGACGCCGCGCCTTCCAGGTGATCGTCAACGGCTACACCGGCAAGATCGCCGGGCGGTATCCCTACAGCTGGATCAAGATCGCGTTGCTGGTGCTCGCCGCGATCATCGGTGTGATCCTGATCGCGTCCATCAGCGATTGACCGTCGGGCGGCGACTCACGTCCTTCAGGAAGGTGAAAGCCGCGAGCGGCGTCAGCCGAACCCCGTCCAGCGTCTTGCTCGCCACGGCGAAGTTCGTCTTGTACCAGAGGCTGATGTACGGCGCGTCCTCCGCCACCAGCTGCTGCACCCGGCCGTACAGCGCCGAGCGCTCGGCGTCGTCTCGCGCGCTCGTCGCCTGATCGATCAGACGATCGACCTCTGGATTCTGATAAAAGCCGCGATTGAAGCCGTTGGGCGGCACCTGGTTCGAGTGAAACACTCGCCGCAGCATGTCGGGGTCGGAGATGCCCACCCACTGCAGCGTCACCAGTTGGAAATTGCCGCGGGCGACATCCTGAGACAGCGTGGCGAACTCGTAGCTCCGGACATCGAGTTCGATGCCGACCTTGCGCGAGGTCCTGCTGGATCACTGCGGCCTGGAGGCGGTAGAACTCGTTGGTTGACACCTTGAGGGTCAGCCGCACGCGGCTGGCCGGTCCGTCGCCGTCGGGGTCGGGAAAGCCCGCTTCGTCGAGCAGCCGCTTCGCGCGCGCGGGATCGTAGGCGAACTGGAACGTGTCGGCCTTGAAGGCCCACGAGGCTGGCGGCACGACGCCGACCGCCGGCTGGGCCAGACCGCGGCGGAGGTACTTCACGATGGCCTCGCGGTCGATGGCATGGCCGATCGCGTGCCGGACGCGCCGATCCTCGAGCAGCGGCTCGCGGAGATTCAGACCCACGTAGGCGTAGTCGGTGCCGGACGAGGTGACGACCTGCATGTCGCCGTCGTCGCCGAGCTGCGCGACCGTGTCCGGCGAGAGATCGTTGATGACGAGATCGACGGTGCCCTTCTCGAGCTCGAGCCCGCGCATGATCTCGTCGGGCACGACTTTGAGAACGACTCCGGCGTTTTTTGGCGGGCCTTCGTAGTAGTCCGCAAAGGCCGCGAGCTCGAGTCGATCGTCGACGGCATACCGAACCAATCGATATGGTCCCGTGCCGACCGGGTTCGTGCGGAGAGTCGCACCGGCGCCCGCCGGGACAATCGGCAGGACCAACTGAATCGGAAACGAGCCGGAAGGCTTCTTCAGCACGAAGCGCGCGGTGTAAGGGTCGACCGCTTCAACTCGCTCGAGCAATGCGTACGCGCCTCGACGCGCCGACACGAACGCCGGGTCGATGAGGCTGTTGAACGTGTAGGCCACGTCGGCGGAGGTCAGTTCGCGGCCGTCATGGAAGCGGACGCCGCGGCGCAAGCGAACGACGTAGGTGAGATCGTCAGGCTGCTCCCAGCCGGTCGCGAGCCCCGGGCCGACGCGGAGCTGGTCGTCGAGATTCAACAGGTTGTCGTACAGCGAGCTGGTAGACCTTCTGCGAGACCTCGTCGGTCCCCACCCGCGGATCGAAGTTGGCGGGCGACGCGAAGACTGCCAGCGTGATGACGTTCGGATCGGCGGGGCGTCCGCCCGCAGCCGCGCCGAGGCAAGCCGGCCAGCCACTGGCGACGCACGCCGCACAGGCACCGAGCACGCACGAGGAACGAGGAAACGGCTCGAGGAACGGCAACGCGGGCCATCGCGCGTCAGCGGGCGTGCCGACGCCGGTCATTCCAGCTCCCGTTTCAGGTCCGACAGCAGCTGCAGCGCTTCGAGCGGCGTCGTCCGATTCAGGTCGAGCTCGCGAATCCGTTCGCGAATCGTGTCGGGGCCATCGGCCGCCGCCTGGAACAGGCCGAGCTGTTGCTGGGGCTCGGGCGCCGCGCCACTCAGCGCCGGGCGGCCACCGCGCGACAGCTCGTCGTGTTCGAGCGCGCTGAGGATGTCCCGCGCCCGCGCAATCACCGTGGGCGGCAAGCCCGCCAGACGCGCCACCTGAATCCCGTAACTCCGATCGGATCGACCGGGCAGAATCTTGTGAAGAAAGACGATGTCGTCTTTCCACTCGCGCGCGGTCACGTGGGCATTGACCACGCCGGGGAGCGCATCGGCGAGGTCGGTCAGCTCGTGATAGTGGGTGGCGAACATCGTCCGCGGCCGGGTCCGCCCGCCCTTGGCGAGATGTTCCGCCACCGCCCACGCGATGCTGAGGCCGTCGAACGTCGCGGTGCCGCGACCGATCTCGTCGAGCACGACCAGGCTGCGCGCGGTCGCGCCGTTGAGGATGTGCGCGGTCTCCTGCATCTCGACCATGAACGTCGACTGGCCGCGCGCGATGTTGTCCGACGCGCCAACGCGCGCGTAGATCCGATCGACCAGGCCGACCTTGGCCTCGCGGGCCGGCACGAACGATCCGCTTTGCGCCAGCAGGGCGAGGAGCGCCACCTGGCGGAGGTAGGTCGACTTGCCGCCCATGTTCGGGCCGGTCAGGATGACGAGCTGATGCGAGGTGGCGTTCAGCGTCACGTCGTTCGGCACGAACGCACCGCTGGCCAGACGTTCGACGACGGGATGGCGCAGATCGACTGCCATCAGCACGTCGCCGTCATCGACCATCGGCTTGGTGTAGTTGCAGACCGTTGCCGTCTCGGCCAACGCCGCGAGCACGTCCAGCGCCGCCAGCGCGCGGGCGGTGTCGACAATACGCGCGGCTTCGGTGGCAACGCGGCGGCGCAGGTTCTCGAAGATCTCGAGCTCGCGCTCGACAATCCGTTCGTCGGCGCCGAGGACTTTCTCCTCGTACTCCTTGAGCGCCGGAGTGACGAAGCGTTCGCCGCCGGCAATCGTCTGCTTGCGCTGATAGTCGCTCGGGACCGCGTGGAGGTTCGCCTTCGAGACCTCGATGTAGTAGCCGAACACGCGGTTGAAGCGGACTTTCAATGACTGGATGCCGGTGCGGGCGCGCTCGCGGTCCTCGAGCTCCGCAATGACCTGTTTGCCGGAACGGGAGATGTGCCGAAGCTCGTCAATCTCGCTGTCGACGCCGTCGCGGATGAACCCACCGTCGCGGGCAAGGGCCGGCGGCTCGGCGTCGATGGTGTCCTCGATCCAGCTGCGCACGTCGGCCAGTTCGTCGAGCTCGGCCACGAGGCTCTTGACGAGCGGCGCCTGGCAGTCCTGCAGGAGCACGCGCACCCGCGGGACCGCGGCCAGCGACTGGCGCAGCCCGATCAAATCGCGCGGCCCGGCCGTTGACAGCGCGACGCGGGCAGTGAGCCGCTCGAGATCCTGGACCGTCTTCAGCGTCTCGCGCAGCTTGCCGCGATCCGTGGTGCGGAACGCCAGCTCCTCGACGGCGTCGAGCCGATCGCGAATCGCTTCGATCGAGACCAGCGGCCGCAACAGCCAGGCGCGCAGGAGCCGGCCGCCCATCGACGTGATCGTGCGATCGATCTCGTGAAGCAGCGACCCTGGCCGGCCGCCTTGCGTCGACTCCACCACCTCGAGGTGCTCGAGCGTCGTCGGATCGATCAGCAGGCCGTCGGCCGATTGCTTGAGGCGGACGGTGCGGACGTGTGCGAGGTCGGCCTTCTGGGTGTCGCGCAGGTAACGGAGCAGGGCGCCGGCGGCACACACCGCGGCCTGCCGGCGCTCGAGACCGAACCCTTCGAGCGAGCTGACCCGCAGCTGCTCGAGCACGGCCTGCCGTGCGGTTTCGAGCTCGAAATGCCAGCCCTCGATCTCGGTGACCGGCAGCTCGCGTTGCGCCACCTCCGGAACATGGGCGCGGATGTCGTGCCCGCCAGCGACCACGATCTCGCGCGGCTGAATGACGGCGATCTCGTCGCGGAGAGCGTGGACACCGTCTGGACCGCCGTACTCGGCGACGTTGAACTCGCCGGTCGAGAGGTCGACGACCGCCACCCCGAACGCCGTCTTGTGCGGGTCCACCGCAGCGGTGGTCACGATGGCCATGAGGAACGCCGGTTCCTTGGCATCGAGATACGAGGCATCGGTCAGCGTCCCCGGCGAGACGACGCGCACGACCTCGCGCTTGACCAGCCCCTTTGCCTTGCGTGGGTCTTCGACCTGCTCGCAGATGGCGACCCGGTAGCCCTTCTTGACCAGCCGGCCGATGTACGTATCCGCCGCGTGATAGGGCACGCCGCACATGGGAACGGCGGTCCCCGACGCGTCCTTCGATCGCGAGGTCAGGGTGAGCTCGAGCGCGCGTGCGGCGACCAGCGCGTCCTCGTAGAACATCTCGTAGAAGTCGCCCATCCTGAAGAACACGATGGCGTTGCGATACTGCCGCTTCGCGTCGAAGTACTGGCGCATCGCGGGGGTGAGGTTCGCGGGCGGGGGGCCCTCAAATGTTTGAGATGGCACTGAGGGATTCTTTGAACTGGAACTGGGAACTGGAAACTGACAGATGTCAGGTGCGATCATACCGCGTGCTGATCCTGGCGCTCGACACCACCACTCGTGCCGGCAGCGCCGCGATCGTGCGAGACGATGAGCTCGTGTCGCTGATTCCTGGCGACGCGGCGCGGACGCACGGCGAGCGCCTGCCGGGCGAGATCGATCGCGCGCTCGTCGAGGCTGGCATTGCCGCTCGCGACCTGGACTTGCTCGTCGTCGCCAGCGGTCCTGGTGCCTTTACGGGACTCCGCATCGGCCTGGCCGCGATTCAGGGCATCGCGATGGTGACCGGGGTACCGGTCGTCGGCGTATCGGCGCTCGATGCGCTTGCCGAAGCGACGTGGCCGGCGATCGGAACGCCGCCGCCCGAGCGTCGGCTGATTGCCTGGATGGACGCACAACGTGGTGAGGTGTTCGAGGGCCGGTACCGATCCTCGGCCGACGCCACGTGGACGCTCGACGCCGATCCGCGCGTGGGCACACCGCACGACTTCCTGTCCTCGCTCCTGCGTCGTGGCACGACGCCAGCTTTGTCGGCGACGGCGCAAATCGATATCGCGCCGCCATCGACGACTGGTCAGCGGCGCGCCCGGATCGTCGAGACGCCGCCGGCACTGGCCCCGGCCCTCGCACGCATCGGCCGGCGTCTCGCGGCAGGCGGCAGCGCGGGCCCGCCGCACGCCCTGCAGCCGCTCTATGTGCGCCGGCCCGACGCTGTGCTCGAGCGCGAACGCCGAACCGAGCCCGCATGAAGGCCTGGATCGATCGGGTCTCGACCGCGGCCGACCTCGACGCCGTGCTCGAGATCGAAACGGCGTCCTTCTTCAATCCGACGACGCGCGAGTGGTACGAAAGCGAACTGCAGCGTCCCGACGTGTGCTACGTCTACGTCTTGCGCACGCCGGCACATCACGTCGCTGGCTTCTGCGCGTTCTGGAAGGTCGTCGATCAGATTCACATCAACAATCTGGCGGTGCGACCCGAGCTCCGCGGTCATGGACTCGGCGGCCACATGCTCGCCTGCGTGCTCGACGAAGCGACGCGCCTGGGCGCGCCGCATGCAACGCTCGAAGTCCGGCGGTCGAACGAGGCGGCGCGGCGGCTGTACGAGCGCGCCGGATTCGCGCTTGCCGGCGTCCGGACGGCGTATTACAGCAACCCCATCGAGGACGCCTTGATCCTCGTCCGGAAGCCGGCGTAACGGTCTTGCAACACCTAGTTTGGGGTGGTAGAGTGCCGGCTTAGGAGCGGGCAAATGCATGTCGCACCCGACTCCGGAAAGGAGGCGGAGCACGATGGCTGAGGCTCAGGACTTAAAGCACCTGCTCCTCGAGACCAACGAGGAGTACCGCCAGTTGGCCACGAAGCACCACGAGCTCGACGATCGCCTACATGAGCTCTCCTCGAAGCACTACCTGTCCGATACCGAGCAATTCGAAGAAGTCACCCTCAAGAAACGTAAACTCCAGCTCAAGGACCGCATGGAGCACATCGCGCGCATCTACCGGATTGAACATCCCGGCGCCGTGATGGCTACCTGAATTTCGCCGTCTCGAGTCTCTGCAGGGAGCGGAGGCCGTGGCGCGCAGTGCCCGACTCCGCTCTTTGTCTGTACGGACCGGACGCGCAACCGAGGACCAGGGCGCGGCGGCGGGCGCTCCGACCCGCTATGATCGGAAGGACATGGGCATCGATCGCGCGGGGTGGCCCTTCATCCTCGGAGCCGTCGTGGTGGCGCTCATCGTTGGCTGGTGGCTCGGCCGATGGTGGGCAGCGCCGTTTCTCATCCTTGCGGCCTTCTTTCTCTTTTTCTTCCGCGATCCGGACCGTCACGTCCCGAACGGTGCCCACCTCGTCGTTGCCCCAGCTGACGGCCGGGTCATGATCGTCGGACCGCCGGGCCCAGGCGCCCCTCCAGGCGATTGGCAACAGATCAGCATCTTCCTGTCGCCGATGGACGTGCATGTCAATCGCGCGCCCGTCGACGCGACGGTGACGCGCGTCGACTATCATCGCGGGAAGTTCCTGCCCGCGTACCGCGAGGAGGCGGGCCAGTTCAACGAGTGGACCGAGGTCTGGTTCGATCACGGTGGCGTCCCGGTGGTGTGCCGCCAGATTGTCGGCATCCTGGCCCGCCGCATCGTGACCCGCCTCACCGTCGGCCAGCAGGTCGCCCGCGGCGAGCGATTCGGGATCATGAAGTTCGGTTCGCGGATCGACCTGTTCCTGCCAGGCGCGGCCGCGATCAGTGCCAAGGTCGGCGACCGGGTCGTGGGCGGCGTCAGCACCCTGGCGACGCTGGTCGCGCCGCCACTCCCGTCAAGGCCGGTGAGTTGAGATGAGTGCTGCCGTCCATCCCCGAGGGATCCGCCGCGGTGTCTCGCTACTGCCCAGCCTGTTCACGCTGGCCAACCTCTTCTGCGGCTGGTCGTGCATCGTCTACGCGATGAGAGGCGACCTGGCCACCGCGGCGCCGTTCATCGGCGTCGCGATGGTGCTGGACATGCTCGACGGCCGGATTGCCCGCATGACCGGGACTGCGAGTGAGTTCGGGGTCCAGCTCGATTCGCTTGCCGACGTGATCTCGTTCGGGATGGCACCCGCGGTGCTCGCGTACGCGTGGGGACTCGCGCCACTGGGCCGACTCGGTTGGGCAGCGGGCTTTTTGTTCGTGACCGGCGCGACGCTCCGGCTGGCGCGGTTCAATATCCAGAAGAACACCGACAAGCGCTACTTCGTCGGCCTCGCCAGTCCGGCGGCGGCCGCGATCGTGGCCTCGACCGTTTTCTACTATCCCGACGGCCTGCACGAACGGCCGCAAGCGCTGCTCGGCGTCGTCCTCGTCGTCATTCCGGCGCTGCTGATGGTGAGCACGCTGCGCTTCCGCAGTTTCAAGACGATCGATCTCGGGGCGCGGCGGCGTTATCAGATCCTGATCGCCCTCGCCGCACTGCTCGCGCTGATCGTCACGTTCCCGCACGAGGTGCTGCTGGCGATGGCCTACGGGTACCTGGCGTCGGGCTTCGTCGGGCCTCTCCTGCACAAGTTGCGGCGACGGGGTCCCGAACCACCTGACCCGGTCGCGGCAGAGCGGCTCGACGAGAGCTCGTCGAAAGCCTGACTGCCGATCACGTCGGGGATCGGAAACGTCATCTTCACCGCGGTGCCGACGCCCTTTTCGCTCTCCACGTGGATCGTTCCGCCATTCAGTTCGACATTGCGCTTGGCGATCGTCAAGCCAAGGCCGGTGCCGCTCGCACGCGTCGAGAAGTACGGCTCGAAGATGCGCTCGATCGCGGCCGTGTCCATGCCGACACCCGTGTCCGCAATGACGAGCTCGACCTGACCATCCGTTCGCTGGCCCGTCAGCCGAAGCGTCCCGCCGCCGGGCATGGCGTGCAGTGCGTTCTCGATGACGTTGGTGAGTGCGCGAGCCAGCACGTTCTTGTCCACCATCACAAACGGCAGATCGGGAGCGACAGCCGTTTCAATCGCGACGCGCTCGCCCAATCCTGCCCTGTAGGGACCGGTCACTTCCGCGATCAGCGCGGCCAGATCGGTCGGCGCGGGCCGGACGGTCGGCGACGAGGCAAAACTCGAGAACTCGCTCGCGATCTGGCGAAGCAGACGCACCTGCGTGAGCACGTTGTTGACGCACTCGTCGAGCACCGGTCCGAGCGGGGTCCCTCGATCCTCGTGCACGCGGCGGAGGTGCTCGGCATTCAGCTGGATCGGGGTCAGCGGGTTCTTGATGTCGTGCGCGACTTGCCGCGCCATGTCGGCCCAGGCCGCCAGCCGGTTCGAGCGCTCGAGCTCGACGCGCTGCCGCTGCAGATCGGCGGCCATCCGGTTGAAGGCTTCGACGAGCCGCCGGAACTCGTCGGTTGACGTGGCCAGGATGCGCGCATCGAGGTCGCCGCGCGCGATGCGTCCGGTGGCCTTCATCAACCGGTTGACCGGATCCGCAATCCGCTCGGCCATCGAGTAGCCGATGACCCCACCGAGCATGATGAACAGCACGGCGGAGAGCAGCACGCGGCGGTCGAGCTCGTCGATCTGCGCGTCGATCTCCTGCTGGCGCAGCGTCAACGGGACCGACAGAATCGCTTCACGATTCTGAACCCGCACCGGCGCGGCGGCGATGAGGTACGAGTAGGCGCCGACCGATTCGCGGGTCACGAACGACGGCCGGCCCTCGAGCAGGATGGCGCGATAGACGTCGCCCTGGGTGCGCGTCGGCAGGAGGCCGGACGCGAACAGGTTGCGCTCGCTCGACGCGAGCAGCCCCGAACCGTCGAAGATGTTGACGTCCTGGGCGATGACTCGACTCAGCCAGACCACCAGGTCGTCGTCGATCGTCGCGGTCGCGGTGCCGTCGGCGGCTTCGAGCGTGCCGACGTCCTCGACGACGCGGCTGGCGGAGGCTGCCGTGCGTGTGGCCTCCATCTCGAGGTCGGTCTGCATCAGGTCCGCAATGTAGGCGCGGGTGACGAGCGCAAGGGCGAGCACGGGCACGACGGCCGCGGCGACAAACGCGATGAACAGCTTGCGGTAGAAGCTGGCGCGGACCTCGCGCAGCAGCTCGCGGCCAGAGGTCGGCGTCCGCTGCGCGATGACGCCGTAAACCAGCCCGCGCGGCCAGGAGGATCAGGTAGGTGACGGCGGACAGTGCGATCAGCTCGGCAATCGTAATGAGGTGCCCGACGCCGCTCGGCCGCGGGTAACCAAGCGCGTAGATCGCTCCGCGGTCGTTGAGGAAATACACCTGGTACTCGACGTCACCGCGCTCGATGGCTGCCCAGAACGGCTCGCGCGACGCGAACACCTGCTGGAAGGCGTTCTCGCTCAGCGGCCACGCGGATCGGCCTGACATGAAGAGCGGACGCCGGCTCCAGCCGTAGACGGTGAACTCGATGGCGTCGCGGTCGGCGACGGCCGGCTCGCTCGTGCGCGGATCGCGCAGCAGGGCGACATACGGGCTCTGCGCCGACACGAACGACAGATTGCTGTAGTCGAGCATGACCCGCACGGCGATCGATCCGATCACCGTCTGGCGACGGTTGCGATCCTGACGGCACAGCCCTTTCCCCGCGTGGAGCAACCGCCGCTCTTCGGCGAAGAACGGCGAGACCTCCTCGAAGATCTCCCACTGGCAGGTGGACGCCTTGTAGGTGGGCGGGCCGCCGGCCAGCGGCAGTTCGAGCGCAAAGCGGCTGACCAGCGCTCCGGTGCTGTCGTGAAGCTCCACCGCTGTCGAGCGCTGGTTCTTGAGAACCGTGCGCTCCCAGACATGAAACGCCGCATCGGTCGAGGGCGGTCCGTCGAGCGCTGGTTCGCCGGCGCTGATCAGATCGCCGAGGTCGGTGATGCTCTCGATCTGGCCGAGCGCTTCGTTCAGGCGGAGCTGCAGGTTCCGCCGCTGGTTGACGACCTCGGGCGCATAACGCGTCTCGACGAGCTGGCGATGGGCCCGCCCGTGCGCGTCGACGAGCGAGGGATAGACCACGATGGACGGAACCGTCAGCGCCACGAAAAAGGCGGTCAGGCGCGCGGCTTGCGACGCGTGTTCCAGCGCGACGCGATACCGGCGAAGCCGCCACGCGGCGGCGATGACCACGCCGACAATCAGCGCCGCCGGAACGATCGGCGGCCGTTCCCAGCCGGCCATCTCGGTGAAGAGCACGAACCCCGCAGGGACGGCCCAGAGAATCGGGACCCAGGCGCGCAGCCATCGATGCGAGATCGCGATGACGAACGGCGATTGCGCCAGCCGGAAGACGAGCACCGCAAACGCCAGGAGCGCCGCGTGCAGGATGACGAGGCCGATCCCGACCACGAGCCGCTGCCAGTCGAACGGGTTGAGCGAGAAGTGGAGCAGGTCGAACGGCATCTGCGCCAGATGCGTGCGCAGGAATCGTTCGTATCCCACGAGCAGCGCGCCGATACCCGCGCCCGCGAGGACTTGCGCGCCGACGAACGCCACGAGATCGAAAACGCGAGACGAGGGAACGACCCGCACGGCAAGGCGGCGGCTTTGCCGCCACTGTTCGAAGCTCGAGGCGAGCAAGCCGACGACGCCGGCGATGAGCAGGGCAGTCAGGAAAAAGTCGGCCGCGGACGCGAGGAGCAGGTATGCCGGGTCGCGCTCGCCGGTCGGGACGAGCGGGACCGCGGTCAGCCCCGCGAGCCGCACGGCCTGCCAGGCGATCGCGCGCGCCGCGACGAGCAAGGCGAGCAGCACCACCGTCAGGCCGATGTGACCCGGCACGGTGCGCACGAGGCGCCGCCAGTCGAGCAGCGGGCCAGTCAGCAGCAGGAGCACGACGCACAGCACCGCGAGCGCCACCGCCCACCGGCGCTGCCGCTGCAACTCCCGCGCGGCGCGGATCTCGTCGGCTGGCACCTCGACGACCGCAAGCGGTTCGCCCGATGGACCGTTGATGACGATGCCGCCGGCCGTGCGCGCGGCTTCGAAGCCAAGGCGCAGCGGCACGGGGACGACCGAGGTCGAGATCTCAAACCCTTCGGGCGAGTCCGGCAAACGCGACGTTCCCGGCAACGGCGCCTCGACGACCAGCGTCGCGACCCGTCGGGCCGCGTCCTGGAGGTCCAACACCGGCGCCACGCGCGTCAGCCGAAGGCCGAGCGGGCTCTCGGCGAGGAACAGCGCGTCGGGACCGGTGATGCGACCGATGGGCAGCGTGGCCGGCCGGCCGACCCACCCGAACGGCCGCGCCTCCAGTCCGTACACGGTGATCGCCACCTCGGGAATCTGCAGCGCCTCTTCGACCGCCGCCAGTCGCTCGAAGACCTGGCGCGTGCGCGCTTGATCTCTTGTCTGGCTGATGACCGCGACCGCGCTGTCGCCGCGGAGCTGCTGGACCGCGGTTTCGAGGCGGGATTCGAGCGCCGTGAACCGCTGCCTGACGTCGCGCTCGATCTGTGCGCGGGTCTGGTCGGGATGCTCACCGAAACGAAGCCGTTCGCGGACCAGGCCGATGGCTGCCGTCACCACGGCGAGCGTCACGCCGCCCACGATCAGTCGCAGCGTCGACCGGCGGACGAACGGTGGCACCTGCATGAGGTCGCACTCATTGTCGCGTACGGTAGAATCGAGCTCGCCTTTCCTCAGTTGTCCCTCAAAGACTGCCTCAAGCGCGGTGCGCTCGTGACCGCGGCCAACTGGCACGTGGTGCTGGTGCAATTCGTCGCGGACGCGCTGTTCAAGACGCTGCTCGCCGTGCCGGTGGTGGGCGGCGTGTTTCTGGCGGTTCTGCTGATCGGCGGCGATCCCAGCGATCTCCTGGCGCTGCCGCTGAGCGACATCATCCCGACGATGGCGTCGGTGCTGCTGGCGCAGCCGGTCGCACTGCTCGCGTTCCTGATCGCCGTCGCGCTCGTTCTCGTCGGCGGCTCACTCCTGATGTTCCTCGTCAAGGGCGGCACGGTGGGCGTGCTGGTCGCTGCCGAGCGGGGCGCTGGCGCGATCGAGCACCCGCCCCTGCGCCTGCCGGCGTTCCACCGCGCCACTCAGTTCTCGCTCGAGCGTTTCACGACCGGTGCGGCCGGACTCTTCCGGCGCTACACGACGCTCGGCATCGGCCTGATGGTGATCTACCTCGCCTCGACCGTGGCATCGCTGGCGCTCGTCTTCGGTGGGCCCGAAGCCACCGGCGACTGGCGACTCGTCGCCGCCGGCGCGTCGCTGGCGCTCGTCGCCTGGATCACCATCGTCAACTTCTTCTACCTGCTCTTTCAGATCGTGATCGCGACCGACGATTGCACCGTGCGTCAGGCGGCGGCGCGCGTGGCGCGCCTCTTGCGCGCGGAGACGCGCACGGTCTCGTTGATCTTCGTGGCAACGCTTGGTCTCGTCGTGCTGACGACTGCAGCATCGATCCTGGCCACCGCCGCCCTGGGGTTGATTGCGTTTGTCCCGCTGGTCGGCCTGGCGGCGCTGCCGCTCCAACTGATCGCGTGGCTCGTGCGCGGCGTGGTCTTTCAGTTCATCGCGCTGACCGCGCTCGTCGCCTACGTCCGGGTCTACCGCGGCCAGAACGAAGCCGGGTCGAGCGCCGACGCGATCGAATGGCGGCGGATCGGCTGACGCACTCATGGACTATCGACGATTCCTCTCGACCGCGGCACTCAACTATCACGAGTCGGCGATTCGCAAGACCGGCTCGCTGGCCGCCACGATTCCCGATCTGATCTCGTTTGCCGCCGGAGCGCCGGCCGCCGACATGTTTCCCTGGCCCGCCCTGGAGGCGCTCACGCGCGAGTTGCTCGCGTCGCGTCAGAGCGCGGTCATGCAGTACGGGCCGACACGCGGGTTTGCGCCGCTCGTCCAGACGCTCGTCGGTGAACTGGCCTTCCGCGGCATCGCCGCCGAACCCGCGAACGTCATCATCACCACCGGCTCACAACAAGGCCTCGATCTCGCGGGTCGGGTGTTGCTCAATCCGGGCGATGTCGTCCTCGTCGAGTTGCCGACCTATTCCGGCGCCATCGCGGCATTCCATAACCTGCAGGCGCGGCTCGTCGGGATCCCGCAGGATGCCGAAGGGATCGCGATCGAGGCGCTCGACGAGACGATCCGCGAGCTTGCGCGTACCGGCCAGCGCCCGCGCGTCGTCTACGTCACGCCGAACTTTCAGAATCCGACCGGCGCACTGATGTCGTCGCGCCGCCGCGCGGCGTTGCTCGAGGCCGCGGCGCGCCACGATCTGCTCGTGCTCGAGGACGACCCGTACGGCAGCCTCTACTTCGAGGACGTGACGCGGCCGGAAGAGACGCGCGCCTTGCGCGCCGACGACCGCGATGGGCGGGTCGTTTATCTCGGCAGCATTTCCAAGACCCTCGTGCCCGGGCTGCGAGTCGCCTGGCTCGTGGCACCCGCGGAAATTGCGGCACGCGTCGAGCTCGCCAAGCAGGCGACCGATCTCTGCAGCGGCGTCTTCGATCAGCGCATCGTTCACGCCGCCCTCGAACGGGGCGTCGTCCGCGAGCTGGCGCCGGCGCTGCGCGCTCACTATCAGGCCAAGCGCGAAGCGATGGAGGCGGCGCTCCGCGACGAGCTGGCGGGCCGGATCGCGTGGACGCAGCCGCGCGGCGGGTTTTTTCTCTGGGCCGATCTCGGCGAGGGCGTCGACGACCGCCGGCTGTTCGATGAGGCCGTCAACGAGCGGGTCAGCTTCGTCGTCGGCAGCGCCTTCTTCGTCGATGGGGGAGGGCATCAATTCGCCCGGCTGTCCTATTCCGCCCCGACCCAGGAGGGTATCGCCGAGGGCGTCCGCCGTTTGCGGCGCGCCTTCGACCGGGTCGGCGCGCCGGCTCCGGCGCGCTGATTTCAGCTGCCGACTTTGACACCGGGCAATTCGCCGAGCGGCACCGGCGGCGGCTCGATCCGTGGCGCAAATCCCTGCAGCGCGCCCTCGCGGCTCATCGCAACCAGGAGCGGTGCCGTCGGCGGCACCGATTCGCGGATGAACGGGACGCCGCCGATCTCGCCAACCGCGCGAATCGTGAACGCCGGCGCGCCGGTCGTCGCGGTGAACGCGCCGATGTCGGTGGTCACAAAGGGCACGAGGACGACGTCGCCGGTGCGGAGCGGACCCGCGGCAGGGCGCGACGGGAGGCTTCGGCTCCAGCGCAGGTTGCCGTTGCGTCGATCGAGCGCGCGCAGCATGTTGTCGAGCGCCGCGAAATAAATCAGCTTGTCGTCAGCCACTGGCGCGCCGGCGGTATCGGCGCCCGCCCGCTGCGTCCACCGGACGCGGCCGGTGGACAGTGACAGGCTATGGATGACGTTCTTGCGGCTACCGACGAGCAGCTGGTCCTCGAGCGCGAGCATCCCGGTGACCGGCTCGTTCAGAGGCGACGCCCACGCCGCGATCCCGCTGTCGATGGCAAGTGCGGCGATCCTGCCGTCGCGGAGAGCCACGTATAAACGATCGCCCGCAGGCGTCGGCGGTACGAGCCATGGTGATCCGAGCGCTTGCCGCCACAGGATGCGGCCGTCTTGCGCATGAAGGGCCAGCAGATCGCCGGACTCGGTCGACGCGAGCAACCAGCCGGTATCCCAGTACAGTCCGCGCCGCGAGCGGGCTGTCGATGGGCGTTTTCCAGAGTGGCGTGCCGCTGCGTTGTTCGAGCGCGGTGATCGCGCCGTCACCGGCCGCAAACACGAGTCCATCGCCCGTCGCCGGTGTCGTGGTCGTCGGGAAGGGCACGAACCACGCGACCTTGCCGTCGGAAAGATCGATGGCAACCAGCTCGCCACCCTTGAGTGGCACATACGCCAGTTGCTGGTCGTAGCCGGCCGCTGCTGAAGGCGCGGTGGCGAACGAGACCGTCCAGCGCGCATCGAGCGCGACGATGCGCTCGGCGGGATTGGTCGTCTCGGGTGCGGGTTGCTGCGCGCTCGCGGTGACCGCCGCCGCGATGATCACGAGCGCCGCGAGCCCGACCGTAGGTCGATTGCCCACACTATATCTAGTGGTGGCAGCAGCAGGCATACGCTTATAATAGCGGCTTCACGACCCACATTCGCTCGCTGGCCTCGAGCCGAGGGGTGATCACTCGAGGGTCGACGTCGGAGCTGGCACTTTCTTTTGGGCGGTTTGAGGCGCAGCTTCGCTAGTGTCCCACCAAACGATTCTCGTTCTCGATTTCGGCTCGCAGTTCACGCAACTGATTGCTCGACGGTTGCGTGAGTTGTCGGTGTATTCCGAGATCCTGCCGTTCAATACGCCGCTCGAGACCATCCGCGCAAAGCAGCCGGTCGGCCTCATCCTCTCCGGCGGTCCGAAGAGCGTGTCCGAGCACGATGCACCGAAATGCGACCCGCGTGTGCTCGAGCTCGGGCTGCCGACGCTGGGCATCTGCTACGGCATGCAGCTGATGACCGACATGCTCGGCGGTCAGGTCGCGGCCGTCGCCGCATCGCGAGTTCGGCTTCGCCGCCGTGAGCGTGCACGGCCGAGCGCGCCGCGGCTTTTCCGCGCGTTGCCGGCCGACTTGCGCGTCTGGGCCAGTCATGGCGACTTCGTCGCCGCCGCGCCGCCAGGGTTTGCCGTGGTGGCGACCAGCGCGAACGCACCGGTCGCGGCGATGGAAGCGCCGGAGCGGGGATACTACGCGCTGCTGTTCCATCCCGAAGTCGCCCACACCGAACGCGGGACCGAAATCCTGAAGAATTTTGCCTTCGACGTCTGCGGCTGCCGCGGCGACTGGACGATCACGTCGTTCATCGACGAAGCGATCGGGCGGATTCGTCAGCAGGTCGGTGACGGCCGCGTCGTGTGTGCCCTGTCGGGCGGCGTCGATTCCACGGTTGCCGCGACGCTCATTCACCGCGCGATCGGCGACCGACTGCACTGCATCTTCGTCGACAACGGCGTGCTGAGGCTCAACGAGGCCGAGCAGGTGGTCGAGCGCTACAAGAAGCTGCGGCTGCCGGTGCACTTCGTCGATGCCTCCGACATGTTCCTGTCGCGGCTGGCGGACGTGTCCGATCCGGAACAGAAGCGCAAAATCATCGGGGCGACGTTCATCGACGTCTTCGAAGAGGAAGCGCGCGGCGCTCGGCGAGTTCGACTTTCTCGCGCAGGGCACGCTGTATCCGGATGTGATCGAGTCGGTGTCCGTGCGCGGGCCGTCGGCGACGATCAAGAGCCACCACAACGTCGGCGGCCTGCCCGAGCGGATGCGCTTCACGCTGGTCGAGCCGCTGCGGGAACTGTTCAAGGACGAGGTGCGGGCGGTGGGCCGCGACCTGGGGATCGATCGCGAGTTCCTGATCCGGCAGCCGTTTCCCGGTCCAGGTCTCGCGGTTCGTCTGCTCGGACCGCTCACCCGCGACCGGTTGGACCTGCTGCGCCGCGCTGACGCTATCGTCGCGGACGAAATGCGTCGCTCGGGCTGGTACGAGCGCATCTGGCAGAGTTTCGCGGTCTTGCTCCCGGTCCAGAGCGTGGGCGTCATGGGCGATGCCCGCACCTACGAATTCACCGTCGCGATTCGTGCGGTCGAGAGCCTCGACGGCATGACCGCCGACTGGGCCCGGCTGCCACACGATCTCCTCGCGACGATCTCGTCGCGCATCGTCAACGAGGTCAAAGGGATCAATCGCGTGGTCTACGACATCTCGTCGAAGCCGCCGTCGACGATCGAGTGGGAGTAGCCCGGACGATGAGACACTGACAGTGTCGCGCCCAGCGAAGCCATGAGCGACTTCGTCCACCTCCACCTGCACACCGAGTACTCGCTGCTCGACGGCGCCTGCCGGATCGAGGAGCTGCTCGATCAAGCGGCCAAGCTGAAGATGCCGGCGCTCGCCGTCACCGAGCACGGGAACATGTTCTCGGCGGTGGTGTTTCACGACGCGGCGCGGAAGCGTGGGATCAAGCCGATCCTCGGCTGCGAGGTCTACGTGGCTCCGGGCAGCCGGACCGACAAGAGCGGCACGATTGGCGAAACCGCGAACCATCTCGTGCTGCTGGCCGAGACGAACGAAGGCTTCAAGAACCTGATCAAGCTCGTCTCAGCGGGCTATACCGAGGGCTTCTACTACAAGCCGCGCATCGACAAGGAACTCCTCGCGGCGCACAGCAAGGGGTTGATTGGGCTCAGCAGCTGCCTGAAGGGCGAAGTCGCCTCCGAGATCCGCGGCGAGCAGGCCAAGCGCGCGATGGCCGCCGCTGCCAGCTACCGCGACATCCTCGGCGACGGCAATTTTTTCCTCGAGATGCAGTTCCAGGGCATCGACGAGCAGCGCATCGTCAACACCGGGCTGCTGCCGATCGCGCGCGACCTGAGCCTGCCGCTCGTGTGCACCAACGACGTGCACTACCTCCGGCAGGACGACCACAAGCCGCACGACATCCTGCTCTGCATCGGGACGGGGAAGTCGGTCAACGACGCGCAGCGTCTGCGCTATCACGGCGATCAGTTCTTCCTGAAGACGGCCGAAGAAATGGCGGTCATCTTCAAGGACTACCCCGAGGCGCTGAAGAACACGATGCGCATCGCGGAGCGCGTCAACGTCGAGATCCCGGGCGGGCAGTCACACCTGCCGAAGTTCGACGTGCCGGAAGGCTTCGACATCGACGGCTACTTCGAGCACGTCGCGCGCCAGGGCTTTGCCGAGCGGCTCGTCCGGCTGCGTCAGCTCGCCGAGGACGGCAAGCTCCGCCACGCGATCAGCGACTACGAACAGCGTCTGGCCTACGAAATCCAGATGATCAAGCGGATGGGCTTCCCGGGCTATCTGCTGATCGTCTGGGACTTCATCCGCTACGCGCGCGAGCAGGGCATCCCGGTCGGGCCGGGCCGCGGATCGGCCGCGGGCAGCCTCGTCGCCTGGGCGATGCGCATCACCGACGTCGATCCGCTGCACTACGACCTGCTGTTCGAGCGCTTCCTCAACCCCGAGCGCGTGTCGATGCCCGATATCGACGTCGACTTCTGCGAGCGCCGCCGCGGCGAGGTGATCGAGTACGTCACCCGCCGCTACGGGCGCGAAAACGTCTCGCAGATCATCACCTTCGGCACGATGAAGGCCAAGGCGGTCGTGCGCGACGTCGGGCGCGTCATGGACATGCCGTACGCCGACGTCGATCGGATCGCCAAGCAGATCCCGCCGGCGCTCGACATGACCCTCGAGAAGGCGCTCGTCGAGAACCCGCAACTGCGCCAGATGCAGGAGCAGGATCCGCGGGTCAAGGACGTGCTCGAGATGGGCAAGCGTCTCGAAGGCATGTCCCGCAGTGCCGGCGTGCACGCCGCGGGCGTCGTCATCGCGCCCGGGCCGATCACCGACTACGCGCCGCTCTTCAAGAGCAACCGCGACGAAATCACGACCCAGTGGGCGATGAAGGAGGTCGATCGCGTCGGCCTCCTCAAGATGGACTTCCTCGGCCTGAGCACGCTGACCCTGATCCACGACGCGCTCTCCGAGATCAAACGCACCGAAGGATTCGATCTCGACATCGACGCCGTGCCGCTCGACGATGCGAAGACCTATCAGTTGTTCGTCGACGGCCAGACCTACGGCATCTTCCAGTTCGAGAGCTCGGGCATGCGCGAACTGCTGCGGAAGGCGAAGCCGCAGCGCCTCGACGATCTGATCGCGATGAACGCGCTCTACCGGCCCGGTCCGCTCAAGTCCGGGATGGTGGACGACTTCATCGCGCGCAAGGCCGGACGCAGCGAAGTGAAGTACGAGCTGCCCGCGCTCGAGCCGATTCTCGCCGACACCTACGGCGTCATCGCCTACCAGGAACAGGTGATGCGGATTGCGTCGGCGCTGGCCGGGTTCAGCCTCGGCCAGTCCGACGTGCTGCGCAAGGCGATGGGGAAGAAAGACCCCAAGGTCATGGCCAAGCAGCGCGAAGCCTTCATGGAAGGCGCGCGCAAGAAGGGCGTCAACGAGAAGAAGGCCACCAAGATCTTCGACTTGATGGAGTACTTCGCCGGCTACGGCTTCAACAAGTCGCATTCCACGGCCTATGCCTTCCTGGCGTACCAGACCGCGTATCTCAAGGCGAACTATCCCAAGCACTTTGCCGCGGCGCTGCTGACGATTGAAGCGGCCAACACCGACAAGCTCGCGCTCTACATCTCCGAGTGTCGCGATCGCGGCATCGCCGTGCTCCCGCCCGACATCAACGAGAGCGCTCTGCACTTCACGGTCGTGCCAACGGGCGTGCGATTTGGTCTGACCGCGATCAAGGGGCTCGGCGAGGGCGCGATCAGGTCGATCCTGGAAGTCCGTGCCCGCACCGGTGCGATCACCTCGCTCCACCAGTTGTGCGAAGAGCTCGACCTCCGGCTCGTCAACAAACGCGTGCTCGAAGCGCTGGTGAAATCGGGCGCCAGCGACACGCTCATTCCGAAAGGCGTGTCGCTCGGAGCCGGCCGGGCGCAACTGCTCGTCGCCGTTGACAGCGCCATCGAGCACGGCGGCCGGGTCCAGCGCGATCGCGATCAAGGCCAGGCCGACCTGTTCGGCGCAAGCGATGAATCGCAGGGGCTCACGCTGATTCGGCTGCCGGAAGCGGCGCCCTGGTCCGAAATGGAACTGCTCGGGCACGAGAAGGAAGCGCTCGGGCTCTATCTGAGCGGTCACCCGCTGGACCGCTACGCTGAGGCGCTGCGCGCGTTCGGGGCGCGGACGGTCGGCGACCTCGTCCTCGCCGACCTCCCGCAATCGACCGACGGCGCGCCCGGCCGTCTCCTGCTCGAGGACGTTCACGTTGGCGGCATCATCGCCGGCTTCCGCCCGCTCAAGACCAAGAAGGGCGATCGGATGGGTGTCTTCATGCTGGAAGACGCTCAAGGGGCGGTCGAGGTTGTCGCCTTCCCAGAAACCTACGCCCGGTTTGCGACGTTGATTGAGAACGACCGGCTCGTCGCGGTACGCGGCAAGTTCGAGCGCGACGAAGAGTCGGCGCGGATGCAGTCCAACGAAATCTTTCCCCTCGAAACGCTCCGCGAGCGCCTCTCGAAGGCGGTGCGGATTCACGTGAACGGCGACTGCACGCGGCAGAAGCTCGAGGCCTTGTGGGACCTGCTGCAGGCCCATCAGGGCGATCGTCCAGTGGCGATCGAACTGGATGTCTCGGCTCGCGGCCGTACGCTGAGGGTCAGCGCCGACGTCCTGCCGCAGATCCGTGTGAAACCGTCAGAGGTCCTGCTGAACGCCGTCGAGGCTCTGTGCGGCGCCGGCTCGGTGACCCTTCGGTAACGACCATGCCCGAGCTGCTGGATTTCGAAGAACCGATCGGCGTTCTCCTCAAGGAGATCGAAGCGATCTCGATGCTGCCCGAGACCGAGCAGCGGCGCCAGGACATCCGCCGGCTCGAGGAGCGCATCGTCGCGATTCGCGGCGAGCTCTACAACCACCTCACACCGTGGCAGCGCGTTCTGGTCGCGCGCCATCCGGCGCGTCCGACTACGCTGGACTACATCGAGCACCTGTTCACCGACTTCGTCGAGATCCGCGGCGATCGCCGCTACGCGGACGACCACGCCATCGTCTGCGGCCTGGCGCGCTATCGCGACAACGAGATTCTCGTCGTGGGGCACCAGAAGGGCAGCGACACCAAGCAGAAAATCTTCCGCAACTTCGGCTACGCGCGGCCGGAGGGCTATCGCAAGGCCCTCCGGGCGATGCTGCTCGCGCAGAAGTTCCACCGCAGCATCATCTGTTTCGTCGATACGCCGGCGGCCTACCCGGGCATCGACTCGGAGGAGCGGGGCGTTGCCGAGGCGATCGCCCTCAATCTGCGCGAGATGATGATGCTTACCGTGCCGGTCATCATCGTCGTCCATGGCGAGGGGGGCAGCGGCGGCGCGCTGGGCATCGCGGTCGGCGACCGCATCCTGATGCACGAGTTCGCGATCTACAGCGTGATCCCGCCAGAGGGCTGTGCGGCGATCCTGTGGCGCGACTCCTCGCGCAAGGTGGCGGCCGCGGAAGCGCTGAAGATCACCGCCCCCGACTTGCTGGCGATGAACGTCATCGACGAGATCGTCAAGGAGCCGATTGGCGGGGCACACACCGATCCGGCAGCGGCCGCGCGGCTCCTCGATGCGGCGCTGTCGCGCGCGCTCGATGCGTCGGTGGCGATGACGGTCGAGGCCCGGCTCGAAGATCGTTATCAGAAGTTCCGTCGCATGGGCGCGGTCGGGTACGTCGAAGCATGAGAGCGCCGCTCGTCTGGCAGCCTTATCCCTGCGACGACGCTCGCGCCGATGCCGTAGCCCACGAGCTCGGGGTCTCGCCGGTGCTCGCACGACTGCTGGCGATCCGCGGCCTGACCGATGTCGATGCGGCGTCGCGTTTCATGAAGCCGTCGCTCGATCATCTGCTCGACCCGATGGGCCTCACCGACATGGATCGCGCGGTCGATCGGCTGACCCAGGCCATCGCCCGCGGCGAGCGCATCGCAGTGCACGGCGACTACGACGTCGACGGCATCACCTCGACGGTGATTCTGCGGCGCGCGCTGGAACTGCTCGGCGCTCAGGTCATTCACTTCATTCCCGAGCGGCTGCGCGACGGCTACGGCTTGCAGCCGGCGGCGCTCGAGCGGCTGCACGGCGAAGGCGTTCACGTGGTCGTGTCGGTCGATTGCGGCATTCGCGGCGCCGAGGCGGCGCGGCGCGCCCGCGAGCTCGGATTGGACCTGATCATCACGGATCACCACGAGCCCGACACGAGCCTGCCCGACGCGTACGCGATCGTCAATCCGAAGCGGCACGATTGCCGCTACGCCGACAAGCACCTCGCGGGCGTCGGCGTCGCCCTCAAGCTCGTGCAGGCGTTGTGCCACAAGGCGGGCAAGACCAACTGGCTCCCGGCATTCGTCAAGATCGCCGCCATCGGGACGCTCGCCGACGTCGTCCCGCTCGTGGGCGAGAACCGGGTGATCGCGAAGCTCGGCCTGCAGATGCTGTCGAAGGGGCCGCACAAGGTTGGCCTCCGCGCGCTGCTCGACACGGCCGGCCTGACCGGCAAGCAGATCGACAGCTACCACATCGCCTTCATGCTTGCGCCGCGGGTGAACGCCGCCGGCCGCATGAGCACGCCCGACATCGCGACGCGGCTGCTGCTGGCCGCCGACGAGGGGATGGCCGACGAGGCTCGCGGCCTCGCCGAACAGCTCGAGGTCGAGAACACTCGGCGACGCCAGGAAGAGCAGGACATCGTCGCCAAGGCGCGGAAGGTAATCGAAACCGATCCCGAAGTCGGATCGCGATCGGTCCTCGTCGTCGCCGGTGAGGGATGGCACCGCGGCGTGATCGGCATCGTCGCGTCGAAGATCGTCGACGCCTTCTACCGCCCGACCATCGTGCTGTCGATTGAGGACGGCGTCGCTCACGGGTCGTGCCGAAGCATCCCGGGCTTCGACATGCTGGCGGCCCTCGAGTCGTGCGCGCCGATGATGCTGCGATTCGGCGGCCATCGCCAGGCGGCGGGGCTGCAGATCGAGAGCGCGCGCATCAAGGAATTCCGGCAGGCCATCAACGTCTGGGGCGAAGAGCGGCTGGGGCCCGACGACCTCCGCCCGCGGCTCTGGCTCGACGGCCCACTCGCGTTCAACCACATCTCGAGCCAGGTCGCGGAAGAGCTGACCACGCTCGCGCCGTTTGGACCGGGGAACCCGAAGCCGGTGTTCCACACTTCGTCGGTCCAGATCGTCGACGGTCCACGCAAGCTGAAAGACCGCCACCTGAAGATGTCGTTCCGGCAGGAGAACCGGACGTTCCGCGCCATCCAGTGGAATGCGGCCGAGCGGGAAGAAACGATGGCCGCGAGGAAGGACGGCGTCGAGCTGGCGTTCTCGCTCGAGAACAACGAATACCAGGGCGAGCGCTATCTGGAGCTGCGCGTCGAAGACTTCCGCTAGGGTTCGGTACAATTTCTCCATGGCACGCTGGCAACGACACGCGCGGCTGGGCCTGGGCCTGTTCGCCCTGGTCTTCGCCGGGGCGCTCTGGTTTGCCAAGCGCGACCGGCCCGCGCCCCCTCCGCCGGCGCCGATCGAGCGTCTCGATCCGAAGGCGACCTCTGAGATTCGTGGCGGCGACGTCCTCCAGCACAAAGGCACCAAGCGCGACATCAAGGTCGAATTCGGCAGCCAGATGAGCTACACCGATGGCCGCAGCCAGTTCACCAGCTTCAAGGCGCACATCGACGATCGGGGCGGCCGGTCGTTCGTGATCTCCGGACAGAAGGCGAGCGTTGGCCCCGAGCTGAGCACGTACGATCTCGAAGGCGACGTCAGGTTGCAAGACCTCGGATGGCCTGACGGTGACAACCCCACAGGCGACGTTCACCGAAGCCGAAGGCATCGTCCGCGGCGGCGGCCCCATCCGCTTCGAGCGGGAACGCACGACCGGCTCCGGCGTCGGGTTCACCTACGACCGCACGCTCGACCGCCTCGGGCTCCTCAATCAGGCAGTGATCGACGTCGCCGCCGCGAAAGACGGATCGGGGGCGATGCACGTGAACTCCGGGGCGGCCAACTACTCGCGCGCCGAGCGCTTCATGCGCTTCGAGCGCAACATGCGCATGGATCGGCAGGGTCAGACCATCGAGGCGGTCGACTCCACGGTGTTCCTGATCCGCGACCGCGATGAACCTGAGCACATCGAGCTTCGTGGCGGCTCAAAGATCACGGGCGCGGGCGGCAACAGCTCGTTGCAGGGCATGGCGGCTCGCGACATCAACCTTCACTACGCCCCCGACGGGCGCACGCTGCAGCAGGCGGTACTCGCCGGCCAATCGTCGATTCAGCTCGGGCGCCCCGAAAGTGGCCCCGCCCAGCAACTCCAGGCCGACGCGATCGACGCGTCGCTCGCGGCCGACGGTTCGGTCACTCGCTTGCTCGCGAAGACTCAGGTCGTCGTCGACCTTCCGGCATCGGGCGACCGGTCGGCCCGCCGGATCACGGCGCCCAGCCTCGACGGCAGCGGCGAGCCGGGGCGCGGCCTGACCAGCATGACCTTCGATGGCGGCGTCGAGTATCGCGAAGAAGCCTCGAAAGGCGGCGGACTGCGCGTCGCCCGCGCGCCCACGCTCAAGACGACGATGGCCGACGGCAACGCCATCGACGAGGCTGTCTTTGGCGGCGGCTTCAGGTTCGAGGAAGGCAAGCTGGTGGCGACGAGCATCGACGCCACCTACCAGGTCACGAAGGGGGGGCTGGCCCTTCGCGGCGGGTCCGGGACCACACGTCCCCACGTCAGCGACGAACGTCTCAGCGTCGATGGCAACTCCATCGACGTGACGCTGACGCCTCGTCAGATGCAGGCGACCGGCAGCGTCCACACCGAGCTTGCCGCGGGCCGCCGTCAACCCGGCGACCGCGGTACGACGCTGCTCGACGAGAAGGAAGCGGTCGTCATCAATGCCGAGAGCCTCGTGTTCGACGAGGCGACGTCGAAGGGCGTCTACAAGGGCCAGGCGCATCTCCTCCAGGCCAGCGGGACGACGATTCGCGCCGACGAGATCACGATGGACGAGAAACAGGGGACTCTGACCGCGACCGGCAACATGCGCGCGGTGCTGCGCGTCGTCGGTCCGCAGGAGCGCGACCCGAAGGCCGGCTCGGTCGCCCGCGCCGGCAGCCTCGCGTTCGAGGACGCCAAGCGTCAGATTGTTTTGACCAAGAGCGCCACGCTCGACGGCGTACAGGGCAATCTGAGCGCGGAGCGGATCGAGATGTTTCTCGCCACGAAGGGCAACACTCTCGATCGGCTGGAGGCGCAGGATGCAGTCGTAGTCGTGCTCGACAAGCGCAAGGCGACCGCCCAGCGGATGACCTATCATCCCAACGACGAGCAGTACGTGCTGACCGGGTCTCCGGTGCGCCTGGTGCGAAGGGTGCCGGGAGTCCACCGGGCGAACGCTGACGTTCTACAAAGGCTCGGAGCGTGTCGTGGTCGACGGCAACGAAGAGATCCGCGTCGTGACCAAGGGCGGGAAATGCCCGGAGACGAAGTGAGTGCGAGATATTGAAATCTGGTGATCTGATGATCTGCGTGATCTGAAGATCGATCTGAAGCTGGCCGCCGGCTGGGCGCCTCGATCACCAGATCACAGATCGACCAGATCACCAGATCACAAATCACCAGATCAAACATCTCCACATCGCCACATCAGATGAATCCCCCCGCGCCTCATGTCCACGCTTCGTACCGAGGGACTCACCAAGTCCTACGGCGGTCGTACCGTTGTCCGCGGCGTCAGCCTCGAGGTTTCGTCCGGCGAGGTCGTCGGGCTGCTTGGACCAAACGGCGCGGGCAAGACGACGACCTTCTACATGACCGTCGGCCTGACCGCACCGGACAGCGGCCGGGTCATCCTCGACGGCGAAGACGTCACCGACGACGCGATGTACGTGCGGGCGCGGAAAGGGATCGGTTACCTCCCGCAGGAGCCGTCGATCTTCCGCGGCCTGACGGTCGAGCAGAACGTCCTGGCCATCCTCGAAACCCTCGACATGAGCGCCGCCGATCGGCGGCAGCGGGCGCGTGACCTCCTCGCGGAATTGAACCTGCAGACGGTCGCGTCCGCGGCGGCTTACACGCTGTCCGGCGGCGAGCGCCGCCGCGCCGAGATCACGCGGGCGCTGGTGATGTCGCCGCGGTTCATGCTGCTCGATGAGCCGTTCGCCGGCATCGATCCGATCGCCGTGACGGACATTCAGAAGATCATTTTTCACCTCAAGTCGCGCGGCATCGGCGTGCTGATCACCGATCACAACGTCCGCGAAACGCTCCGCATCACCGACCGTGCGCACATCGTCACCGACGGTGCGATTTTCCGGAGCGGCACGCCGGATCAGCTAGCCGCTGACGATGAGGTGCGGCGGATTTATCTCGGGACCGACTTCCGTCTGGACTAGAATGAAATTTGGCACGGGTCATGCCCTGCCAACGAGCGAACGGTAGCGACGGACCATGGCCATTCAGCAGAAGCTGCAGACAAAACTGGCGCAGAAGTTAATCCTGACGCCATCGCTGCAGCAAGCGATCAAGCTCCTGCCGATGTCGACCTTGGAGCTCGCCGATCTGCTCAATCAGGAAGTCGTCGAGAACCCGCTGCTCGAGGAAGTCCCCACCGAAGATCTGCAGACCACCGAGGCCCCGGCACAGGAGAAGGAAGAGCCACCGCCGCAGCAGAAGACCGACACCTGGGACGACCAGGATTACGAGTATTTCTTCGGCGAATACCTCGACGACGGCTACAAGCCGCGAGCCCCGCAGGAAGTCCGCGAGCTGCCGCCCATCGAGAACACGCTCTCGACCGGCGCGTCGCTCACCGACCACCTCAACTGGCAGCTCTCGATTCAGACCAACGACGACGAGCAGATGCGCGAGATCGGCCAGGCCATCATCGGCAACCTGGATGACGACGGGTACCTGGTGGCGTCGGTGGACGAGCTTGCGAGCATGGGCCCCTGGCCGATCGAGGAGGTCGAGCGGGCACTCCGGCTGGTGCAGGGCTTCGATCCGATCGGCGTTTGCGCACGCGACTTGCAGGAGTGCCTGACGCTCCAGCTCCGCCACCTCGCGCTCGAAGGGACACCGACCGAAAGGATCATCACCGAGCACCTGCGGCTCCTGCAGAACCACCAGATTCCGGAGCTCGCCAAGAAGCTGGGGATCACGATCGACGAGCTCAAAGAGCACATCGAGATCATCAAGCATCTCGATCCCAAGCCCGGCAGCCGGCTCAATCCGAAGCAGTCCCAGTACGTGATCCCCGACGTCTATATCGTGAAGGTCGAGGACCAGTACGTGGCGCTCCTGAACGAAGAAGGATTGCCGCAGCTTCGCATCAGCCCGACGTATCGCCGCCTCCTCGACAAGGGGGCGGAGAACACCGACGAGACGCGCGCCTACGTGAAGGACAAGTTCCGCTCGGCGCTCTGGCTCATCAAGTCGGTGGAGCAGCGGCAGAAGACGATTCAGAAAGTCGCCACCAGCATCATCAATTTCCAGCGCGACTTTCTCGACCACGGCATCGAACACCTGCGGCCGCTGGTCCTCCGCGACGTCGCCAACGACATCGGCATGCACGAGTCGACGGTCAGCCGCGTCGTGACCAACAAGTACATGCACACCCCGCAAGGGGTGTTCGAGATGAAGTATTTCTTCCACAGCGGCATCAGCAGTTCGTACGGCGACGCGGTGTCGTCGGTCACGATCAAGCAGCGCATCCGGAAGATCATCGAAGGCGAGGATCCGAAGAAGCCGCTGTCCGATTCGAAGATCGTCAGCATCCTGCAGCGCGAAGGGCTGATGCTGGCCCGGCGCACGATCGCGAAGTATCGAGAAGAGCTGAAGATCCCAACGTCCAACCAGCGAAAGGTGCTGTTTTAGCGCGTCCGTCCCGCGGTCGCCGCCTCTATTCTGATGCGCGTCGAACTCACCGGCCATCACGTCGTTATTTCGCCCGGCCTCAGGAATCTGGTTACCCGCAAGCTCGCCAAGGTCGAACGGCTCTTGAGCGGCGCCGGTCTGTCCGCAACCGTCGTCGTCACGAAGGAAAAGATCAAGAACGTCGTCGAGTTGACGCTGCACGCGAGGGGTGAGCACTTCCTGCACGCGGTCGCCAAGGCAGAGACCTGGGCGACCGCTTTGACCACCGTCGTCGGCAAGATCCTGCACCAGGCCGAGAAGCTCAAGGGTAAGTGGCAGGAGCGGAAGCGGCGGGGGCCCGCCTCGCGGTCGGCCAAAACCGCCAAGAAGGTGCCGGCCGCGGCGCGCAACCGGGCGCCGGCCCGCGCCCGAGCGTAGAGACGAGGCCTCGTCACCATGACGATTCCGGCCGTGACCGTTGGCGGCCTGTTCGAAGCCCGCCCGGAATCTGTCGGGCTGCCGCTCGAACTGCTTGCGGGCCGCCGCGGCCTCGATCGACCGATCACCAACCCGTACATCCAGAAGACCGGGCTCGCGCTCGCCGGGTTTCACGAGTACCTGCAGCCCGGCCGCGTGCTCATCTACGGCGAGAGCGAGGTCCGCTATCTCGAGGGACTCGACCCGGGAGCGCGCCGCCATGCGCTGGCGCAATCGTTCGCGACCGACGGTGCCGTGCGTCCTGATCACGGGCGGACTCGAACCACCAGCTGATCTCGTCACCGAAGCCGAGCGCGCCGGCATTCCGCTCCTGACGACGCGGGTCGGAACCGCGACGGCGATCGGGAAACTGACCGCCCTGCTCGAGGATCGGCTCGCCGTCCGCGAAGTGATCCACGGCGTGCTGCTCGACATCCTCGGGCTCGGCGTGCTGATGGTGGGGGAGAGCGGCATCGGCAAGAGCGAGTGCGCGCTCGACCTGGTCGTGCGCGGCCATCGCCTCGTCGCCGACGACACCGTGGAGATCCGCCGCCGGGCCGCCTCGATCATCGTCGGCAGCTGCCCCGAGCTGACCCGGCACCACATGGAAGTACGCGGGCTCGGCCTCATCAACCTCCGCGATCTGTTCGGGGTGGCGTCGACGCGGACGTCGAAGCGGGTCGAGCTCGTCGTGCAGCTCGAACGATGGGATCCGCATCGCGAATACGATCGGCTCGGGTTGGACGACGCGTTCTTCGAGCTGCTGGGATTGCGCGTGCCGCTGATTCGCATGCCCGTGGCGCCCGGCCGGAACCTCGC
Organism: uncultured Acidobacteriota bacterium; assembly: GCA_963841895.1. GTDB lineage: Bacteria > Acidobacteriota > Vicinamibacteria > Vicinamibacterales > UBA2999 > JACCSI01. Next base: position 174,606 of record CAWJEO010000025.1, read on the forward strand.
GATCCTCGTCGAGGTCGCGGCGCGGAACCAGCTGCTGCGGACCCGCGGCATCAACGCCGCGCGCGAGCTCGCGGCCAGGCTCGACGCACGCTTGCGCGACGGCGCCGCACCCGACGAGCACGTCGACGATCCGGACGAGGATCTCGATCACGGAGGTCACCTGTGAAGGCCGCGCGCGGAGCGGCGCGGAAGGCGGCCCGCACAGGAGCAGTCCGCAAGGGCGTGGCGCGCAAGGCGGCGGCACGCCGGGCTCGCGGCGCGAACTTCCTCGTCGTGACCGGCATGTCCGGGGCGGGGAAGTCGCACGCGATCCGCGCGCTCGAGGATCTCGGCTACTACTGCGTCGACAATCTGCCGACGCCGTTGATTCCGGTGATGGCCGACCTGTCGCTGCGCGACGATGTCGATCACCCGAAGATGGCGGTGGTCGTCGACGTGCGCGAGCGCGGGTTCACCCGCGAGTTCCCGCCGGTCTGGCGCCGGCTGCGGGCGTCGAAGGCGCTCAATCCGCTACTCGTCTTCCTTGAAGCCAGCGACGCCGCGTTGTTGCGCCGATTCAGCGAAACTCGACGGCCACATCCGCTGGCGCCGGATCGCCCGGTCGCCGAGGCGCTCAAGCAGGAGCGGCAGATGCTCACCAGCATCCGCGGGCTGGCCGACGAGATCATCGACACCTCGGACCTCACCGTGCACGAGCTCCGCGAGCTGTTCCACGCGATGGCGCGCGATCGCGGCCAGCGCCGCGCGGCTGATCGTGACGCTCGAAAGCTTCGGCTTCAAGCATGGCGTGCCGATCGACGCCGACTTGATGTTCGATTGCCGGTTCTTGCCCAACCCGCATTTCGTTGACGGCCTGCGCGAGAAGACCGGCAAGGACAGGGCGGTGGCCACCTACATGCGGCGGTTTCCGTTGACCCGTGACTTCGAGCAGCGCCTCGAAACCTTCCTCAAGTACGTGATGCCGCACTATGTCGCCGAGGGTAAGTCGTATCTGACCGTGGCCATCGGCTGTACCGGCGGCCGCCATCGTTCGGTGTATCTCGCGGAGCTGCTCAAGAAGGAGCTGGCCGCGCTGCCCAACGTGTCCACCCGCGTCCGCCATCGCGACCTGTCGCGCGAAGGAACATAGGAGCGTCGCCCATGATTGGGGTTGTCGTCGTCACCCACGGCCAGCTGGCCACCGAGCTGGTCAACGCCGCGGAAACGATCGTCGGCGACCTGCCGTCGTTCGTCGCGGTGTCGATCGGGTGGCACGAGGACGTCCAGGACGCGCGCAACGAGATCGCCGCGGCCATCGGCCGCGTGCAGGGCCCTGAAGGCGTGCTCATCGCGACCGACATGTTCGGCGGCACGCCCTCGAACCTCGGCATCACCTTCCTCGAGCCGACTCGCGTCGAGGTCGTCACCGGCGTCAATCTGCCGATGCTGATCAAGGCGGCGAGCCTGCGCGAGCGCCAGGACCTCACCGAGGTCGCCCGCATGCTGCGCGAGCACGGCCGGAACGCCATCTGGGTGGCATCGGATCTCCTCAAGGGCACAACGACGCCCTGACGACATGACCAGCTGCGACGTCACCATCAAGAACCGTCTCGGGCTGCACGCGCGCGCCGCCGCGAAGTTCGTGCAGCTGGCGACGCGGTTCCGCGCCCAGATTCGCGTCGCGCACCAGGGACGGGTGATGGACGGCAAGAGCATCATGGGGATTCTGCTGCTCGCGGCGGCCCGCGGGACGACGATCACGATCGTCGGCGACGGACCAGACGAGCAGGAAGCGCTGACCGCACTCTGTCAGCTCATCGAAAGCGGATTTGGAGAAGAGCCGTGGAACGCCTGAACGGCATTGGAGTGTCGCCCGGCGTCGCCGTCGGCCGCGCCGTCATCCTGACGCTGCGGACCGAAGCGATTCGTTTCCCGATTCCCGCCGAGCGCGTTGACCGCGAGATCGCGGCGCTGCACGCGGCGCGACAGTTGTCCCGGCACCAGCTCGAGGACATCCGCGATCGCGTCACCAAGGCCCGCGGCGCCGAGCTGGCGCCAATCTTCGAGGCGCAGATCCTGATGCTCGACGATGCCCTGTTCATGGGCCGTGCGGAGGAGATCATCCGCGACGAGCGGGTCAACGCCGCGTGGGCGGTGCATCGCGCCTACGAAGAGCTCGGCGACATCTTCGCCAGCGTCGAGGACGAATACCTCCGCGAGCGTGAGAACGACGTCGCCGACGTCGCCGGACGCGTCCGGATGAATCTCCGGCACGGCGCGCGCGGTCCGCGCGAGCTGCTCAACGAGCTGACCGGGCCGTCGATCCTGATCGCCGACGAACTGACGGCGTCGCTGGCGGCGCAGCTCGACTGGACGCGGATCCAGGCCTTCGCGGTCGACGCCGGCAGCCGCACGTATCACACCGCGATCCTGGCGCGCTCGCTCAAGGTGCCGGCGGTCGTCGGCCTGCACGACGCGTCGGGGTTGATCCCCGCGGGAACGCCGATCATCCTCGACGGGACGACCGGCGAGCTCGCCGTCAATCCCGGGCAGGATGCGATCGACCGGGCGACCCGGATCGGGGTGCGGCCGCGTGGTCGCGCGCCATCGTTTCCTCACGCCGCACCGGCGAGCACCCCGCTCACCACCGCCGACGGCGTCAGCATCCGCCTGCAGGCAAACGTCGAACTGCTCGAGGATCTCGAGCTGCTGCGCGAGCACGGCGCCGAGGGCGTCGGCCTGTACCGCTCGGAGTTCATGCTGTCGGGCCGGCCGGTGGAAGAGATCACCGAAGACGCGCAGTTCGCGGTCTACCGCAGCCTGATCGAACAGGTCGCGCCGCAGCCGGTCACCATTCGCACGTTCGATCTCGACGAACGGCAGCTCTCGACCCGCGGACCGGAGCGCCGCCGCGGCCGGCCGGGCCTGCGCGGCCTGCGGCTCGGCCTCGCCCGTCCCGACCTGCTGCAGACCCAGCTGCGCGCGCTGGTCCGCGCCGGCGCGCATGGCCGCCTGCGCATCATGTTTCCGTTCGTGACCGGCGTCGAAGAGATTCGCGGCGCGCGGCGGCAGCTGATCGACGTCGCGGCGGCCCTCAAGATGCCGGCGCCGCCGGTGGGCGCGATGGTCGAAGTCCCGGCGGCGGCGCTGGTCGCCGACCTGTTGCTGCCGGAGGTCGACTTCCTCACGATCGGCACCAACGATCTGATCCAGTTCACGCTGGCGGTGGATCGCACCGACGATCGCGTCTCCGACTATTACGAGCCGCTGCACCCGGCGGTGCTCCGGCTGATTCGCATGGTCCGGCGTGCCGCCGTACGACACCATATTCCGGTCTCGCTGTGCGGCGAGATGGCGTCAGACCCGGCGCTCCTCGGCCTGCTCATCGGTCTCGGACTGACCGATTTCAGCATGACGCCGGCGGCGATGCCGATGGCGCGGCAGGTGATTCGCGACCTGCGCCTCGATCAGGCGCGGGCGCTGGCGCGCCACGCGCTCATGCTCTCGACCGCCGAAGAGATCGAACGGTATCTCTTCGACGCCCTCGCGGCCAGGAACGCGGCGAGCAACAGCTGAACGCTCGAGGTTACGGATTTCCGAAGGAGTAGGACACGTGCATCGCGTCGAGAAACCCTGGGGCTACGAAGTGTGGTGGGCCCGCACCGATCGGTACGTCGGCAAGCTGATTCACATCAACAAGGGCCACGCCCTCAGCCTGCAGTACCACAACAAGAAGGACGAGACGATCTTCGTCCAGGCCGGCAAGATGCTGTTCGAGATCGGCCCGACCGCCGACGCCCTCGAGCGGCGCGAGATGGGGCCCGGCGACGTCGTGCACGTCACGCCGCCGACCGTGCACCGCATGACGGCCATCGAGGACACGGATCTCTTCGAGGTGTCGACGCCGGAGGTGGAGGACGTCGTGCGGCTGGAGGACCGGTATGGGCGGGAAGGAACGCTGAGGACGCTGTGTCGCAGTTGTCAGTCTCAGTTCAAAGGGCTCTCGGCTCGATTCGGCCTGAGCGCGACCCGTCGAACTGATAAGCCGAAGCAACTGGCATCCGCACAGGATCGTCTTAGAACGGAATATCGTCGTCCGTGATCGGCGCGGCTTCCTTGCCGAGCGGATCGGCATAGCTCGGCTCGCCTCGATCGGCCGATCGATCGCCGCCGCCGCGACCACCGCCGAGCAGCACGATGCGATCGGCTTTGACCTCCGTCGTGTAGTGCTTCTGCCCGTCCTTCTCCCACTGGCGGGTCTGCAGCCGGCCCTCGACGTAGATCTGTTTCCCCTTGGTGAGATACGGCTGGAGGGTCTCGGCGCTCTTGCCCCACAGCACGATGCGGTGCCATTCGGTCTGCTCGTGCTTCTCGCCGTCTTTCGACGTCCAGTTTTCCGTCGTGGCGATGCTGAAGCTCGCGACCGGGGCGCCGCCGGGCGTGTAGCGCACTTCCGCGTCGCGTCCGAGATTCCCGACCAGGATGACTTTGTTCACGCTACCCATGGCTCGACGCTACCTTTCTTGACCTCTTCGGTAATTGTGACAGAGAACCGCGCAGGCGGACGCCGCGCGAATGCCGACTTTTCGATTTGGGCATTTCGCAGAAACTGCCAAGCCTCGGGGACCCGCGGATGGCGCTCGGTCGACCCGCGGCCGCCATCAATGCGGCGCGGGCAACCTGTAAAGAAGAAGGACCGGTCCCGAGGACTACGCCGGCGGCTTGGCGCGATTCACTCGATCGAGGTTCTGTTTGGCCAGCCGCGCCGCATCGCTGTCGGGAAACATCTTGATCACCGACTCGAACGACTCGCGAGCGCGGTCGAACTGTCCGAGCTCCGAGAACGCCAGCCCGCGCTTGTAGTACGCAGATGCCCACCGCCTGACCCTTCGGATAATTCGCGATCACCTGCGTGAACGCCTGGACGGCCTCCTGATGCTTGCCGTCCTGATAGTTGCACTCGCCGATGTAGTACTGCGCCAGGTCGGCCTGACCGCTCCGCGGGAAGGCCCGCAGATACTGATCGAAACCCGAAATGCACAGGTCCCACTGGCCCGCGGTGTAGTCGGCCCAGGCGGTGTCGTAGAGTTTCTGCGGCGACATGCCGGCCGGCAGCGAGGAGGTCGGCGTGTGGTGGCGGCGGTGGCGGTGACGCCGCGCCCGGTGGCTGCGCCGCGGAGGGATCGCCGGACTCCGGCGGTCGGCGGCTACCGCCGGCGTGAGCGGGAACTGCGGGATGGCCATGCGCAGCGCTTCGACTTCCTGCGACAGCTGGCCGATCTTCACGTTGCTGTCCGACAACCCCTCGCGCACCACCCGGAGATCGCTGCCCAACTGATCGATCTTGAGGTTCGAGTCGGCGAGCACTTTGCGCGTCGCGTTGTTCTGCTCGTCGAGCCTGGTGTTGAGGGCCTTCAGCGCCTGCGACAAGCCTTCGTTGAGCTGCGTCGAGCGACACCTGCAGCTGCTGACTCTGCTCCTGCAGCATCCGCAGGTCCGCCATCATCTGCATCTCGCGCTTGCTCTGCGCCTGGGCGGGCACCGCCGCGGCCACCGCGGCAGCGACGATGAGGCTGGTTCGAAGTGCGTGCGTCATACCACCATTATCCTTCTCGCATGCGTCCACCGGCGCCGGCTACTTGGCCGTGATCACGAAGTGCGCGCGACGGTTCCGCGACCAGGCGGACTCCTCGTGCGCCGGCTCGAACGGAAACTCCTTGCCGTAGCTGACCGTCCGCACCCGATTGGCGGCGACGCCGAGCGAGACGAGGTAGTCGCGGGCCGCGATGGCGCGCCGTTCACCCAGCGCGAGGTTGTACTCGGCCGAGCCGCGCTCGTCGCAGTGTCCTTCGATCGTGATCTGCCACGTGGCGTACTGCTTGAGGACGCCGGCGTTCTGCTGAAGCGTCGCCTGCGCGTCGGGCGACAGATCGGCGCTGTCGAGCACGTAGAAGACCGGCGTGAGCGGCGAGTCGCGGTTGAGGTCGTCGAGCGACTTCGCGGACGACCGCGTCTTCGGGCACCGGTTCAGGTGGCACGGGCACCGGTTCAACCACGGGCTGGGGTGGGCCGGGCGGCTTGCCGGTTCCGGTCGGTGGTTGGCGGCGGCGCCGGCCGCGTGACCGGCGGGGTCTTCTTGGCGCACGCGGTGCCGACGACCAGCATCAGGACCGCCGCGCTCAAAACCATTGCTCTGCGTTTCATGTGTCTGTGCTCCACGAACATCGTGAACGGGCGCGTTGAACGAAGCTCTCGCAAGACTGCTGACGCGATTCGCTACTGCGACCAGTGCGGGCTGCTGGTTGTTGCCGTCGCGCGTGATCTGACGCACGTTCCGTCCGTCCCGATCGACGGTGAAGATCTGCGTGCTTGCCGGCGCGCGTCGAGGTGAACGCGAGATGGCGGCCGTTCGGCGCCCACGCCGGACTCTCGTTGGTGCCCTCGCCAAACGTGATCTGCCGCGTCTCGCTGGCGGCGAGGTTCAGAATCTTGATGTCGTAGCCGGGCCCCGTCCGCGCCGCGAACGCGATCTCGTTGTACGGCGCCGGCGACCACGTCGCGCGATCGGAATGCTCGAACGTCAGCCGGCGAATGCCGAGACCGTCGACGCCGACCGAGTAGACCGACGGCGCGCCGCTGCGATCCGACGTGAACGCGATCTGCGTGCCGGTCGGCGACCATGTCGGCGTCACGTCGATATGCGGGATGGTTGGTGAGCCGCCGCAACCCCGACGCCGTCCACGTTCATGACGTAGATCTCGGGGTTGCCGTCGCGGTTGGAGGTGAACGCCAGGCGCGTCCCGTCCGGCGAGAACATCGGCAGATAGTTCTGCGCCGCCGGCGAGCCCTTGGTCGGCGTCAGCAGCGTCCCTTCGAAAATCCGCGAGACGTACACGTCCATGTAGCCGGTGCGCCACGACGTGTAGGCGATGGCGCGGCCGTCCGGCGACCACGTCGGCGAGTTGTTCAACTGACGGCCGACCGTAATCCGCCGCTGATTGCCGCCATCGTAGTCGGCGATGTAGACCTCTTTCACGTCGCGCTTCTCGACCGTCCCGACGACTGGCTGGAGGTTGCGATCCGACACGAACGTCAGCTTGGTGCGCGCGACGCCGCGCAGCGCCCGCTGCGACTCGTGAATCTCGTCGGAGATGGTGTGCGCGTAGAGACGCGGATTGGCCGCCGACGCCGCTGTATTCCTTGCCGAAGATCTGCTGGCGCGCCGCCACGCGGTACAGCCGCATCTCCACTCGCACGGTGGTGCCCGACTTCGCGACGGTACCGACGACCAGGCCGTCGGCGCCGAGTTCGCGCCAGCGATCGAACGGCTGTTCGCCGATCGACGGTCGCGACCGGGAATCGACTTGTACGTGTCGCGCGGAATCATGTAGAACTCGCGCTCGTAGTCGAGATCGTTCCACAGCACCTCGCCGATCGTGCGCGCGATCTCCTGCGTCTCGCGATCGTTCGAGAGCGCGAGGAAATCGGGGACGGCAAGTCGCGGCGGCGTCCCGGGATCGCCCGTGAGGATCGTCGTCGATGCTGGTCGGCGAGCTCGGCGACTGATTCACCGGCGGCTGGGGTGCTGGCTGCTGGGCCAGCACGATCCCGAGCGAGGCGACGACCGGCAGCGCGATTGCGAGGGAGGTGCGTGAAGTCATCAGCGTTGATACTCGAAGACGAGATGAACCGTCAGCGACGGTTCGGTGAACGCCGCAGGAAGCGGCGGCAGCTTGCGCGTCAGAAGCAGCGAGCGGCTTGCGATGTAGTCGAGCGCCTGAAAGCCGCTCGACTTCTCGACTTGCACGGCGGTCAACGTGCCGTCGCGCTGAATCGTGTATTTCACCAGGGCCGTGCCGGACGCACCCTGCTTGCGATCCCAGTTCCGTCGGATCAGCTCGAGCATCAGGCTGATGTATTCGGGACAGCAGAAGTTCGCGGTATCGAGATAGCTGCCGGTGCCACCGCCGCCCGGCGACAGCCCGAATCCCTGCCCTTTGCCGCCGGTGTCGGCGACGGCGCTCCCTTTCTGAACTTCCTGGCCCTTGGTCGGCGTCCGGCTCCGCGGATCCTTCGCGTCGTCTCGCGTGCGCGTCTCGACCTTCTTCGGCGCGGTCTTCGTCGGCTCGATCATTTCCGGCGTGCGCGCCGCGGGTGGCCGCACCGGCTCGACGACCGGTTTGGCCTCGGTGATCGCTTCCTGCACGGGCGCGGCCGCCCATCGGCGTGAACCCGCCATCGCGGGGGCCAGGCGCGCCGCCGAGGCTGATCGTCATCACGTTCTCGGCTTCCTTGACGCTCAGCGCCCCGAACCACGAGGCCGGACCCAGAAGGACCACCGCCACCAGCGCCACGTGGCCGAGCGTCGACGCGCCGAGCATGCGCTCGAGGCCAGCTGGCTCGGCGCGCTCGGTCCGCGAGGATCTCGGTGACAGCGTCCATCAACGGCCCTTCGGGAGTGCGACGATGCCGACCTTCTCGATGCCGCCTTCCTTGAGGCGATCGATCACGTCGAGGATGTCCTGCGCCTGCACCTCGCCGTCGGTCCGCAGGATAGATGTCGCGCTGACCCTTGCTCGACCATCGACTGGCGGATGCGTTCGGCCAGCACTTCGAACGCTCACGGCCTCGTCGTCCAGATAGACTCGGCGATCCTTCCGGAAGGCGAGCGGGATGGTGATGTACATCCGCTCGTCGGTCAGGCGCTGCGTCTGCCGCGCGACTGGCAGGTTGACCTCGATGCCGCGCTGCAGCATCGGCGCCGCGACCATGAAGATGATCAGGAGCACGAGCATCACGTCGACCAGCGGGACGACGTTGATCTCGGAGAGACTGGTCGTCACCCGCCGGCCGCGGCGCCCGCGGCCGCCGACCTCGGGAATTGGCGTCAGCTTCGGCATCGCCCGCAAGCCTCGCCACAGCGCGATGACCGCCGATCAGGTGAAGTTCCTTTCCGCGATGTTCAGGAACTCCAACGCGAAATCGTCCATCTCGGACGCGTAGATCTTCACCTTGGTCTGGAAGTGGTTGTAGAAATAGACCGCGGGAATGGCCGCGAGCAGACCCACCGCCGTTGCGATGAGCGCGTCGGCAATGCCCGGCGCCACGACGGACAGGTCGGTCGAACCCTGCGCGCCGATGTTCGAGAACGCCATCATGATCCCCCACACCGTCCCAAAGAGCCCGATGAACGGGGTAATGCTCGCCGTCGTCGCCAGAAACGGCACCCGTTTCTCCAGCTTGTTGACTTCTACCGAGGACGCGCGCAGCAGGGCGCGGTCCACGGCGGCCAAACTCTTCAAGGTAGGACGAGCGGCGACGCCGCTGGGACTGTTCGGGGTGGCGGGCGTGCGCAACTGAAGGTTCAGTTCGGCATAGCCGGCCTGGAACATCCCCACGAGCGGGCTGCCCTCGAGCGACTTGCAGACGGCCTGCACCTCCGAAAATTTCGTGCTGCGGCGAAAGACGTCCAGAAACGTCGATGTCTGCTTCTCAATCGCGCCGGAACGCCCAGGCCTTGTAGAGGACGATGGCCCACGAGAATGACGGAAAAGACCAACAGAATGCCCAGCACCATCATCGAGACGGGGCTGGCGTCCTTGAGGAGATCGACTATGTTTACGCTTGTTTCCCGCGCAGGCGCGGCACTGCCTTCGAGTTGCAGTGCCAGGACAAACCATCCAGGCGTCGGCAACAAAGCCTCCGTCGATGTTCGGTTGTGGTGGGCGCTGCTGGGAGAGCGCGGATTCGTGCAACGGTAACACATGGCGTGAAATACTGTCAAACCCCTGATACGATGGACTTTCCGCCTCTGCCGACGATCTGCCGCCGGCACCTGGACCTCTCGTGATCCGCACGCTCGCCATCCGGAACCTCGCCGTCATCGAGTCGGTCACCGTCGAATTTGAACACGCGTTCAACATCCTGACGGGTGAAACCGGCGCCGGCAAGTCAATCCTCGTCGAGGCCGTCGGCCTCCTCCTCGGTGGACGGGCGTCGCAGGACCTCGTGCGCACCGGCGCCGACCTCGCGACCGTCGAAGCGCTTTTCGACCTCCAAGGCCACGAGGTCGTCGTCCGCCGCGAGATCACCGCCGCTAGGTCGCAGCCGTGCCTTCATCAACGGGGCACTGGCCACCGCCGGGGCGCTAAAGGACTTATCGGATCAGCTCGTCGAACTCCACGGCCAGCACGAACATCAGCAACTCCTCGATCCCGACCAGCACCTTCCCGTGCTCGACGGCTGGGCCGGACTCGACTCCCAGCAGCAGGCAGGTCGCGACGGCCTTTGCGCAGGTTCGCGAACTGCGAGGGCGTCTCAATCGCACGCGGATGGATTCGCGCGAGCGAGCGGCCAGACTCGAACTCGTCGCCTTTCAGTTGGGGGAGTTGACCAAGGCTGATCTCAAAGCGGGCGAGGATGAGGAGCTCGCCACGTTGAGGCAGGTCCTGCGGAACGCCGAGGCGATCGAGCGACTGTGCTCGACAAGTTATGCCGAGTTGTACGAGTCGGAGGAATCGGTGCTGGCCGGGCTTGGGCACGTGTGGAAACGCGTGGGCGAGCTCGCCGCGATCGAGCCGAGCTTTGCCGGGCACCTTGAGCAGAGGGACGCGATCAAGGCGCAGCTCGAGGACCTCGCGTTCGCGCTCCGCGATTACGCCGCGAGCATCGACGCGTCGCCCGGCCGGCTCGAACAGGTCGAGGAGCGGCTTGCCTTGGTCGAGCGTCTGAAGCGCAAGCATGGGCCACGCTGGACGACGTGATCCAGAGACGCGACGTCCTTGCCGAAGAACACGCGCGCTGAGCGGCGGCAGGCGCGGACGCCGCGTGAGATTGAAGTCGAGCTCGCGGCCGCCTCCGCGACGCTACCTGACCGTCGCGCGCCGGCTGTCGGAGGCGCGCAGGGCCGCCGCCGCGCAATTCGCCTCGGCCATCGAACGCGAGCTGGCGGACCTGGCGATGGCTCGAACGCGCTTCGAAGTCCGGCTCGAGCGCCGCGAGGACCCGACCGGCTGGACCGAGCGGGGGATTGACGCCGGCGAGTTCTACATCTCGCCCAACCCTGGGGAAGAGGTCCGCCCCCTGGCGCGCATCGTCTCGGGCGGCGAGCTGTCCCGGGTCATGCTGGCGTTGAAGACACTGGCCGCTGCGGACGCCACGTCCAAGACGCTCATCTTCGACGAGATTGACGCCGGCATCGGCGGCCGCGTCGCGACCGTCGTCGGCGACAAGCTGAGGGCTCTGGGGACGCGGTTTCAGGTCCTCTGTATCTCGCACCTGCCGCAGATCGCGGCGACCGCGTCGACCCACTTCCACATCGAGAAGACGGTCCGGGGGGCGCGAACGACGACGGCGGTGGCGCGGCTTCAGGACGAGGAACGCATTGAGGAGCTGGCGAGGATGCTGGCCGGGGCCGCCGTGGGGGAGTCGTCCAGGGCGACGGCCAGGGAGCTGCTCTCGGCGTCCCAGGTTAGAGACGGGAGCCAGGGCGAAAGCGAAAGGCGAAAGTCGCTGGCGGGCGAAAGCGAAAGTAGAATCGGGAGTAGCAGAAGAGCCGCGAAGAATCTCGCGTGTGGTCTCCGAGGTGTGGTTATACGGCGGCTGCATAAGTATTCAATGAAGTACTTCATCGAAACCTACGGCTGTCAGATGAACGTCCACGACTCCGAACGGATGGCGGGGCTGCTGGAGTCGTCCGGCTACGAGCGCGCGGCCGAGGACGCCGACGCCGACCTGATTGTCATCAACACGTGCAGCGTGCGCGAGAAGGCCGAAGAGAAGTTGTACACGCGGCTGGGGGCAATCAAGGGCGTTCACCGGGCGACCGGGAAAGCGCCGCTCGTCGCGGTTACCGGCTGCGTCGCCCAGCAGGAAGGAGAGCGGCTGCTCGAGCGCTCGCCGTTCATCGACGTGGTCGTCGGCACGCAGCGGGTCAAGATGCTGCCGATGCTGGTCAAGCAGGCGCGCGGCCCGCCGCGACGCGCCGGCTGGGGACGTCGATCTGCGCGCGCTCGTGGACGTCTCGACGCCCTACGATGAACCGTCGTTCCCGCTCGGACTCACGCGCCACGAAGACCCGGTCAAGGCCTACGTCACGATCATCGAAGGCTGCAACGATTTCTGCGCCTTCTGCGTTGTCCCGTACACCCGGGGCCACGAGCGGATGCGAAAGAAGTCGGAGATCGTGGACGACGTCCGGGAGGCGGTTGACCAGGGCAGACGGGAGATTCACCTCCTGGGACAGATCGTCAACCACTACCAGGCGCCGGACGATCCTTCCTGCGATTTCGCAGCACTGCTCGAAGCGGTGAACAGCGTGCCGGGCGTGCAGCGCATCCGCTTCGCCAGCCCGCATCCCCGTCACGCCTCGACTCGACTCATCGAAGCGGTCCGCGATCTTCCCGCGGTCTGCAAGCATTTCCATCTGCCGGTCCAGTCGGGGTCGACGTCGATGCTGCAGCGGATGCGGCGCCGCCACACGCGCGAGCGAATACCTCGACCTGGTCGCGCGGATTCGCGAGGCTATCCCGAACGTTCAGCTATCAACCGATATGATCGTTGGGTTTCCTGGGGAGACCGAGGCCGAGTTCGACGACACGCTGTCGCTGACCGAAACCGTCCGTTACCACAGCATGTTCTCGTTCAAGTACTCCGAACGACCCAACACCCTCGCGGCGAAGAAACTGCAAGACGATGTGCCGGAAGAGGTGAAGACGAGACGGATTCGCGGACTGCAATTGCTGCAGCGGCGCATCCAGCTCGAGCTTCACGAAGCCGCGGTCGGTCAGACCGTGGAGGTCCTGGTGGACGCCAGGAGCCGGCGACGCGACTGGGAGCTCTCGGGGCGGACCACTGGCAACACCGTGGTGAATCTGCCAGGGCGTCCCGAGTGGGTGGGCGAGCTCGTGCCGGTGGCAATCAAGCGCGCCGGTCCGTTCAGCGTCTGGGGCGAAGCCGTCGGGTACGAGCGGCGACTGGCCCAGGCGTCGGCTTGACGTAGAGGATCATTGGTGAATCACGCGGTGGACGAGTCGACGGACAGACCGGGGGCGCTGGTGGAGATGACTATCAAGGGGTTGATGGTCGATCCCATCACCAACATGCCGATCATCATCCTGCGGGATAAGGATGGGCAGAAGGTGCTACCGATCTGGGTCGGAGTGTTCGAGGCCAATGCGATCGCGCTGCAGATCGAGAACATCGAGACGCCGCGGCCGATGACGCACGATCTGCTCCGGAACGTGATCCAGGATCTCCAGGCGACGGTCGAGAAGATCGTGGTGTGCGACCTGAAGGAGAACACCTTCTACGCGCTGATCTACCTGCAGACGCCGGCCGGGGCCGTCGCCATCGACGCGCGGCCGAGCGATGCGATCGCGCTGGCCCTCCGAACGCGCGCGCCGATTCTCGTCGACGAGCGGGTCATCGACAACGCGAAGACCGTGGACTTCGCGAACGAGAAGCAGGACTCGGATCGACTCCAGCAGTGGCTCGAGTCGCTCGATCCGGAGGAGCTCGGAAAATACAAGATGTAGGGACCGCCAGGTTCAGAGCACTCAGTCGCGGCCGTCCCGAACCCTGAACGTGCGAACCCAACCCCAGAACACCCGCACCTGCTGAACCTCCGAACCAACGGGTCCTCTAGGCGCCGATCGAGTCGGCCGGCCGACATTTCTCATAACTTCCTCCAGATCAGCACTTTAGCGTTCCTGTCGGCGGTTAATTCACGGCCGACATGCCGACCTTCCTTGACCTGCCGCCGATAGGCCCCCATAATCGCGCAGGAACATTTCTGCGTAATGGTTCTCGCTATTGCCAATCAGAAAGGTGGCGTTGGAAAGACGACAACCGCCATCAATCTCGCCGCGGCCCTCGCCCTCAAAGGCCGCAAGACCCTGCTGATCGATCTCGACCCCCAAGCCAACAGCAGCATGTCGTACGTGGACTTGCGCACGATTCACCGCAGTGTCTACGACGTGTTCATCGATCCCACCGTCAAGCTGAAGGACGTCATCGTCTCGACCGCCAACGAATTCCTGTCGGTCGCTCCGGCCCGCATCGCGCTGGCGAAACTCGAGGCGCGCATGACGGGGGAGTTGGACGCCCCGTTCCGGCTGAAGGACCAGCTGCGCGAAGTCCAGGACGAGTTCCCACACGTCGTGATCGACTGCCCGCCGGCACTGGGCCTCCTGACCGTCAACGCACTGGTCGCGGCCACCCACATCCTGATCCCGATCCAGTCGTCGTACTTTGCCCTCGAAGGCACCGACGACCTACTCGAGACCATCGAGAAGGTGCGGCAGCGCCCCAACCCCGAGCTCCGGATTCTCGGGGTCGTGATCACCATGCACGACCGCCGGACCGCCCTCGGGCGTGACATCCGCGACCAGATCAAGAAGGTGTTCGGGGACAAGGTGTTCCGCACCGTCATCAGCAAGAGCGTGCGCCTGGAGGAGAGCCCGGCGTACCGTGAGTCGATTTTTACGTTTGCCCCAGACTCGAGCGGCGCGAGCGAGTATTACCGCTTGTGCGAGGAGGTCATCGACCGTGTCTAAACGAGGCCTGCCCGAAACCCTGCGAATGCGCCACGACGCGCATTACGTCGAGACCCTGGCCGCGTCGGCCGGCAAGCCGGTCGGACGGATGGTGCCGATCGAACTGGTCGACCCGAATCCCGACCAGCCGCGCCAGGCCATGGGCGACTTGTCGGAGCTGATTTCGTCGGTCACCGAGAAGGGGATTATCGAGCCGCTGGTCGTCCGCCAGCGCGGGCCTCGGTACCAGATCGTGGCCGGCGAGCGGCGCTATCACGCCGCGGTTCATTCGGGGCTCACCGAGCTCCCGGTGGTCGTCCGCGATGTGGACGAAACCGAAATGCTGGAGCTGGCGCTGGTCGAGAACATCCAGCGCAAGGACCTGACCGCGTTCGAAGAGGCCGAAGCGCTGAACAGCCTCGCCCAGAAGTGCGGCTACACCCACGAGGACCTCGCCAAGCGCCTGGGGAAATCCAGGACGTCCATCACCGAATCGCTGGCGCTCCACGCCATGCCCCCGGAAGTCCGCAAAATCTGCCGGGTCGCCGGCATCTCGAGCAAGTCGCTGTTGCTGCAGATTGTCAGACAAGGCGACCCCGCCAAGATGCTGGCCCTGGTCGAGAAACTGGCGGCCCAGGGCGGCGCGACCCGCGAACAACTCCGCAAGGAAACCAAGAAGCCGCAGCCCGGCCGGCCGAAGGCCTACACGTTCAACTACAGGCCCGAGAGCAAGGCGTTCAACCTGAAGCTCAGCTTCACCAAGAAGACCGTCTCCAAGGACGAAGTCATCACCGCGCTCGAAAACATTCTGACGGAGCTTCGGAGCTCCTAGTTCCTCGAGCCGTGTTCCTCGTTCCTCGTGCGGTGCGAAGTGCGCCGTGTCGGATAGCAGCACGTCGCGCATAGCACGGGTAGCGAGGACTCGCGCGGTGCTACGATGCAGTGCGGCGGGCACTCGAAGCGACCGGACCTCGTACGGTGCTCACGGAACCCGGCTCGAGGCCCGTTAGTTAACATAATATGTATTATCAGACCCTGCGTGTTTCCCGAGCAAAACAGGGCTGTGGAAGGTTTGTGGACGGTTGGTGCGGGCGGCCGACCTAGACCGCCCAGTTGACGGCGGTCAGGTGACGGCTGGGCTGGTCGAAAGATACCGGCCAGGCTGGTTGCTGTTCCAGCACCTGACCGCCGTGGTCGCTCAAAAGGATTGAGAACTGGACCCGGTCGCCGGCCTGGCTCCCGAGGAGACGGAACGGCAATCCGACCACAACGGACGAGGTTAGCGACGTCAGGATCTCGGGGCCGTCAGACGGGTAGATCCGGACCCGACCCGGTCGCGGTCGTTCGACCAGCAGGTCGAGGGTCGCGGCGTTTTGAAGGTGATGGACCAGGCCGTCACCTTCCAACCGAATGTAGAGGGAGGACCGGTCTACCGCCAACCGGCAGGTCTTGATGAGCTGGCCCGACACTTGGTGCATCGTCCCGCCGCTGCCGCGCAGCGTGACCCTCACCGCCCGCGCCCAGTCGCCAAGATGGTCGCCTGCCCCGCCAATCGCCGGCGTGTCGAGCGACCGGAAGACGACGGGCGTCAGCTTCGAGCCGCCGGTCGTGATGTTCGACGCAAACAGCTCGTCCGGCGGAACAAGGCCAAGCGCGACGTAGCAATTGCGGAGGTGGCGGCGGTAGAGATCGTCGAACTCGGCGTCCTGGTCCGAGGAGTGGTCGTCGCCGTACCACCAGAACCAGTCGCTGCCTTCCGCGATCCGAAGCTCTTCAGCCGCGATGGCTCTCGCGTCGGGCGCCACGAGCCCAGAACGTTCGTCGAACCGCGCATGCGCTTCGGCCAGCTGCCGCCAGGCCCGATGGTCGTCGGCGTGGCCGGCCCAGATGTAGAAGTCGCCGTTGATCCACGACCCGGGAAAGACCCGCGGCAGCCGCTCGGCTGGGCCCGACGCCGCCTCGCTCATCGTCACCGTTTTGACGTCGGCGGCGTGACCCAGCTTGCCGTAGAGGGCGCGGAGGAACGGCCGCCCCCCGCCGGCGTAATGCTCCCACGCGTTCTCGCCGTCGAGGACGACGGTCACTACTGGCGTGTCGGTTGCGGTTGCAGCGCTGCTGAATCGGCGCCCGGCATCGCGGACCTGCGTAAGGAAGTCGTCGGCCGCGCGTTCCGCATCCCAGCTTTGATACGCAAACCCAATCAAATCCGACAGCCGGTGATCGCGGAAGAGACAGCGGAGCGACTTCCCCGCCGGGCCAACCTCGTAGGGCCGGTAGAGCTGTGGCGCGGCGACGGCGCGCTCGAGCGACCGGGCGAGAATCTCCTCGTCGGTCGCCGTCCAGCCGATCGACGACTCCGCCAGCAGCGAGAACACCGCGTCCGACACGGATCCCTCGGACGGCCACATTCCGGCCGGCGGTGCGCCGAACGTGTCGCGGTGGAAGGCCACCGCGCGGACGATCTGCTCGCGAGCGGCGGCGGGCCACGCCGCCAGCCCGCGCGGCAGCGCCGAGTGCGGCTGCGCCCGGAAGTGAACATCGGTGTCGCACAGCAGCGGCAGAATCGGGTGATAGAAGGGCGACGTCGAGAGCTCCACCTGGCCACGCGCGGCAGCCTGCTGATACGCGGGAACCACGGTCCTCAGCAGTTCGAGTTCCACCTCGCGCAGTTCCGCCTTGTCGTCCTCGGCAAAGCCTCGTCCCAGCGCAAGGAGTCGCCGCAGACGCGGATCGGTTGTCAGCCAATCCGGATCCATCCACACCAACTTGTGCCAGACCTGAAGGTCGCGGAGGTCGTCGACGCTGAACGCATCGGCGTGGTGGCGCCGCAGATGCAGCTCCGCGTAGCGGGGATACGGCCGGATCATCCGGTCGTATGGCACGTGAAAGCCGTTGCCGACCAGGAACCGACGCTCGTCGCGGGTCAGCGCCGCGGCGTCCTTGAGTCCGACGATAAGGTGCCGATCGTGGGCACGGTCATCAGCAAATGCCTGGACCTGGACGAGCAGCGACGGAACGAGATTGAAGGTCACCCTGACCTGAGGGAACTCCTCGAGCATTGCCACCATGCCGCGGTAGTCCTTCAGCGCATGCAGCCGGACCCACGGCAGGATGTGCTCGCCGGTTGCGAGGTCCTGGTAGAACGGCTGGTGCATGTGCCACAGGATGGCCAGACGGGTCATGGGGGATAATCAGAGTTACAAGTTACAAGTTACAAGTTCAAAGTTCACTTTCCTATGCGTCTGATCGACCGCTACATCATCCGGGAGATCCTGCTTCCCTTCGTGATCGCGCTGGTCGTTCTGACCTTCCTGTTGATCATCCCGTTCCTTATCGAGCAGGCGGAGGTCCTGATCGCGAAGGGCGTCGCGTGGCCGATTATCGCGCGGCTGATGCTGATGCTGGTTCCCGCGCAGCTCGGGCTCACCATTCCGATGGCCCTGCTCATCGCCATCCTGGTCGCCTTCGGCCGCTTCTCCGCTGACCGAGAGATCGTCGTCATGATGGCCTGCGGTGTCAGTCCGCTGCGGCTGCTCCGCCCGGTCTTTCTGCTGTCGACGCTCGCCGCGGCGGCCACGGCCTGGGTGATGATCGAGGCCATCCCCGACGCCAATCAGACGTTCCGCGAGATCACCCTTCGCGTCGTCGCCGACCGCGCCGAGGGCCAGGTCCGGCCCCGCGAGTTTTTTGCCGATTTCCCTGACACGGTGCTTTACGTGCGCGAGGTCCCGCCCGACGGCGGCTGGAACGACGTCTTCGCCGCCGATACCCGTAACCCGATGCAGCCCGTGATCTACCTTGCGCGCACCGGCCGGATGATCGTCAATCGCGAGAAACACACGATCGAAATGGTGCTCGAGGACGGCGTGCGCCACACCACCAATGCGAAGGATCCGGCCGTCTACGAAATGGCCCGGTTCGTTCAACTGATCGTCAGCCTCGATCCCGAAAGCGTGTTTCCGCGTGCCGGGCCCGCGCGCGGCGAGCGCGAGATGACGATCGCCGAATTGGAAGCACGCATTGCCGATCTGAAGGCGCAGAACCTCCCGTACCACAACCCGGTGATGGAGATTCAGAAGAAGTTCTCCCTGCCGGCCGCGTGTCTCGTGTTCGCGCTGGTCGGGGTCGGGCTCGGGATCAGCAATCGCAAGGACGGCAAGCTCGCGAGCTTCGTGCTGGGCATCGCCGTGATCTTCATCTACTACGTGGCCATGTTCATGGCGCAGTCATTGACCAAGGGGTCGCTGATTCCGTCGTGGCTCGCCATGTGGGTGCCGAATATCCTGCTCGGGGCCGCTGGCCTGGCCCTGATCGCCTTGCGGTCGCACGGAATCGACCAGGCGCAGTTCCGCCTGCCGTCGTTCTCGTGGCTGCAGTCACGCGCGGACCGCTCGGCTGACCCGGCCGCAACGTCGTCTTCACCCGCGCCCGCGCCACGACGCCGCGGCGGCACGGTCATCGTCATCCGCGTCCCGCAGTTCCAGCTGCCACGGCCAAATCTCCTCGACCTCTACATCGCCCGAACCTACGTCCGGACGCTGGTGATGTGCGTGATCGGTCTGATGGGCGTCTTCTACATCACGACGTTCATCGACCTGTCCGACAAGCTTTTCAAGGGGCAGGTCCCCCTGGAGATGATCCTGTCGTATCTCTGGTGGGCGACGCCGCAGTTCCTGTACTACATCATTGCGATCGCGGTGCTGCTGGCGGGCATCGTCACGATCGGCGCGCTGACCAAGAACAGCGAGTTGATCGTTATGCGGGCGTGCGGGATCAGCATCTACCGCACGGCGCTGCCGCTGCTCGTCTTCGCGGCCCTTGCGAGCACGGTGCTCTTCACCTTCGAGGAGCGCATCCTCGCGGTGACCAACCGGCGCGCCGAGTTCTTGCGCCACATCATCCGCGGCGGCAGCCCGCAGACTTTCGACGTGCTCAACCGCAAATGGCTGATCGGATCGAACGGCGAAATCTATCACTATCAGTTCTACGACCCGACGCGGCGCGAGCTCAACTCGCTGTCTGTTATGCGATTCGATCCGGCGACGAAGGCGCTGGCCGAGCGCGTCTTCGCCTCACAAGCGGCCTATGCGGGAACCCCGGCGACGCCGGCGACATGGATCGCGAAAACTGGCTGGACACGGACGTTCGCAGGGACCGAAGTCACCCTCCATGCGCCGATGACGTCAGCGCCCCTGGCGCTCGAGCCGGCGGACTATTTCATGACCGAGGCCCCAGCGCCCGAGCGCATGAACTTCGACGAGCTTCGGCGCTACATCGAGGAGCTGAAGGCCAGTGGCTACACGGTGCTCGAGCACGAGGTGGCGCTCCAGCGCAAGTTCGCGTTCCCGCTCGTGCCGCTGATCATGACCTTGATCGCCGTGCCCTTTGCGGTCACGACCGGCAAGCGCGGGGCGCTGTACGGCGTCGGCATCGGCATCGCGTTGGCGCTCGTGTATTGGACCGCGATCAGTGTCTTCGCCGCGTTTGGAGCGGGCGGTGCGATGTCACCGACCCTCGCGGCGTGGGCCCCGAACCTGCTCTTTGGATCAACCGCGGCCTACCTGTTGCTGACCGTGAGGACGTAGATGAGCCAGGCACCGCCACCGGTGGGCGGCTCCGGCTGGCGCCTCCTCATCGGCGTGCTCCTCTTCATCGTCGCGATGGTGATCGCCGTCTACGGTTTCCTGTCGCTGGTCCGCGTGCTCAACAGCGGCGGCTACGGCACGCCGCCGATGCGCACTGCGCTCGCGACGCTCGGGGTGGCCGGGGCGTGCTTTGCCGCTGGCATCGCCACGATCATCTGGGATATCTCGCAACGTTACGAAAGACCGGCGAGTCGCTGAGCGTTACCTGCCCGACCTGCCCGACCTGCCCTAACGAGCCAGCCATAGATCCGGGAACCGCAGCACTCCTGTCGTTCCCGGGAGCGTATTGAGCGTGTCGATGACGAACAGCACGGAGTCCATGCGATCGAGCGACGGGCGGTCGACGGGCGTGCCACCGAGCTGACGGAAATCGCTGAAGCGGAACTCGACGGTCCGTAAGGTTTCGTCGACGTAGAACGACCGACCCCACCGCTCGCCGCCACCCTCGCCGGGCGCGCGCACCTGGACCCACAACCGATGTGGACGATCGCTTTGCACACGAAACTGCAGGCGATCGTGACCGGCGAGTCGCTGATCGACCGGGAAGTGCA
>CAWJEO010000026.1:0-49441 GCA_963841895.1 uncultured Acidobacteriota bacterium
AGCGGGCGGCGTCAAAGAAGTACGTGTATTTCTTCGGCGGCGGCAAGGCCGACGGCGATCGGAGCATGCGCGACACCCTGGGTGGCAAGGGCGCGGGCCTGGCGGAAATGACGAAGGCCGGTCTGCCGGTGCCTCCGGGCTTCACGATCTCGACTGACGCCTGCAACCTCTATTACGAGCTCGGACAGAAGCTGACGCCGGCCATCGAAGCCGAAATCGTCGACAACGTCGGGAAACTCGAAAAGGCTGCGGCCGCGACGCTCGGGTCACGCGACGAACCCACTGCTCGTCTCGGTCCGCTCGGGCGCGAAGTTTTCGATGCCGGGGATGATGGACACCATCCTCAACCTCGGTCTGAACGACACGACGGTCGAAGGCCTCAAGGCGCGGACGTCGAACGGCCGCTTCGCGTTCGACAGCTATCGCCGCTTCATCCAGATGTTCGGCGCCGTCGTGCTCGAGATTCCGAAGGACGTGTTCGAGCACGAGTTCGAGGCGGTCAAGAAGGCGAAGGGCGCGGCCGTCGACACCGATCTCGACCGAGGAGGCGCTGCGCGACGTCGTCGGGCGCTACAAGAAAGTGGTTCGGGATCGCACGAAGAAGGACTTCCCGCAGGACCCGGCCGAGCAGCTGCGCATGGCCCGCAACGCCGTGTTCCGTTCGTGGAACAACCCGCGGGCCAGGGAATATCGCCGCATCTACGACATCCCGGACTCGATTGGCACTGCGGTCAACGTCCAGATGATGGTCTTCGGCAACACTGGCGATCGCTCGGCCACCGGCGTCGGCTTCACGCGCAACCCGGCCACCGGCGCCAAGGAGTTCTACGGCGAGTTCCTGATCAACGCGCAGGGCGAGGACGTCGTCGCTGGCATCCGCACGCCGATGCCGATTCTCGAGCTCGAAAAGGTGCTGCCCAAGGCCTACAAGCAGCTGCGGGAGATCACCACGCGCCTCGAGAAGAACTACCGCGACGTGCAGGACTTCGAGTTCACGATCCAGGACGAGCGGCTGTTCATGCTGCAGACGCGCAGCGGCAAGCGCACCGGCTACGCCGCTGTCGTCATCGCCACCGACCTGGTCAGGGAGAAGCTGATCACGCCGAAGGAGGCCATCCTCCTCGTCGATCCGGAATCGCTGTCGCAGCTGCTGGCGCCAGGGTTCGACTCGAAGGAATGGGCGTCCATTCCGGTCGCCACCAGGGGGCTGCCGGCCTCGCCGGGTGCGGCGTCGGGCCACATCGTCTTCACCGCGGACGACGCCGTGGCGCGCGCGGACAAGGGGGAGCCGGTCATCCTCGTTCGCCGCGAGACGGTGCCCGATGACATCCACGGCATGTGGGTGTCGCAGGGCGTGCTGACCGCCACCGGCGGCATGACGTCGCACGCCGCCGTCGTCGGCCGGCAGATGGGGAAGCCGTCGGTCGTGGGCGCGGGCGAACTGGTCATCGACGAGCATGCCCGCACGCTGCGCATCAAGGACAAGGCGGCCAAGGAAGGCGACTACATCTCGTTCGACGGCCTGACCGGTGAAGTGAAGTTCGCCAAGGTGTCGTCGCAGCCGAGCGAGATTCTGCAGGTGCTCGCGGGCAAGCTGAAGGCCAAGGCCTCGCCGATCTACGAGCGGTTCATGCAGCTGTTGTCGTGGTCGGACAAGTTCCGCCGCCTGGGCGTGCGGGCGAACGCCGACCTGCCGGATCAGGCGGAGCTGGCCTACGCGTTCGGCGCGCGCGGCATCGGTCTCTGCCGCACCGAGCACATGTTCTTCGGCGAGGGGCGCATTCCGATCGTCCAGCGGATGATCCTCGCCGACAACGAAGCCGATCGCCGGGCGGCGCTCAACGAGCTGCTGCCGCTGCAGCGCCAGGATTTCTACGGCGTCTTCAAGGCGATGCACGGCGAGGCGGTCACGATCCGGACGATCGATCCGCCGCTGCACGAGTTCCTGCCGAAGCGCGAAGAGCTGATGGTGGAAGTGGCCAAGCTCGAAGCGACGGGCGGCAGCGCCGCGACGATCGCGGAACGCAAGACGCTCCTCGCACGGGTGGAGCAGCTCCACGAGTTCAATCCGATGCTCGGCCATCGCGGGGTGCGTCTCGGCATCACGTATCCCGAGATCACCGAGATGCAGACGCGGGCCATCATCGAGGCCGCGTGCCAGCTCCAGAAGGAGGGACTGAAGGTCGTCCCCGAAATCATGATTCCGCTCGTCGGGCTCGTGAAGGAGCTCCGCGACCAGAGGGCGATTGTCGACCGCGTTGCCAAAGAGGTGATGGCGGAGAAGGGCGTGAAGATCAAGTACCTCGTCGGCACGATGATCGAGGTGCCGCGCGGCGCCATGACCGCCGATCAGATCGCCGCCGAAGCGCAGTTCTTCTCGTTCGGCACCAACGACCTGACGCAGATGACGTTCGGGTTCTCGCGCGACGACATCGGCAAGTTCCTGCGCGTCTACCAGGACAAGAAGATCCTCGACAAGGATCCGTTCGCGACGATCGACACCGAAGGCGTCGGCGCCATCGTCCGGATCGGGGTCGAACGCGGCCGCAAGGCGCGTCCCGATCTCAAGGTCGGCATCTGCGGCGAGCACGGCGGCGACGCGGCCTCGATCCACTTCTTCGAGTCGGTGAAGCTCGATTACGTGAGCGCGTCGCCCTACCGCATTCCCGTGGCACGCCTTGCTGCCGCGCAGGCGGCGCTCGCGGTCAAGGTCGGCGATTGATTGCGTACTACGTTCACCGCGACGGCCGCACCGAGCAGGTCGAAGCAGTCGAGCCGGAGTGGCTGAAGGCCGACAGCGGTGTACGGGTGTGGGCCGACGTGGGCGAGCCCACCGAGGCAGACGGGCGGGTGCTCCAGATGGTCTTCGGTCTGCACCCGCTCGCCGTCCAGGATGCCCTGGAAACGGTCAACAACCCCAAGGTCGAGACCTATTCCGGCATCCTGCACGTCGTCCTCCACGGCATTGATTTCCTCGCCGAGAGCGATACCTTCGAGACGCACGACACCGATTTCTTCCTCACCAGGACGTTTCTCATCACCGTGCACGACGGCAAGCGCCGCAGCATTCAGCACATCCAGGAGCTCTGCCGGCAGAACCACGGGATGCTGCAGGAAGGGCCCGACCGCCCTCATGCACCGCATCGTCGACACGATGGTCGATCACTACCGGCCGGAGGTCGAAGAGCTCTCGGAGCGGCTCGACCAGATCGAGGAAACGGTGCTCGAGCGGCCGTCGGACGAGCTCACGCGCCGAATCCTCGCGATCAAGCGCGACATCGCCCAGATGCGGCGCATCGTGCTGCCGCAGCGCGACGCCGTCGGCCGCCTCGCGCGGCGCGAGTTCGAGGTGATCGACCAGGAGATGGCGTATCGATTCCGCGACGTCTACGACTCGCTGGTGCGGCTGTCGGACGACGCGTCGATCTTTCAGGAGCGTGTCACCGGCATCCTCGACGCGCATCTCGCCGCCATCTCGAATCGGCTGGCGCTGTCGTCGCAGCGGCTGGCGGCGGTCGCGACGATCTTCGGCACGCTGACCGTGTTGACCGGCGTCTACGGCATGAACGTGCCGCTGCCCACGATCGGCGGATCGGAAGCGACCGAGTTCTGGTGGATCATCGGGATGATGACCGTCGTGACCGCCGTCCTGTACGTCATCTTCCGGCGCATGCGCTGGCTCTGAGCGATGGGGCGGATCACCAAGCTCGCCGGACGACCTCGCCAACCAGATTGCGGCCGGCGAAGTCGTCGAACGACCCGCCTCCGTCGTCAAGGAGCTGGTCGAGAACGCCATCGATGCCGAGCGCGCGCCGCCTGTCGATCACCGTCGAGTACGGCGGCAAGCGGCTGATTCGGGTCGAAGACGACGGCCTCGGGCATGGAGCCGGACGACGCGCGGCTCTGCCTCGAGCGGCACGCCACGAGCAAGATCCGCCGTGCCGACGATCTCGGCGCCATTGCGACGCTCGGGTTCCGCGGCGAGGCGCTGCCGAGCATTGCCTCGGTGTCGCACTTCCGGCTGCGAACGCGGGCGCGGGGCGCGGCCAGCGGCACCGAGATTCGGATCAACGGCGGCGCCATCGAGTCGGTCGTGGAGGCGGGCGGGCCCGAAGGCACGCTGATCGAGGTCGCCGATCTCTTCTACAACCTGCCGGCGCGCCGTAAGTTCCTCAAGTCGGATGCCGCCGAGTCGGCGCAGATCTCGCGGATGGTGACGCAGCTCGCGCTCTGCTACCCGGAGATCGGCTTCACGCTCGATCAGCGCCGGGCGAAAGGCGCTGCAGTGCCCGCCGGTCACGCGGTTCCAGGACCGGCATTTACCAGATCTACGGCGACCGGCCCGACCTGATCGAGCTGCGGCGTGAGGGCGGCGGCCTGACCGTGCACGGCCTGATCGCCGCGCTGGCGGAGACCGGCCCGACGCGCGGGCCGCAGAACGTGTTCGTCAACCGCCGCGTGGTCAAGGACCGCACCATCGCGCACGCGATTCTCGACGCCTACAGCGTCGCCTCGAATCGCGAGCGCAGCCCCGAGGTGCACCTGTTCCTCGAGCTGCGCGCCGGATCGCGTCGACGTCAACGTCCACCCGACGAAGGCCGAGGTGCGCTTCCGCGAGCAGTCACTGGTGCACGAGGTCGTGCGCCGCGCGATCGGCGACGCGCTCGGCAAGAGCGGAGTGCCGGAACTGCAGCTCCGTCCGTCGGACATCATTCCAGGGCGGCCGATGTCGATTTCGATTCCGGGGATTCTGGCGGGGTATGCACCAGGTGCGACAGGTGCGCTGGGTGCGCTGGGTGCGACAGCGTGCGGTGCGCAGGTCGCGGGTGCGGGTGCGGGACTCGGCGCACCTGTCGCACCTGACGCACCCGCACCCAGCACCGGGCGCACCAGCCGCACCTGGCGCACCTGTCGCACCTGGGATCCGGCCCTTCATCCCCTTGGGCCAGTTCCGCAACACCTTCATCATCGCGATCGACGACGAGGGGATCTGCATCATCGATCAGCACGTCGCGCACGAGCGGGTGTTGTTCGAGCGGATCGTTCAGCGGCTGACGAGCGGCCGGCTGGAGAGCCAGCGGCTGCTGGTGCCGATCGTGCTCGACCTGCCGGCCGCCGAGCGCGAGGCGCTGGTGAACCGGGCCGCGGCGCTCGAAGCGTCAGGGTTCGAGCTGGAAGAGTTCGGCGGCGACACGACCGTGAAGGTCACCGCCGTGCCGGCGCTGCTGCCGCGGGATGAGTGCGAGACCGCGGTTCGCGCGCTGGCGCAGGACCTTGAAGGGCTCGACCGCGGCCTCGAGATCCACGAGGCGATCGAAGCGGATCGCCGCGACGATGGCCTGTCACGCCGCGGTGAAGGCCAACGACCCCTGACGTTCGAGAAGATGCGGCACATTCTCGACGAGCTCCACGCGACCGCGTATTCGACGGTGTGCCCGCACGGCCGCCCGGTGATGCTGCGCATCACGCGGCGCGAGGTCGAGAAGAACTTCGAGCGCGATCTGAGGTTCCAGAGTTCCGAGGTCCGAGTTCGGGAATCGGATCCTCGCGGCGCTTTCGCTTGATCTCTTTCCAGCCATCCAGGCGCCGTTTGATCTCCTTCTCGAATCCGCGATCGGTCGGCTGGTAGAAGGTCCGGCCCTGCAGGTTCTCCGGCAGGCAGTCCATGTCGGAGACGCCGTCGGCCTCGTCGTGGGCGTAGCGGTAGCCCTTGCCGTAGTCGAGCTGCTTCATCAGTCGCGTGGGCGCGTTGCGCAGGTGGAGCGGCACCGGCGACGCGACGTCCTTCTCGGCCGCTTCGGCGGCGGCGCCGTAGGCCAGCAGGACCGCGTTGCTCTTCGGTGCAGTGGCCAGGTAGATGGCGGCCTGGGCGAGCGCCGTGTTGCCCTCGGGCATGCCGATGAAGTGCACGGCGTCCTTGGCCGCGACGGCAACGGTCAGCGCCTGCGGATCGGCGTTGCCGATGTCCTCCGAGGCGAAGCGCACGAGCCGCCGCGCGACGTAGAGCGGATCTTCGCCGGCCTCGAGCATGCGGGCGAGCCAGTACACCGCCGCGTCGGGATCCGAGTTGCGCAGCGACTTGTGCAGCGCCGAGATGATGTTGAAGTGCTCCTCGCCGCCCTTGTCGTAGAGCAGCGCGCGCTTCTGAATGCGTCCGCTCGAGCAGCGCGAGGTCGACAACCGGGCGGCCTGCCGGCTGCGGCGCGGTCGCGACGGCGAGCTGCAGCAGGTTGAGCGCGGACCTGCGCATCGCCGTTGGCGTAGCGGGCCGATCGCCGCACGAGCGTCGTCGGTGATCTCCGGCGCCTCTTGTCCCAGCCCGCGTTCGACGTCGGTCGCGGCGCGGCGAAGGATCCGTCCGATCGCCTCGACATCGAGCGGCTTGAGCACGAACACTTTCGATCGCGAGAGCAGCGCGGCGTTGACCTCGAACGACGGGTTCTCCGTCGTCGCGCCGATGAGCACGATGTCGCCGGCTTCGACTCGCGGGAGGAAGGCGTCCTGCTGCGCCTTGTTGAAGCGATGGATCTCGTCGATGAAGACGATGGTGCGGCGGCCGAGGCGGCGGCGGCGATCCTGCGCCACCGCCATGACGTCCTTGACCTCCTTGATGCCGGCGAGCACCGCGCTGAAGGCGACGAACTCGGCGGCGGTCAGCGTCAGCGATGACGCGCGCGAGCGTCGTCTTGCCGGTGCCAGGCGGGCCCCAGAAGATGATCGACTGCAGCAGGTCGCGCTCGATCGCCTCGCGCAGCGGCCGGCCCTGGCCGATCAGCTCGTCCTGGCCCTCGATCTCGTCAAGCGTGCGTGGCCGCATGCGTTCCGCCAGCGGAACGGTCCGCGGATCGGGCGCGCGGCTCGGGCTCGTCGAAAAGAGAAGACATATGAGACGCGTCGATCAGCGTACACGACCCGGCGTGAGAGCCGAGGTCGGATCAGCCAGGCTGCCGGGTGCGGCGCTGTCGTGCCGCCTCGTAGACGACGACCGCGGCGGCCACCGCGGCATTGAGCGATTCGACGCCCGCGGCCATCGGAATTCGCAGCCGCTCGTCGGCGCGGTTGAGGAGCTCCGGCGGCAGGCCCGGGCCTTCACCGCCGATGACGATCGCGCACGGCGCGGCGGAGATCGACGTCGTACATCTCGGCGCCGTCGTGCGGCGTGGTGGCGATGACGCTGAGGCCGGCCGCGCGCAGCCGCTCCAGCGCCGCGCGAGGATCGCGTTCGTTGAGGACCGGCACACGGAAGGTGCTGCCCATCGCGGCCCGCAACGCCTTCCAGCCCCACGGCATCGGCTGACGCGCCGGCGAGGATGACACCGCTCGCGCCTCCTGCTTCGGCCGATCGAATCACGGCGCCGGCGTTGCCAGGATCCTGCAGGTCGACTGCGAGCAACCACGAGCGCCGGCTGGGCGGCGAAGAGCGACGCGAAGTCCCACTGTCGTTTCTGAACGATCGCGACGACACCGGACGGCGTTCGGACCGGCGACAACGCGTCCATCACTGACGACGTGACGGAGACCAGCGCACCGGTCGGCTCGAGCTGCCGAATCAGCAGCTGCGTCGGCGGGCGCATCAGGTGGGTGCGCCAACGCAACCGTGTCGATGGTCAGGCCACTGGCCGCTGCCTCGTGCAGAAGGTGCCACCCGTCGATGAGCGCACGCGACTCGTCGCCGCGCGCGACGGCGCGGAAGGTCTTGACGACCGCATGCTGGCGGCTCGTGATGGGCGCGGCCGGGTGCCTGGACCTTTCCTCACGCTGAGATTGCGGCATCTCTGGAACACAGATTGTCCGTTTGACGCTGTGAGAAGTCCATGCCTTGTAGTGCCAGCGTTACGTCGCCACGCCACGGAAGTGGTACACTCAGGTGTTTGCGACCATGAAAGAAAGGCTGCTCAAGCGATTCGAAGACGAGGTTGTCGACCCTCGAGCGCGAGCTCAAGACGGAGCTTCCGAAAGAGATTCAGCGCGCGCGCGAGCTGGGCGACTTGCGTGAGAACGCCGAGTACCAGGCGGCGAAGGAGCGCCAGACCTACGTTCAGGCGCGGATCGCGATGCTGAAGCGGCGCATGAACGAGATTGCGCTGATGAACATGGATCGCATTCCGCACGGCAAGGCGGGCTTCGGCTCGACGGTCACGCTGCGCGAAGAGAAGCGCTCGAGGTCGTCTACCAGCTCGTCATGCCCGAGGATGCCGACGCCGAGAAGGGCCTCATCTCCACGTCGTCGCCGATTGGCAAGGCGATCCTGAACAAGGAAGAGGGCGACGAGGTCGTCGTCTCGACGCCGGCCGGCACGAGGCGGTTCGAAATCCTCAAGCTCGTGACGATCCACGAGTAGACGTCTTGAACGCCGTGGATCGAGGCGTGTGAGCGCGTGAGTGAGCCCGTACTCACCGGAGCGGCGCACCGCGCTGGTCCTGACCGGCACCGGCGCCGACGGCGCGTATCACGCGGGCGTCCTGCGCGCCCTCAACGAAGCCGGCATCAAACTCGATCTCGTCTGCGGCCGCGGCATCGGCGCCGTCGGAGCGATGTTCGCCGCGGTCGATGGCGCGCTCGCGGCTCTGGGAAGAGAAAGGACTCTGGCGCGGCCGCCCGCTCGCCGACCTGTACCACTGGCGCTGGCCGATCCGCGTGGTCTTCATCGTTGGCGCGGCGCTCCTTGGACTGTTCGCGAGTCCGCTGCTGTTTCTCGCTGCGGCCGTTGCGCTGTATCCGGTCGGCCTGCTGCTCGGCATGGCCGGGCTCGACAGCGGCGCCGCGGTCATGCAGCGCTACGTCGCGCTCGTGTCGGCTGCCTTCGAGCCGGGGGCGCTGCCGACCTGGTTGCCGCGGCTGATCGCGGTCGCGGTGATCGCGGGCGGACTCGTCCTGGTGCTGGGCAGCGTGATGGCCTGGCGCCGCGCCCCGGTGCGGCGACGAACGCGCGGGTCGCTCGCCTGGGCGCGTGCTTGGCGTGCCGCTGGACGGTACGCGGGCGGCGCAGCACTTCGGCGATGGGCTGTGGGATCTGCTGCGCGGCGGCACGAGCCTCAAGACCCCGCCCGCGGACGATCTGAGTCGCCGCTACGCGGAGCTGCTGGCCGAGAACCTGGGGCAACCGGGCTTCAGCGAACTGCTGCTCAGCGTCCACGATCTCGACGCGCGCCGCGATCTCGTCTTCGGGCTGGTGCGCGAGCCGTTCCGCCGAACCCTGTTTCCGCCGCCGGGCGCCGCTGGACCGCGACGCGCCGAGGCCTTCGATCTCGCCGGTCTGGCGCGCGACCACCTGATCGACGTCGTCCGCGCGGCGCTTGGCGTCGCCGGCCTGTCCGAGCCGCCGCTGCTGCAGTTCGCCACCGATACCTACTGGCGCGGCGAGGCCCATCGCCTGATCGATCGCACGCAGGCGCTGTCCCGGCTGCTGGAAGAAGCGGCGGCTGCCGGCGCCGAGCAGGTCATCCTGGTCTCGGCGGCGCCGGCCTCGCCGGGGCCGCACGAGCTCGCGCGCCCACGCGTCGATCCGCTCGGCCGCCTGGGCGAGTATCCGTCGTCGATGGAGGCCGCGGCGGTGCGCGACGCGGTCCGTCACGTCCAGCATCGCTTCCGTGCGCTCTACGAAGTTCGGCCGATCTACAACCCGGTCGGCGCCTTCGATCTCGCCGGCGCCTACGACGAGCGGTCGGATCGCCACATGTCGCTGACCGAGCTCATGGAGCGCGGCTACGAAGACGCGTATCGCGAGTTCATCGAGCCGGTCGTCGCGGCGTCAGGCGAAGATCTCACGCCGGAGGTGTGACGAACCGATCGCCAGGCCCGGCTGAAGCCGGGCCCCACAGCATCGGGATGGGATCACTGTGGTGGGGCTTGGCTTTAGCCAAGCCTGGAGATGCGCTGCTATCGCGCTTCCCATCGATCCTTTTCATACTCAGCGCGATGGCGCGGTATTAAGCTCAACCCAATCATGGGACAACAGACCGACTTGATTCATCGCGGCGAGCGGCCCGAGCCGAGCGGCTCGAAAGCACTGACGACGCCGATCTACGAGACGGCGACGTTCGTGTTCGATTCGGCGCGCGACGTCGAGCGCTATCAGGACGGCAGCCTGTCGGCGTACCTGTATTCGCGCTACGAGAACCCGACATTGGTCGCCGCCGAAGCGAAAGTCGCGGCGGCCGACGGCGCCGAGACATCGCTTCTCTTCAGCAGCGGGATGGCCGCGACGTCCACCGCGCTCATCAGCCTGCTCAAGGCCGGCGACGAAGTCGTGTGCGCGTCGGCGATCTACGGCGGGACGTTTCATCTGATCGAGCACCTGCTGTCGGGCCTCGGCATCGCCCGGCGATTCGTCTCGCTCGAGCAGCTGGCGTCGCCGGCGACGGTGATCGGACCGAAGACGAAGATCGTGTGGTTCGAATCGCCGATCAATCCGACGCTGCGCTGCGTGGACATCCGGGCGATTGCCGCCGCGTGCCGGGCGGCAGGCGTGCTCTCCGGCATCGACAACACCTTCGCCAGCCCGGTCAACCAGCAACCGCTCGCCATGGGCGTCGATCTCTCGATGCAGAGCGCGACGAAGTACCTGAACGGCCATAGCGACGTGACCGGCGGCGTGCTCTCGGGGTCGCGCGCGCTCCTCGGGCCGATCGGGAAGACGCGGCGGCTGCTCGGTGGCGTGATGGACCCGATGCCGGCCTACGCGCTGTCGCGCGGCCTGAAGACGCTGCCGCTCCGCGTCGCGCGCCACAACGCGAATGCGATGGCGGTCGCGCGGTTCCTCGAGGCGCATCCGGCGGTCGAACGCGTGTACTACCCCGGGCTCGAATCGCACCCCGATCACGCCATCGCGAAGCAGCAGATGACCGGCTTCGGCGGCATGGTGTGCGTCGACGTCAAGGGCGGGCAGGCCGGCGCCTATCGCGTCTTCGACAAGCTCGGCGTGATCAAGCGCGCCGCCAGCCTCGGCGGCGTCGAGAGCCTGTGCAGCCTGCCGATCCTGACCTCGCAGTACGGGCTGACCGACGACGAGCTGGAAAAGGCCGGCGTCACGCGCGGCATGATGCGGTTGTCGATCGGCCTCGAGGATCCGGAGGATCTGATCGCGGATCTCGAGCAGGCCCTCGGAGGTTCCTGAGTTCCGAGGTTCCGAGAGTTCCGGAGTTCGGGCAGCCGACACTCGAAACGCTAGGAACCTTGCAACCGGAACCCGAAACGCATTCGAACCTCACGAGGCACCGGCTCTTTGGGATGGGCGGCGTTCTTGTCGTACTCGTGCAGGAAGGCGAGCACCAGCTCGAGCATCCGCTGGTTGATGCGGCTGCCTTCGAAGATCCCGAACTTGCGCTGAAACGCTTCGAGCGGGACCACCGCCTTCGCCATCGTGCGATGTCCGCCGGCGCTGCCGATGTCGGAGAACCAGCGGCGGACGAAGTCGCCGGCATTGCGCGAGTAGCCGAGGTTGCGGACCGAGACGACGAACGTGTCCTTGACGACCCCGAGATCACCGACCACTGAACGTTCTCGAGCTGCAGGTAGAAATCGGCGACGTACGGGATGAAGTCTTCGCGCGCCGGCTGGCCGAGGAACGCACAGAACACGTGCTCGACCATGCGGCCGTGCTGCCAGGCGTTGATCACGAAATCGAGGCGCTCGGCGGTGATTTCCGAGCCCTCCATCTTGCGGATCATCGTCGCGTCGGCTTGCGGGTAGAGGTACGAGAACGCGTCGAGGTCGGCGCGATTCGCCTGGCGGTTGAAGAACAGCGTGTCCGACTTGATCGCGTAGAGCATCGCGGTGGCGGTGCGCTCCGAGATGTCGATGTCCACGGCGCGCAGATGTTCCGTGAGAATCGTCGACGTCGATCCGTAGTCGGGGCGGATGTCCTTGAAGACCGCGTTGTAGCCGGTCTGTTCCGGGATGGTGATCGATGACGAGGTCGGCTTGTGGCAGCAGGCCGGGGAAGTAGTGCGGCTGGACGTCGACCAGGGCGACGCGATCGAACCCCTTCACCTGTTCGGGCGTGAGCACTTCGATCTGCAGGTCGAGCAGCTTGAGCATCCGGAGGTTTTCCGGACGGCTGACGCCGTAGAGACAGCCGATGATGGCGGTCTGTCGGGTGCGGCGGAGGATGTTGCGAAGCGCGAGGCCGCTCGCGATGGCGTCAGGGTCCGGGTCGTTGTGGAGCAGGATCAGGACGCGGTCGGCGTCCGAGAAGTAGCGCTGATACTGCTGAACCTTTCTGCCGGGTCACCGACCGCCCAAGCTCCATGAGCAGTGGAGGGCCGGTCAGCTCGGCCAGGGTCAGGCTGGTGATTTCGGGGAAGTCGTGGCGGAGGTCATCAGCGCGTTGGGCGTCTTCGGGACTGGTGCCGAGCACCCAGACCAGCGTGCCGCCGGCAGCGCGTACCGCCTGCAGGACCTTGCGGAGCGACCGGCGTCCGTTGTCTTCGATGATGACGCAGGTGCCAGGCGTGAGGTCCGCGCGCAGGTAGGTATCGACACGTTTCGCGTCGCCATGACTGACGCCGAAACTGGCTTCGTCGAACCGCCGCGCGAGAGCCGGGCTTTCGACGAGCACATCGAGCTCGCAGCTGGGGGTCAGGACTGCGTCGAGCAACCGAACCACCAACTCCGTGTGGCAGACCGCAAGGCACCTCATTCAGGCTCGACCTCGCACCCCGCCTCGGGGGTTTTCATAACCGACAGCCACCTAGTATACGCCTCAGCCTCGACAGAAAGCGTGTTAGCCTTCGCCAACAACGGGTTATGGGGCCGGTCTTCGGCAGCCGCTATTGCTCGGGCTGCTCCTGCCTGATTGTGACGACGGTTGCAGGGCAAGCGGTTCGGCGGGGAGCCGTCCAACCGACCTTCCGGTCCGGCATCGATCTGGTGACCTTCGGGGTGACGGCCATCGACCGCAGGGGCAACCTGATTACGGATCTGACCGCCGACGATTTCGAGATCGTCGAGGACGGCCGGCCGCAGGCCGATCCGCTATTTCGCGCAGGGCGTTGACAGCGAGACCCGACCCACCTCGGCCTGATGCTCGATACCAGCGGCAGCATGGAGAACGACCTGAAGCTGGCGCGCAGCGCGGCCATCAAATTTCTCAACCTGATTCCGGAAGCCGAGGACATCACCCTCGTGGACTTCGATACCGAGGTCCGCGTGACGCGCTATCCGCAGCGCGATTTCGCCCGCCTCGTCGAGCGGATCCGGATGCGGAAGCCCGACCGGGTGGACCGCGCTCTACGACGCGCTCGGGCGTCTATCTGGATGGCGCCGACGGCCGCCATGGCCGAACGGTCCTGGTGATGTACACCGACGGGGCCGATTCGCGCTCCGAGCTGAATACTTGGCGAATTGATGGACCTCCTCAAGGCGTCGAACGTGCACCGTCTACGCGGTCGGGCTGGTCGAACACACCGGCTCGCATGCGCAACGAACTGCGGATGCGGCTGCGCAGATGGTCGAGGCCACCGGCGGCCAGGCGTTCTTCCCGAGCGCGCTGAAGGACCTCGACTCGTCCTACGAAAAGGTCCTGGCCGAGATTCAGGCGCAATACCAGCTGGGATATCTCTCCCCGAACCAGAAGACGGACGGCGAGCTGGCGCAAAGTCGAAATCAAGGTCCGCCGGCCCGACGTCAAGCTCCGCAGCCGCAAGGGCTACTTCGCGGCCTACAAAGAACACTAGCCGCGGTACGAAGCGAGGTTTCGGACTGGTTTCAAGTTCTGGGTTCCGGAGTTTCGAGGTTCCGGGAACCCGAACCCCGCACCTGAACCTCGAACTCAGAACTTCGAACCTGGAACTGCGGAACCTCGAAACTCCGGAACCTCTGTTACGATCGATCTTCTCCCTGCTGTCCCATGGCGTCCGTCTACGATCGTTTCACGCTGGTTTCAGACTTCGAGCTCCGCGGCGACCAGGTCCATGCCGTTCCCGAGCTGGTTGACGGGCTGACGCGCGGCGACAAGCATCAGGTCCTGCTTGGCGTCACCGGCTCGGGCAAGACGTTCACCATGGCCCAGGTGATCTCCCAGCTGAACCGGCCGACGCTGGTGATGGCGCACAACAAGACCCTGGCCGCGCAGCTGTTCCAGGAGTTCCGCCGCTTCTTCCCGCAGAACGCCGTCGAGTACTTCGTCAGCTACTACGACTACTACCAGCCGGAAGCCTACGTTCCGGCGAGCGACACCTACATCGAGAAGGAAGCGACGATCAACGACGAGATCGATCGCATGCGGCTGTCGGCCACGCGATCGCTCTTCGAGCGCCGCGACGTCATCATCGTCGCCAGCGTCTCGTGCATCTACGGCCTGGGCTCGCCGGAGGCGTACTACGGGATGCTCCTGCCGCTCGAGCGCGGGCAACGGATGGAGCGCGACCAGATTCTGCGCAAGCTGGTCGAGATTCAGTACGAACGGAACGATCACGAGTTCGGGCGCGGCACCTTCCGCGTGCGCGGCGACATCATCGAGGTCTATCCGTCGTACGAGGAGAGCGCGCTCCGCATCGGCCTGTTCGGCGACGAGATCGACGAGCTGGTCACCTTCGATCCGCTGACCGGCAAGTCGTACCGCCGCCACGACCGCATCGCCGTGTATCCGAAGTCGCACTTCGTGACGTCGCGCGACCGGCTGAAGGACGCGGTCGAGACCATCAAGGCCGAACTCGTCGAGCGCCGCGGCCTGCTCGAGCACGAGGGGAAGCTCCTCGAAGCGCAGCGGCTGCATCAGCGGACGATGTTCGATCTCGAGATGATTCGCGAGATCGGCTACTGCCACGGCATCGAGAACTACTCACGTCACCTCACCGGACGCGCGCCGGGCGAGCCGCCGCCGACGCTCCTCGACTACCTGCCGCCCGACGCGCTGGTGATCGTCGACGAGAGCCATCAGACCGTGCCGCAGATTCGCGGCATGTATCTACGGCGACCGCTCGCGCAAGGAAGTGCTGGTGGACTACGGCTTCCGCCTGCCGTCGGCGCTCGACAACCGCCCGCTCAACTTCGAGGAGTGGGAAGGGCGCGTGCCGCAGCTCGTCTACGTCTCGGCGACCCCGGGACCTTACGAGCTGCCACAAGGCCGCCGGGGTCGTGGTCGAGCAAGTCATCCGCCCGACGGGTCTGATGGATCCGCCGATTGAGGTGCGGCCGGTGAAGGGCCAGGTCGACGATCTCGCTGCAGCAGATCCGCGAACGCGCCGAGAAGCACGAACGCGTGCTGGTCACGACGCTGACCAAGCGGATGGCCGAGGATCTGACGACCTACTATCAGGAGCTTGGCGTCAAGGTCCGCTACCTGCATTCGGACATCGACACGCTCGAACGGGTCGAGATCCTGCGCGACCTCCGGCGCGGCGTCTTCGACGTGCTGGTCGGCATCAACCTGCTGCGCGAGGGGCTGGACCTTCCCGAAGTGTCACTGGTCGCGATTCTCGACGCCGACAAGGAAGGGTTCCTGCGCTCGGCCGGCGCGCTGATTCAGACGTCGGGCCGCGCCGCCCGGAACATCAACGGCCGGGTCATCATGTATGCCGACGTGATGACCGCCTCGATGCGCGCCGCGATCGGCGAAACCGAACGCCGCCGGGCCCGGCAGCAGGCCTACAACGAGGAGCATGGCATCACACCGACCAGCATCGTGAAGTCGATCGACGACGTGCTGTCGAGCATTTACGAGCGCGACTACGCGGCGATCCCGGTCGTGAAGGACGACACGCCCGACGTTCCGCACGCAGGCGGAGCTCGATGCGCATATCGCGAGTCTCGACAAGGACATGAAGGCGGCCGCGGCCAATCTCGACTTCGAGCGCGCCGCCGCATTGCGGGATCGCGTGCGCGCGCTCAAGACCCGCGAGCTCGGCCTTGGAGGGCGGGACGTCCGTTCCGCCGCGGGCAGGTAGCCCGCGTGCTGAGCCTCGTTACAGACTGGCTGAAGGCGGGAATCTTCGAGGTGCAGGAGTACGTGCGCCTCTGCGGCGCCGCCCTGCGCGGCATGGTCACCCGCCCGTTCTACCGCCACGATGTGGTGGAGCAGTTCGAGGCCATCGGCATCGGCTCGCTGACCGTCGTCCTCCTCACCGGGTTCTTCACCGGCGCCGTGCTCGCGCTCAATACCGGGATCACGCTCGATCAGTTCGGCGCGCGTGACTTCGTCGGCCGGCTGATCAGCGCCTCGATGGTCAAGGAGCTCGGTCCGGTGCTGACCGGGCTGATGCTCGCCGGCCGCGTCGGGTTCGGGCATCGCCGCCGAGCTCGGGTCGATGATGGTCACCGATCAGATCAACGCGCTGCGGGCGCTGGGCACCGATCCGATCCGGAAGCTGGTCGTGCCGCGGCTGCTGGCCGGCTTCTTCATGACGCCGGTCCTGACGATCATCGCCAACGGCGTCGGCATCGTCGGCGGCTGGATCATCGCGGTCGGCGCAGCTGCGGGTCGCGTCGAGCCTCTATTGGACGTCGATCATCGAAGGGCTGTACCTGCAGGACGCCTGGATGGGCCTCATCAAGCCGTTCTTCCTCGGCTTCGTGATCGTCTCGATCGGGTGTCACGTCGGGTTGCGGGCGAGCGGCGGCACCCAGGGTGTCGGCCGGGCCACGACCAACGCCGTGGTCGCGGCGTCGGTGGCGGTGATTGCGGTGGACTTCTTCCTGACCCGATTGCTGATTACGCTGATGTACTGACCATGCTGGCCAGCGAACGTTCACCCGCTCTTGCCGAGGCCCTCGGGCCCGGATCGCCGATCGTGGTCTTCGACCGCGTGTCGCTGGCGTTCGACGACAAGGTCATCCTGCGCGACGTCAGCTTCACGCTGATCACCGGACACACGAAGATCTTCCTGGGCGCGAGCGGAGCGGGGAAGTCGACGATCCTCAAGCTCATCCTCGGCCTGTTGAAGCCGGACAGCGGCGTCATCTGGGTCAACGGCGAGCAGATCGATCGGATGCGCGAAGAGCGAGCTGATGAAGGTCCGCACCGACCTCGGCATGGTGTTCCAGGAAGGCGCCCTCTTCGACTCGCTGACCGTGGCCGAGAACGTCGGCTACAAGCTCTACGAGGAGAGCGACATGCCGCTCGACGAAGTGCGGCGACGCGTCGAGGAAGTGCTCGGGTTCGTCGGCCTCAGCGAGCACATCGACAAGATGCCGTCGGCGCTTTCCGGCGGCCAGCGCCGCCGGGTGGCGATCGCGCGGGCGATGTCGTTCAAGCCGCGGATCCTGCTCTACGACGAGCCGACGACCGGCCTCGACCCGATTACCGCGAACACCATCGACGACGAGATCATCAAGCTGCGCGATCTCGAGAACGTCAGCTCGATCGTCGTGACCCACCAGCTGCGCGACGCGTTCCGCATTGCGACCTGTTCCGCCGTCCGCGACGGCGACCGCATCCGCATCGTCGCGGCCGACGAGAAGAAGGCCGACGAAGCCGAGTTCATCATGCTGCGCGATGGACGGCATCGCGTTCGAAGGGAATGCCGCGGAGCTCAGGGCCGCGAACGACCCGTACCTGCAGACTTTCCTGTCCTAGAGGCCTTCATGCCACGCACGCGCTCGCTCGCCTGGTCGGAACTGAAAATCGGGATCGTCTCGATCGTCGCGCTGATCCTCGCGAGCGTCCTGATCTTCCTTCTGAGCGGCGAGGGCGGCTTCTTCTGGCAGCGGTACTCGATCAAGACCGTGTTCCGGAACATCCAGGGCCTCAAGGCCGGCGCCCCGGTGCGGGTCGCCGGGCGTCGAGGTCGGCGCGGTGAGCGAGACGAATTTCGTCGGCGACCAGGTCGAAGTCGTCATGGAGATCTCGCAGGGAACACCAGGCCCGGATCACCACCGGGTCGCGCGCGACGCTGGGGTCGGTGTCGCTGCTCGGCGAGGCCGCGGTCGACATCACCGCGTCGGGCGCGGGGACGCCCGTTCCGGAATGGGGCTACGTTCAGGCCGGCGCCGCGCCGCCGACGATTGCGGAAGTCGGGGCGCAGGCCACCGCCGGGATCGAGGAGATCACGCTGCTGATGAGGGACATTCGCAGCGGCCGCGGCACCGTCGGCAAGCTGTTTACCGACGAGGGCGTCTACCGCGATCTGAACACGCTGCTGCAGTCCGCGGATCGCGTGGTCTCGCAGATCGCCAACGGGCGCGGCACGCTCGGTCGATTGAGCAACGATCCGGCGCTCTACAACGATCTGTCCAGCGCGGTCGCCGACCTGCGGACGGTCACCGGCCGGATCCGCAGCGGAGAAGGCAGCCTGGGCAAGCTGCTGAACGATCCGGCGCTCGCCAATTCGCTGACCGGGACGACGCAGAACGTCGAAGCGCTGACCGGGCGGCTCAATCGCGGGGAAGGGACGGCGGGGAAGCTCCTGACCGAAACCGTACTCTACGATCGCATCAACGGCATGGCGCGGCAGCTCGATACGCTGACCACGAACCTGAATGCCGGCGAGGGGACGGCCGGTCAGCTCCTGCGCGACAAGCAGTTATATGAGAACATGAATCAGGCGGTCGTCGATCTGCGGGCGCTGATCTCGTCGATTACCAAGGACCCCAAGAAGTATCTGAACGTCAAGGTCAGCCTCTTCTGAGGCGGGAGTCGGACATGCCGAATTACAACAACAACTCCGGGGGCGGCACGGTAATGCTGGCCTTCCTGGTGGGCGCGGTGGCTGGAGCGGCGGCGGCGCTGCTGTTTGCCCCGGCGTCAGGCGAGGAAACCCGCGAATACCTCGGACAGAAGGCGCGTGAAGGTCGGGCCAAGGCCCTCGATGCGGTCGATCAGGGCCGCGAGGTCTATCGCCGCCAGAAGGAACAGCTCACGAGCGCCGTCGATCGCGGCCGCGAGGCGTTCCAGCAGGCGCGCGACAGGGGAGAACAGCAGGCGTGAGTCCGACGGCGGAGCTGCTGCTCGGCGTCATCGCCGTGGCCGTCGCGGTCATGGCGATCGTGCAGGTGGGCGCGATCATCGCCGGCCTGCGCGTCGCTCGACGGGTCGAGAAGCTCGCCACCGACCTCGAGACCGGCGTCAAGCCGCTCATCGCGAACCTGACGTCGATCAGCGGCGAAGCGTCACGGGCGGCGAATCTCGCCGCCGCGCAGGTCGAGCGGTTCGACAAGACCTTCGCCGACCTGACCACGCGCGTCGACCAGACGCTGAGTACGGCTCAGCAGTTCGTCAACGGACCGGCCCGCGAGGGCATGGCGATTGTCGCCGGCGTCCGGGCCGCGATCGAGCGCGCTGCAGGGGATGCGGGAAGCGACCCGGCGCCGGACCGCGACCCGCGCCCCCACCTTCGAGGAGGAGGAGGAGTCGCTCTTCATTGGCTAGAACACCGCTTCCTGTGATACAGAAGGGCTTCGCCCAGGGGGAGCGCCATGAGGAACTCGTCGAATCGCGCGTTCGGAACCGGCCTGATCGTCGTCATTGACCCTGTTCGCCGCCGCACCAGCCCTGCTAGGCGCAGGAGGCGCGCACGGCCGCCCTGGCCAAGGAACTCACCGACCTGCTCACGCAGCGCAAGCT
Source organism: uncultured Acidobacteriota bacterium (assembly GCA_963841895.1). GTDB lineage: Bacteria > Acidobacteriota > Vicinamibacteria > Vicinamibacterales > UBA2999 > JACCSI01. Next base: position 19,502 of record CAWJEO010000026.1, read on the forward strand.
GGATAGCATCGCGGCCCGCCACCCTGCGGGTCCCGACCAGTTCGTGGCCGCGCTGTTCTTCCCCGGACAGTTGCTCGTCGTCTCGGCGCGGACGTCGGCTCCCGCCGTCGTCAACGAGAAGTTGATCCGACGCGAGTTCCGCGACGTCTATATCGACCTCAACAGTGCCTCGATCCCCGAGAGCCGCATGATGATCACCGACGGCGGCGCCGACGGGCTTCGCTCGCGGCGCGAGCCGAACCGGCCGTTCGACATGCAGGACCTGGCCGGCAAGGGTATCCGCTTCGACGGAAACTGGCGCGAGGACAAGATGTCCGAGCAGGACTACATGAAGGCGTTCTCGCTGGCCGACGACGTCTATCTCGCCGCGCTTCAGGCCCTCGTCGCCGAATTGAAGAAAGCGCCGTAGCGGACGCCCGGATCACTTACTGACCGTGACGGCTGCGGACCGATAGCTCGCGCACGACCCGGCCCACCTCGGCGGGCTCGGCCGGCTTCGCCAGATAGGCATCGAAGCCCGCGGTTCGCACTCGCGTTTCTGCTTGCTCGCCGCCGTACGCCGTCAGGGCCAGCATCGGCAGTCGCCGGATCCGTGGATCGCGATTCTGCCGGCAGTAATCGAGCAGCGAATACCCATCCTCGACCGGCATCGCCAGGTCGGTGACCAGCACGTCCGGGACGTCGATCTCGAGTGCGGCCCGCGCCGCTGCGACCGATGCCGCGGTCGAGACGCGGGCGCCATGCGCCTCCAGCAGCGTCGTCAGGACGCTGCGCGTGTCGTCGTTGTCGTCGACGACGAGGACGCGGCGGCCATCGAGCTCGATCCAGCCGTCGCTCTGGGTGGGCTCCTCCGCGATCGCCCCCGCCTGCAACGGAATCGCGCGCGGCAGGCGAATCGAGAACGTCGCGCCCTGCCCGGCCCCACCGCTGTCGGCGTGGATCGTTCCGCCACTGAGCTCGGTCAGGTGGCGGGCAATCGCGAGACCCAGACCGAGCCCACCATGCGTCCTCGTTGACGAGCCGTCAGCCTGCCGGAACGGCTGGAAGATGAACGGCAGGAACTCGGCGCTGATGCCCTGGCCGGAATCGACGACGGCGATGCGGTACTCGAGGTCCGGCTCGTCGAGCGTCACCCGCACGTCGCCGCCAGGCGGCGTGAACTTGACGGCGTTCGACAGGAGGTTCCAGACCACCTGGCGCAGCCGATCGGGGTCGCCCATGAACGGGGCCGTGTGCGGCAGCGTGTGCTGGATCGCGATCCGTCGCGCCGCCGCCGAGGGTTGGACGACGTCGATGGCGGAACGGATGATGACGACGAGATCGGTCGGCTTCGGGTCGAGCCCGAGTTTGCCGGTGACGATGCGCGACACGTCGAGGATGTCCTCGATCAGCCGCGCCTGCATCCGGGCGTTGCGATCGATGGCTTGCACCGCCTGTTCGGTCGTGCCGCGGGTGAGGTGCGGGTTACGAAGGACGTGCGACCAGCCGAGCATGGCGTTGAGCGGCGTGCGCAGCTCGTGTGACACGGTGGCGAGGAACTCGTCCTTCAGCCGCAGCGCCTTCAGCAATTCGTCGTCGCGATGCTGGATTTGAAGCAGCATGTCGTTCACCGCCTCCGCGAGCGCGCCGACCTCGTCGTTCCCTTCCTTGGTGACGCGGCGCGAGTAGTCGCGGTCGTTCGAGACGGCCGCGACCGTCGAGGCCAGATTCTGGAGCGGCGCCGTCAGCTGTCGCTGCAGCCGGGCCATCAGCATCACCGCCGCCAGCGACGACAGCAGCAGGACAATCAGCATCGTCGCGATCTGCTGCCGCAGACGGTCGTTGACCGGGCTCAGGCTGTTCCAGAGCGTCAGCGTGCCGACCCGACCGCGCTGGGGCGACACCACCGGCGCGCTGTAGGCGACGCCGAGGTCGAAGCTGGCGCCATCCGGTGCAGGCGCGGCGTCGCAGGAGCCCGACAGGGCGAACGTCGCGAAGAGCTGCTGATTGTGATTGTAGAGGCAGGCGCGCTCGAAGCCCTCCTGCGCGCCCAGCGATCGCAGCATGTCGGTGGCGGCGTCGGCGTCGCCGAAGTCGACGGCCGCGGCGGTGTTGTCCACGACGATCCGCGACAGGGCTTCGAGCCCGGTGACGACGCTGCGTCTCGCCCGGCCGCGTTCGAGGCCGACGAGGACGATGGCGGCGCACACCTGTGCGGCGATGACCGTGACCAGGGCGACCAGGGTCAGCTTCTGGCGCAGCGACCGGTTCGTCAGCAGCGCCATCACCGATCTCCGATGTTGGGCGCGATCACCTCGCGCGCCAGACGCAGCAGGCGCGAGCTGATCTGCAGCTGCGCGGTTTCGGCAGCCACCTGGTTGATCGAAAAACGCACCTTGTTGCTGTCGAGGAAGAGCCGAATCATGCCGCCCTGCGCGAGGAAACGCTCGCTCTCGCCGACGGTCAGGATGGGGAGGGTGCCGTTCGGCCAGTGCTCAGCCAGCACATCGCCGGCCGCGTCGGGGACATAGAGAATGTGGCAGGCCCGCCCCTCGATCAGGGTCTGAATCTGGCGCACTTCCATGGGACTGTTCTGCCAGCGCTCCCCGCTCACGGCATCGCTCAGGCGCTGGCCGAAGGGATTGCTGCCGTACACGCAGATGCGGAACGGCGGAGCGAGCTTTCCAGCCGGCCACGTGACATAGCGGGAAAAGTTCAGGAGGAACGCGGCTTTCACCGCGTATTCGAGATCGCCCGGCTGCGCCGACACCCGGACCGTCAGGGCGCTGCCGACGACAAGCCACGACACGATCGCTGCGATGACCGTCCGCATCAGAAGGCCAGAGTCGCGCGGGCGAACAGCGCCCGCTGGAGCCGGGTCTGCCGAACCGACGTGGGTGAGACGAACTCGAGATGATCGGCATGGAGCAGATCGCGACCGATCAGCGCGAGCTCGAGAGGGGGCGTGGGACGCCAGCCGATCCGAAACCCGGCTTCCGTGTATGCAGGGGTGCCCGGCGTCGGGAGTTCCGAAAGGTAGCGCACGGTCGCGTCGAGTTCGATGCGGCGGGGTAGATCGAAGCGGCCGCTGATCTGTAACTGGTGAGTCGGGTCGATCGTCTCCAGCAGACCGCGGCCCAGGTCGCGGCTCTCCGGATCGAGCGACGGGTTGTCGTGAAGGTAATGTGTACGACGTCGTGACGCGTGCCCACGGCCTGGGCTGGACCGAGCCGGCGAGCTTGAGGCCGGACAAATCCACGTTGAGGCCGTTTCCAATCCGCACCGGCGGTGCCGCTGCCGCCGGTTCCTGGGTGCGCAGATGGTCGTAGCGGTTGTGGAACAGCTCGAGCGACCAGACCACCTGCGACACCGGTGCATGGCGGTAGCCGAACTCGTACGCCACGACGGTCTCGGCATCGAAGTCGTCCGAGCCGCTGATGACCACGGCACCGTTCTGCTGAATCCGAAGATCGGTGTCGAAGCGTGTCGGCAAGCGGACCGCGCGCGAGATCGCACCCCAGACTGTCTGCGTCGCGCTCGGGAGCCAGCGGATGCGGCCCATCGGCTGCAGCTCCCACCCCGTGTAATCGTTGCGCTCGGCGCGAAGCCCGCCGATTGCCGCGACCTTCGAGGTGAGGCTGAACTCATCCTGAGCGAAGACGGTCACCATGTTGGTCGCACGTTCTTCGGGCTCGAAGAAGAGGAGCGGCGTGGGATCCGTATCATCCGCGCTCCGCCGGAAGCCGCCGCCGACGTTCAGGGAGTGACGGCCGAAGTTGCGGCGCTGATCGATGTCGACGTCGAATGTGGTGCGACGTTCGGCGAACTGCAGCGGCACCGAGCGGGCCGTCCGATCGACGTAGGCCTGGACGTTCAGCTCGGCGCCGGCTCCCGAGCGCCTCGTCCAGCGCCCGAGGACGTTCGCGCCACTCGACTCGGTATCGTCGCGGGCGAACAGTTCGGTGCGCGAGACGTAGAGGTCGCCCTGAAGCGTCAACGTCCGGGACCGATCGCCGAAGTCGACCCGGAATCCACCCTGACCGAAACGCTGCCCATCGTGTGCCGGTTCGCCACTCGAGAGCCGTGCTTCGTCTCTGATAAACGTCAGGCCATAGACGCGATAGTGACCCGATCCGGCGCGACCGCCGTAGCGAACCCCGGTGTGAAAGCGTTCCTCGGCGCCGCCACCCAGCGTGACGAGCGCGCCCTGCGTCAGCGATGCGGGCTTCGACACGACGTTGATGACGCCGTTGACCGCGTTCGAGCCCCACAGCGATGCGCCCGGCCCCCGCGTCACCTCGATGCGATCGAGGTCGAGCAGAAAGGCATCCTGCTGATCCCAGAACACTCCCGAGAAGAGCGGCGAATAGGCGCTTCGGCCATCGATCATCACCAGCAGCTTGTTGGCCGCGGTGTTCGCGAACCCGCGCGTCGTCACGACGAACGACGAGGCGCTGAAGCGCGCGACGAACAGTCCGGGCACCGTCGAGAGCGCTTCCGGAAGGGTCACGGCGCCCAGGCGGCGCAGGTCCTCGGACGTCAACAGGCTGATCGCGGCCGGTGCCTCGAAGACCGGCTCCTCGCGCCGAAGCGGCAACGAGACATCGACGTCGAGCAACTCCTCGAGCGAGAGTTGCTTGAGGGGCGACTTTGGCGGCACGGGTTCCTGCGCCGGCACGATAGCCGGACACGCGAACCACGCGATCAGGACGCACAGCGCAGCGGGGCGTAGGGGCGGCATGGGGGCTTCTCGGTTCTGCGTCAGACCGACACCTCGGCGGCGAGAAGCGTCGCCGACCGGCGCTTGCAAGAGCCACCGGCCGTTGGGCACCAACGGGGTCGCGCCGGATCCGTCGTAGCTCGGGTCCTCGCTCGACCAGACCACGCGCCAGTCGCCGCCCGGCGGCGCGAACAACGGTTCGTTCATCGGCGACTCGTGGTCGCTGGCAAGGTTGACGACGACGAGACGATGGCTGGCGGCGGCAAGGTAACGAATCACCACGACCGAGTGGTGTGGCGTCGAGCTTTCAATGCCAATCGCGGCCGGTGCCGAGGTCGGCCAAGCACTGGATCGGTGCGGCGCAGATGGATCAGATCGCGGTGCATGCGCCGCAGTGGCGAGTCGGCATCGCGGTCTTGGTCGAGCAGCTTGCATTGCTCGAACGTGCGCGCATCGTGTGGCCGCGGGATCCGCTCCTGCATGGCCGGCTGGGCCAGTCCAATGAACTGCGTCAGAAACTGGCGGCGACCGGCTTCGACCGCGTTGGCGAGCTCGCCGTCGTGATCGGCGAAGTAGGTGAAGGGACGGGTCGATCCGAACTCCTGCCCTTGAAACAGCATCGGTACGGATGGACCGAGCAGCAGGAGTGCGGTCAGCGCCCGCAACAAGGCACCGTCCACGTGCTCGTGCAGGCGACGGCCGAACCCGGTGTTGGCGACCTGATCGTGATTCTCGAGAAAATTGACCCACGCCGACGCGGGAAGGCCAATGGCCCGGCCCCCGCGGTGTTTCTGTTGCCAGCTGTACCACTGGCCCTGATAGAGGGTTCCGTGGCGGGCCATCGACGCAAACTCATGCGCCGTGCCCGAGATAGTCGGTGAAATACGCCCTGGCGCCGGCCGGTGGCGCAGACAAATGCCGACGTGATGCCAGTCTTCGCTCCAGAGCGCGTCGAGGCCGTCGCGAGAGCCGCTGTTGATCTTCAGGAAGCGCGTGTCCTGGGTCTCACTCTCGCCGACGAGGAAGATCGCGCGAGCGCCGGCCGCCTCGCGGGCGGCGGCGCAGATCTCATGGAGGATGTGCGTCGGCGACGCGTCCTGAATCGCCTGCGTCGCGTCGAAGCGCAAGCCGTCGAAGTGAAATTCGCGAATCCAGTATGCGGCGTTCTCGACCGTGAAGCGGCGAACGTCGGCCGAGCCTGGACCGTCGTAGTTGACGAGGTCGCCCCATTCGCCCGGCTTTCCCAAATAGGCATCGCTGAACTCGCGGAGATAGTTTCCGACCGGGCCGAAGTGGTTGTAGACCACATCGAGGATCACCGCGAGGCCAAGACGATGCGCCTCGTTGACGAAGCGGCGCACCGCGTCGGGCCGCCCATAGAGCCGCGTCGGCGCAAACAGCAGCACGCCGTCGTAACCCCATCCGAACGAGCCGGCGAACTCCGCCACCGGCATGACTTCGACCGTGGTGATGCCGACCTCAACCAGCGCCGGGAGGCGTAACGCCGCGGCATCCCAAGTCCCTTCCGTGGTGAAGGTGCCCAGATGGATTTCGTAGATCACCTGACGGTGAGGTTCGAGGACCCCGGACCAGTCCTGGTCGGTCCAGGCGAACGAGCCGTCGATCAGCTCCGACGGCCCGAGGGGACCTTCGGGCTGGAAGCGCGACGCCGGATCGGGACGGAGGCCGGCGGGCAGGCGTAACCAGTAGCGTTGCCCGGCACGCGCGCCAGGCACGTGCAGATTGTGCAGTCCCTCCGCATCGCGGACCATGGGCCGCTCGGGCTCGCCTTCGATGACGATCGAAATCTCCGTTTGCGACGGCGCTGACACCCGGAACGTCGCGCCGCTGGGATCGAGGGCGGGGCCGAAGCGCCAGTTACGCATTCGAAACCTTGTCGCGAAGCTCTTCCTTCAGGCTGACGTCGATCCGTTCGCTCTTGATGCCGATGCGGAGCCGTCCGAACAGGCTCATGTAGTGATTGGCCACCCACACCAGCGCGAAGCCCGCGATGAGATAGCCGCGCCAATCGTCGTACAACAAGCGGAACTGCGTCATGGCGATCATGGCGAGCGCCACCCAGTGGCTGAAGCAGTACTCGCACGTGAAGATGTAGAAGAACTTCCGCACCGTCGTCGACGCCCCGCTCTGGCTGCGGTGGGCGCAGTAGTCACGCGGCTCGCGGAAGATCTCCTCGTGGGTGACGGTCCAGGCAATCGCCGCCACCGGCATCGCGAGCACAAGTAAGACCAGCAGGCCGCCAGGCAGGGGAGTCATGAGCGGGCGACCGCCGTGGGGTGATCCGTCGCGGGTTGGCCAGGCATCGACGTGCCTTGGGCCGCGAGGTGCTCGACGCCAAGCGCTGCTTCGCGCTCGGTTCCCGTCTTCACCCAGCACCGCAGGACTTCGGCGACGCTCCACGCCTGGGCAACGCAGCCTCGCGCCAGGTAGGGCGGCGCGGCATCGAAGATTTCGCTGATCGTGCCGACGCAGGCATCATCGAGATGCCCGACAAAAGCTTCCACGTACTTGCGCGCGTCCTGCGGACGATCGGGATGCGTCCGCACCCACGCATCGATGAACGGGCCAATCAGCCAGGCCCAGACCGTCCCCTGATGGTAGGCGCCATCGCGCGTTCGCAAGTCGCCGTCGTACGCCGACTTGTAATCGGGATGCTCCGGATCGAGCGACCGCAAGCCAAACGGGGTGACGAGTCGCGCCTCGACGGTCGCGAGGACCGCCGCCCAGCGCGAGGGATCGAGGACTGGATGATGCAAGGAGAAGGCAAAGATCTGATTCGGACGGCACGCCGGATCGTCGCCGTGCTCGCCGTCGACGATGTCGAAGAGGTGCTGACCGGCCTCGAACCAGAACCGCCGGTTGAAGCTGTTGAACGCGCGCCCCGCCAGCGCTTCGAGCTCGCCGCTCTTCTCGGCATCGCCGTTCCGGGCGTGCCAGCCCGCCAGCAGGCGCAGGGCGTTGTACCAGAGCGCGTTGATCTCGACCGGTTTGCCGCGCCGTGGCGTGACGATCCAGTCGCCCATCTTCGCGTCCATCCAGGTCAAGGCGAGCTGCTCGATTCCCTGGCGGAGCAGGCCATCCGCCGGATCCATGCCGATGTTGAATCGCGTCCCGGCGAGGTGACGGCGGATGGAGTCGTCGAGCGTGGGAAGCAGCAGTTGAACGGTCGCCCAGTCGCCGCTCGCCGCCAGGTAGCGATCGACCGCATGAAAGAACCACAACGTGGCGTCGGCGGTGTTGTAGCGGGCTTCCTTGTTGCCTTCGGGAAAGAGGTTCGGAATCAGGCCCTCGCGGAAATAGAACGCGAACGTCCGGAGGATGTCCCGCGCTTCGTTGACGCGACCGGTGGTGAGCGTCAGCCCTTCGAGGCTGATCATCGTGTCGCGGCCCCAGTCGGTAAACCAGTGGTAGCCGGCGATGACGGTACGCGCCTCGTCGCCGGCCGCCCGGGCCCGCGCCGCATCCTCGACGCGCCCGGCGGGAGAAATCACGAACTGATCGGCGGCGAGCACGAGTTCCGCCGTGGCGTGATCGGCAAGCACGGGATCGGCGCTCAGCAGCAGGCGGCGCCGCCGCTCGAGCTCGGCGCCGCGCGCCGCGTTCGGCGTCATCGCGGTCATCGTCTCGAGCGATTCGGTGGACGCCATCAACGTGACGCATTGCCCTTCGGTCAGGTCCACTCTGAAATAGCCCGGGCTCCACGCGTCGCCGGTGGCCTGGTAGCCGCGACTCTCTTCGAGGCGGTAACGCAAGTGCTGAATGGTCAGCGCGTCCAACGTAAAGGCGCCGCGCGAATCGGCCAGCTGCATCCGCAGCGAGGGGATCGTCGGACGGAACGACACTTCGATCAGGTGGTCGCGAGCGACAAGGCTCGGCGTGTCCGGCAGCGGGAAGTCCACCGCCTCTTCGTGGGGCCGGGCATGGAGCAGAGGCCGCAAGTTCAGCCGCACCGTGCCGACACCGGTGACGAGGGTGTAGCTTACGAGCACGGTGTTCTGGAAGCGCGGCAGGAGCAGCCGCTTCTCCAGCGTGTAGCCGTCCACTTCGTAGACCCAGACCGGCAGGCCGGCTTCGAGCCTGAATTCGCGAAGCCGGTTCGCACCTTCGACGTACAGCGTGCCGCCCTTGCGTTCCTCGCCGCTCAGCCAGTGCACATGGCCGCTCGGAAGGCGAACCCGTTCGCCGAGCTGACTCACCATCACGAGGCGGCCGAGCGGCGCCGCCAGGCCGGCGATGAGCAGACCGTGATAGCGCCGGGTGATGACGCCGGCGAGCGTGCCGCTCGCATAGCCGCCGAGCCCGTTCGTCACCAGCCACTCGCGCGTGAGCAGGCGTGACGGATCGTTAAGGTCCGTCGGATCGAAGCGGACGCGGCGGACCAGGCCCAGCGGATCGTGAAGGTTCTTGTCGCTACCCATCGTCAGGCCCTAAGCCGCGCCGGCAAGCGCCACGTCGAGGACGGCAACGGGTTGATCCGCATTGGTCGCGAGGAGCAGCGGCAGCGAGACGTTGTAGACCGGCGTGCCGGTCGTCGTCTTTCCTTGCAGCTGGCCATGATGCGCATGGCCGTGAAAGACCGCAGTCACCGAGTAGCGCGACAGCGGCTCTTCGAGGCGGCTGCATCCGAGATACGGATAGATCTCCAGCGGCTCGCCCAGTCACGGTTTCGGCGATCGGGGCGTAATGAAGGATCGCGATGCGCGTCGCGGTGCGCAGGCGCGCCAGCGCTGATTCCAGTTTCAGCGCTTCTTCCACGGCCTCGCGGACGAACTGCTTGATTATCGATTCACCCCATGGGCCAAGCACGCCGCGCCCGAAGCCGCCGGCGAAGCCCTTGACTCCGGCGAAACCCACGCCGTGCACTTCGACGGTTTCGCCGTCCAGCAAGTGGATGCCGGCCTCGGTGAGGATTTTTTGAATCTCAGCGACTGCGTCACCGTGGTAGTCGTGATTTCCGAGGACGCCGACGATCGGAATCTTGACGCCGTTGACCAGCTCGCGCGCGAGCTCCGACGCTTCCTCTGGCAGGCCGTAATCAGTGAGGTCGCCCGCCAGGACCAGAATGTCGGCTTCCAGACGTGACAGCGAGGCGAACAGCGGCTGGAGGCTCCCGCGCGACGCTTTTCCGTAATGCAGGTCGCCAACGGCGGCGACGCGCACAAAGGCCCTGCCGGATCGACCTGGTCCTGGTACCCGGTTTGCGTTGTCGGCGACGTGAGCCAAGCTACCCTCCACGCGCCCGACGACACCCGCGCCGCGGATGTCTATCGAACGGTTCTGTGGTACCTGCGCGAGGCCGGGATTCCGTACCTCGTCGGCGGCACCTACGCCCTCGAGCACCACGCCGGGCTGGTCCGCGACACCAAAGATCTGGATTTGTTCGTGCGCCGCGCCGACTGGTCGCGCGTGGTCGAGACCCTCGCCGCGCAAGGCGTGCACTGCGAACTGGTGTTCTCGCACTGGCTTGGAAAAGCCTTCGAGAACGGGCATTTCGTCGACCTGATCTTCGCCGGCGGCAACGGCCTCGTCGAAGTCGACGACGACTGGCTGGGGCATGGCGAGCCGTCGGTGATCCTCGAAGTGCCCGTGCGCCTGGCCCCGGCCGAAGAGATGATCTGGTCGAAGTCGTTCGTCATGGAACGCGAACGGTTCGACGGCGGCGACATCACGCACATCCTGCGAAAGTGTGGCGCCTCGCTCGACTGGCTCCGCCTGCTGCGCCGCTTCGATCGGCAGGCGCCTGTCCTGCTCGCGCACCTGGTGCTGTATCAGTTCGTTTACCCAACGCATCGCGACAACGTGCCTCCATGGGTCATGGATGAGCTGTGGCGTCGTGCTCGTGCTGACGAGTCGCTCACGCAACCGTTGTGCCGGGGAACGCTGCTGTCACGGGAGCAATACCTCACCGACATCCGGCGCGACGGGTATCTGGACGCCCGCCAGATGCCTTTCGGCCGCATGACAGCTCAGCAGATCGAGGTGTGGACCGCCGCGATCGACGAGGAGAAGAAAAAGTAGGTCGACCGTTACTACTAAGAGGCAGCACGCAGCCCACCGAAACACGGGTCGCCGTCGGCGGCGGCCACGTGCTCGGCCCCGGTGGCTTCGAGGATGTGCCTGGCCCGGTCGGCCCACTCGGCGTTCTCGCACTGCACCGTCAGCAACAGCCCGCCGTTCCGGAGCCGTTTCTCGAAGCAGTCGACGGCGGTGTCCGGAAGGCCCATCCCGCGGAGCGTCGTGGTCAGCCCGCTGCCTTTGCTCACGAGCGTGGCGAGGACCGGCCCGCCGCAGACGTAAGGACCAGCGTCGTGCATCGAAACCGCGCCGATCCCTGACAGACCGCTCAACAGCATCCCGATCGATTCGGGCTCGTCATCGGCGACGACATCGACCTCGGCGACGGACTCGCGCAGGCGGAGGGCCTGCACGCCATCCGAATAGATCACCGAGATGTCGGTCTGCCGGAAGCTGGCCGAGCGAAGGGCTTCGGCGCCGAAGTGCAGTGCACGTGTGGAGGGATACAACCCGAAGGCCGCGGGCAGGTGTTGCTGCATGGTCTGCGCACTCCCAACGAGGCGTCGCGTCATGAATGAGCAAGCGCGATGCCAGATGTCAGTGCGTGTTCCGAGACGTCCGGCGCGGGCGTTTGACCGTCGCTTTGAAGGGGTGCGAGCTGCAGAACGACAATCGATCGATCGGATACGCGGAGAATCTGGCCGGATTCGACCGGGCCTGTCGGTTCGAGCAGGTCGGGATCCGCCGTGTCGATGACCCGGCGCCAGCGGGTTCCGAACATCGCGTCGGGCGTCGTGAACGCCAACTCTTCACTGTGCGCATTGAAACAAATCAGGAAGCTGTCGTCGACGATACGCTCACCCTTCGGACCGAGGGTGGGGATGCCGCGGCCGTTGAGAAAGACCATCAGTGACTTCGCGAAGCCGGCGGTCCAGTCCTGCTCCGACATGTCGACGCCCGCGGGTGTGAAGAACGCGATGTCCCGGATGGCATCGCCGTGGAGCGACTGTCCCTGGAACCAGCGGCGGCGACGGAAGACCGGGTGCGCCCGCCGGAACGCGAGCAGCGAGACGGTGAAATACAGGAGATCCTGGTCGGCGTTTTCCCAATCGATCCACGACAGCTCGTTGTCCTGACAGTAGGCGTTGTTGTTGCCCTGCTGTGTCCGCCCGATTTCGTCGCCGGCAAGAAGCATCGGCACGCCCTGCGACAGAAAGAGCGTCGTCAGGAAATTGCGTTGCTGCCGCGAGCGCACCGCATTAACGGCAGGGTCGTCGGTCGGACCCTCGGCGCCCGAGTTCCATGAGCGATTGTGGTTGTCACCGTCGCCGTTGCTTTCGCCATTGGCGTCGTTGTGCTTGTCGTTGTACGAGACGAGGTCGCGCAGCGTGAAGCCATCGTGGGCAGTGACGAAGTTGACGCTGGCCGAGGGGCGGCGCCCGTTGGATGCATAGAGGTCGGAGCTGCCGCTCAGGCGATGGGCGAAGTCGCCCAGCATCTGGTGCTCGCCGCGCCAGAAGTCGCGGACCGAGTCGCGATACTTGCCGTTCCACTCGGACCACAGCGCCGGAAAGTTGCCGACCTGATAGCCGCCCTCGCCGACGTCCCAGGGCTCGGCAATCAACTTGACCTGGCTGACGACGGGATCCTGCTGGATCAGGTCGAAGAACGCCGAGAGCCGATCGACTTCGTGCAGCTCTCTCGCAAGGGCGGCGGCAAGATCGAACCGGAAGCCATCGACGTGCATGTCGAGCACCCAGTAGCGCAGCGAATCCATCAGCAGCTGCAGCACGTGCGGGTGCCGCATGTTCAGGCTGTTGCCGGTGCCCGTGTAGTCCATGTAGTAGCGCGGCTGGTCGCCCACCGTCCGGTAATAGGCGGGATTGTCGAAGCCCTTGAACGAGAGCACCGGCCCAACATGGTTGCCCTCGGCGGTGTGGTTGTACACGACATCGAGGATCACTTCGATGCCGGCGGCGTGGAGCGCCTTGACCATCGCCTTGAACTCGTGAACCTGCTGGCCGCGCTGGCCGGCACTCGAATACTCGTTGTGCGGGGCGAAGAAGCCGATCGAGTTGTAGCCCCAGTAGTTGCGGAGCCCGCGTGCGACCAGGTGGCCGTCGTGGACGAATTGATGGACCGGCATCAGTTCGACGGCGCTGACGCCAAGCCGGGTCAGGTAATCGATCGAAGCCGGGTGGGCGAGTCCGGCGTAGGTGCCGCGCAGCGCCGGCGGCACACCAGGCATGCGAGCCGTGAATCCCTTGACGTGCAGCTCGTAGATTTCGGTCTGGTGCAGCGGCCGGCGCGGATGCCGGTCGTCATCCCAATCGAATCGCGTATCGACAACGATCGATCGCGGCACGTGCGGCGCGCTGTCGATCTCGCCACGATCGTCCTCGTGGCGGTTGCCATCATCGTCGATCCGAAATGGGAAGACCGCGGGCGCCCAATCGACCTGGCCCTCGATGGCCTTGGCGTACGGATCCTGGAGCAACTTCGCAGGGTTGCAGCGGAGCCCACGCGACGGATCCCACGGCCCGTGAACACGATATCCATATCGTTGCCCCGGCCTGACACCGGGCACGTAGCCGTGCCAGCAGAAGGTGCGGGTTTCCGGGAGATCGAGCCGGTGCTCGACGCCGCTCTCGTCGAAGAGACACAGCTCGATGCGTTCGGCCACCTCCGAGAAGACGGAGAAGTTGCAGCCGGCGCCGTCGAACATGGCGCCGAGCGGATACCAGGCTCCCGGCCACGCCGTTGAGCTTGGCGTGGGGAAGTCCACGATGGACGGTAGAGGTAACGGGGTGCCCATTCTGAGCAGTCGGCGACCGATCGGCGGCCGGATCGACCAGATGAGCAAGCGGCACGCCAGAACCCGAGCGCATGGATTGGTCTGGTTGCCGGGCATACGGCCTGCAATGAAGCCGGCAATCCCGTGCCGGTTGCTACTTATCGCCTCCAGCTCAGCCGGGCGCTGCCTTTCGTATCGGCGAAGGCGCTGGTGCCCTATCTCGACGCGCTCGGCATCAGCGACGCGTATCTCTCGCCGATCCTCGCCGCCGGGCAGAACAGCACGCATGGCTACGACATCAGCAACCACTCGGAGCTGAATCCGGAGCTTGGATCACGCGAGGAACTGCGCGCGCTGGGCGAAGCGCTGGCCGCGCGCGAGATGGGGCTCGTGATGGACTTCGTGCCCAATCACATGGGCAACGATCCGCGCACGAACGCGTGGTGGTGGGACGTGCTCGAGAACGGCCCGGGGTCGCCGTACGCGCGCTACTTCGACATCGACTGGCTGCCGGTGAAGCCGGAGCTTCGCGACAAAGTGCTGCTCCCGATCCTCGGCGATCAATACGGTGCGGTACTGGAGCGCGGCGACCTGCGGCTGCGTTTTCAGGATGGCGCGCTGGTTCTCACGTACTTCGATCGCATCCTGCCCATCAATCCGCGCCAGGCACCGCTCGTTCTCGGGCACGGCATCGATCGGCTCACCGAAACGCTCGGCGCCGACCACGCGGATCTGCTCGCGTTCCGTGCCGTCTTGACGAAGTTGCTGGCGCTGCCGCCGATGGGCGATACCGCCCCGGCCGCGGGGGAGCTGCGGCAGCAGCAGCGCGAGGAGGCCCGCGGCGAACTGGCGGAGCTGGTCGCGCGATCGCCGTCAATTGCGGCCCACGTCGCGAGTGCGATCGACGCATTCACTGGCGAGGTCGGTCGTCCCGAGACGTTCGACCTGCTGCACGGACTCCTCGAAGTCCAGGCCTACCGGCTGGCGTACTGGCGCACGGCGTTCGACGAAATCAACTATCGGCGCTTCTTCGACATCAACGATCTCGCGGGTTTGCGCATGGAAGACCCGCGTGTCTTCGACGCCGCGCACGCACTCCTGCTCGATCTCGTCGCCGAAGGCACGGTCACCGGCATCCGCCTCGATCACCCGGATGGACTCTTCGATCCGGAGTCGTACTTGTCACGGCTCCGCGAGGCCGTCGACGATCGAGTACCTGCCGGGCGGGATCGCGTCTATGTCGTGGTCGAGAAGATCCTCGCGCACGGCGAACGCCTGCGCGACGGCTGGCCGGTGCAGGGCACGACCGGCTACAACGCCTTGAACGCAATCAACGGCGTGTTCATCAAGCCCGATGGGCTGAGTGAACTACGCCGCACCTATCGCCAGTTCACCAACTACCGTGCGCGCGCCGCCGACACGATCTACGCCAGCAAGCGCTTCATGATGCGGTCGGCGATGGCCAGCGAGCTGAACATCCTGACCCGGGCGCTCAATCGGCTGTCCGAGGGCGAGCGGCGATTCCGTGACTTCACGCTCAACGGCCTGCGGCGAGCGCTCACCGAGGTCATCGCTTGTTTCCCGGTCTATCGCACCTACGTCACCGCAGCCGGTGCGGGCGCAGACGATGCCGCGGTCGTCGACGCGGCGATCGCCGAGGCCCGGCGCCGGAATCCGGTGGAGGAGCCTTCAATCTTCGAGTTCATCCGCCTGGCGCTGCTGCCCGGAGACAACGGGGATCCTCCGGATGCGCCGACCCGCGATCTGCGAGTGGCGTTCGCGCACAAGTTTCAACAATACACGGCGCCGGTCGTGGCCAAAGGGCTGGAGGACACTGCGTTCTACAACGACGTGCTGCTCGTGTCGGCCAACGAGGTCGGTGGCCACCTTCGCCATCGGACCCGGACGGTCGAAGCCCTGCACGACAGCAACCGCCAGCGCCTGGCGCAGTGGCCCCTCGAGCTGACCGCGGGTTCGACCCACGATACCAAGTGGGGCGAGGACGCGCGAGCCCGCATCAATGTTCTCTCCGAGCTGCCGCATGACTGGCGGGTACACGTCAAGCGCTGGTCGTCGATCAACGAGGCGGCGAGAAATGGCAACGGCATGGCGCCGGATCGCAACGACGAGTGGCTGTTCTATCAGGCACTCGTCGGGGTGTGGCCGGCCGAACAGGCCGACAGCCCGGTGCCGCGGCGGGCCAGCGCCGCGCTGGTCGGGCGGCTGCAGTGCTACATGCGAAAGGCGTTGAAGGAGGCGAAGCGGCACACTGGCTGGCTGCACGAGAACCGTGGCTACGAGGCGGCCATGGACGCGTTTGTCGAGAAGGTGCTGCGCGGCGATCATGCGGCGGACTTCCTTCGATCGTTCGTGCCGTTCCAGCGCCGCGTCGCGTGGTTCGGCATGCTGAACTCGCTCTCGCAACTGCTGATTCGGCTGGCCTCGCCCGGCGTTCCGGACGTCTATCAAGGGTCGGAGTTGTGGAACTTCTCGATGGTCGATCCGGACAATCGGCAGCCGGTTGACTTCGCCTGCCGCCGGCGGATGCTGAGCGCCCTCGAACCGCTCCTCGATTCGGTCTGCGACATGCACACGACGCCGCTTCGCGAGCAGGTCATCGACGATCGGGTCCGGGCGACCGGCCGGCTCCTCGCCTCGATGCTGGAGCAGTGGCCTGACGGCCGGGTCAAGCTGTTCACGATGGCTGCCGCCCTTCGCTTCCGGCGGGCCCACCCGTCGCTGTTTCTGACCGGTGAATACGAGGAGCTGGGGAGCGACGCCCACGACCCGCATCTCGTGTCCTTCAGTCGCCGCAACGCCGAGCGCGAGGTCGTCGTCGTCGTTCCGCGATTCGTCGCGACGCTCCTGACCGGCGCCCCGGTGCTCCCGTTCGGGATGGAGCACTGGCGCGCGGCCAGCATTCCGTTGCCCCGGCGACTGGCCAGGGCCCGACTCGTAAACATCTTTACCGGGGAGGTCGCCGAACCGGTGGCCTACCGGGACGAGTCGTGGTTGCTGGCGGGGAGCATCTTTCAAAGCTGGCCGGTCGCGATGTTCGTGGTGGTCTAACCCCCTCGGGGGGTAAGCGGCGGTAAGATGCTGCCTTGTCAACTCTGCCGTGGGGCGCACGACGTGTGCCCGGCACCCGCGGCCAGAACACCCACCGCGAGGATGAGCCGTGACCGTAAAGAACCAGCGACCTGAACCGACTGCCGACGACGCACGGACGGCGCCCGACGGCGGCAACATGGACAAAATCCGCGATCTCCTGGTCGGTCCGCAAATGCGCGACCACGATCGCAAGGTGGCACGGCTCGAAGAGCGTCTCGAGCGCGAAATCGCGGCGATGCGCGACGAGCTGAAGAAAGGCCTCGAGCTCTTCGACGGCTTCATCAAACAGGAAATCGAAGCGCTGTCGGGCCGCCTCCGCGCCGAGCAGGGCGAACGCAAGAACGCGGTGCAGTCGCTCGGCGACGAGGCCAAAGCGATCAGCCAGCGCCTGCAGCAGGCCACGACACAGCTGGACGAATCGCTGTCAGCGAGCCAGCGCGAGATGCGTCAGCAGCTGCTGGAGCAGCAGCGCAAGCTGAGCGACGACATCCGCGATCGGTCGATCGAAGCCGCCCAGGCGCTCAAGCGGGAAGCCGAAGACATTCGCTTCCAGAAGACCGATCGCGCCGCCCTGGCCGCACTCCTCACCGAGGTCGCGATGCGCCTCAACGACGAGTTCGACGGACCGGATCCAAAGAATGACTGAGCGCTCGCCGGACGAGGAACGCTCGTTCGCCGAACTCCGTGAGCTGATCGTCGGGCCGGAACAGGAGTCGCTCGCCGCCCTTCGTGAGCGGGTCGAGGACTATCAGCGGCGCGTGGAGGATGTTGGCGAGGTGCTGCCCGAAGCGGCGGCGCGCTGCGCCGATGATGCAGCGTTGTCGAAGGCCCTGGCGCCTGCCGTCGAGGACGCGCTGATTGCGTCTGTACGCGCCAACCCGAATACGCTCGCCGACGTGCTGTTTCCGGTCATGGGGCCGGCCATCCGCAAGTCGCTGGCCCAGTTCCTGGCCGCGATGCTCGAGGGCATGAATCGCACCCTCGAGCAGAGTTTCTCGTTCCAGGGCCTGCTCTGGCGCTGGGAGGCGTTTCGGACCGGGAAGTCGTTTGGCGAAGTCGTTCTGCTGCACACGCTGGTCTACCGCACCGAGCAAGTGTTTCTGATCCATCGCACGACGGGATTGCCGCTCCTCCACGTGGCCGCTCCCGAGGTGCGCGGCGAAGCGCAGGATGCCGACATGGTGTCGGGCATGCTGACCGCGATTCGCGATTTCGTCCAGGACGCGTTCCGCAACAACAACAACGCCGAATCGCTCGACGCACTGCGGGTCGGTGACCTCGAAGTGTTCGTCGAGCAGGGCCCACTCGCGGTGCTCGCGGGTGTCATCCGCGGGGCGGCCCCGAAAGAGCTCCACACGCTGTTCCAGGAAACATTGGAGCGCATTCACGGGCGCTACGGCCGCGCCCTCGAGAACTTCGAAGGCGACACCGAGCCGTTCACCCATCTGCAGCCCGACCTCGAGCAGTGCCTGAAGTCCGGCTATCGCCGCGAGCAGCATCGCAAGCTCTCGCCGGCGCTGGCCGTGGTTCTTCTCGTGACTGCCATCTTCGGGGTGTGGTTTGCGGTGTCGAGTTTTCTGGAAGGGCGGCGGTGGAGCGCGTATGTCAAGACGCTCCGGGATGAGCCGGGCTTACTGGTGGTGGCCGAACGGACCGGCTGGTGGACGCATTCGGTCGCCGGCTTGCGCGACCCGCTGGCCCGCGACCCGTTTACGTTGATGACCGAGGCCGGGCTGAATCCGACGCGGGTCGATGCGCGCTGGGAGGAGTTCCAGGCCGCGGAGCCGACGTTCGTGCTTCAGCGCGCCCGCGACATCCTGACGCCGCCGGCGGGCGTCGAGCTCAGCTTCGCGAATGGCGTCCTCCTGGCGCGCGGTACGGTCGATGCGGTGTGGGTGAACCAGGCACGAATGGTCTCGAAGCTGATCCCGGGGGTCGCCGGGTTCGCGTACCGAGTCGCCGTTCGACGCCATCGTGGCCCGGTTGCGACCAGCCATCGAGGGCTGCCGGCTGTATTTTTCGGTCGAGGCCGTGACGCCCCAGCCAGAACAGCGGTGTGGATGGGACAATCTGATCGGTCACGTTCGCGAGCTGGCGGCGACGGCGGCCGCGGCGGCGCGGCCGGTGCAGGTGTCGGTCATCGGCTATGCCGACATCAGCGGCAGCTCGGAACCCAATATGCTGTTGAGCCAGGCGCGCGCGGAGAGCGTCCGCTCGGCGCTCGTCGCGGCGGTTCCGGGACTCGACGTCGTTGCGATCGGGCGCGGCGGCCGCCGTTCGGGGGCGGCGCAATCCATGTCTGAAGATCGAATCGTCACCTTTCGCGTCTCGGTCGATGAGGCGCCGGCGCCCGAGAAGGCGAGCGAACGTCGATGATCCAGAAAAAGGTCTGTATGTTGGGCGGCACGGCGGTGGGGAAGACCAGCCTCGTCGCTCGCTACGTTCGCAACATGTTTTCCGACAAGTACCTCTCGAGCATCGGCGTCAAGGTGGACAAGAAAGTGCTGAGCGTCGATGGCACCGAGGTCTCGCTGGTGCTGTGGGATATTCACGGCGACGATCAGTTTCAGGCGATCCGCACGTCGTATCTGCGCGGCACGTCGGCGTATCTCCTGGTGGTCGACGGCACGCGCCGGTCCACCCTCGAGAAGGCGCTCGACATCAAGAAAACCGTCGATCAGACGATCGGCGAGGTGCCGTTCATCCTCGTGCTCAACAAGGCGGACCTGGCCGAAAGCTGGGACCTGTCGAGCGGCGACGAAGACGAGCTCCAGTCGAAATACACCGTCGTCCGCTCGAGCGCCAAGACCGGCGCCGGCGTCGAGGACGCGTTTGCCCGTCTGACCCGGGCGCTCATTTGAGAGGAGGGCCGATCATGCTCGCCCCGGACGACATTCGCGCGCTGCACCAGGCCATTGGCCTCGTGGTCATCGTTCCGATGGCCGACGGGTCGCTGTCGGTTGACGGCAGCACGCCCGACTGGCTGCGCCGGCTCGGCGGCGGCGAGCTCAACGATCCCGATCACGCGGTGGCCCCGTTTCTCGAAGTCTTCCTGCCCGAGGCCCAGGCGTTCTGGCAGGAGCGCCGCGGCGGCCGTCTGCGGTCGGGGATCTTCACCGTGCCGGAGGGCGATCGTGACTGCCATTTCGAAATCTCGGCGATGACGATCAACAACCGCGACCTCATGCTGCTCGAGTACCTCAACGAGGGGTACTCCGGTACTCAGGAGGTCTACCAGAAGGCCCGGGAAGGGTTCTTGCTATTCAAGAAGTCGTTGGAAACCTCGGCCGGCCTGAAAGTCGCCAAGGAAGAGGCCGAGGCGGCCGACGCCTCAACCGCAGAGACGTTGGGGCACTGGTGCGAGGAAATGCGTCGCCCGGTCAACGCCGTGGTCGGCTCGACCGAGGTGCTGCTCGAGCATGAGCTGACCGCAGCTCAGCGGGAGATGGTCGATGTCATCCGGCGAAACACGCAGACCCTTCTCGGATTGATTGACAATGCAATAGACTTCTCAAAATCGGCGCGCGGCCGGTAGTGCCCGGCCGGACCTAACGCAGGGGACGCACGATGACGCTGCGAATTTTTCGAAGTATCGACAGATGGAATCGCGAAGGCCGTTCCGCTGGACTCGGAGCGAAGCGAACCTCCGCCTCCACCTCCTTCTTCGCATCTGCCTCCTCCTCCCCAGGGACCGGAGCGCTGGGCTGGTTCGTCAGAGTGGGACAGCCTGCGCGCCCGCCTGAAGGAACAAGAGCCGAAGGTCGAGCCGCCCGCCCGGCGTCGCCGCTGAGCGACGCATCGGCCCTGCACGCCTTCGCTGTTACGCCTCGCACCGCACCGGAAGGCGCGGCATCGGCGCCGATGTGAACAGCCATGCGGTGCCGCAGCGCACCATGCGCACCCGAATGACGGTGGGGTTTTTCCGGTCGCCGGTTTCGACGTCAAGGCGAGCCGTGTCACCGGAGACGTCACCGCTGCGAATCTTCACGTTCTTGAGGCTGGCCACCTGTCTGGCCTGCTCGAGAAGCGCCTCGGCCTCGCTCATCCCCCTGGCGGCCACTCTCTGAGCGGCGAACATGCGGTCGTCTGGGCCAAGCGCCGCGCGGATGGCCCCCACGTCGCGCTTCGCGATGGCGGCCAGGAGGTTCATCAGCGCCGCGCCAGGGTCGCCGCCGCCAACCGGCAGTGGCATGCCGGGCCCCGGCGCCGACGGCAGGCTCACGTCGAAGCGCAGGTCGACCGTGTAGCTGTCGCCATTGGCGCCCTTCACCGGCTTGGGCGAGAACAGCCGGCCCGCCAGGCGCGTCGCGCTTTGCGTGGTGTATTCCACCGTCAGGTTCTGGACGCTGTCGCCGAAGAAGTACGTGTTGGTTGCATGGAAGGTCGCAGACAGCGACAGATACGCATCGCCAGTGACGGTGAGAGTCAGCGTGTTGGTGCGCTTCAGTTCCTCGATTGCGTCGAGCTCGAGGCCGGGGTCTTCTGCCGCCCGGACCCGTGCCTCGTCGACAGGGATCTCCGCCAGCACGATCCTGAGGCTCCGGTTCCGCACGTCGGCGATGTCGCCGGTGTAGAACGAGACAACGTGTGCCGGAGTGATGGTGCCGGTGGTCTTCGTCGTGAACTGCCCGGATACGGTAGAAACCGGCGCTTCGGTCGCGGGCTTCTCGTTCGTCTGAGCGGACGCCGGCGCAGTCAGTAGCGCGGCGATGGCACATCCCGGGAGTAACAGACGCATCGGGCGGGTCATCTCGATCTCCTTCAATCGGCCGCGGGGCATTCCGCGCCGTCATAAAGGGCGAAAACCGCCGGCGGGATCGATCACGGCTGCGCAGCCGTCTACCTGCAGACTGGCGGTGGGATTGAGCGGATCGTTTTCTCTCACAACTGAATCGCCCGTACGGACAAAGGGCCGTCCAACGACCGTGTCGGGGCGCCTCAACCATCGACCAGGACGCGCAGCTCGCGGCCGAGGCCACTCTGGCAACCGCCGGCGCGCTAGCGCGGGGTTCGGGACGCGCCGAGCCTCGAGATGATGTCGGGTGTCGGAACCTCAGCGCCACCACACACCATCAGGAACATGCGGCCCGACTTCATGGGCGCAGCGCTCTCCGGCTGGGCAAAGAACACCCGCCGATCGCCCAGTTTCACTTACCGGGACTCGCGACGCGACACCGCAGCATATCAAGTGTCGCGGCACAAATATCCGCACGGCCACGGATCGGCCTGGCACTGCTGACTCCGGTTTCACACTGATCGTCAAGCGCGGCGCGCATCGAGACGACGAACGAGCGCAATCGCAGCGGCATTATTCACTGAGCTGCGACGCGCGGGCGCCAGCGTGTGGATCAGCCGGAAGATGACGATCCGGCGGAAGGCGTTCTCGTGGTCTCGCCATCGGCGCGCCGTTGACTGGCCGTGTGACGTTTCGATCGCGATCGAACTTCACTACGACGCGATCGGGGACATCCTCCGTGCGGAAGACGTCGGCACGGCGCACTGAACTATGGAGAGCGCGGCGGGTGGTGATGCCTCCGCATAACGCGAATGCCGCGAATGGGAGGAGCCAGAGGGGGCTACCGGATCCATCGCCGCGCTCGCATGTCACCGCTGCAAAGGATCAACCACAGCGACGATGAGAAGCACTATGCAGACATGCGCGACCAGACATCACAGATCTTTGTGGCAGCGCCGCCTTTTGTCTCCGTTTCGATCGCCTGAAATGCGACATTCACATCTGGCACCCTGCGGCTACGTCGGACCATCCGCGCTCGCGCAACGCGTCACGTTGCGCTCGGCCTCGGCGTCTGGGGAACTCGGAGAGGCGCAAGACCGACGCACACAGCATCGAATCTTGCGCGTGTGAGACCGTCTCCGGCAATCGCCCACGAATCCCCGACCAATGACCGCGTCGGACTCGCGTTACAGGTCGGAGGACTGGGGCTTATATTCGAACTTGATCGCGGTGAAGTTGAGTCCGCCCTTGACGGCGTTCGTGTTCTGGGGCGGCAGGTTTGTCGGGGCCTTCGAGTTCGGCGCTTTCTTGATCGTAACCATGATGATGAATTCTCCTTCGATGTCGCGTGATCGCGAATGTCTGGGACATCAGCAGAATCCTTGCCACCGGCCGCGGCGTCGCGGGCCGCACCGGAGCACGCCACACCACGGCGACTTACGGCCTCGTTTCGGCTCGCCGGTCGGGGCCAGTGGCCCTAGAACGAGGCCGCGCTTAGCCGAGCACCAGGGCGGGCGCTGTGACGTTGCGGCGCTGGCGCGGCTCACGCGACCGATGAACTCTGAAGCGTGCGCAAGGATGGCCGCTGCCTGACTTGCTGGGCGGTGTACTTGCCGCACGGCGTTGATCTGCAATTGCTCGAGGACGGCGAGATTCGGCGGACGGAACGTCTTCGCGATGGACCGTCGATTGAATCGCGGTCAAACCGCTGGCGCGACAAACTGCTCGCGGTCGGTTGGGAGTCGACGTAACGGTGAAATCATCCAGCTGTGCCGGGATCGGCAGGATCCGCTGTTCGACTCGCCGACGGCATCCCTATAGCGCTATCCCTCATACCGCCATGCTGGTAACTCATTCGGGTAACTCTTCGGGGTCGAAATCCGGGATATGGCGTGATGTTGAATGACCCCTTGGGATAGGGCTATGCCACGGAAGTTGTTGACTGATAAGGGTTTATGGTGCGCGCTGGTGAACCACCGACCCGCCGTGTGAATAGCCAGACAACAGCCAGCCACGCGACGAACGCCCAAAACGCCCACCCCGGATTGCCGTAGGCCACGACGCCCAGCGCGACCGCCCAGCCGCCCATGAGCGGGTTCGCGAACGCTGAACCAACCGTGACCAGGAAGCTCACGAATAGGAGGGGGACGACGACGGCCCACAGCAGTATGTCGATCACTGCGCGCTCAGTGTCTCACGTTGTAACTGGTCCGCGCTGAAGTGGCACGGCGATTATCCCGAAGTGCGTTCACAGCATTGCGCACTCACTTACAAACTGTTGACCGTTTGACATGCCCATCTTGTAGAATCCGGCCTTCCGTCGTCGCCTGGCGTGGGAGGTGTGCATGTCGGTGCAGCGTCGAACGGTGATCATTCGCAACAGCGTTCAGGACGGCACGTTCATTTTGATGGACGGCCACAGCCGTCTGACGATTGGCGAACCGCTCGCCTCATTTGCAGACGCGGTGCGGGCCGCACAGCAGGCCGCTGGGAGTGGCACTATTTGGCGCGAGAACGTGGATGCACGCGGGCGTCCACTGGGAGCGCCATCCCCGTCGCGCCCGCGTAAGCCGGACTCCAGTCGCTACGACGGGCCGGGTACTTCTCGCGAGCTGCTGAACCCGGGCACTGGGCTGGTTGGGGAGTACGCGAAGGGTGACCGCGTGTCGAACCTCGAGACGAAGCACCACCTCCGCCTCGTGCGTGATGGCTGGCCCTTGCGTCGTGTGGTCGGCTGGCAGCGGCGGGAACCGCAGGAGGCTGCGTAGCTCGGAGACATGGTTACGGCGACTTCCCGGAACCACCAAAGCCCGAACCGCCAGCGCCGGGCGGATTTCAAGGCGCTCGACACCGGCCCGTTCCAACTCCATCACCGGGAGCGCGAGATTGCCGATTGGTTGCGCGCGGATATCGATCGTGCTGAGCGCACGCCCACGCTACTCGAGGACGAGGACCGAGCGGCCGCGACGGCCCGCATGGTACCGGCAGGCACGCGAGAAGGCCCGCCTCGAGCACCAGGTCATCGCGGAGCGCAACGCGCGGCTAGATGCGCTCGAGCAGCGCTGCGCCGCGCTCGAAAGTGGACGGGCGACCGATGGCCAGCCGCGGGCGTCCGTCATGACGCACCGGATCGCTGAACTGGAAAGCCAACGCGCGCTCGACCTCGAGCGGATCTAGTTGGAGCGGCGGCCGGCCGTCGTTGGCGTGAAGTGGCACGGCATCTGGCGCGAGTCTCGCTATCCCGAAAGGGGCAATCGTGACGCGCAAGGGCGGCCGGTGGCTTGCGCAGCGTGATACGAGCGCAAGGCCTGGGGATGGCGGAGACGGGTGGACGTTGGTCGTCAAGGCCGGCGCCTTCGGCACGTTGGGGACGAATGAGTCACCCACGATGGCTGATGCCGGAGGAGGCCGCCGCGTGTCTCGTCTCCGTGCTCGAACGCCGCGGCGCGGTATTTCACCTGCAGGCTGACGGATACTTCCTGTGCGACTTGAATCCCTCGGACGTGGCATCCTCCGAGGAAGCGGAACGGCTCGCACGCTGCGTGCTCGCCCTGCGTGACGAGATCCGCGCGGAGCTGAATGCCCGTCGCGTGAAGCACTGAATGACCAGGAAAAGCGACTGCCTACATCAGTGCTTCAGCTTTGCCAAACGCTCACGTGCCTGAGCAACGTAGGCGAATCCTGGTTTATTGGCGACTCTGTTTAGATGCATGGCGGCCTTTTGCGCGTTGCGCGAGCGATACGCTCCGCCTAAGGCAAAGTTCGCGAAATCGGCATGCGGCGACTCAGGGAACTCCTCGGCGAGGTGCTCGAGCTGCTCGATTCGAATCCGGTTCGGCGGCGACAAACATGCCCGAGAGCAAGTAGTCCGCCCTACCGGTCCCCCGCAAGTATTTAACGGCCTCGGCTTCCTTTCCTTCAGGTTCCCGTATTTCGATCCAAGCGGGCTCAGCTCGGACCATTTCCTCCGCCCGCGCTCCGGTCACCGTGACAGAGACCTCATAGCGACCAGGCCGAGGAAGTAAACTGATCGAGAGCCATGACCAATAGGTTTGATGCCTCGCGTGCCTCTCCTGGTGCGAACACTCCGTAGCTCAGCGGCCCACCCGAAGGCGTCGGGCTGAGGTTCTGAACCCAATCCCCTTCGCCGTTCTCTGGACGAATGAACACCCGCACGTGTTCGTCTGAGAAGTTCAAGGCAGCATGTCCGTTTGCCGTTTGACTGGTAGTGTTCACCAAGCGCAATCGAATGGGGATTGGCTCCAAGAGCGCGTACGTGCGATCCGGGATCGTGGCGGTGAGCGTCAGTGCTGTAAAAGGCAACGCGGCCTGAGTCCCGGCGGCGGCGGTGGAGAACACGAACAGGCAGGCGCAGCACATCATGGCGCTCGCGCGTGTGCTTGAGACAAATCGTTGCATGGTTGGCTCCCTACGGCTGGCCTGGCCTCTTGACGGGCCAACGCATCAGGTTTACATGTGCCGGAACGAATTCAGAAATGGCCTGGTCGTCGGACCACGATGCCCCACGGGCTGTTCTGTGTAGCGATGTCAACGATTTGAACCGCCATGCTGGCGATCGTGTGCTCCCGCGCAGAGCTTTGGCTAGCGCCCTACGGGCGGGCTTCACGGGGGGTCGTCGCCGCAACGCAGGTCGGCACACGCCCGTAGGATGTACACCCCCTGGCACACGGGCCTCGATCACGTCACTGCTAGCGCTGACGCCCACCAACTGCCCATCCCGATCGAAATACATCGTGCTCGCCTCGAAACCGTCGCCAAGCCGCGAGGGTGCGCCACTCGCCGCATGTGCCGCGGGTCCGCGGAACCCCGGATGACTGCCGAAGTCGGCCTCCAGCTTGGCGAGCTGCCTGTCGTAGGGGGAGGCATCGCCTTTGCAGTAGTCCTTCAGCGGACGGCCGCAGGCGCTGCGAGAGCAACCGATCCAGCCCTGCGACACGACAATGCCAGCGGTCGCAGCGAAGAGAACCATGCCAAGAGCGATCCGGGCAATGTAGCGCATGTGTTCGGCCTATCGGATCGTCCGCGCCCGACCGAGCTGCGACGTGACATCCCGACTCGCTGGCCAGACGCTGGAACACCCGAGGAGCAGCACGTCAGACGGCGCCTCGGGGCGCCCGTAAATCGCGGACTCCGTGACCGCGAAGAAAACGCCTCGATCGCCTGGTTTCGGATATGGGTTCCCGACGATTCCTTCTCGATGTAGGCGACCAACGTACGCTCCGGCGGACCCTTCCACAGTCGCTGAACATCGATAGTAACGACGCGACGATGCGAAGTCGCGTCGGATGCGTCGCGCACTGTGCCCTCAACGACACGTGCGGACAGACGCTTCATCTCGCGTGGACCCAGCCCGATGCACTCCGCAGCGGCAAGCGGGACGCCAACGTGCATCAAGACCAGGGCGGCAATGGCCACGACGCCGGCCGGAGGCGATCCGAGCATGGCGGATCATGCCACAGCTCCCCACCAGTAGATGCGACGACTCACCATGGATCAGAGCCGGTGTCGGCGGAGAGGAAACCGAGCGACACCGCGCCGAGATAGAGTCCCATCAATGTGAGACAGCCCACGTTGAACCAGAACTGCGCGGGTTGCTGATTCAGGCGACGCGACCGCCATCCCCATCGGCGAACCACCCCCGCCCAAGCCCACGGGCCGCCGCACCCAAGCAGATGCCGGCGGCGATGAGTCCGATGACGCGCCAAGCGGGATGCAACTGCGAGACAGCCTAGCACGCGGCTGTAACGGGAGCGCAGGCACGGCGCCGCGCTCAGCGTCGCTACGGGCACCGGCACTCCGCAGAAGACGCAGGGCTGATCGGCCAAGGACCAAACCCTAGTCGCTCGCACCGCACCTGGCAAGGCGCCCGGAGGATTCGTTGCCGGCGACCGCGATCAATGGCGCACGGCGGAATCGTCGGGATCCTCGACGCGCGTGATCCCTGACGGCGACTCGATTCGAGCAAGCTGTCGCACATCCGCCACAAAATCGAGGACTTGCGGTCGATCAGCTGGGTTCAGCCAATGTACAGCTCTCGGCGTTTCCGGCGCCGACGACGGGCGACCACCGAAAGCCGTAATCGCATCCGCAATATTCCGGGTGAAGTCGCTAGGGCCAACATCAGATTCGTCTCGGAAAAGCCCAGTCGGGACCTGACGCAGGTACCACATCCACGGGTTCGCGACAAACCAGCAGCGTCGTCGAGACACTTTGAAAGTAAAACCTGGTACTCGGATCGAGGTAGTGCGCCATGCTTCCGGAGAAGTGCACCCCTAAGTGCCACTCGACGGTCGCAGCACTTCCCGCGCAGAACTCGGTCCGCACGTGCCTCCCTCTACAACACGCGCGCTCGATACCAAGGGGGCATCCTCAATCAATCACCCGATAACGATCGTAATTGCCACGCGAACAAGGCCACTAGCATCCTGAGCGCATACTGAGACGAAGATAATGCGAGCTCTGCATGTGCATGGCTAGCGACAAAGTGTCTGTTTGCAGTTATTTAGGTGGTGCGCGCTGGTGGATCGAACCGCCGACCCCCGCCGTGTGAAGGCGGTGCTCTACCGCTGAGCCAAGCGCGCGTCGCGAGCGCGACTTCCGTCTGATGCGGAGTCTGACACGGCACCACAGTGCCGCTCCGCTAGTGTAATCCGGTTTCAGTCAATTCGGGAACGGCCGCGGTGTGCCGCGCGCGACGAGTCTCTCCAGATGACCGGCTTCGGAATGCAGCCGATGCACTTCGCGGGAGAGTAGCGCGTTTCGTTCTCGCCTGACGCGCCATAGAGCTTGATGAGCATCGAGTAATCGATGTCCATCCTGAACGCCTCTTCTACGGCGTCGATGAAGAGGCGAAGGCCGTCCGAAGTGAGCTGTATACGATTGCGAAGGCGGCTCGCAAGGTCGTTCACGAAGGCATTCGCTGAGCCCTGATCGCGCGGGCCGATTTGGAAGCGCGCTCTGAGGAAGAGCGCATGCTCACCGAGCGAACATCAAGCTGGTAAATGACGCGGCTGCTGAAGCTGGATTCGTTCCCGGTAAATCGCCGTTCGACCAGGACTGAGGGTCGTTACCTCTTGGCATTCTGCCATCGGGCCTTGGCAGCTTTGGCGGCAATCTCGCGCTTTCTCGTGCTGAGATTCTTTGCTCTCGCCGCTCCGCCCTTTCGACCAAGCGCAACCGCAGCAGCATTCTTACCGTCGTCAGTACGGCCTCGTCGATCTCGCTCGTCGCGATCCTCATGACGTGGACGGCGTTCGAGACGACGTCGGTGGGGCGCTTGTGGCCCTTCGGGGTACATGGCATAGTTCCCGCTAAGCATAGCATCAGATCGATGCCAGCCCTCGACGGCGACGACTTCAGCGCCGATTCAATAGGAGGGCACCCCAGTGCCAAGCAAACGATTGTGGCTCGTTCTCCTCGCAGCGGCTGGTGTGCTGGAGGGCGGAATGGCGCTCGCCCATTTCGGACTTCAGTACCGATGGAGCTGATGCGGGATTCGGAAGTTTACCGCCGACTCGCTTGGGCGTTTTTTGCTCTGAACTTCTCTTGGGGGTGCTTCTCCTGGTCGTCAGCGGCTTGGTGTTCTACGCCGCCAACCTCGGACCGGATGCGGGCGTATTCGTGCGGCGGTTTGTGTTTCTGGTCGGTCTGTTCTGGCTGATACATGGGGTTTACGTGTTGGCCGTACCCATGCCGCTGCCACCACGGCTTCAGTGGATTCGATTGCCGATGGCGGCATTCCCCGTGACGATCATTGCCCTTCACTGGGTGCCGCTCTTCGTCTATCGGACAGCGTCCAAGAGTTTTAGCGCCGCAACGTTAGTGCCGGCGGCTCAACCGGACTGAAACACTACCGCCAACGGTGGTGGCTTATGTGGCGCGCGGGTCTAATCAGGCCGTGCCGTACAGGCGGTCGCCGAAATCGCCCAATCCAGGAACGATGTAATTGTGATCGTTGAGACGCTCGTCGACAACCGGCGTGTAGATCGGGACCTGCGGATACGCCTGTTCGACCAGCGCGATCCCTCGGGCGCGGCGACGATGCACACCAGTCGAATGTGACGCGCGCCGGCGCGTGTCAGATGGTCCAGGGCTGCCACCGCACTACCGCCCGTCGCCAGCATCGGATCGATCATCAGCACGAAACTGTCCGTGAGCGGCGAAGGGAGTTTCGCAATAAGACCTGCGCGGCCACCGCCGTCCGTTCGTCTCGCTGCAGGCCAAGGTGGCCGACGCGTGCCGAGGGCACCAGTTCCAGCAGGCCCGGAAGCATCCCGAGCCCGGCGCGCAGGACCGGGACCACCACGACATCGGTCCCCGCACGCGCGCACCACGGGCCGGCCCGAGCGGCGTCTCAACAGTTTCGGCGACTGTCGGAACGTCGCGCAGCGCCTCGCTCCCCAGCAGCACGCTGATGCGCCACGCGAGTTGTCGAAACCGTTCTGGTGGCGTGCGCGCATCGCGCAGCTCGCACAGGATGTCGGGAACGAGGGGATGAGTGACCAGGTGAACCACGGGGCTGAGCTTATCCGAGATAGAATTTCG
>CAWJEO010000027.1:0-143510 GCA_963841895.1 uncultured Acidobacteriota bacterium
ATGGCCCGTGTGCACGTAATCGGCATGGCTCGCGCCCTTGATCAGCGTCGTATGCCGGCCGGTCTGCAGATCCAGCGCCGCAATCGTGGCATCAGCGTTGCCGCCGGCGGCAGTGATCGTGAACAGCACACCGCGACCGGCCGGCAACATCGATGGGAACAGATGATCGTCCTCACCCTTCGCGGCATCGGGCGTGGTGAGGACTTGCGGCTCGCCGCCGCGTTCAGACACACGGAACAAGCCTGTCGACGGGTCGTTCGTCGCGAACACGATCGTGCCGTCAGTGCCCCAACTGGCCCCGAGCGCCCGCCCCTTGATTCGGCACAGCGTGACGGCTGACCCGCCGGTGAACGACACCTTCTTCATCTCACTTGCGGAGCCAGTCGTGAAGAACCCGATCCAGCGCCCATCAGGGGACAGGAACGGTGCATAGACAGAGATAATGCCGGGCAGCGCCTGCGCATCGAGCTGATCGATTGCGCGCACCATCAGCTGGGCCTGCGCGCCCGCCATGTACACCAGGTGGGAGCCGTCGGGCGAAATGGCGAGGTCGCGGTTAAAGCCGCTGACCGCGAGCGACGGCGCGGCTGGTGGCGTAACGACGAAGCGCGATGTTTGCAGCGCCGGCGGGGGCGCAGGCCGCATCAGCGCCCAGGTGGCGAGCGCGGCCGCGGCCGCGGCGAGGACGCCGGCGGCCAGCGCCCAGAGCACCGTCGGGATCGTAGGACGAGACGCCGTCGCGGCGCGCACGGGTGACTCGGCGCCCGCCGTGGTCAGCGCGTCGTCGATCTCGAGCGTGGCGTCGGCAGCATCCGCGAATCGCCGCTTGCGGTCTTTCACCAGGCACCGTCGCAGCAGCCGACGAATTGGTGCAGGAGTGTTCGGCGGCAGCGTGGTCCAGTCTGGCTCGTCCTTCAACACGGAGGCGAGCACGTGGGAAACCGTTTCGCCAGCGAACACCTGGCGCCCCGTCAGCATCTCGGTCAACACGACGCCAAACGCCCAGAGATCGCTCCGCTTGTCCACCGCTTTCCCGGCGGCCTGCTCTGGACTCATGTAGGCGGCGGTGCCGAGGATGACGCCGGCTTGTGTGGCATGGATAGACAGCGTCGGCGACATGGTGGCTTGGGCCGACGTGCCGCCAGGCTCAAACGCCTTGGCCAGACCGAAATCGAGCACCTTCACTGTGCCGTCAGGCCGGACCTTCACATTAGCGGGCTTCAGATCCCGATGAATGATGCCCTGCTCGTGGGCGGCTTCGAGCGCCTCAGCTATCTGCTTCGCGATAGGTAATGCTTCGTCGATCGGAATCGCGCTTTTCGCGATCCGCTGCGACAGGTCGTCACCCTCGACCAGCTCCATCACGAGAGCGGACACACCTCCGCTCTCTTCGAGCCCGTAGATGCCCGCGATGTTGGGATGATTCAGCGACGCGAGCGTTTTTGCTTCGCGCGTGAATCGCGCCAGACGGTCAGCGTCATGCGCGAACGCTTCGGGCAGGATCTTGATCGCGACGTCGCGGTCCAACTTGGTGTCGCGAGCGCGAAAGACTTGCCCCATCCCACCTTCGCCGATCGGCGCGGTGACTTCGTAGACGCCAAGTCGGGTGCCGGGAGTGAGGGCCAAGTGGCTGGATTATATGGGCGACGGAGGCTGCGAACGAGAGAGGTCCTTGAAAACGCCGTAGTGGCAAGCAGTGCCCGGACTTCCCACTGGGTTGCCACGACACGACTTATCGCGGGTAATCGGGACCTCGATTTGTCTTTCGAGTCGAGAGGTCACCTCGTCGGCACGAGACGCTTCAGCTCTTCAAACCAGTTTTGCACCAGGATGAGGCTTGGCGCCGTGCCGCTCCCGGTTTCTTCCTCGGCGCGGCGAAT
The DNA here is from genome assembly GCA_963841895.1 of uncultured Acidobacteriota bacterium. Taxonomy (GTDB): domain Bacteria; phylum Acidobacteriota; class Vicinamibacteria; order Vicinamibacterales; family UBA2999; genus JACCSI01. Next base: position 1,881 of record CAWJEO010000027.1, read on the forward strand.
GACGATGAACCGTCCATCCGGGGCAAGATCGTACGTCCGAGACCCAACGGCGGCGCGATCATGGCAGTTTCGAACAACACCTGCGGACGCCCGGCGACCAGCGTCGTCCCGGACTGTACCGGGACCACAAACATCTGACGACCGTCCAGGCCGCCGAAGAAGAGTTCCCGACCGTTACGCGACCAGAGCGGCAGCACACCACCATCCGTCGAAATTTGCTGCTTACTTCCCAGCTCCGGATACCGCTCGACATAGATTTCTTCCCGGCCAGACACGCTCGACTGGTAGGCCATCCAGAGTCTGTTTGGAGAAAGAGCTGAGAACTGGTTGCAGAAATCGTTTTTCACCAGCACTCTTACGTCCGACGAGCGCTCGATGGGAATCTGCCCGATGGCGCATTGATTGGTTGGCGAAGCTGGCGATACTTCCGTAAACAGAACATGACTGCCGCCGGGCGACCAGCCATCGGCATGGAAATCAATGAGATTCTTGGCGCGCGAGAGCAGTCGCTCGTCGGTGCCGGTGCCGTCCGCCGTGCCGCCAAAACAGCTCCATGTAGCCGGCTCGCCTGGACGTAAAGATGATGCGTTGCCCGTCTGGCGTCCAGAGCGGACTGCGGTCCTCGGCTGGGTCGGTGGTTAGCCGGCTTAGCGAGGCGCGCGCGAAATCATACGTCGACACGTCCGTACGCGTGGCGAGGGCGAGCCGCGCGCCATCGGGCGACACCTGGACGTCGCGGTATAGGTCCGGCGGGACGCCGGGTAACGGCGAGACACGTCCCTGACGATCCACTGAGGCGATGGTGTTCCGGAAGGCCGGACGTGCCAGGCCCGCGACATAGACGAGTGAGCCGTTGGCGGCCACCGCGAAGTTGGCGGCGCCCAATGGCGTCGTCCAAACGCCCTCGAGCACCGGCACAGGCGTGCCGGTCGGCTCCAGCCGTTCGAGGTCGAACGGCACGGCGCGCAGGGTCCCGGCGACGCCGTAGACCAGATGTCCCGTCGGCACGTAGTGAGCGTGACTCCCGCCACGAACCAGCACCTTCGACGCGCCAGTCTTCAGATCCAGCACCGCGATCTGCGCGTTGTCGGGGCCCCCGATCGACGGATAGATCGTGAAGAGGACCGCCCCGCCTCCAGGCAGGAACTCGGGCCAGAGGTGATCGTTTTCGCCGCGCTCACGATCGGGCTTCGTGAGCACCATCGGGCTCGCCTCCGGCCGAGGACACGCGCTGCAGGCCTGTCGCCAGCGCGAAGGTCGCGAAGACAATGGTCCCGTCCGGTCCCCACGTGGCGCCGCGCAGTAGGCCGTCCACGGGAGCAATCGTGCCGGGTGGCCCGCCCGTGATCGCCACTTTCTTGAGCGTCTGTCCGTCGGCAAACCCGATCCACTGTCCGTCGGGGGAGATGAACGGATTTCTGGCCGCGCCGAGACCGCCGAGCACGTCGGGCTCGATCTGATTGAGCACCCGTACGAGCAGTTGGTTGGTGCCGCGATAGACGATGCGGGAGCCGTCAGGCGTGATAGCGACATCACGCTCGCCGCCCGCCGTTACCAGTGCGGTCGACTCCGTCGTTGCGATCGTCGTACGGACGACGGCCGGCGGCGCGGTCCTCATGCTCCACCACACCGCTCCGCCGACGATGGCACCGCCGACGATCAGCGCGCCCGCCGCTGGAACCACGCGGCGCCAACGCGACACCTCCCCGCGTACGTAGGGTCCGACTTCAGCCGGACCTTCGACCGCCCCCCGAAGACCTGCCGCTTCGTCGAGCACGAAGAGCGCGGTCGAGATGTCGGCAACACGCGTCCGCCGGTCCTTGTCCAGGCAGCGCCGGAGCAGCGCCCGAATCGCCGCCGGTACCTCCGCGGGCAGCGCCTGCCAGTTGGGATCGATCTTCAGCACGTTGGCGAGCGTGTCCGAGATGTCCTCACCCTCGAACGCACGCCTGCCGGTGAGCATTTCATAGAGGACGCAGCCGAACGCCCAGATGTCGCTCCGTTTGTCCACCGCCTTGCCGCGCGCTTGTTCCGCGCTCATGTACGCAGCCGTGCCCATGATCACGCCCATGCCCGTCATCGCCGGACTGGTAATCGCCGCGGATTGCGACGCATCGATCGAAGTGGGCAATGGATCAAGCGCCTTCGCTAACCCAAAGTCCAGCACCTTGACGGTGCCATCCGACCTCAGTTTGATATTCGCGGGCTTCAAATCGCGATGAATGATGCCCTGCTCGTGTGCGGCTTCCACCGCCTCGGCAATTTGGCGGGCGATCGGTATCGCTTCGTCGAGTGGGATCGGCCCTTGAGCGATGCGATCCGCAAGCGTGGGTCCCTCTACCAGCTCCAGCACGAGTGCCTTGACGCCGTCGGCGTCCTCCAAGCCCGTAGATCGCCGCGATGTGGGGATGATTCAGGGAGGCCAGGACTTCCGCCTCGCGTTGGAAGCGGGCTAGCCTCTCCGCATCAGCGGCCACCGAGGTCGGCAGCACCTTGATGGCGATCGCCCGTTTCAGGTTGGTGTCAATGGCTCTGTAGACCTCACCCATCCCGCCCACGCCGATCTGGGCGACGACTTCATATGGACCGAGGCGCGTGCCAGGAGTTAAGGCCAAGGTTTGCGTGATTATACGGGCGGGACCGGAGTACGGAGCGGATTACTCCTCAGTGACGCCGCAGTGGCAAGCAACGCTGGGCGTCAGGTGGGTCGCCACTGCGCGACTACACGTTATTGATCCCGCAGGCCGGGAACAGGACGGGCGAATGACTGCCGGCGGCGCCCAGATCAGCGATCAGCGCACGGCGATCGTTACGGCGTTGGTGGGCCGATCCATATGGAACAGCCGCACCGGTATACCCGATCCGGGAGCAATTCCACGTGGCACCCGCACGCGCACCTGGCTGACGCCGGCAAGAGTGTGTGCCCTGGTGATGGATAAGACAGAGGCGATGCGCCCTCCGATCGCGACCCACGGAACGAACACACTGTCCGAAAGGCCGGTGCAGGTGATGTCGATTTCCTCATCGGCAGCGGCGGGATCGTCGGGTGCGGCCGCATAAGTGGTGCCGGCGTGGAAGATCGCACCTTGTCCGCGCCCGTCGCCAGATAACGATAAAAGCCTCGGAGCTGGCACCAACGCGTCTGGCATGTAGAGTTCCGCGCTGTCGAGGCTGCCGCTAAAGATTCCTATGCCTCCATAGGACGTACCACCTGCGATCAATACGCGGCCATCACCTAGCAGCGTGGCCGTATGACCTCCGCGAGCGATCGCCATATTACCCGTCGAGACAAACGCCCTGGCTGACGGATCGTACAGTTCGGCGGTGGCGACACTCCCAGCAAAAAAACAAGCATTTGCGGAACAACTATCCGTTTCGCCGCCCGCGGCCAAGACCATTCCGTCCGGCAGAGAGGTGAGGGTATGCGACACGCGTGGCGACGTCATGTCTGCCGTCCGGACGAACGTATGGGTAGCCGGGTTGTAAAGTTCGGCGTTCGCCGAACGGCCTAGTGGCTCCCCCCCGGCAAACAACACCTGTCCGTTCATAAGGGTGGCGGCAGCGGACAGCTCCGTACTCATCGCTCCGCTCGGGCTGAAAGAGTCACTCACGGGCTCGTAGAGTTGGGCCGGGAGACTGCCCGGGAAACAGAACGGTCCCGTCATGTAGCAGAACCGAAGGCGCGCAAAAGTCGCATCCGCCGCGCCCGACATATGGGCCAGCCGCTTTAAATGTTCCGGTTGCCGGATCATAAAGTTCAGCGGGCGCGACATTGGGATACGCGCGGGTCCCATAGCCACCGATGACAAGGACCGCGCCGGTCGGCAGCAGGATCGCCGTGTGTCCGCCCCTCGCCGTCATCAGAGAGCCCGTCGCGCTGAAGGTCCCTGTAGTCAGATCGAAGAGTTCGGCGCTGGCGAGCGCCGCCCCCCCTTCACGATATCCGCCCACGATTAAGACTCGGTCATCCGGGAGAAGTGTGGCGGTGTGGATCCGACGCGCCGTCGTCATCGTCCCCGCGGCGTCGAAAGGTGCTCGCGCCCGAATCATAAACTTCGGCACTGGCCAGGACGACGCCATCCCCAAACTGTTGTCGCAGATGCAAAGCCCCGCCCGCGATGAGCACCTGGCCGTTAGGCAGAAGCGTTGCTGTGTGACCTGAGCGCGCCGATCTCATGCTGCTCGTTTGGACGAACCTGCCCGGCGATTGCGCCTCAACAATGGCAGCGCTGACGAATGTTCCGCATGCGAGCAGAACAAGAACGCGAGTGGGAAGACAGGCGCTGAAACTCTCGCTGATGCGTTGCATGACTTGCCTCCGCATTCAGAAGCACGGCAATCTGTTCGATTTTTAGCCGTTAATCGCTCGCGCATCCCCTTCTTGGGTGCAGATCACGATTCTTATACACTCTTCCCTATTCCGCATCGCTAGGTTTATTATTCGCGTCCTCCAGCTCCAAAACACCGGCTCCCACGGGTATTTGAGACACTCTTGCGCTCGTGAAGCCATAAGCCGAACGCCAACGTGTAACGCCGATCTGTTCACCGGGTCTCCGACCTTGCCAACCGGTAAGGTCTGGGAACCGGCGGGAGACCGTCCGCGACTTCCGGAGCCTCGTCGCAATTAAGAAGGCGCACGCTGGGCCAAACAAAGCCCTGCCGCCGGCAGTAAGTGAGCCTGGATGATGAGCACATTCGCGGGTTCCTAGCGAACTACAAGTACGGCCAGCATCCCACGCATGCCCAACAGCACCTTCACAAGTTCCACATCCGAATCACGACGATCACTGCTGGCTGCCTGGGCATGCAGGTCATCGCTGTTCGCGGTGTGGACAGTGGCAAGTTGATGTACGCCAAGACAGAGATGGAATTCGAGATGCTCGGCAAAGCGAAGGTCGCCATCGCACCGATTTTGCCATCAACGAATAAGGGGGTTCGTTGGTCGAGTCTCGAGGTCATGACAATCGAGGACGTCGAGAACTGGACCGAGATGTGGAGCAAGGCCGAGAACGTGTTCCCAGTTCCCAAGGATCCCGGCGACGTTGCGCCCCCTCCAACCGCCAGCTCGTCATCCTGCGCTTGGGTAGATCACTCGTGATAAACGAGCGGGGCAAGCTTCAGCGGATCGTCGTGTGCTTCGAGCAAGGCGCAGAGAACTTTCTCGGCATGCTACACCTTGGCTTCGCCCTCATTCTCTTGCGGGTTTATGAGATGGCCTATAGCCAAGGGCCTTCCCCTTGATACCGTCTAATCGCGGCGCGCTGGACTAATCCCGCAGCTCGCGGATGACGCCGCCGATCGATCGCGCGTCCGGCGCAATCTGCTGCATCGCATAACCGGCAATCGCGGCCAGCACGATGAGCGCAAGCGCCGACATCCAGGTCCGGCGCAGCACCGTCACCGCCCAGTGCGACACATCGTCTTTGCGCAGACGCCGATAGAGCGTCGAGACGATGGCCGCGTCGAGCGCGACTTCGGCGAGGAGCAGCGGCGCGGCATAGACAACGTAGCCGATGGCGATCGCGCCGCCGGCAACGCAGACGCCGGCGATGACGAGCCACCACATTTCGTCGAGGTCGAAATCGAAATCGAAGCCGCTCTTCGCCGCTCCACCGCTGGACGGGCTGGACGCGGTTGACGCCGCACCCCACTGCGTCGAGGCACCGGCGCCACCGCCGCGGCCGGCGGCAAAGAGCGGCATGTCCGGCGCAACGCGGGTCGGCAGGCGAAGCCCGGCGAGGTCCGTCACGTTGAGCACGTCGACGGCATCCGCCGTGCTGCCAAGCGTCGCCTCGTCGAACCGGCGCTGCCAGGCAATCCACCAACGGATCGAGAACGAAGAACGTCGCGTAGCCGCACGCGACGGCGAGCGGATAGCGCACCGCCATCCACGGGAGGCCGAGGCGGAGCGTGATGACCGAGCTGAGAAAGGCCGCGAGCCCGGCCAGGCTGATGATCAGCACGAGCTGCGTCCGCGGTGCGCTCTCCCGCAGCAGACGATCGCGGACCTGGTGAACGAGTTCCTGCCGTCCCGGAAGCGAAGGGTGCTTCATGCGCGACTGAACAAGGGGACGCCCGTTTCTCTCAGACGCCGGTGATGTACTGCGCGTACTTTTCGGGTTCGACGTTGCCGCCGCTCACGATGGCGACCACCGGACCGGCGGCGCGATCGACGTGGCCCAGGCCTTCCATCAGCGCCGCCGTCGTGGCCGCGCCGCTCGGCTCGACGACGATCCGTGCGTTGAGATACAGCCAGCGCACGGCGCGCTTCAGCGCGTCGTCCGGCACCGTGACGATCTCGTCGACGAAGGTGCGGACGTGCGCGAACGTGAGATCGCCGGCGCGAACCGACATGAGGCCATCGGCGATGCTGCTGGTGCGATCGAGCGTGACCGGGTGACCGGCCTCGAGCGCGCGCGTCATCTTGGCGGCGCCCTCGGGCTCGACGCCGACCACGCGCACGTGCGGCGCCTTGCGCTTCAGCGCCGTCGAGACACCGGAGCTCAGGCCGCCGCCGCCGACTTCGACGATGACGGTCGCGACGTCGGGGCACTGCTCCAGAATCTCGAGTCCGACGGTGCCCTGCCCCGCGATGATCATCGGGTGATCGAAGGGCGGCACGATCACCAGGTTGCGCTCGGCGGCAAGCTTCTCGGCGGCCACCTGCCGCTCGAGCGACGTCGTTCCCGCGAAGAGCACCTCGGCGCCGTAGCGCCGGGCGCCGTCAATCTTGACCTTCGGCGCCGTCGTCGGCATGACGATCACCGCGGGAGCGCCGAGCTCGCGCGCGGCCAGCGCGACCGCCTGCCCGTGATTGCCCGAGGAATAGGTGATGACGCCGCGCCGCCGCTCGTCCGCCGACAGCTGCGCGACCATGTTGAAGGCGCCGCGAATCTTGAACGCCCCCATCGGCTGGAGGTTCTCGCATTTGAGAAACAGCCGCGCTGCCCCGCCTCCACCCATCGAGGATTCGGCGGCCGGGAACGGCACTTCGACGAGCGGCGTCACTCGCGCCGTCGGCCGGATGCGCGCCGCCGCGGCTTCGATCTCCGCGAGGGAGACGAGCGAGGTTCCGGGGTTTCTGAGTTCCTGAGTTTCGACGTTCACCTACGAACCCTTTCTTGCGTTAGCAAACTGATCACCCGCGTTATACGTCGGCAGCTGCGGCTGCGCGGCAATCCGCCAGGCGAGCTGGGCGAGGAGCTTCATGTCCTCGACGGCGCCGGCAAAGTTCCACGACGGGTCGTACTGGTCGCTCGGCTGGTGGTAGTCGGTGGTGTTGTACGCCTCTTGCTTCTTCTTCAGCGCCTCGGCGTCCGGGCCGGTGAACTCGCGCGGCTCGCTGATCGACAGCGCCGGCACGCCGGCCTTGGCGAGCGGGAAGTGATCGGAGCGGAAGAAGTAGCCGCGCTCGGGATGCTGGTCCGGACCGATGGTCCGATTCCGTTCCTTGGCCAACGCCTCGGCCATCGGTCCGAGCGACGAACGGTCGGCGCCGAGCAGCACGAGGTCGCGCGTCGGGCCCAGATAGTTGATGCCGTCGACGTTGATGTTGGCGACGACCTGGTCCATCGGCAGCGGTGGATGCTGGGCGAAGTACTCGGCACCCAGCAATCCCGACTCCTCGGCGGTCGTGAACACGAACATCATCGATCGGCCCGGTTTCTGCGGCGCCCGCGCCATCGCCTGCGCGATCATCAGCAGTCCCGAGATGCCCGATGCGTTGTCGTAGGCGCCGTTGAAGATCCGGTCGGCATCGGGCTTGTCGCCAGGCCGGGCATCGCGGATGCCGAAGTGGTCGTAATGAGAAGTGAACACCACCGCCTGTTTCTCGTTCGTGCCGGCGAGGACGCCGATCACATTGGGTGACGTCTTGCGCGACGAGCGCTGCGTCAACGTCGCCGCCGCGCGCAGCGTCAACGGGACGGCCTTGAAGCCGCGCTTCACCGCCGCCGCGCGGAGCTGATCGAGATCGCGGCCGCCGCGCTTCACCAGGTCGCGGGCGGCATCGTTGCGAATCCACGCCTTCACGCCGAGAGCGGGCGCACCTGGCGCCGGCGGCAACGAGTACTGGGCGCCCGACCACGACGACTGCACGACCTGCCACGGATACGTTGCCGATTCGTCGGTGTGAATCAGCAGGGCGCCCGCCGCACCTTGCCGCGCCGCCTCCTCGTACTTATAGGTCCAGCGGCCGTAATAGGTCAGTGCCGGCCCGCCGAAGAGCGTCGGTTCATCCGGCGGCGCCGGCGGGTCGTTGACCATGATGAGGACCCACTTCCCCTTCACGTCCACGCCCTGATAGTCGTTCCACTTCTGCTCCGGCGCGACGATGCCGTGACCGACGAACACGACGTCGCCCTGGACCTGGACGCGCGGCTGCTCGGTCCCCGACGTCGCAATCACATCGTCGAAGTACTTGTAGCTGGCGCCCGGGATGCTGAGCACGAAGCTGCGATTGACCGTCGATTCGACGATCGGCACCTGCTGGAGGAAGGTCCCGTTCTCGCCGCCGGGCGCGAGCCCCATCGCGGCCAGTTGCGTCGCGAGGTACTCGGCGGCCAGCGTGCCGCCGCGCGTCGACGGGGCGCGGCCCTCCATCAGGTCGTGCGAGAGCATCTGCAAGTGCGCCTTGAGCGGACCCTCTTGAATCTCCGACTCGGCGGGACCCGCTGCCGCTGACGCGGCGGGCGCGGCCGGAGGCGGCGCCGGGTTACACGCGATGGACGCGCACAGGAGGAAGGCGACGGACCACGTTCGCATGTCGCCAAGTATATCGAGCGGGGCTGCGCCTCCAACCGTCGAGCATGGGTGGCGCGGCTCCGCCCCGCTCGTGGCTGCATTGGTTTGCCCGGCCTCCGGCCGGGCGGGCGTCAGCGGGCGCCGCGCCGGTATTCTTCGAACAGACGGGGAATGTTGGCCGTAATGCTCGACAGCGTTGGCATCCAGCCGAGCGCCTTGGCGCGAGGACTGCGGACGCGCTGATCGAGTGCCAGCGCATCGGCGTAGGTCCCCAGCTTGCGCCGCGCCTCGGGCATCGGCATATGACGAACGTCGGGACGCTGCGTCAGGTGTTCGGCGATCGCCTCGACGATGTCGTTGACTCGCTCGTCGCCTTCGTCGCTCGCGTGATAGACGCCGTGCGCGTCGGGCGTCTGCAGCAGCCGCATGTACAGCTCCGCAAGATCGCGGTCGTAGACGGTCGGCCAGCGATTCTTGCCCGATCCGATCACGCGCACGAGTCCGTTGAGCGCGTCCTTCAGGAAGTCCGACACGATGCCGCGGGATCCGCCGTAGACGATGCCCGGCCGGACGACGATCGTGCGGATGCCGTTGATGCCGGCGTCGAGAACGATCTGTTCGTGCTCCGGCTGCCAGGCCACATACTCGGCCGGCGCGACGGGTGCCGTCTCGTCAACCGGTTTGGTCGTGGAGCCGAGAATCCACACGCCCGAGGTGTAGATAAAGGTGGACTTGCGATTGGTGCCGCGCGACAGGCCGCGGAGCACCGTCTCGATCGCCGTGCGGTCCTTTTCGATCCCGCGCGGCGAATCCTCCCACGCTGTGTGGATGACGGCGTCTGCGCCCGCCAGCTCGTCTTCAATCGACCCCGGGCGGCCGAGCTCGCCAACAACCGGCTTCACCCCGCGCGCGGCCACCCGCTCGGCCTTCTCCGGATCGCGCACCACGGCCGACACCTGATGACCGGCGCGAAGCGCCGCGTCGAGGACTGCCGATCCGATGTAGCCGGTTGCGCCTGTGAGGAAGACCCGCATCGTGTGCCCGCTTGGAAAGCGCCCTATTGTACTCAGGGATGATGACAACTTGCGTCTTCGGCGCACTTTGAAGCGCGTGCTGTCAAGCGTCGACGTCGACACCTGGAACGGCGCGCCCTAAATGTCCCAGACCCGCCCGTTGTCGAAGAAGGTGATCATGCCGTCTTCGCTGACCTTCAGCACGGGCCCATACCGGCTCGCTGCCATCGCCGCAGTCGACCGCGCACCTTCAGTGGCGCCTTCCGCGCTCGGAACGGCTCCTTGCGGGTGCCGAAGAATCGCGCCGACCGCGAGCAACTGGCCGCCCGGCTCGGTCACGATGGCGCCGTCGAGCGTCGCCAGCGCTTCGAGCACGCTGGCGTCGAGGTCGGTCACGCGTCCGCCCGGCCAGCACGTGCAGCAGGTGGCGCCGCGACGGCGTGTCGGGATCGGCCTGCTCGCCCAGCATCTCCATGTCGAGGCGATCGGCGTCGGCGACCAGGACCTGGAGCGACTCGATCGGGCGGCGCAGCACGACGAACAGCGCGCCCTCGCGCGCGTCGGCGAGGTCGAGCGCGGTTTGAAACAACCGTCGCGCCAGCGCCGGCCGGCCGACCGCGGCCGCCCATCCGGTGTACTTCGCCTGGAGGTCGAGCAGGTGCCAGTCGGCGTTGCGGAACGCGAAGAGCTGCACGCCCTCGGCGAACACCTTGATCTCACGGCTCGGGCTCAGGACGATGCAGACATGGCGGCCCGAGCGCGTCGCCGCGGCGTGTGCGGCATACGCGCGCGCGCCCGGCGCGTCGGCCTCGCCGATCCCGACCGACGCCCAGCCCCAGCGACCGATGTCCACGATGTCGAGCAGACGGCCGTCGCGGGCAACCTGGAAGACCGTGCGCAGACCATCGGCGAGCCGGAAGAAACTCTTGATCGACGTCAGCGCGCCCGTGTAATGCGGCCAGCCGCGTTCGGCCGCCGGATACGCGCCGATCGGATCGGCGTCGCCCTCGAGCAGCAGCACGCCGGTCGAGATCGGCTGGTTCTCGTAGCTCGACAACGCGGCAACGCGCAGCATCTCGAGCACCTCGGCCACGCGTTCCGATCGACCGCCGTCGGCGCGCGGCGAATACGGCGTGCCGTCGAAAAAGGCGCCGACGTAGCGATCCTCGATCGATCCGCGAAAGAGGCCGGCTCGCTCGACCATCAACTGCGGGTTCAGGATGGCGCGGAAGCGCGATTCGAGGACGCTGCCGATCGCGCGCGCGAACCGCACCTCGTGTGCCGTGAACGGCCGCCGCGACGAGACGCGCAGCACGTAGCGGGTGCCAAACCACCGGACGGCCAGCGCCGTCGGATCGTCGGTCGAATCGATCGCCAGCCGGCCGTCGGACGACGGCGACGGCACGGACTCGGTCTCGAGCGTCGCCCGCTCGAAAAACCGGCCGAGCGCCCGCTGGAGAAACGTGTCGTAATGGGCCCCGATGACAAACGAGGGCGGCAGATTCGGCGGCAAACTGCTGGATCATAATGCACCTTCGAGTCATTCCTGTTCCTCGTTTCCTCGTTCGTCGTTCCTGGTCCGGTACCTCGTGCCGTCGGTCCGATCGTGTCGGTGTGCTAGCTCAGTGCTGAGTGCTCGCGCTGAGTCCCCGTGCGATGATCTCCGCAGCCCTGATCCCTGACCCCTGATCCCTGCTCCCCTTCGCGCTCCATGCGCCAGCGCGACACCCTCATCGACCTCTTCCGCGACCTCGAAACGCGTCGCGGCGATTTCCTGGTCTATGACGATGGCTATCGCGTGCGCCGGCACCGATACGTGGCGGTGACGCGCGCCGCGCGCGTCTGGGCGGCCCGCCTCGCCGCGGCTGGGGTCCGCAAGGGCGACAACGTCATTCTGTGGGGCGAGAACTGCCCCGAGTGGATCGTCTGCTACTGGGCCGCGGTGATCAGCGGCGTCGTGGTCGTCCCGATCGACTACCGCGCGTCACAGGAGTTTCTCGTCAAGGTCGCCGCGATCGTCGGCGCGCGGGTCGTCGTCATCGGCGAGGATGTGACGCTCGCGAAGGCATCGGCCATGCCCGCCGGCATCGACGCGGCGCTGTGGCGATTCGACGAGGTCGACTGGGCGAGCGACGCCCCGATGCCGGCCGTCGAGGTCGGCCGCGACGACGTCGCGCAGATCGTGTTCACGTCCGGCGCCACCGCCGAGCCGAAGGGCGTCGTCATCCGTCACCGCAACGTGCTCGCCAACGTCGTCCCCGTCGAACGCGAAGTCCTCAAGTACAAGAAGTACGCGCGGCCGTTCCTGCCGCTGCGCTTCCTGAATCTGCTCCCGCTCAGCCACATGTTCGGGCAGTCGATGGCGACCAACATCCCGCCGATGGTGGACGGGACAGTCGTCTTCATGCGCAGCTTCAACCCGCACGACATCGCCCGCATCGTCAAGACGTGGCGCGTGTCGGTGATCGTGTGCGTGCCGAAGATCCTGGAGGTGCTGAAGGAACATGCCCTGCGCGTCGATCCCGCCGCCGCGGACGTGCCGGAGCAAGCGGCTGTCGATTCCGGCGCGCTGGTGGCGGTATCGCCGGGTGCACCGCCTGCTCGGGCTGAAGTTCTGGGCCTTCGTGGTCGGCGCCGCGCCGCTGCCGCCGGCACTCGAAGAGTTCTGGAAGCGGCTCGGCTTCGTCGTCATTCAGGGCTACGGGCTGACCGAGACCGCGCCGATCGTCACGCTGAATCATCCGTTCAAGACGACGAGCGGATCGGTTGGAACGCCGATCGCCGGCGTCGAGGTCAAGATTGCCGACGACGGCGAGATCCTCGTGCGGGGCGAGAACGTCACGACGGGGTATTACGAGGGTGCCTCGGTGCCAGGGTGCCGCGTGCCGAGGGCGCTGGTGCCAAAGGTGCCGAGTGCAGCGGGTGCGTCGGGGCGAGTGGGGCAGCGGCGGTGGGCGGACGCTCGATGCCGAGGGTTGGCTGCACACCGGCGACATCGGCGAGATCGATGCGAACAACCGCGTCTTCATCAAGGGCCGCAAGAAGGAAATGATCGTGACGCCGGAAGGGCTGAACGTCTTTCCGGATGATGTCGAGCGAGTCTTGAATGCGCGGGCCGGGGTCGTCGAGTCGGCGGTCGTCGCGAGCGTGGCCGAGGGACAGGAACGCGTGCACGCGGTGCTGGTCCTCGAGCCGGGGGTTGCCGCCGAAGACATCGTCCGCGACGCCAACCAGCAGCTCCAGGATCACCAGCGCGTGCGCAGCTTCTCGGTCTGGTCGAGCGGCGAGCTGCCGCGCACCGAGGGCACGAAGAAGCTGAAGCGGCAGGCGATTCGCGAGTGGGTCGCGGGCGGGATGCGGCCGGCCACGGTTTCCTCGTCGGAGGATCCCGTCGCTGCCATTCTCGAGAAGTTTGCCGGCGGCCGCGCCGTCGGCGCCGAGACGTCGCTCGAGGATCTGGGGCTCAGCTCACTGGAACGGGTCGAGCTGATGGTGGCGCTCGAAGACCGGCTGCAGACGCGGGTGGACGAATCGCAGTTCGCGGCGGCGCGCACCATCGCGGACGTGCGCGCGCTGATGGCACGCGCGCCCGAGCAGACCTGACGTCGCCGAGCCGGTCAGCTTCCCCAGCTGGAACCGTCATCCGGTCGTCGGCCTCATCCGTCGGGTCAGCCAGGCGACCTGGATCCTGCCGCTCGCGCGTGTCTTCGCGTGGATCCAGGTCAGCGGTCGCGAGCATCTCGACGCGTCTCGACGGGCCGGTCGTGTTCGCGGTGAACCACCAGAGCCACTTCGACGTCCCGGTCGTCCTCGCCGCGATGCCGGGGCACATCAGAAAGACCGTGGCGCCGGCGATGGCCAAGGAGTTCTTCAAGGCGCACTTCTTTCCCGAGGGCGAGCCGTGGCGCAAGGTGCTTGACGCGCCGGCTCAACTACTACCTCGCCGCGTTCTTCTTCAACGCGTTCCCGCTGCCGCAGCGCGAGGCGGGGGCACGCCAGACGCTGCGCTACATCGGCGAAGTGACGGGCGCCGGGTTCTCGGTGCTGATCTTCCCCGAAGGCGTGCGCTCCGATACCGGCGAGATGACGACGTTTCGTGGCGGCATCGGCATGATCGGTTCGCGCCTCGCGCTCCCGGTCGTCCCCGTGCGCATCGACGGCGTCCACCGCATCCTGTCGATCAAATCGAAGATGGCCCGCCCCGGCCGGGTCACGGTGGCCTTCGGCGCGCCGATCCGGCTGAAGGGCGACGATTACGCCGCGCTCGCGAAGCAGGTGGAAGAGGCAGTGCAGAGGCCTCTGACAGGGCTCGCGTGCGACGGGCGCAGCAGGTGCTGCGCGTGCGCGGAGCACGGGCTCGGCACGCTGCGCGGCCGAGCAGGTTGTGCCAGCCTTCGGCGGACGCAGTTTGCCTTGCAGTCCCTCCTGCGAAGCAGGCTCCCTGCTTGCGCCGCAAGCCCTGCTCCGAAGGAGCCCTGCTCGCCGAAGCGAGCCACATTTCGCACCACGCCGTAGGGCGCGGGCGAAATATGGCATACTGGTTGCTTAACCCGATGAGTAAGGACGACCTGATCGACATGCAAGGCACGGTAGTGGCCGTGCACAGCGGTGGCCTCTATCGCGTCCAGGTGGACGCCGGCCACGAAGTTCTGGCGCAGCTGAGCGGGAGGATGCGGCGGTTTCGCATCAAAGTCGTGCCCGGCGACCGCGTCACCGTTGGTATCTCCCCCTACGATCCTCAGCGCGGAATCATCACGTTCCGCGCCCGGTAACTCGACACTTGCGTTCACCAGCCACAGCCTCCGCCCGTCCGCCGCGACGGGGCCGGCCCGGCTCCCGGCCCGGCTCCGGACGTACGCGCCGGCGCGGAGCCCAGGCGCCCGTCGCCGTCGAAACGACCGTCCTCGGACCCGACATCCCGTGGGAGTCGATCGATCCGGACGCGACGCCAATCGCCTTCACCACCCTGCCGCTGCACTCGCAGCTGATGCAGGGCCTGAAAGACCTCGGCTTCGAGGGCACGCGGCCGGTCCAGGGCGCGGTGATTCCGCGCGCGCTCGAGGGCGGCGACCTCGTCGCCTGCGCCGAGACCGGCACCGGCAAGACGCTGGCCTTCGCGCTGCCGATTCTCGAGACGCTCCTCCGTGAGCAGCCGCCGTTCGGCGACGCCGCGCGCGAGCCGTTCACCCGCGCGCTCGATCCTCGCGCCGACCCGCGAGCTCGCGGTGCAAATCGAGGACGCGCTCGTCGGGCTGACGTATCACTCGCCGGTGTCGACCGTCGCCGTCTTCGGCGGCATGCCGATGGACCCGCAGGAGCGCGCCCTCAAGGCCGGCGCCGACATCGTCGTCGCCACGCCGGGACGGCTGATGGATCACATGCGGCACGGCTCGACCGACTTCCTGCGGCTGCAGGTGCTTCGTGCTCGACGAAGCCGACCGGATGATGGACATGGGCTTCTGGCCCGACGTGCAGAAGATCATGGCGGTGCTGCCGCCCGAGCGGCAGACGCTGCTGTTCTCGGCGACGATGCCGAACGAGATCCTGCGGGTCGCGCGCGAGGTGCTGCGGATGCCGCAGTACCTGCAGGTCGGGGCCAATCGCGGCGCCGCTCGCACGATCCGCCACTCGATCGAGCAGCTGCCGCGCGCAGAGAAGATCGACTGGCTGGCGCATTTCGTGCGCCGCGACGCCACCGGCCCGGTGCTGGTGTTCGTGCGCACCAAGATCGGCGCCGACAAGGTCGCGCGCCAGCTGCAGACCAAGAACATCAAGGCGGCGGCACTGCACGCCGATCGCACGCAGCAGGAACGGTTGAAGGCGGTCGAGGGGTTCCGCGCCGGGAGACATCCGGTGCTGGTCGCCACCGACATCGCCGCGCGCGGCCTCGACATCGAGGGCATCGCGCACGTCGTCAATTTCGAAGTGCCGGATACGTCCGAGGCGTACGTGCATCGCGTCGGCCGGACCGGCCGGTCGGGCGCCGACGGCCATGCGATCACGCTGGTCGCGCCCGACGAACAGCGCGCCTGGCAGGCGCTGGAGAAACGAGTTGGACTCCAGCTTCAATAATCCCGAAGGGCCTGGTCCCGAAACGCCGCGCCGGTCCCGACGGCGCCCAACTGTCGCCGGCGGCCGAGCGGTTTCAGTCATGCCGCTGGCGCAAAGCGCCGGAAGACGGCATCGCGGCCCACTGTACCCACCGCGACGTGCTGCCGATGACCGGCACCGCCGGATTCGTCCCCGAATCCTGGTGCCCCGACTGCGCGTTCTACAAAGCGAAGCGCATTCCGAAGAAGCCGCAGCCGCAGGAAGACTGGCGACGCTGGTGACGGGCTCGCGCGCTCTGCGCGCCCGAGCAGGGCTCCTTCGCTGAGCACGGCTCGCATCGCTTCGCTCGCGAGCAGGGCTCGGCGCTTTCGCGCCGAGCAGGGGGCGCGCCCTTCGGGCGCGCAGTTCAAAGCCAGTTGAACAGCTGCACCGCCGCAAGCGCGAAGCGGTCAGTTTGATCGGGCGCCGCTGCAGTCACCAAGTTTTGAACGAAGGGACAGCGCCGCGCTCCTGAGACAGGAAGCGCCGAGCGAAGCGAAGGCGCTGCTCGAGCGCGCGAGCCCTGTCAATCTCCTCTCATCGCGATCACCGGCTGCACCTTCAACGCCCGCCTCGCCGGCAGATAGCTCGCCACCAGCACCGCCGCAAGCGTGACGACCAGCACGCCGCCGAAGGCAATCGGATCGGTTTCGGTGACGCCGAAGAGCATGCCTTTCACGAACCGCATGAGGCCGGAGGCGGCGGCGAGCCCGACCACCGCGCCGGCGGCGGCGAGTTTCGTGCCTTGCCCCATGACCAGCCGCAGCACGTCGGTTGCCGCGGCGCCGAGCGCGAGGCGGATGCCAATTTCCTTGCGTGCGTTCGGCGACGAGATACGAGATCAGCCCGTAGATGCCGAGCGTCGCGAGCAGCAGCGCGACCGCGCTGAAGACGCCAATCAGCGACAGGCTGAATCGCCGGCCGGCCAGCGCGCGATCGAAGGCGTCGTCGAGCGTGCGCGTCTGCACCGCGAGCGTCGGGTCGAGGCGGCGCACCAGCTCGCGCGCGGCGGGGGCGACCGACGCGGCGACCTCAGCGCGCGTGTGCAGCACGACGCTGTAGCGCGGCGTCATGCGCTGCCGGTAGAAAGCATAGAACGTCGGCGCCGGCACCGCTTCCGGCGACACCTCGCGCACGTCGCCGACGATGCCGACGATGCGGAAGCCGCGGAGGTCGCCGTCCATGTTGCCGAACTGGATGAACCGGCCAATCGGATCCTGGTCCGGCCACTTCGTCGCGGCCAGCGACTCGCTGATCACCGCGACGTGCGGTGCGTCCGGACCATCGCGCTCGTCGAACAGGCGGCCGCGGACCAGGGGAATGCGCATCGCGCTGAAGTAGTCGCCGCTCGCAATGCGATAGTTCGCGAATCCGGCGCGCGCCTTGATCTCGTCGCCGAGCGCCTGCAGGTCCTCGGGCTTCTGGAGCTCGTCGACGCGCGTCATCTCGAGGAAGCGCCCGTTGGGGAAGAAGCCGCGCGCCGAGCGGAAACCCGCTGATGAGGCCGGTGCGCTCGACGCCCGGAATCTGCGCGAGCTGCTCGAGGAGATCGCGCTGGAGGTCCTTGCGCCGCGACTGGACGGCCGGCTCGCGCGAGAACGTCCAGGTGAGATCGAGCAGCACGGCGTCGCTGGTGCGATAGCCCGGATCGACGGCGAGCAGCGCGGCGAAACTCCGCGCGAGCAGACCCGATCCGACGAGCAGCACGATCGTCAGCGCCACCTGCGCGATCACGAGCCCCTGGCGGATGCGCTCCGCGGTGCGGCCGCCCGCGACGCTGCGCGTCCCTTCGGTGAGCGTCGAACGAATCTCCTGCCGCGAGGCGCGGAACGCCGTCGCGATACCCAGCAGGACCGCCGCGCCGAAAGCCACCGCAACTGCGAAGACGAGCACCGTCCAGTCGACCTGGACGTCCTGCACGCGCGGGATGGCGCCGGTGCCATCGGCGCGCGAGCCGGGCTGCAGCGTGACGAGCGCCTGCACGCCAGCCCACGCGAGGCCAACACCGGCGATCGCCGCCACGCCGGTCAGGACCAGCGCCTCCGCCAGGAGCTGCCGGGTGAGCCGTCCGCTGCCGGCGCCCACGGCGAGGCGCACCGCCATCTCGCGGCGCCTGGTGGACGCGCGCGCAAGCTGCAGGTTCGAGACGTTGAGACAGGCGATCACCAGGAGCAGCACCGCGGCGGCGAACAACGTGAGAATCACCGGCCGTGACGCCGCCGTCATCTGCTCGCGAATCGGCACCGCGGCGGCATCGGACATCCATGTCGCGTCGCCGTAGGTTGCCTTCAGCCCCTTCGACAGCACGCTGATCTCGCTCTGCGCGGCCGCGACCGTCGTCTGCGGCGAGACGCGGCCGACGACCTGCCAGTTGTGCGCGGTGCGCGAGGTCTGCGGCGCGGTCAGCTCGCGCGGCGTCCAGAACTGCGTGCCGGGCGGAAAATCGAAGCCGCGCGGCATGACGCCGACGACCTGATGGATCTGATCGTTGATGCGGGCCGTGAGATTGTCCAACGCCGCGCCGTTGAGCCGCTGCTGCCAGAAGTCGTAGCCGACGATGGCCGCGCGCGCGCCGCCGACCGTCTGCTCTTCAGCGATGAAGCCGCGGCCGGTGGCCGGCTGCACGCCGAGCACCGTGAAGAACTCCCGCGACACGACGGCGCCGGGAATCATCGTCGTCTCGGTGCCGACGCCGACCGGCGTGGGACCGCCCGACATCTCGGCCATCGCGGCGAAGCTGCGCGTGCCCTTCTTCCAGTCCTCGAAGTTGGGCTCCGACACGTTGCCGTTGCGGCGGCCGGTGTTGTCGATCTGCAACAGCCGCACGATCCGATCCGGATCTGGATACGGCAGCGGCCGCAGCAGCACGCCGTTGACGACGCTGAAGACGGCGGCCGCGGCGCCGATGCCGAGCGCCAGCGTCACGATCGCGACGGTCGAAAATGCCGGTGCACGAACCAGGAGGCGCAATCCGTAGCGCAGATCGCGAAGCAGATCTTCAGCCAGCGCCGGACGGAACTCATCGCGGGTCTGTTCCTTCACGTGTTCGACTCCTCCAAAACGGATGAAGGCCTGGCGGCGCGCTTCGTCCGGCGCCATCCCGGCGCGGATGTTCTTGGCGGTCTGCTGTTCGATGTGAAACCGGATTTCCTCGTCGAGGCCGGATTCGACATGGTCGCGGTGGACGATGGAGCTCAGGCGCCGGAGATGCTCGATGAACTTCATGTTCGCTCGCTTCACTCGCTCGCTTGCTCGCTCGCTCGCGGTGCCAAACTGCCAGAGTGCCGAAGTGCCAAGGTGCCTCGGTGCCAGGGTGGCTGGTACAGCGTGCTCAGTGCGTCAGTGCGGTTGCGCCCGATTCGGGGTGCACTGGAACGCAAGCGCACCTGCACTGAAGTGATGCGACCTTGGCACTGAGCACCCTTGGCACCAGCACCCGGGCACGATCTGGCACCTTGGCACCCTGGCACTGAGGCACCCGCAAGCGTCAGTGCCTTCTCCTTTCGATAGACGAAAGAAGGCCCGGAGGGTTGCCGGCGCGATCGGCGATCAGGCGATCGGCTGTCGCGTGTCGGCTCAGGAATCAGGGACGACAGGATTCGTCTGGTCGTGAATAATCGTTACACGCCCTACACGGTAATCCTTATACGCACGACCCTCGCGCGCGGTGCGGCCGTCGGCCAATTCCTCGATTGCCTGCTGAACTGGCTGGCACAACCGTTGCGATTGGTCCTGGCGTTCTCGCCGAATCCCCTCGGCCACGATTACAAAAATTCAGGGCGCCGGCAGCCCCGTCGGCTCCAGCAATCCCCGCGAATCCGCGTCGTGAGTGATCGCCGCTCGCTGGCCGTCTGTCGCGAGGTGGAGAGCCTGTTTCTCTGGACGGTCGGATGCTTCGTCGGTTTCGCTCGGGTCTGGTCGCTTTCGCGTTCCTCGCATCGTCTACGATCACCGCCGCTCAAGATCCCGGCCTGCCGGTCACCATCGCGTGGGACGCGAACAGTGAGCTCCTCGGTCATCGGGTATCGCGTCTACATCGGGACCGCGCCGTCTATCTACTCGGAGACGGTCGATGCCGGCAGTGCGACCTCGTTCACCTATCGCAACGGCGCCGCCGGTCTGACGGTATTACTTCGCTGTTGCCGCATATGCCGGCGGACAGGTCGAAGGGCCGCGGTCGGCCGAGGTCTCGACCGTCATCGCGTCCGCGGACGCGGTTCCACCGCCAGATCCGGGCGACGCCGATCCTCTGCCGAGCGGCGGCACTCTCCCGCCGGACGATGGCGGCGAGGCTCCACCGCCAGAACCCGAATCTCCGCCGGGAATCGTGCTGGAGCCCGCGACGGTGGACGGCAGCACCGTCGATGCTCACGTGGAGAGCCCGCAGGCGCGCTCGACCTGATCGAGTACCTCGTCGAGGTTGGCTCGACGCCCGGCGGAAGCGACCTCTACAACGCACCGGTCGGAACGCAGACGTCGGTGTCTCGGCGACCGTTCGCAGCGGCAGCTATTTCGCACGGGTGCGGGCGCGAACGCCGGGCGACAGCAGCGTGGTGTCCAACGAAGTTGGCTTTTCCGTCGGCGAGAGTGGTTGCGCCGCGATGCCGAAGACGCCGCGGGAGGTGTCCGGATCGATCGCCGCCGACGTCGCAACGCTCCGGTGGAAGCATGCCGGCGGCGCGACATCGTTCATCGTGCAGGTCGGAGGCGCACCCGGGCGTTCCGATCTCTTCAACGGGAACGTCGGCAGCACCCGAACGGTCAGCGCGAACGTGCCGGCCGGACCCCGATCTACGCGCGGGTCATCGCGGTCAACGCATGTGGGCAGAGTGCGGCGTCAGCAGAGGTGCGGGTCCAGTAGGCGCGTGCGAGGGCGGACGCGAGGTCAGTCCGAGAACTCTTTGGCGAGCTCCACCCACTCGCCCTGCGGCGCCAGCGCCTGGTAGTCGCGCCAGTGCGGACGGGCGTCGGTCGATCGGCCCATCTTCTCGAGCGTCACCGCGAGATAGAAGTGCGCGTCGGGGTACTCCGCGTTCAGTGCCAACGCCTCGATGTAGCAGTGCTCGGCCTCGAGGTAGCGGGAGTGATCGTGATGAATGTTCCCCAGGTTGAAATGCGCCTCGAAGTAGGTCGGATCCAGCAGGATCGCCCGCTGGTACAGCGCCTGCGCTTCGGCCAGCTCGTCACGGGCGTAGCGGATGTTGGCGAGGTTGATGATCGCGGCGACAAGCTCTGAATCCTCTTCGAGCGCTCGGCGATACGCCTGCGCCGCCTCGTCCTGCCGCTCCGGCGTCCCATCGTCCAGCAGCGATCCCATGAGGAAGTACTGCTCGGCGGTGGTGAGCGGACGCCCGTTCACGAGATCGGCGGTCAGACCGCCGGCCGATGGCGGCGGGCTCTTCGGCTTGAGCGTGAGGATCCGCGCCGGCTGTGCGTCGATGCGGAAGTCGAACGTCAACTGGCCCGACCGCGACGCCTGGAGATCACGGAGCACACCGCGGAACGGCACGCCCTGGTTGACCTCGGTGTGCACCTGGCGAAGGAGCGTCAGATCGCTGAACGCGAAGAAGGTGTCGGCGTTGTTCTTGAACGCCGGGCGGATGAAGCCCCACTTCTGCAGGTAGCGAAGATGATCCTCGCGCAGCGCCGGATACATCACGAGGATGTCACGCTGGCCGTAGTGACGGCCGCGTAACTCGTCGACCGACGGCAGGCCGATGCGCCGGCAGAATTCGTTCTCGCTGATGAGGCGAATGCGGCCAGGCTGTTCGGTATTGAGCTGCGCCGCCCGGCGCAGTTTCAGGCGATGCGTTCCAGACTCCGAGGTGAGCTGCGAGAGATCGGGGACGCCGTCGGGATAGGTCAGGCTTCCGACGACGATCAGTGACGTGCGGAGCGTCACCTCTTCCTCGACCGAGCCACCCAGGCGCTCGACGGTGCTGCGGGCTTCCTTCCGGCCGAGCGACCACAACTTGCCGGTGAAGACGACGATCTCGCCGCTCAGCACGGACTCGACCGCCGCGGGGTCGCGCTCGGGTGCGAGCGGAAGACCGTCCGGCGATTCGAAGGGGAGCTCGGACATCCGGTCGCTGTTCAAGATGGAGCAGAAAAGCTCCGATGTCAATTTACAATCAGCTGCACAATGATCCTCGCAGGCGACGTCGGTGGCACCAAAACGCTGATCGGCCTCTTTCAGTTCGACGCGGAGCGTCCAGTTCGCGTCGACGTGCGCTCGTATCCAACCACCGACTTCGGCGGACTCCCTGCCATCATCAACGCGTTCTACGAGGCGCAGCCGTCGCGGCCGGCGGTGACGCGCGCCGCGTTTGGCGTCGCCGGCCCGGTCATCGATCAGCGGGCCCAGATGACCAACATCGAGTGGGCCGTCGATGGCGGCGAGTTGACGACGGAGTTCGGGTTACGGCGTGCGCCTGCTCAACGACCTCGAAGCGATGGCCACCAGCCTGCCGGTCCTGCGCGCCGACGAGTGCACGCCGCTCCAGCGCGGCACGGCGAAGAAAGGCGGCAACATCGCGCTCATCGCCGCCGGCACCGGGCTCGGCGAGGCGGTGCTGCACTGCGTCGCCGGCAGCTACGTGCCGCTCGCGAGCGAGGGGGGGCATACCGACTTCGCCGCCCGCACCGAGCGCGAAATCGATTTCGTCCGCTACCTGCGCGGCTTCTACGGCCGCGCCGAACTCGAACACGTGCTGTCGGGACGCGGCTTGCTGAACCTGTCGGACTTCACCCATCTCGGCGGCCGCTGCGCCGCCGATCCGGCCGGCGACATCCCGACCAGTCCCGCCGAGGTCTCGACCTTCGCGCTCGCGGCCACGTGCGACAAGTGCGTCGAGGCGTTCACGCTCTTTCTTGCGGCCTATGGCGCGGCGGCCGGCAACCTCGCGCTCACCGCGATGGCCACCGGCGGGGTCTTCGTCGGCGGCGGCATCGCGCCGCGACTCCTGCCGGCGCTTCAGAACGGGACGTTCGTCCAGGCCTTCAACGACAAAGGGCCAATGCGGCCGCTGCTCGAAGAAATGCCGGTGTCGGTGATCCTGAACGCCGAGGCGGGACTCATCGGTGCGGCGGTGTATGCGAACGGAATGAAATAGGGCTTGCGCCTGCGGCGCAAGCAGGGCGCCGACGCTTCGCGCGGCGCGGGGCGCCCATCGCTCTGCTCGGGCGCAGGGCTCGCTGCCCTTCGGTCGCGAGCAACCATGGGAATTCCCCACCGCTCGCGAGCGAGAGCGACGCGAGCCCTGCTCCGAAGGAGCCCTGCGCGCAACGCGCGCCCTCAGTAGTTCACTCTCACCCTGTACTTCAGCGTGACCGTCCCATCCGCCGCGACCGGCACGTTGAACTGCGCCGCCCACGCGTCGGTCTTCGTGGCCTCGTGGGTCGAGCGGATGATTCGCCACGTCCCGCCGATGGGTTCGTTCACCTCGACGGCGATCGCCGTCGTCTTGTGGTTGCGCAGGACGATCTCGTATTCCATTTCGTAGACGTTCACGGCGATCTTCTCGAAGTCGATCTGCTTCCGTTCGGCGACGACGTCGAAGGCGTTGCCGATCTTCAGGTTCAGCGTTTCGTCCTTCGGCGTGTGATCGATGCGATCCTCGCCGACGAAGTGCGTGCCGCCTTTCGAATCCGACTGATACACCCGGACGATCGCCCGCCGGCAGCGGCATCCCGAGTCCGGCGCTGGTCTCGTTCTTGAACTGATAGAACACCTTCACGACGTCCTTGATCGGCGCGCCGGGGCTCTGCGCGTTGCGGTAGTAGAACGCCTGGCCGTCGACGACGTAGCGTTTCAGCACGGGAAAGCCCGTGGCACCAAGCATGTTCACCTGCTTGGTCTGGTTGTTGTTGATCGTCGTCTTGCGGTCGAGCGTGTAGAGGTGATACTCGCCGAACGACTCCTGCGCCATCTGCGGCGCCGCGGCGGGCGCGGCCAGGTCGGCCATCCGCGACTCCTCCATGCGCTTGAACATCTGGCGGACCCGGTTCAGCTCGCCGGCCACGAGCTGCAGCTTCGCGTTGCGGAACTCCGTGCCGCTGCCGTTGGTCAGCGTGACCCAGCCGTCCACGTCCGCCGACTTGTCATCGCGGGTCACGGTCAGGACGTAGTCGGCATTCCACGCCGAGCTTCGTCGCGAGATACGACGCCTCGACCCGGTGGCGTGGCGCGCCTTCGTTGTCGAGCGTCCAGATCAGCGTCGGACGCGAGTAGAGATTGCCAGGCAGCTCGGGGAAGCGGATGTGATCGGCATGGATGCCGGTCACGATCTCGTTGTTGATCCGCCACACCGGCTGGTTGTTGTAGCTGAGGAGGCGCGCGGTCACTGTCTCTTCGCGAGTGACACCGCCGTCCTGGCGCATGCGGACGAGGGTCACGTCGCGACCGACGTACTTGCGCAGGAGCTTCTCGGGCTCGAGCAGGTCGTATTCGTAGTTCTGCTCCAGGACGCCGAGGCGCGCCGGTTCGGTCAACGATCGGACGTGAACCGTCGCGGGATTCACGGTCGCGGCGATGTCCATGAAACGCAGATCGAACGTCCCGCGAGGGAGCTGCACCGATCGCACGTCGCGGACGAGCGCGAGGTCCGAGTTGTAGACGGTCAGTGCCAGCTCGGTCTGGTCGTCGAGCGTCGACACATCCTGACCTTCCGGGGCCTCGTGTGCCGCCAGGGCCGGCGGCGAGAGTCGCGGGACGATCGCGGCCGCGGCCGCGACGAGCGCCAGTCCCGCGAGCGATAGGCGTGCAGTCATGAGCAAGCTCCTTCTCCTGCGCCGCCGAAGGGCGGCTTGTCCTTAGAACGGGACTGGTGGGAAAGCTTGCAGGCCGGTTGAGCTTCGCGCGCGCCATATTTCGCGGCGCCATATAATGCCCACGCTTTCTGGGAGGACACGTCTGTGCCGCAGCGATTGAAGCCCGCTCTGACCCGTCTCGTCGTTCAATCCGTCGGTCTGCTGCTTGTCGCCGGCGGCCTCGCGGTTCCGTATCAGGCACTCGCGGCCGCGGCTGGGCAGGCTCGCGCCGCGAACGCGGCGACCGCCAGGCTGACGATTACCGTGCCGCACGAGAACACGATCCTCGCGGTCGACGACAAGATGGTGCCTGACACGGGAACGTCGCGAACGTTCGAGACGCCGCCGATCGCCCCGGGCAGCACGAAGACGGCTCACCGTTGTCGCGACGTGGGACCCGAACACCTACACCACGATCACCCGGCGCCGCGTGGTGACGGTCAAGCCCGGCGAGCAGCTCAACGTCAATCTCTCGGTCGACGATCCCAACGATCGCGTCCGGGTGATGTATGTCCCGACGCCATTCGACGTGGCCGACGGGATGGTGAAGCTGGCCGGCATCACGGCGAACGACGTCGCGTTCGAACCAGGGTGCGGCGACGCGCGAGTCACGATTGCCGCGGTCAAGGGCGGGGCGAAGAAGGCCGTGGGCATCGACATCGATCAGGAGCGCGTCGAGGAGTCGCGCACGCGGGTGAAGGAAGCCGGACTTGCCGATCGGATCGAGATCAGGCTCGGCGACGCGCTCGACATCAAGGACCTGTCAACCGCGAGCGTGGTCTTCCTCTACATGGGCGATCACTTCAACATGCTGATCCGACCAATTCTGTGGCGCGACCTCAAGGTTGGCGCCCGGGTCGTGTCGCATCGCTTCCTGATGGGCGACTGGAAACCCGACAAGACCGTGACCATGAGCAGCGAGCTCGGTGGCGAGTACCGAGCTGCACCTCTGGACGGTGACCGAGGAGCTCAAGCGAAAGGCGATGGAATAGGACGCTACCGGGTCCAGGTCGTGCCGCCATCGGCGGTCGTAAACGTCCGGCCATCCGCAGCCGTCACCGTCGCCACGCGGGCACTGCCGGCACGCACGCCGACGAGATCGGTCGCCTCGGGGAAGACCACCCGCGTAAAGCGCTCGCCATCGATCGTGAGGTAGACGCGACCGCCGCGGCCGACCACCCAACAGACCTGCGGCGATGGCGACGCGCCCGCCATCAGATCGAGCGCGTCGGGAAGCGTGACACCGTCCCACCGCTGACCGCCTGTGGTCGTACGCTCGAGGCGCCGTCCGCCGACAATCCGCCATCGCGTCGATGCGACCGACGATGAAATCTCGACGACCGCAGCGACCTCTGACTTACGCGCCGCCGCGACCCGCGCATCCGCAGCGTCGGCACGCTCGAACGCTTGCGCCGCGGGCCGGGCGGGGGCGCCGCCCGCGACCGGAGCGGGTGCAGCGGCTGGCGCCGGGGGTGCAACTGCTGGCGCCGCGGGCACCGCGCGGCTGGCGGTAACGGGGGTACCGGTGCGGGAATGGCCGCCACGGCTCCCGGTGGCGGCGGCTTTGGCGGCCCGACATTCGCCGTCGTCTCCACGCGCGGCGCTGCCGCAGTCACCGTCACGGCCTCGGCAAGCGTTCGCGCCGACTCTTCTCGCAGGTCGCGCTCGCGGTTGGCGTCCTTCGCGAGTGCGCCAAGGGGCTTCGATGGTTCTTCAACCTTCCGCCGCAGTTCGGGCGCCGCCGCATCCGCCACCGCGCCTCTATCGGCCGGAGCCGCAGCCTTCTGACGAGCCGCATCAACCGATACGGCCGGCGTCCCGCTGGTTGATCCGATCGCGGCCGGTTTTGACTGTTGTGGCGCGGCGGTTTCCGCTGGGGCCGCTGGCGACGGCACTGTCGCCGTTGGCGGTGCTGTGGCTGCGGGTGACGACGTGTCGCGCCGGGCATCGGCAAGGGTGACCGTGGATTCCGGCGCGCCAGACGGGCCTTGACCGGGAATCACGACCCACAACGCCACGGCGGCGGCGGCCGTCGCGAGCGGCAGCACCCAGCCAAGCCTCAAGCGCTGCCACAGCGATTCCTGCGGCGGCGGCACCGGCGACACGCGCACGAACGCGCCGAGCATCGCCTGGCACCGTCCGCAGTCGGCGACGTGCTGTTCGACGCGCGCCGCCTCGCTCGCGCGCAGCATGCCGTCGGTCCACGCCGCGAGCGTCTCCCCATCGACACAGGGCGTCGACGCAGCGCCGCCGAGCACTTGCGGCAGCAAGCGGTCGATGGCCCGATCGCGGTCGTTCTGGTCGCCCACTAGTCTTAACCCCTCAATTCACTTGCGTTCAAAAATCCATCCGCTCGGACTCCCCTTCGTTTGCGCCCGATTCCTCGGCGAATCGAGCAGACGGCATATCCGCCCAGGTGAACTGTGGGGTTAGTCCCTCATCCCTCTGAACGTTCGGGCACGACTTCCTTGCGGCTCCCGTCCCGGCCCAGCAATTCGGTCACATCGAGGGTGCCGGTGTCGGCTGACACTGCCGCCAGGCATTCAGCAATCTCAGGATCGCTCAGGCCCTGCTCCTCGCGCAGGTGGCGCTCGACCTGCTCACGGAGCAGCTTGCGCGCGCGCGTCAGATGACGCGAGACGGTCCCCTCGTGCTCGCCCAGAACCCGCCCGATCTGCGCCAGCGTCATGCTCTGGGCATAGTAACAACTGAGACGGAGTCGGTCGCGGGGCGCCAGCACGGCGACCGCGGCAACGAGCGCGGCCTTCACCAGCTCGAGCGCTCGCAGCCAGCGTCCGTCAACCGCCGGCGCCGCTGCCGTCGCCGCGTGTGGCCCGTCATCCTCCGGCAGCGGCTCGGTCCGCCGGGTGCTCCGCATCCGATCGACGAGACGCTGCGACAGGACCGCCCGCAGCCATGTCCCCAGCGCGCTGCGCCCGTGGTAGTAGTCGAAGTGCGAGCGGCGGACCCCGTCGCGCAGCGTCAAGCCGAAGAGCTCGCCGTACAGCGAATCGGCGAGCTCGCGCGCGCCGCCGCCGGGATCGAGCGCATCCGCCGCACGGTAGAGCACGGGCCGATACTCACGAACGAAGTGATCCCACGCGGCGTTCGCCCCTTCTGCGCAGGCGCACGCGATCGCCAGGTCGTCGAGGTGCAGCGACGCCAGATACCGCTCGACCTCGCGGGGATCGGGATCGTCGTCGCCGAAGTAGCGCCGGGCACTCCGCTCGAGCGCGGCCGCGAAGGGCGCGAGCGCCAGCGCCCACTCGTCGGCGCGGGTTTGCCGATACAGTCGTTCGATGGTGGCCGACTCAATCCGCCAAGTCTGCGCGGGCATCAGCGATACAGCTTACGACGCCCGCACGCGGTCGACGGTCGAACGGTCGACGGTCTCGCACTGTGGGCCGTGGGCTGTGACTGCGGTGGCAGCCGTTAGTCAATGTCGATCCCGAGCTCCGCGGCAAACTCGTAGGCATCGGCAAAGCGCGCCGACGGATCCGCCGACAGCGCGCGCAGGAGCGCCGCCGACGCCCGCGGCGGCACGTCGGGATTGAGCAGCGCCGGCGCTTCGGGCCGCCGCTGCAGCATCTGGCCGATCAACTCGGGCAGACTGCGGGCGCGGAACGGCAGGACCTCGCAGGTCATCTGGTAGCCGAGCACCGCGGCGGTGAAGACGTCCGCCGACGGCCCGAGCTCGCGGCCGAGCAGCACTTCCGGCGCCACGTACGGCAGCTCCTGCTCGTTGGCTTCTTCGCCGCGCAGCTCCTGCTCCCTCATCGTCGCCAGCACGTCCTGGACCGATGAAATGCCCGCGGTGGACATGACGAGGCGATCGCGCCGGCCGTCAATGGTCAGCCGAATCATCTCGGTGTTCACGCCAACGATGTAGCCACCGCGCGCGTTGAGGGTGGCGGTGGCATCGAGCATCTGCCCGAGCAGGCTCAGCACGCGCGCGAACGGCAGCTTGCCTTCCTTCTGCAGCTCGGTGCGCAGGCTGGGGCCCTCGATGTAGTCGGTGACGACGTAGACCATGCGCTCGTCCTCACCAAAATCGCGGACGTGGAGCAGGTTGGGATGCGGCACCTGCAGCGTCCGCGCCTCGAGCAGAAACCGGCCGCGCACGGGGTCCCAGTTGGGCTGTTCGGCGCGACGAAGGACGCGGATCGCCACCCGGATGCCCAGCGCGCGATGCGTGCCGAGATACACGGTGCTGCCGAGCCGGCCGCGACCGAGCGAGTCGCCGAGCTCGTAGCGCGCGAGGAGCGTCGCTTCAGAGGTCGCCGTCGAAATGACCGGCGCCGCACCGGCTGCAGTCTGAAACGCCTTGGCGAACTCGTTGACGCTGGACCATCGCTCGCGCGGATCCTTCGACAACGCCCGCATCACGACGGCGTCGATCTCCGGAGAGACGCCGGGCCGGCGCTTGCCCGGCTCCACCGGCAGCGCGGTCAGCGTCTCGTTGATCATCGTCAGCTGGTTCGACGTCTCGAACGGGCGGCGGCCGGTCAGCATCTCGTACACGATCACCCCGAGCGTGTAGATGTCGGCGCTCGGATCGACCTGTTCGCCGCGAAGCTGCTCGGGCGCGGCGTACGCCATCGTCCCCATGAACATGTGGGGATCGGTGAGCTGCTTCTCCTTCGCACTCTTGATCGAGACGAGACCGAAGTCGATGACCTTGTAGACGCGCTCGCCCGACTCGTAGCGGTGGGCGACGATGTTGGCGGGCTTCAAATCGCGGTGGGTGATCCCGCGATCGTGGGCCAGCTGCAGCGCCGACGCGACCGGCACCAGGATCCCGACCACCACTTCGGCGGTCATCGGGCCCGACAGCTCGAGCTCTTCGCGCAGGCTCGGGCCGCTCAGCAGCTCCATCACCAGGTAGGGCTTGCCGTCGGCGTCGACGTTGAAGTCGAAAATGGTGACGATGTTGGGGTGGCGAAGCTGCGCGCAGGCGCGGCTCTCGCGGAGAAACCGTTGGCGGCCGTCCGACGGCGCGTCGAATGACGCACGCATGACCTTGACCGCCACCTCATCGCCGAGCAGCGGCCGGGTCGCCCGATAAATCGCGCCCATCCCGCCTTCGCCGAGCGGACCAACGATCTCGTAGCGCCCGTCGAGGATGGTGCCGGAGGCGAGCATGTCAGAGGTAAGGGTATCGCAAGGCCAGGCTGAAGCCTGGCCCCACAACCTGCACCGTGGTGGTGGGGCCCGGCTTTAGCCGGGCCTAGACATGGGAGAGTTCCGACTCGGCCCGCTCGAGCAGATGCTCGAACCAGAGGTTCGTGATCTTCTCCTGCACCGAGTTCTGCCGCAGCCGCGCCTGCAGGTTGGCGAAGTCAACCCGGTCGAGTTCCTGGTCCTGGTTGTAGCAGGAGAAGATGAACTCCTCGCGGCCGGTGACCGGATCGACGTGGCGCTGCAGGCACTGCGCGCACACTTCTTTCATCATGCACTGCATCGGTGAGTTGATGCTGCCGATGCCGACGTGAGTCGGGTTCAGGTACGGCCGCAGCGCGCCGTGACGTGCAGCGCGCACCGCGTTCATCATCCGGTCGGACCCGATCGCGATGATGCGGCTCACGTCGCCGAGCGGCACCTGCTGCGCGCCCAGCCGGCCTTCGGCATACGCCACCATCGACTGCACGATGTTGCCGCGGAAGTGGACGTCCTGCGGCCGCGCCGGGACGATCTCGTCGCCGAGGTCGGTCGCCCAGACGACCTGATCGGTGGACGACTCGATTTCTTCACGCTTGAAGAGATCGGCGCCGTTCTTGTACCCGGCGAAGTAGATGACCTTGTTGCCGTGCGTCTTGAGCGCTTTGGCAATCGAGAACAGGACGGCGTTGCCCAGCCCGCCGCCGGCGAGCAGGACGGTGTCGTTCTCCGGGATCTCGGTCGGCGTGCCGGTCGGGCCCATCACGACAACCGGCTCGCCCTTCTGGAGATACGCACACAGCCGGCTCGACACGCCCATCTCGAGCGTGATCAACGACAGCAGGCCCTTTTCGCGATCGACCCACGCGCCGGTCAGCGCGATGCCTTCCATCAGCAGCGCCGCCCGATGCTGATGAATCTCGACGTGCGGACTCAACCGCTCGAAGTTCTGCAGGCGATAGAACTGACCCGGATGGAAGTGACGCGCCGCCGCCGGCGCCTTGACGATGACTTCGACAATCGTCGGCGTCAGCCGCACGACTTCCTCGACGTGCGCGAGCAGCTGATCGTCGAGCCTCGCGATCATCGCCGCCCAGCGCGCGTCGCGCTCGGGCTGCCCCGCCGGATCGAGCCGCGCGATCTCGTCCTCGAACAGGCGGACGACGTGCGGATAGCCGTGCTTCGCCGAGGCCATCGCCTTGACGACGTTGCCGTTGTAGCGCGGATGGTTGTCGCCGTAGTAGCTGACGAAGCGGCCGCCCTCGTCGTGCGAGGTGAAGAAGCCGTTGGCGTCGGGCTCGAGGGTGAATCGCCCGTCGGCGCCCTTGACCGCGCGGAAGCCCTGGAAGAACTTCTGGCGAGCGTCGAGCTGGAACGTGCCCTTGTGTTCCTTCTCGTAGGTGATGTTCGGGACCGTGCCCGCGGCGACGAGCACCGTGCGCGCCGGCAACTCGATGCGCTCGCTCACGCCCTCGCTCTTGCGGCGCGTGAAGGCCATCGCCGACGACGTGACCGAACTCGTCGGGGACCGCCTCGACGGGATCGAGATTCTCGGCGAAGACGATGCCTTCCTCGAGCGCCTTGGTGACTTCCTCGTGATTCAGCCGGTAGGCCGGCGAATCCTGCATGCGCTTGCGGTAGGCAAGCGTGACGCCGCCCCACTGCCGGACCAGCCGGACGAAGTCGGGCAATTCTCCAGCGGCCGACGCCCGCGCCCGTTCGGCGCTCACGGCGCGCGCGTGCTGCAGGAACTCGTCAAGGATGCCCTGCTCTTCGGGGTCCATCAGGCTGCGGACGCGCGATCTCGCCGACTTCGCCGACGAGCGCGTCGTAACGCTCGGCAATCTTCTCGACCTGGAGCGGGTAATACGCGAGCAGTTCGGTCGCCGTGTCAACGCCGGTCAGACCGCCGCCGATGACCACCGCCGGCAGCCGCACCTGCAGGTTCGACAGCGCATCGTCCTTGAACGCGCCGGTCAGCTGCAGCGCCATCAGGAAGTCGCTCGCCTTGCGAATGCCGCGAATCAGGTTGTTGCGGATGTCGATGATCGTCGGACGGCCGGCGCCGGCGGCAATCGCCACGTGATCGATGCCGTAGTCCCACGCTTCTTCGAGCGGCAGCGCCCCGCCGAAGCGGACGCCGCCGTAGATGCTCAGCTTCTCGCGGCGAGCGAGCGTCAAGTGGATGAGGGTGAGGAAGTTCTTGTCCCACCGCACGGTGATGCCGTACTCGGAGACGCCGCCGAAGCCTTCCAGCACGCGCTGGTCGAGCGGGCGGTAGATCTCCTTCCACTCGCGGATCGGGCGCGGCGGCTGACCGGGCGCGCCGGTCAGTTCCTCGGGCAGCGGCTCGATCTTGAGGCCGTCGATCGCCACCACGCCAAAGCCTTCGTTCAGCAGGTAGTGCGTCAGCGTATAGCCGGCGGGACCGAGGCCGACGACCAGGACGTTGCGGCCGTTGTACGGGAGCGCATACGGACGCTCGACGTTCAGCGGATTCCACCGCGTCAGCAGCCCGTAGATCTCGACGCCCCATGGCAGGTTGAGCACATCGGTGAGCGCCCCGGTCTCGATTTGCGGGATGTTGACCGGCTCCTGCTTCTGGTAAATGCAGGCCTTCATGCAGTCGTTGCAGATCCGGTGGCCGGTGCCCGGGCACATCGGATTGTCGACCGTGACGATCGCCAGCGCGCCGATCGCGTCGCCGCGCTTGCGCAGCGCGTGCATCTCCGAGATCTTCTCGTCGAGCGGGCAGCCGGCGAGCGGGATGCCGAGCGAGTTGGCGGTGACGGCGCCGGCCTTGTCGCGAATCCCCTTCGAGCAGCTGTCCTTGTCGCGCTCGTGGCAGAGCACGCAGTAGTGAATCTCGCTCAGGACCTCGCGCGCGGTGAAGCGCAAGTCGGTGAGCGCGAAGCCTTCGCGACGCCGAAGCTTGCGCGTCCGGACCGACCATCGCCTCCGGCATCGCGGCGTCCGGCCGGACAACGTGGACCAGGTGCAACGGATCGAGCGTTTCCGGAAAGCGGAAGATCACCCAGTGCTTGAACGAGGGATCGTGGACGTGCGCGGCGCACCAGCGCTTCAGCGCCTCGACGTCCCGGGCGATCGCGTCCTTCTCTTCGTCGGTACCGCTCGTGCGCGCGACTTCTTCGCGGTCGAGCAGCTCGCAGCCGGCACGGGCGATCGCGAGCTCGCGCGGATCATCGGCTGTTGGTTGTGGGGCCGGGCTTCAGCCCGGCCTGGCAATCAGCCGCTCAACGGCTGATGATCCTCGGCGCTTGCCGTCACATGCACGCCGCCCTTGAGGAGCGGCAGGGCGCGGCGGCGCACGAAGTCGATCTTGAAGCGGAACAGGTCGTCGTAGGCCGCGGTCGCCGCCTCCATCGCGGCGGCGTCGGGCCCGACCGCGAAGAGCCGAGTGAGGAACCGGCTGACGTGCGGCGCCATCGCGACGATCAGGTTCGAGGTGGCGACGGCTCCGAGCGCGGTCGGATTACGACGATACGATTCCCACTGCGCCCACAGGTCGGGCTCGACGCGACGCACGTCGTCGCAATAGAGCTCGTAGAGTGCCGCAGTCGCGCCGGGCGATGCAGGTCAGCGAAGGTGAATCCAGCGAGGCCCAGCGCGTCGGACGCTGACGGAACTGTCATAGTGAGGATGGCTAACGATCAACCGTACACGGTGGCCGGGCGCCGAGTCAAACGATCGTTCAAATTCGCGTAACTGCAGTATTTTCAGTCACGAAACGGTTTTGTGGCGTCGTCTCTTGCGGCGGTGCCAGGCGAATGCCCGTTACTTCAGTTGGAACACGCAAAAGGACATGTGGTCCCCGGCTTTGCTGAGAGGTTGCGGGCCTCGCGGGGTTGGCCCGCATCATTCGGGGGTGGAGCAGATGTTCAGTCGGATTCGATGCCTTACGTTTCTTTCCGCGGCAGCGATGCTCGGCCGCGTGCTCGCAGGGTGCCAACCAGCTCGCACCGACGGGTCCAAGTGCCGCGTCGTTCTCGGGTGGCGCGACAGGTTGGTCCACGGCGAGCAGCAGCGCCGGATTGAACTTCGATGCCACTGCGGCCAATGGCGGCAGCAAGAAAGTGGCTGGCGCCGGCACGGTCGCCAACCTGACGGGCACCTGTCCGGACGACGTGTCGATGGTGGTCCAGGGCGTGCGGGTCGTGACCGACGTCGACACCGAGTTCTTCGTCGACGGCACCACCCTTGAGCCAGACGAGACCTGGTGCGGCAACCTCCGCGCGGGCACCAAAGTCGTCGTCGTGGCCGAAGAGGAAGTGAACGACGACGGCAGCTACACCGCCGACACGATCACGATCATCGATCAGCCGGGCGGCAAGCCGCCGTCACCGGTTGAGGGCGACGGCACGGTGGCCGCGGTCAAGGGGACCTGCCCGGCGCTGACGATGGTCGTTCACGGCTATCCGGTGATGACGACCTCGTTGACGACTTTCCCGACTGGCGCGTGCGAAGACCTCAAGCCCGGGACCAAGGTGCACGTCGAAGGCACATTGGCCGGCAACTCCGTCGTCGCGGACGTGGTCGAATTCCTGCCCGCGACTCCATAGGCGTCCGCTCAACGCAAGAAGGGCCGTTCGCTCTGCGAGCGGCCCTCTCCTGCCCGCCGCACCCGCCGCAGTCCCCCACCTGCCCGACCTGCCCCACCTGCCCCACCCGCCCAACCCGCCCTACCCGCCCTCACCCGCCCCACCTGCCCCACCCGCCCTACCTGCCCCCACCTGCCCTAGGCTGCGGTAAGCTCTGCGCGCTCCCCATGGATGCGCTGACGTCCGACCGCGTTCGGGCCGCCTTCGCACGGATCGAGGAGGCGCCCGCCGCCGAGCGCGCCGACCTCCTTGCGGCGCTGGACGACGACATCCGCGCCGAGGTTCAGTCACTCCTGCAGGCGCTCGGCGAGGCCGGCGGCTTTCTGTCGCGTCCCGATGGCGCCGCCCCGCACGTCGGCTCCCTCGTTGGCCCCTACGAACTGGTCGAAGAGATCGGCCGCGGCGGCATGGGCGTGGTCTATCGCGCCGCGCGGCGGGACGGCGAATACGATCAGGACGTCGCGATCAAGATTGCGACCGGCCATTCCCGGGGCCCGAGGCCGAGCATCGCTTCATCCGCGAGCGCCAGATTCTCGCCCGCCTCGACCACCCGCACATCGTTCGGCTGCTCGACGGCGGCCTGGCCCACGGCTACCGCTACTTCGTCATGGAGCTGGTCGCCGGAACGCCCATTACCGAAGCGAGCGCGCTCCCGTCCGCTCGACGATCGACTCCGGCTGTTTGGCGAGTCTGCAGCGCCGTCCACTACGCGCACCAGCAGCTGATCCTCCATCGCGATCTGAAGCCGGCGAACATCGTCGTGACCGGCGACGGGATGGTGAAAGTGCTCGACTTCGGGATCGCCCGCATCCTCCGCGAGGACGCCGACGCGTCCGTCGGTGCGACGACGATGGCGCATCCGCTCTCGTACGGCTGCGCGAGCCCCGAACAGCTGCGCGGCGAGCCGCTGTCGCTCGCCTCGGACATCTACGCGCTGGGCGTGCTGTTGTACGAGTTGGCGACCGGCGTCAACCCGCAGTATCGAGCGGGCGCGACGTTCGAGGAGACGTTCCGGCGCGTCGTGGACGAGACCCCGCTGGCACCGAGCCGGGTCGCGCACACGCTGCCGCGCGATCTCGACGCGATCGTGATGAAGGCGATCGCGAAGCTGCCGGCGGGAGCGCTACCCGTCGGTCGCCGAGCTGCACGCCGACATCGAACGGCTGCGATCGGGCCGGCCGGTGCTGGCGCGGACGCCGAGCGCCGCCTACGTCTTCGGCCGTTTCGTGCGCCGGAACCGGCGCGCTGTCCGCGGTGGCCGCACTGCTCATCCTCGCGTCGGCGGCGGGAGTCGGCACGTATCTTTATCAGGCGCGGATCGCGCGGCGCGCCGAGGCCGTCGCGCGCAGGAAGCGGCGACGGCCAACAGGTCTCGACGTTCCTGACCCGTCTCTTCGGCGCCTCCGATCCCAACGCCCAGGCGACGACGACGCTGCGCGATCTGCTGGATCGCGCGGCGGCGCGCATCGAGCCGGATCTGAAGGATCAACCCAGGGCCCAGGCAAATCTGCTCGCGACGATCGGCCACGTCTACAGGTCGCTGGGGCTGCACAAGGAGGCGGTGGACTTGAGCGAGAAAGGCCGATGGCGATCGAGCCAGGGCTGGGCCGCCGACGGCTCGATACGGCCGAAGCGTCGCTGACGCTGGGCCGGTGCGATCTGGCAGCTCGGCGATTTCGAGCGGGCGACGGCGGCATTTGAACGGGCACTCGAGGTCCGCACGCGCATCGGAAGGGGCCGAAACGATTGAAGCCGCGGCCATCCTCAACAACATCGGTGGTCTGGAAGGACAACTCGAGCGCTATCCGGAAGCGATCGCGGCACACACGCGAGCGCTGGAGATTCAGCGGCGGTTGAGGGGCGCCGACAGCCCGCAGGTCACCAACAGCCTGCGCGGGCTGGCGATCATCCATTCCCGGCAGAAGAACCACGAGGAAGCGCTGCGCCTCGATCTCGAGGTACTGGCGATCTACGAAAAGGCGTTCCCCGCCGGACATCCGATTATCGGCGGCGGCCACGAAGCGGTGGCGGTCGAATTTCTCGCACTCAAGCGGCTCCCTGAGGCGCGGCAGCATGCCGAGAAGGCCGTCGAGATCCGCCGCCGCGCACTCGGTCCCAATCATCCGCAGCTGGCGTTCACGCTCGCGGGGATGGCCAACGTGCTGATCGCCGAGGGCCGGCTAGCCGAGGCGGAACAGCTACACCAGGAGGCGCTCCGGATTCGCGAAGCCTCGCTCGGCAAAGAGGCGCCGCGGGTGGCAGACGCGCTGTCCGAGATCGGCAGGATCAAAGTGACACTCGGACAACGCGCGGCGGCGCGGCCGTTGTTCGAACGCGCCCTGCAGATCTATCAGAAGGCCTACGGGCCGGACCATACGCGCACCAAGAATGCGGCGCGAGCCCTGGCCGGCCTCACTACGCCCTAGGCACGCGGGCGAAAGCGAGCTGCCGGAGGACGCGCCGGCGCTTGTCTCAGCTGCCGGGCGAGGACAGCGCGCGATGCAGCCACGCGCGCGCGAACGACCAGTGACGCTTGACGGTGGTCGGGGAGATATCGAGAAACTCCGCCGTCTCCTCGATCGACAACCCGCCGAAATAGCGCAGCTCGACCACTTTCGCCGGCGCCGCCGCTGACGCCGAGAGCTTGGTCAGCGCTTCGTCGACCGCCACGAGATCGAGCTCGAGATTGACGCCGACGCGTGCCGCTTCGTCGAGGCTCACCGCAATCGCGCCGCTGTTGCGCTTGGCGGCGCGATGCTGGCGCGCATGGTCGACGAGAATCCGCCGCATCACCTGCGCCGCAGCACCGTAAAAGTGCACGCGGTTGCGGAACGTCCCGGAGGGCGAGCCGGTCAGCCGGAGATAGGCCTCGTTCACGAGCGCCGTCGGCTGCAGCGTGTGGTCGGCGCGTTCCCCGCGCATGTAGTGCTCGAGCGAGTTTGTGCAGCTCGGCGTAGATCAGCGGCGTCAATTCGGGCAGCGCACTGTCGTCGCCCGCCTGCCAGCGCTCGAGAAGTCGCGTGACGTCGCCCATCACCGTGATCTTATCGGATGGACCACTCGGCGCCTGCTGCCGCCGGGTCGGGGACTGGGGACTGGCGGGCGCCCCTGCTAAGGTAGAGGGGCGCGTCATGATCATTTCGCTCAACGGCGATCCCTACGAGCTCGCGACCCCCCTGACCGTCACGGCCCTCCTGGAGCACCTGAAGATCGATCCGCGCCGTGTCGCCGTCGAGCACAACCTCACCGTGCTCAAGCGCGCGACGTTCGAGACGACCGTCGTCAACGAAGGCGACCAGGTCGAGATCGTCAACTTCGTCGGCGGCGGCTGACCGCCCGCCACAGTGTTAAAGTGCTCTCGAGCACCCCGTTGCCCGAGGGGCACTGAGGCCCCTCCGAACCGTCACTTGGCAACCGGCACCTGACACGCCCCACCTACAGTGGCAACAGCCTCCTTCGCGCCGCTCGTCATTGCTGACCGCACGTTCACGAGCCGCCTGATCGTCGGCACCGGCAAATATCCGTCGCATCCGATCATGCGCGCCGCGCACGAGGCGTCGGGCACCGAGATGGTCACCGTCGCGGTCCGCCGGGTCGACATCTCGCGGCCAGACCGAATCGCTGCTCGACTACATCGACACCTCGCGCATCTTCCTGCTGCCGAACACCGCCGCCTGCTACACGGCCGACGACGCCATCCGGACGGCGCATCTTGGCCGCGAAGCGGGGCTGTCGAACTGGGTCAAGCTCGAGGTCATCGGCGACGAGAAGACGCTGTTCCCCGACAACGAAGCGCTGCTCGAGGCGACGCGGCGGCTGGTGAAGGACGGCTTCATCGTGCTGCCCTACACCAACGACGACCCGGTCATCTGCCGCAAGCTCGAAGACGCTGGTGCCGCCGCGGTGATGCCGCTGGGCGCTCCGATCGGCTCCGGCCTCGGCATTCAGAACCCGAACAACATCCGGATCATCAAGGCGCAGGCGCGCGTGCCGGTCATCGTCGATGCCGGCGTCGGCACCGCGTCGGATGCGGCGATCGCGATGGAGCTCGGCGTCGACGGCGTGCTGATGAACACCGCCATTGCCGGCGCCGACGATCCGGTGCGGATGGCCGAGGCGATGCGCTACGCGGTGCAGGCGGGACGCCTCGCGTTCGAGTCGGGCCGCATCGCGCGCCGGATGTACGCGTCGGCGAGCAGCCCGCTCGAGGGGGTCGTCGGCCGCTCATGAGCGACCCGAACCGCGTGACCCGGACGATCACCGAAGACGACCTCGAACGGCTCAAGAAACAGCGGGAAAGCGCCGACAGCCGCTACGACGAAGCGCTGACGCGGCTCGACGGCGCGCTCTTCGGCCTTCCCGATCTGCCGCATCCGCCGCCGGCGCCCGACGAAGCGCAGGTGTCGCCGATCAACACGCGGTGGGAGATCCTGCGCGCGCGGCCGGCGCTGCCGGGCGGCGTGCGGGGACGCCTCGCGCGTTTCGTCTGGGGCCTGCTCGAGCCCGTCGCTCACCGAACAGCAGGCGTTCAACGCGCTCGTCGTCGATCACGTCAACCGCAACATCCAGCCGCAGCGCGAGACGGTCAAGGCGATCGAGAGCACGATCGCGGTGCTCGGCGGCCAGCTCAATCGCGCTCGCCGCCTTTCACTCGACGCTGCTGCAGTACCTGCAGCGGCATCACGCCGTTCGTCAACTCGAAGGACTACGAGTTCGCGGCGCTGTCGCGGCGCGTCTACGAGGACGCCGAGGAGCGAGATTCAGTCGCTGGCACGCACGCAGCGGGCGCTGTCGGCGGCGATTCAGGGCCTGTCGGACGAGCTCCTGAAGCAGGTCGAATCGCTCAAGAGCCAGGTCCAGCGCTACGACGGGCGGATCGAAGGCGCCAATCGCGTCGGTGGCGGTCGTGCAGCAGCAGGCGGCGGCGCTGCAGCGCGAGGTGCGGCGCCTGCTCGGCGATGGCTCCAGCCCGCCGGTCACCTGCCCGACCCGCCGCACCGTGCCCGACCCGCCCGCACGGCTGCCTCCACCCGCGCTCGAGCTCGACGCTCGCCGGCGATTCGTCGCTCGAGAGCTGGAAGTATCCGGCCTTCGAGGGGGCGTTTCGCGGATGCGGAGGCGGACATCGCGCGAGCGGCTCGCCGGCTACGTGCGGATCTTCGAGTCGGCGCGCGATGTGCTCGACGTCGGCTGTGGCCGCGGCGAGTTTCTCGACCTGCTGCGCGCGCAGGCGTGAGCGGCGCGCGGGATCGATCTCAACTACGAGATGGTCGAGATCTGCCGCGCGCGCGGCCTCGACGTGAGCCACGGCGACGCCTTGAGCCACCTGCGCGCGCTGCCGGACGAATCGCTCGGCGGGCTGTTCGCGGCGCAGGTCGTCGAGCACCTCAGCGCCCGATTACCTGCTGGCGTTTCTGAACGAGGCGCAGCGCGTGCTGCGGCCCGGCGTCGCCGATCGTGCTCGAGACGATCAACGTCGCGTGCTGGTACGCGTTCTTCCAGAGCTACATCCGCGACATCACGCACGCGCGGCCGCTGCATCCCGATACGCTGAAGTATCTCGTCACCGCGAGCGGGTTCGCCGACGCGGCCGTCGAGTTCCGCGTGCCGGTGCCCGAAGCCGACCGGCTGCAGCGTCCGCCGGAAATCGCCTGGCGGCCGACCGGCGAGGACAAGGACGCCATCGCGACGCTCGCGCAAGACGGTCGGACGACAACGCGACGCTGCTCAACCGCTGCTGTTCACGTCGCTGGACTACGCGGTGATCGCGCGAAAGGCGCTAGAGACCCTCAGTCTGTCCTGAGTGCCGAGACAACGGCCACGATCAATTCCGGCTCGTGCCTCGTGTTTTCTTCGTGCTCCGTGTCCCGTCTTGAGATCCGGCCTTCTTGTGATCAGAGCGGAAGATCTGCTCGCTCGCGATCCCCTTCAGCGCGTTGCGCGTGTCGACGATCAGCGGGAACTGCTTCGCGATCGCCGCGTAGTCGAACACCTTGTGGTCGGTGATGATGAGCGCGCAGTCGCACGCGCTCGGCGGCGGTCGGCCGCGTCGACCGACTTGAGCTTCAGCGTGCCGTGCTCGAGCGTCGGGCACGTACGGATCGGTGTAGCTGACCATCGCGCCGCGCCGGCTCGAGCAGCTCCATGATGTCGAGCGCCGGCGACTCGCGCATGTCGTTGACGTCGCGCTTGTAGGCGATGCCGAAGACGTGCACGCGCGATCCGTTGACCGCCTTCTTCACCGAGTTGAGCGCTTCGGCGGTGCGCTCGACGACGTACTCCGGCATCGCGCCGTTGACGTTGCCGGCGAGCTCGATGAAGCGCGCCTCGAAGCCGCTCTGCCGCGCCTTCCACGACAGGTAGAACGGATCGATCGGGATGCAGTGGCCGCCGAGACCCGGGCCCGGATAGAACGGCATGAACCCGAACGGCTTGGTCTTGGCCGCGTCGATGACCTCCCACACGTCGATGTTCATCCGGTGGCACATCAGCGCCAGCTCGTTCACCAGGCCGATGTTGACCGCGCGGAACGTGTTCTCGAGCAGCTTGACCATCTCGGCGACGCGCGTCGAGGTCACCGGGACCACCGTGTCGATCACCTGGCTGTAGAACGCCACCGCCACCTCGGTGCTCGGCTTCGTTGATGCCGCCGACGACCTTCGGGATGTTCTTGGTCGTGTAAGTCGGGTTGCCCGGATCGACGCGCTCCGGCGAGAACGCGAGATAGAAATCCGTCGCCCGCCTTCAGCCCGCGTGCCTCGAGCGCCGGCTGCACGACTTCGTCGGTCGTCCCCGGATACGTCGTCGACTCGAGGATGATCGAGCTGGCCCTTGCGGAGCACGTCGCGCCGTCGTTTCGACCGCCTGGACGACGTAGGACAGATCGGGGTCGCGCGTCTTGCGGAGCGGCGTCGGCACGCAGATGTCGATGATGTCGACGTCGGCGAGCGACGTCGCGATCGGTCGTCGCGCACGAACGTGCCGCCTTGACGACTTCGGCGACGTGCTCGGACGGCACATCGGGAATGTAGCTGCGGCCGGCGTTGAGCTCGGCGACCTTGTCCTCGTCGACGTCGAAGCCGACGACGTGAAAACCCGGCGCGCGCGAACTCGATGGCCAGCGGCAGCCCGACGTAGCCCAGCCCGATGACGCCCAGGCGCGCTTGCTTCGCTCTCGATGCGCTGTCAGCAAATCCATGCGTCTATCTCCGGATAAAACGCTGTGATCGCGTCGACCACTGTCCGCCTGCTGCGCCTCGGTCAGCTCCGGATAGATCGGCAGCGCCAGCGAGTCGTGCGCGGCCGCTTCGGCCTGCGGGAAACGCGCCCGCCGCGTACCCGAGCGACGCGAAACAGCTTCTGCAGGTGAAACGGCACCGGATAGTAGATTTCGGTGCCGATGCCCGGCGCGATCGAGATGCGCCTTGAGCGCGTCGCGCTCGCGGCACGCGGATGACGAACTGATTGTAGATGTGCGTCCGCTGCGGCGCCTCGCACCGGCAGCGTCACCGCGATCGGTGAGGCCCGCGTCCTGCGAAGAGCGCGCGATAGCGCGCGGCGTTGCGCTGCCGGCCCGCCGTCCACGACTCGAGATGCGGCAGCTTCACGCGCAGCACCGCCGCCTGCAGCGCGTCGAGCCGGAAGTTGCCGCCGACGATGTGATGGTAGTACTTCGGCTCCATGCCGTGATTGCGCAGCAGCCGGAGCTTCTGCGCGAGCGCCGCGTCGTTGGTCGTGACCAGCCCGCCGTCGCCGAAGGCGCCGAGGTTCTTGCTCGGGAAGAACGAGAAGCAGCCGATGGCGCCGAACGATCCGACGGCGTGATCGTGATACTTCGCGCCGATCGCCTGCGCCGCGTCCTCGATGATCGGCACCCGCGCCGCCGCCGCGGCGTTGATGAGCGGCATCAGCTCCGCCGCCTGGCCGAACAGGTGCACCGGGATGATCGCCGTGGTCCGCGGCGTCATGGCCGCGATCGCCGCCTGCGGATCGATGTTGAACGTCGTCGGGCTCGATGTCGACGAGCACGGGCGTCGCGCCGAGCCGCGACACGCAGCCGGCCGTCGCGAAGAACGAATAGGTGCTGGTCACGACCTCGTCGCCCGGGCCGATGCCGAGCGCCATCAGCGCCGCGAGGACGGCGTCGGTGCCCGACGACATGCCGATCGCGTGCTGAACGCCCGAGATAGGCCTCGAGCTCGCGCTCGAGCCCCTCGACTTCGGGGCCGTGGATGAAGCGCTGGCTGTCGCAGACGCGCGTGACGGCCTCGAGGAGCGGCGTCGCGCAGCGGGCGTACTGCGCCTTTAAGATCGAGCAACGGGACAGGCACAAACCTCTAAACATTAGCACGTAGCACGGCGTGCCGCGGTTCCGCGTGCACTCGTGTCCTGCGTCTGGTGCGGCTCGTGCCACGTTCCTCGTGTAGCGTGCCGGTACTCTGCGCCGCGTCGGCCTCGACGGCCCGATCCCTGATCCCTGCGGTAAACTCAGGCGATGGATATCGACGTCGCGGTCGTCGGCGGCGGCGTCGTCGGACTGGCGTCGGCGCTGGCGCTGGCTGGGCGCGGCGCGTCGGTGTGCGTGCTCGAGCGCGAGGCGCGCGCTCGGGCATGGCACGAGCACGCGCAACAGCGGCGTCATTCACGCCGGGCTCTACTACCCCGCCGGCTCGCTCAAGGCGACGCTCTGCGTCGAGGGCCGCGATCGGCTCTATGCGTTCTGCGCGA
This sequence comes from uncultured Acidobacteriota bacterium, assembly GCA_963841895.1. Classification (GTDB taxonomy): domain Bacteria; phylum Acidobacteriota; class Vicinamibacteria; order Vicinamibacterales; family UBA2999; genus JACCSI01. The sequence continues at coordinate 45,037 of CAWJEO010000027.1, forward strand.
CGCACGACGTCCCGCATCGCCGCTGCGGCAAGCTCGTCGTCGCCCACAACGAGCCGCGGAGCGCGCCGCGCTCGAGCGCTGCTGGCGCGCGCGCACGGCAACGGCGTGACGCGCGACGCTGGTGGACGGCGCCTTCATCCGCGAGCGCGAGCCGCACGTGACCAGCGCGATCGCCGCGATCTGGTCGCCGGACACGGGCATCGTGCAGGCCGAGGCGCTTCGTCAGGGCGCTGGTCGCGACTGTGTCGCGAACGCGACGTGGCCCTGCTCGTCGGCAGCCCGCTCGTCGACGCCGCGCCGCGCGGCGACGGCATCGAGCTCGTCACGCCGCACGAGACGCTTCGAGGCCGGCACGGTCGTCAACGCCGGCGGGCCTGCTACGCCGACGACGTGTCACGGACGCTCGGCGGGCATGCCGTTCACGATCTATCCGTGCCGCGGCGAATACGTCGAGCTCGCGCCGAGCCGGCGCCACTGGGTCAACGGGCTCGTCTATCCGCTGCCGCACGGCGTCGGGCTGGGCGTGCATCTCGTGAAGACCACGTGGGGCAGCGTGCTGCTCGGACCGACCACCGATTACCAGGAGAGCCGCGACGACTACGAGGGCGACCGGCTGCCGGTCGAAGACGTTCGTCGAGCCGGCGCGCGCGCTGCTGCCCGAGCTGACGCTCGCCGATCTGCAGCCGGGCAGCACCGGCATCCGCGCCAAGCTGCACGGGCCCGATCGGAGCTTCGCCGACTTCATCGTCCAGCGCGACGACCGGAACCCGCTCGTCATCCAGGCGGCCGGCATCGATTCGCCCGGCCTGACGTCGTCGCTCGCCATCGGCGAGCGCGGGTCGGCGGAGATTTACGCGACGAGGTGACCGGCCTTCAGCCGCGCGAGGTCGGCGTCGACCATCATCTGCACGAGCTGCGGGAACGTCACTTCGGGCGTCCAGCCGAGCTTGGCCTTCGCCTTGGCCGGATTGCCGATCAGGTGATCGACTTCCGCCGGGCGCAGGAAGCGCGGATCGGTGACGACGTGCTTCTGCCAGTCGAGGCCGGCGTGCGCGAACGCGATCTCGACCAGCGCCTTCACCGAGTGCGCTTCGCCGGTCGCGACGACGTAGTCGTCCGGCTCGTCCTGCTGCAGCATCAGCCACATCGCGCGCACGTAGTCGCCGGCAAAGCCCCAGTCGCGGCAGGCGTCGAGATTGCCGAGCGCCAGCTTGTCGGTCAGGCCCGAGCTTGATGCGCGCCACGCCGTCGGTCACCTTGCGGGTGACGAACTCGATGCCGCGGCGCGGCGACTCGTGATTGAAGAGAATGCCGGACACCGCAAACAGGTCGTAGCTCTCGCGGTAGTTGACCGTGATGTAGTGGCCGAACACCTTCGACACGCCGTACGGGCTGCGCGGATAGAACGGCGTCATCTCGGTCTGCGGCACTTCGCGGACCCGCCCGTACATCTCGCTGGACGATGCCTGATAGAAGCGGATCTTCGGGTTGACGCTGCCGAATCGCCTCGAGCGCGCGAGTCACGCCCTGCGCGTTGTACTCGCCGGTCAGCATCGGCTGATCCCACGACGCCGGCACGAACGACATCGCCGCGAGGTTGTAGAACTCGTCCGGCTCGGACGACTTCGACGGCCTTGATGAGCGAGAGCTGATCGAGCAGGTCGGCCTGCAGCAGCGTGATGCGGTCGAGCAGGTGCTGGATGCGCCAGACGTTGGGCGCGCTCAGGCGGCGGACGACGCCGGTCACCTCGTAGCCCTTGTCGAGCAGCAGCTCCGCCAGGTACGAGCCGTCCTGCCCCGTGACGCCGGTGATGAGTGCTTTCTTTGCCATGTGTCGGTTCTGTCGTTCTGAGGTTCTCAGGTTCAGAGGTTCGTTCACGTTCAGAGGTTCGTTCGGTTCCGTTCGTTCGTCCGTCGTTCCGCGAGCGCGCGGCCGACGCGTCCTGCCAGGTCGGCATCGCGATGCCGGCCGCGGCGCAGCTTGTCGTTCGACAGCGCGCAGTAGCGCGGCCGCGCGCGCGGGCAGCGCGCACATCGCTCATCGTGATCGGCTCGAGCGGCGCCTCGATCCCCGAGCTGCCGCCGGACTTCGACGGCCAGGTCGTACCACGTCGCCGCGCCGGTGTTCACGCAGTGATACAGGCCGGCCGGCGGCCGACTCCGGAGAATCGCCGCGGTCGCCGTCGGCGACGTCCCACACATAGCTCGGCGACACGACGCGATCCACGAACACCTTCGCCGGCCCACCCGGTCATGATGGCATCGATGATCCGATCCAGGCTGCTCTTTCGCCGCGTCCGCCCCGCCGAACAGGCTCTCGACGCGCAGCACGTAATGCGCCGGGGCGTCTGCCGCAAACCACTCGCCGAGCAGCTTCGACGCCGCGTACGTGCTCTGCGGCTCCGGCCGATCGTCCTCGCGATACGGACGATCGGTTTCGCCGTCGAACACGAAGTCGCTGCTGTAGTGCACCAGCGCCGCGCCGCACGCAGTCGCCGCGCGCGCCAGCGTCAGCACGGCGAAGGCGTTGGCCTCGAGCGCCGCGACCGGCTCGACCTCGGCCCGATCGACCTGGTTGTAGCCGGCGCAATTGACGATCAGCCAGCGGCTGGTGTCTGGCCATCACCGCGTGCACCGCGGCCGCGTCGCTGACGTCGAGATCCGTCCGCGTCAAGCCGACCGTCGGCCACGCCTTCGCGAGCGCAGCGACCATCGCCTGGCCGAGCTGTCCCGCGGCGCCCAGACGACAACCACCGGGCGATCGCCGGCCACGTTCGCTCCAGAGGCGTTTTCCGCTCGGCACCTCAAACTCTTCAAGCGTTAGACTAACTGTCATTCCAGAGTGGAAGCGTGCCAGCCGGCTGTCGTCGTCATCGCATCGCTCTGACTGCCGGGGTCGTGCACGGGTGGCTGGCCAGCGGCCGGCCGGGGCTCGGCCGGCCGCCGTGGCGGTGGCATTCACGTCTCGCTGGCGGCCGCGGTTCTCGCTCGCGGCCGCGATCGTCGCGGTGATCTGCCGCGACGACCTACGTGCGCCCGCGGCGTCATGTTCGTCGCGTTCGGCGCGTCAGCGACTACCACACGTCGCTGATCTGGCTGGCGCCGCTCGCGGGATCGCGCTCGCGCAGACGGGTTGCGCGCGGTGGCAGATTCCCCGCGCTGGCGGTGCCCGTTCGTCGCCTGGGCGCTCGTCGATCGCCGTGACGTGGCCGATCGTCGCGGCGCGCGAGCTCGATTTCAGCGCTCGTCGCGGCGCGCACGCTCGAGCACGACGAACGGCGGCTTACGCGGCGCCGCCGCGGCTGGCCGCGGCCTGGATCGTCATCGTCGCGCTGTCGCAGCTGATCGGCATTCTCTGGTTCGACCTGCTGTGGGCGCGGTTCGCCGAACGCGGATGGCCGACGCGGAACGGCTCGTGATCCTGCCGCTCATCATCAGCGCCGGCATGGGCGCGCTCGGCGGGCCTCTATCAAAGCCTCGATCGATCTGCAGTGGGTGAACATCACGTGTGGTCGAGCATCTCGCGCGTCGGCGCGCTGATGCTGGACGCCAACACGGCGGCGATGACCGCGGTGATCTGGGCGCCGGTGGCGGTCGCACTCAGCCTGCGACCCGGACGGCAGATCTGGCCCGGCGTGCTGGCGTACCTGCTGCTGGCGGCGGGAATGTGGGGCGGCCGGCTCGCGAACGGGGCTCCTCGCGTTGAGCATCGGCACTGCCGGAGTCGTCGTCGCGGCCGGCGTGCGCGCCGGGTTCTGGCGAGCCGCGCGTGGCGCCGGCAGCGCCGCTGCTCGGCGGCCGGTGCAATCGTCGCTCGCCATGGCGATTGCGCCGCGCGGCGTCAACAGCCGAGCCCGCTGCAGCGGGTCTTCGATCGCCTGCCGCGGCTCGAAGCCGAGGACATGTCGCCGCTTCGCCAACGAGATCTGGATGCGATTCGGCTACGCGCAGGCGGCGGCGATGATGACCGCCGAGCATCCGATCACCGGCGTCGGCGTCGGCGGCTTTCACGTCGTGGCTCCCGATTACCTCTATCGTGACGGGCGCGCCCATCCGGTCGCCGACAACGCGCAGAACTGGTGGCGGCATCAGATCGCCGAGCTGGGCTACGCCGGCGCGCTGCCGCTGCTGTGGATCTCGGTGCTCGTGCTCGTCGCGATCTGGCGGGGGCTCCGCACCCGAGAGGATCCAGTACCGCTCGTCGTGAGTTCGGTGATCGTCGGCGTCGGGATGGCGAGCCTGGTTGGCGTGCCGACGCAGCATCCCGCCACCCTGCTTGCGTTCCTGACGCTGCTGTTCTGGCTGGTCGCGCTCACGACGCCAGCAGCGGCGCCCGCCACCGGAGCAGTAGCTCCGCCGCGCGGGCAGTGGGTCGCGGCGATCGTCATCGTCAGCGCGGTCGCCGTCGGCCAGGCGTCAACCGCGCGCGGCGACCTGCGTGTGCCGCATCGTGCTCAGCGCAGCCAACTCGCCTTCGGCTATGGTTTGACGCCTCCGGAGGGACTCTCGGAGCTTGGCGAGTTTCGCTGGGCAGCGCGCCGGACGGTTGCGGTGCTGCCGATCCAGGCGCCGTGGCTACAGCTCACGATCTGGGCGCCACACTTCGATGTTGCAACACGACCGGTCGAGTACACCGTCGTCTTGGGCGGCCGTGAGGTGATTGCCCAGACGGTTTCCGATCGCGAGCCGCGAACGTTCTACCTGCAGATGCCGGATGGCGTGCGCGTCGGCATGGTCGAGCTTCACGCGTCGCGAGACGTGCAGCCGGATCGCGCGCTGCAGATTGCAACGACGTGGCGACCAAACGCTCCCGCCAACGCCCCTCCTGACCGCGTCATTCGGAACTGATCGCCGCAACTGCAACCGGTTGGCCGAAATTGCTGGCCGAAATTGCTGGCCGAAATTGCTGGCCGAAACTGCGGGCCGAAACTGCAGTGGGGGTCGGGAGGGGAGGGGAGGGAGGGTCAGGTCGTGAATCGTGAACGGCGCCCGGCGCGCCGTTCACGATTCACGACCTGACCCCTCCCCTCCCCACCCCCACCGCCTTACGGATTGACCAGCGGGCGCTGCATCACCGCACGCCAGGTCAGGTTCGACTGACGGTCGGCGGCGGGCGAGACAAGCGAGACCAGCGCGCCCACCAGCAGCGTCGCGGCCAGGCCGAACGTCGATGGCCAGAGGAAGCCCAGCTGACTGTGGTACGCCACGTAGTAGCTCGCCAGCGCGCCAGTGCCACCGCCAAGAAGCGCCGCAAGACTCGAGGCCCGGGCGCTGAACATCGCCAGCAGGAAGATGCCGAACAGCGGGCCCGTGAACGAGTTGATCACCTTGTTCGCGATCTCGAGGAGCGTGCCGATTCCCGCGACGTTGCACGCCAGCGTCGTGCCGGCAGCCCCGGCGAGCGCAGTGGCAATCCGCAGGGCACGCACCTGGTGCGCGGCGGCCACCTTGTCTTTCGGTGCGTCCGGCGCCCCCGTCCCGAGTGGCTCCTTGAGGATCAGCCGGTTGTAGCCGTCAACGATCATCACCGAACTGCACGAGTGGATCGCCGAGTCGATGCTCGAGAGCGATGCCGCGAGGATCGCGGCGATAACGAGTCCGACCGCACCGACTGGAAACGCCCGCGACATGAAGTACGGCAGCATCCGATCCGCGGCCAGCGTGGTCGGCGGCGGGTTGTTCTGGAAATAGGTAAACAGTGCCAGCCCGACAAATGACAGGCCGATCATCCAGATCGCATCGCCCGCCGCGTTCACGATGAAGGCGCGCCGCGCGTCCGCCACCGTGCGCGTCGTCTGCAGCCGCAGCACCATCACCTGATCGCTGGTGTACTGCGCCATGCGGCCGACGATCAGCGCCGCGAAGAGCGCCGGCACGTGGATCGGCTGCTCGAAGAACGATCGCAGCCACGTCCACGTGTCCGGTGCGGCACTATCGCCAATCGGGGCCCACAGCGCAGTCTTGCCGGCTGCCTGCGACGCACTCCAGATCTCGGTGAAGCCGCCCGGCACGCTGGCCGCGACAATCGCCACCGTGGCCCCGAGGCCACCGAACATCACGCAGAACTGCATGACGTCGTTCCAGATGACGGCCTGAATCCCTCCGAGCATCGTGTACAGGGTCACCAGCCCGCCGAGGACGACGATCATCAGCGTGAGATCGACGGCGCCGCCGGTGACGGCATCGATCGCCAGGCAGGGCACGTAGAGCGCCGTGGCCATCCAACCCAGCCGCCAGACAATGAAGATGGCCGCCGCCAGCGTGCGCACGCGCACGTCGAATCGGCTCTCGAGATACTCGTAGACCGAATAGAAATTCAGCCGCTTGTAGAACGGAAACACGACGGTCGCGACCCACGGATACAGGAAGAGCCACGACAACACACCCGTGACGAGCACCAGCCCGTACTGAATCGTCGCCGACGGTTGGGTCAGGTAATCGATGCCGCTGTTGAGCGCGGCCATCAGCGACATGCCGACCGGGAACCACGCCATGCGGCGGCCGGCGACGAGAAACGCGTCCGCCGAGGTCTGCCGCCGCGAGAACACCGCGCCAACGATCGCCAGCGCGGCGAGATACGCGACGACGATGACGAGATCGACCGACGTAAAGGACGAAGCCATTTATCCCCTCAGTGGACTCAGCCACTCTGGCGATCAACGCACTGATTGCCATCGCACATCTCTTCGAACCGCGCTACGTCGTCATGCAGACGCCGCTCTTCGCGTATCTCGGACTCCTCGCCACGATGGTGGTTCTGGTTGAGGCCGACGAATGGCGGCGCCGTCCGGCATCACATGCGGCCGCGGCCTGATGCCGCGGGCGAGAGGCTCCTGGCGATCACGGCTGCCGCGTGCGCCGCTGGCTCGACCTCGCGCCGGTAGTAGTCGTAGTTGGCACGGCGCATCGCCTGAGCATCGGCCGGCGAGCTGAGGAGTCGATCGCAGGCCGCGACGCACTCCTCTGGCGAATCAAATGGCAGGTAGTGCGTGGCAGCCACGAGTGGCTCGGGAAGCGTGTAGCGCAGCGGGACGGACACGAGACACTGCGACGCCGCCAGCGTCTCGCCGAGCTTGAAGGCCAGCGAATGCTCGACGCCGCGCGTGTAGACGCTGACGAGACATCGTTTCTTCAGCGCAAGATACTCCGCATACTTCGACGAATGCGGGGTGACGTCGGCGGGATAGCGCTCGAGCGCGAGCGGGGTCGCCATGAGACCGCCCACGAAACGATCGCCGAAGGCTTCTTTCAGCGCCCGAACCATGGCGACGCGGCCGGCATTCAGCGGTTCTACTTCGTCCGGCGGGACTTCGCGAGCCGTCCACAAACGCGTTTGAAACGCGACCTTGGGCTCGACGGCCACATCCGGCCGCTGTTCGAACGCGGCGGGCGTCGGCGTCCACAGGAACTGGCGAACCTTCTGCAATCCTGGCATGCCTTGACGGACCAGGCTCCACCCGATCGTACGCAGCAGGCGCGTCGTGCTCCGCCCGGTCCGCATCCCGAAGTTCAGGCCGAACGGCTCCATCTTCTCGGCAAGCGCCGGCGGCAGGCGATCGCACTCGGGGATGTAGAACGCTCGCTTCAGATATCGGTCGACTCGATCGAGGATCGGTCCCGAGACGCCTTCGCCATCGCGAAGATCGACGGCAATCCGGCGGCGCTCCGCACCCTCGACATCGAGGCACACGACGACCGGATCGGCGGTGAGCCAGCGATCGCCGCCCCGTGGCTGGCGGTAGGTGAGGTCGATGTCGCCGCGCCCCTCGATCGCGCACAGGCCGCTCAGGAACAGCGACGTGTGATAGAGGTCGTGATCGGGGCTGACGTAGACGGTGACGCGCGGCGTCATCGGCGCTCATCATCACACGGCGCGCCGGCGCCAAGCGAACTACTCCGCATCGCCGAAATTCGCTGGTAAGCTCGGACCACGCATGCAGCCGTCTCCGGCCGACCGGCACGCCGCCCCGAATCCGCCGTGGCGTCCGTTCTGGCCTCTGGGGATCGCGCTCGCCGTCCGACTCGCGCTCTGGCTGCTGCTGCCCGCGTCACGTCTCGCATCCGACGAGGACGGCTACGTACCGGCAGGCCTCGCGCTTTTCGCCACCGGCACGCAGGACCTGTTCTGGCCGCCGGTGACCGGCTGGATCGTGGCGGCCGTGGCCGCCGTGGCCGGGCCGTCGGTTCGCGCGATTCGTCTTGTGTGGATCCTGATGGACGCCGCGTGCCTGATCGCCCTTGGCGTCCTCGCGGGGCGCCTGACAGCAGCGGCGGGGTTTGACGCAGAGCGGCGCGAGCGGGTCCGCCGCTATGCCATGTTCGGCTATGCGCTCTACCTGCCTGCGATCTCGTTCTCGCAGTTTGCGACGTCCGAGATTCCGGCGCTGCTGCAGACGCTGCTCATCCTCGTGCTCGTGGCCACGGCGTCGCCATCAATGGCCCGCTCGGCCGCCGCGGGGCTGCTCGGCGGCACGCTGATCCTGACGCGCCCAAGCGTGCTGCCGGTGGCGCTCCTGGTGCCTGCGGCGCTCGCACTTAGATGGACGAGGCAGCGGTGGCCGCGGCACGCCGCTGTCATGCTCGCCGGCACCGTGGTCGTCGTCGGTGCCCTCCTCCTGAAGAACTGGCAGGAGCGGGGCGAGCTGACGATCGCGCAGAACAGCGCCTACAACCTCTACATCGGAAACCGCGCGTTGTACGCCGAAGACCTCAACCTGTTCAGCCCGCGTGCGACCGCCGAGCAGATCGAGTTCCGGCGTCAGTACTTCAGCGGCACGTTGCCAGCGCCGACCGGCTCGCCGGCAGATCTCCAGCGCGAGGCGATTCGGTCGATCGTCGAGCGGCCCGGGCTGTTCGTGCGAAGAGCTATCGGACGGCTGGCGCGGGTCTTCGTACCGAAAACCGACGTTCTCGAGCTCGTCGGTGGCGAACAGCGGACGAGCGTCTTCGCGCCGGCGTCGCTGTTCGTGCTCGGGCTCGCCAACCTTCAGTGGGCCGTCGTGTTGTTCGCTGGGATGACTGGGCTCGCCGTCTGGTGGCGCGTGGATAAGCCGGGCGCCGCGCTCCTGGCGAGCGTCGTCTTCGGCGGCCTGCCGCTTTGCCTGATCGCGATCTCGAAGCCGCGCTACGCCTTCACGTTCGAGCCGGTACTGCTGCTTGGCGCGGCGATGCTGCTGGCCTCCGGACGCTCGGCGCTGACACGCCTTCAGCCGCGCGATCGCTGGCTCCTCGGGCTCGCGGCAGGATTCATCCTGTGGGGTTGGACGGCGTGGCTGATCTTCGCCGTGACCTCACGTGTCGCTCTGGCTGGCGGCGCATGAGTCAGGGCGCATTCGCCGCGGCGCCGCATGGGTCGGCGCCGTATCCGACCTACCGGCCCGACGTCGACGGTCTGCGCGCACTCGCGATCGTGCCGGTCGTTGTCTTCCACGCGTTTCCCGCACTGGCGCCCGGCGGCTTCGTGGGCGTCGACGTGTTCTTCGTCATCTCCGGCTATCTGATCTCGTCGATCATCCTTGGCGGCCTCGAGCACGGGCGGTTCACGTTTCGCGAGTTCTATGCCCGCCGCATCAAGCGCATTTTTCCCGCGCTCGTCCTGGTCCTCGCCGCGTGCCTCGCCTGGGCGTGGTTCGCGCTCTTCTCCGACGCCTATGCGCTGCTTGGCAAGCACGTCGCCGGCGGCGCCGGATTCATCGCGAACTTTCTGTACTGGGACGAGGCCGGCTACTTCGATGCCGCGTCCGACACCAAGCCCTTGCTGCACCTCTGGTCGCTGGGGATCGAAGAACAGTTCTACCTGGTGTGGCCGGCGCTGTTGGTCCTCTCGTGGAGGCTTCACTTCCCGATCGCTTTCGTGATCGCGATCCTCGGCACCGTCTCATTCGCCATCAATGTCGTCGTGGTCCGATCCGACGAGATGGCGGCCTTCTACGCGCCGTGGACGCGCCTCTGGGAATTGTTGATGGGGAGCGGGCTCGCCTTCCTCGCCCGCGCGCAGACGCTGGCTCCGGTGCTCGACATGAGGATCGGGCGCCTGCTGCCGGTGGATCGTGCCCGGCTTGCCAACGCCGCATCGGCCTTCGGGCTCGTCTCAGTCGTGGCAGCGATCGCCCTCTTCAACAACGACACGTCGTTCCCTGGGTGGCGCGCGGCGCTGCCGACGGGAGGGACGCTGCTGATCCTGGCGGCCGGACCGCAAGCCTGGCTGAACCGGCGGCTGCTGTCGCTGCCGCTGCTCGTGTGGATCGGCCTCATCAGCTACCCGCTCTACCTGTGGCACTGGCCGCTGTTGGTGTTTGCGCGGATCGCCGAGTCTGGAACGCCAGCCGCAGGCACTCGGATCACCGCGATCGCTATCAGCATGCTCCTCTCGTGGCTCACCTACGCCGTCGTCGAGCGCCGCATCCGCTTCCGGCGGACGGGCCCGGCCGTCGTGCCGGCGCTCTGCGTCTCGATGCTGCTGGTCGGCGTCGCCGGCTACCAGACCTATCGCGCCGACGGCTTTGTCGAGCGCCCGATCAATCGATCGGATCAGGCGCACTTCCTCCGCTACTACGAGCGCGTGCGGAAGGACGGCACGCTCAAGGCCGCCTACCGCTGGGAATGCGACTTCATGAACTGGGACACCGAGCGCAATCGCGACGCGATCGATCCGTCGTGCACGCAGCCCGGTCCGAACGGAACGGTGTTCCTGTGGGGCGATTCACACGCGCAGGCGCTGTCGTCCGGCCTGCGCAGTGTTTTGCCGGCCGGCGTCCAGCTGGCGCAGGTCACGACGTCAGGCTGCGCGCCGCGCGTGCGCGAAACCAATCCCGATGCGGCGTCCGGACGCTGCCGGATCGCAAACGCCTACGCGCTCGAACGAATTGCCGCACTCAGGCCCGACCTCGTCGTGCTGGCCCAGATCCTCGCGCACACGGAGACCGATTGGGTCGCGCTCGCGACTCACCTGCGATCGCTTGGCGCCCGCGAGGTGCTGCTCGTCGGGCCGGTTCCGCAATGGCAGCCGTCGCTACCGGTCGTGGTCACGCGATTCCACTGGAACGGGAACTTCGAGCGCGTGAAAGAGGGACTGGATCCCGCGATGTTCGAACTCGATCGCGCGCTCGGCACTCTATTGGCAGGGTCGCCGGTGATTCGCTACGCGTCGGTTGTCACGCCGCTCTGCAACGAGGCCGGCTGCCTGGCGACCGTTCCGAATACTGATCAGCAGCTGATGGCCATCGACGCCGGGCATTTGTCGCCGCGCGGGTCTGACTACGTCGCGACGACGATCCTCAGGCCGTACCTGCCGTTCCGTTGATTTGCGCCTTTTATGATGGACCGGATGGATTCGAGGCTGCTCGAGCACCTGCGCTGCCCTGACTGCGGCTCGACACTGAGCGCGGACCAGGATTCGCTGACGTGTCGAGGGTGCGGGCGGGTCTTTCCCGTACGCGGCGGCGTGCCGCGATTCACCAAGGGGATCACCGACACCGCCGCGTACTTCGGCTACATGTGGGGCGAGCAGGTCAACAACGTCGTCCCGCCGACGACGGCCTCGCCATATCACCTGGCGGCGATGCAGGAAGCGCTCGGGGCGGCTCCGTTCGAGGGGCTGATCCTCGACGGCGGCTGCGGCGAAGGCATCGATCTGGCGATGGTGGCCCTCGATCCGCGGTGCGAAGTTGTGGGCGTGGAATTGAGCGACGGCGGGGTCGCCACCAGCGTCGCGCGGACGCGCGGGTTGACCCGAGCGCATGTGGTCCAGGGCGATCTGCTGAAGGTCCCCCTCGCCGACCAGACCTTCGACGGCGCCTATTCCTACGGCGTCGTCCATCACACGCCGGATCCGCCTCGTGCCGTGCGCGAGATCGCGCGGACGCTGAAACCCGGCGCGCCGCTCCTGCTCTACGTCTACGAGGATTTCTCGGATCGATCGCTCGCGTGGCGCTTCGCCCTTGCCGCCGCAAACAGCGTTCGCGTGATCACGACGCGGCTGCCGCCGGCGCTGCTGATGCGAATCTGCCGGATGCTGTCGCCGATCGTCTATGTGCTCTTGACCCTGCCGTCGCGCCGGTTTCGCTGGGCGCGCCGCTTTCCGTATCGACATGGGACAACGCCGTGGAGCATGAGCGGGGATCTGTACGATCGGTTGTCGGCGCCGATCGAGAAGCGGTATTCGAGGGAGGGCGCGGCCGGCCTTGCCGCGGCGGCGGGACTGCGCGTCGAGCGGGTGGAATCACGGCGCGGCTGGATGGTCGCAGCTCGCAAGCCGTGAGCCATCTACAATCAACCTGACAGCATGAGCTCCGCCGCCCCTCTTCGGATCAAGCTCCTCGCGCTCGCGGTTGGCATCCTGCTCGGCTTCGTCGCGGTCGAGGTGACACTGCGCGCGATGGGCATGGGCTTCGGTAACTCGCCGATGGAGCCCGATCCGGTCCTGCACCACGTCCACCCGTCCAATTACGCCTTCGTCCAGCAGCATCCATCGGGCGAGCTCGGCGGCTTCGAGATCGAATACAACGCGGAGGGCCGCGTGTTCCGCGGCAGCAAGGCGCCGGCGATCGGGCCACCGAAAGCGGCCGGGTGTCGAGTCGCGCTCATGGGCGACTCGTTTACCGAGGGCGGGCAGGTGCCGTTCGCCGCGTCGTTCGCCGGCAAGCTCGAAGAAGCCGGTCGGCGCACGTGCGAGGTCCGCAACTACGGCGTGCGCTCCTACAGCCCGGCCATCTACCTGGTGCAGTACTCGACCGTCGTGCGGACCTGGAAGCCCACGCACGTCTTCGTGCTCGTCTTCGGCAATGACGTGCGTGAAGACGTGACCTACATGGGCACCTCGGTGAAGGGACCGGACGGCTGGCCCACCGCCATCGAGGGGCCGTCCGACGGCTGGCTGTTCTCGCAACTCCGTCAGCTCTACACCGCGCGCTTCGCGCGGATGGTGGGGATGCGACTGAGCTGGGAATGGGATCACCGTGGGATCGATCAGCAGCAGATCGGCGGCGTCATCGAGGAGAACCCCGAGCTTCCCGATCTGACGAAGAATCTCCTGCTCGAGATGAACCGCCGCGTGAAAACCGATGGCGCTCGTTTGATCCTGATGTCGGTCCCGTCACGGTATCGGCTGATGGGCGATGGCAGCGTCAAGGTCGACGAAGACTTCCATCACAAGGTCAAGACGTGGGCGCTCGCCACCGGCGTCGAGTTTCTCGACTTGTTCGAGCCGTTCGAACGCGGGTCGCGTCCCGAGACGCCGCTCTTCTTCCGCCAGGACATCCACTTCACCGAAGAGGGACATGCGCTGGCCGCCGCCGCCATCGCCCGCGCCTATCCCGAGCTCTTTGAGGACTGGCGGGCCATCGACAGCCCCGCGGTCCGTCACGCGTTTCCAGACGAGGGCTCGCGGTAAGCCGGGCGCGAATCCGGCGGTGCCACAACCAAACTCTCAGGTGCACTCGAACAGCTCCGACGTCGCGCCGTCTTCCCACGCCGCAGTGGCTGATGCTGCTGTTGCTGGCGGCCGCGGCCGGCCGCATCGCGATGGCGGTGTGGGCCGCGATCTGGAACATCAAGGGCGACTACTACGCCTCGATGCCAGGGGCGTACGTCCGGACTGTCAACCCGACGCTCTGGACCAGCCCCGACATGGCGGGCGCCTGGGGTTATCTCAAGGAGACCTACTTCCATGGCCCGGTGCAGTACCTCACGCTGTACTGGGTCGCCTTCTTCGACTCGTACGCGCAGATCGCCGCGATCCTGCTCCCGCTCTACGTCGTCGTCATTGCCGGCGCCTTCTGGATTCTGCTGCAGGCGCTGCGGTCGCTGACGACGCGGGCGATCGCGGTGCCGCTCCTCGCCTGCACGTTTCTCTTCTTTCCGCTGCTGCAGGCCTTCATCCAGCGCGAATTCGAGGTCATCGTCTTTTTCACGCTGGCGTTGATGCTCTGGCTGCTGCTGCGCGATCGTCGGAACGCGGCGGCGGTGTCAATGGCGTACGTGGCCTGGTACAGGTACGCCGCGCTCGTCTTCGTCGGCTACGTCGGTCTTCGGCGATGGTGGGGCGCGCTCGGCGCGTTCGCGGCCGCGTCAGCGGTGATCCTGGGACTCGCGGAGTTCGTGTTCGGGCTCGGGCTGTTCTTCAACAACAACGTGCCCAGCCACGCGACGCAGGTGCTCAACGTCTGGAGCAACGAATTTCGCACCGACGCTGCCGGACATCTCTACGGCGTGGGCTTCTGCAACGGCTGGTTCGACAGCGAAACGACGCTGGCAAACGTGCGTCATGGGCTGTGCACGGTCAGCGCGTCGATCCGCTGGCTGCCCCCGCATCTTGTCTATCTCGTGATCTGCGGGCTCGTCGCGTTCGCTTATCTGCGTACGCACGTGAAGCTCGAGCAGCATCCTCCGTCTGCCGACGGCGAGCGCTGGCGCCGCGCCCTCGAGCTCTCCATCGTCATCACCTCGTACACGTGCTTCCTGTTCAATCACTACTACTACCTGATCGTCCTCGTGATCCCGATGAACGTGCTGCTGACGCGCTACCTGGATCGCGACGACCGCACCGGCTTCGTGCTCTGGCTGATCAGTTACGTCCTCATCTCCGCGTTCCTGATTCCGACGAGCATCCTGACGAGGCTCACCGGCATCGACACCTGGGCGTTCTTCATCAACGGGGCATGGTTCATGTACGGCGAGCTGTTGATGACTGCGTTGCTCCTCCGCGGAGTACAGCCGGCTGGCGGACGAGGTCACACCTCGGACCCTGCGCACCTAACGCACCAAGCGCACCTTCGCACGTCGCGCGTGTACCTGGAGCAGCTGAGCGCACCCCGCGCACTGTCATATCAGCGCGGTATAAGCGACGGCCGCGTTCTGGAGCCAGACCAGCCAGCGCGCTGCCCACTTGACGATTGGCACGTTGGTCCGCGGCGGAAGCATGCGGCTCGAGTTCAGCGGATCTTCGTCGAGCAGCAGCACGCGATCGGGATCGAGCCAGACCTCTTCCGGCGGTGCGGCGCTTTCGAAGGCGACATTGTGCCGTTCGGCGCGCCCATCCCATCGAGCGCTCGCCATCTGGCCGTCGCTGAATCGAACGCGGATCTCCATCGCGTCGCCAGCCGGATAGCCGCCTTCGGCCTGGCGTGCTGTGCCGGTGAACTGCGCGGTTCCGCGCCGGCCGACCATCACGTCGGTGCGATAGCAGGCTTGACACGACGCCGAGGGCGGCGCGACGGCGACACTCTCGATCGCGTAGTCGAACGACGCCGACGGATCGAGCGCCTGATCGAAGAGCCACGACAGGTCCTGGCCAATCGCCGCGCTCAAGGCGTCGATCGCTGCGTCAGTCGACATCGGGCCGCGCCTCGACTGCTCGGCGACCGCGCGGAGTGCGCCTTGGACGATGGGCCAGCCGAGCCAGCGCTCGAGCGTTCCGAACGCGAGCGCCACACGGGCGGCTTGCGGATCCTGTCCGCCAATTTCGTCGCGCAGGCCGGCGGTCCATCGGCTGAGTCGCAGCGAAGGCGTCGGCCAGAAGAGGCTGCCGCCGAACAGTCGGACGCCATCGACACGGTAGCCAGTGACCCCTCGTCGCAGGTTGAAGAGACGCTCGACGATGTGACTCTGCAGATAACGTGCGATGCCGTCGCGAAGGGCCGGCGGATCGGCACTCGCAAGCCCGGGGAACCATGCGGCGGCAACGCCCGAGCGACCTCCGATTCGATCGCCATCAGATCCACCGAACCGGTCCAGGGCACCGAGACGGCGATGACGCGATCTGGTTCGCCAGCTGGAAGGTGCGCACGATCGTGGATCATCGCGCGTTCGAACGGAGCCGGGCCAAGCCACTCGACAAAGCGCCCGGTGGCTTCGGCCGCCGCGACCTGGATCGCGTCGCGCTGCGCCGATTCGAACTCAGGGGCGGCACGACGGAAACCGGTGGACGGCGCTGCGCCGACAGGAACCACGGCGCGAGAACGGCGAGCGTCACCGCACCGAACGTGCGGACAGGACTGGTTCTCGACATTTCGAGACTATACCTGAGCTCACTTGAGGGCCCCGGAATCCTTCTCCCTGAACTCCCCGGTCTCCCTGTGGGCGTCGCAGTTCAAGTGAATCTCGGGATTAGTATACGTAGCGGGTGCCTCGCTCTCCGGCTCGCGTCACGCGACGAGACTTCATCAAGGCCACCGGCCTCGCGCTTCCGTCGTCCGCGCTGCAACCGGCGATCTCCGCGCGCGAAACGCTGTACAACGGCATCGTCTTGCCGTCGCCGTGGCCGCCACGGCGGGCAGAGCTCGCCGATCCGCTCCCCCGCCCGTATTACCTGCTCGATCCGCCGGCGGTGATCAACATCGACGTCGGCCGGCAGCTGTTCGTCGACGATTTCCTGATCGAAGACACGGGTCTATTCAGGCGCTTCCACCAGGCGACGTATCACACCGCCAGCCCTCTGCTGGTACCCGAGCGCGACTGGGAACGCTACGATCCGTACGCCGAGTTGACCGGGACTCCGGCGAGTCCATCGGCGATGGTGTTCAGTGACGGCGTCTTCTTCGATCCGGCCGATCGCCTGTTCAAGATGTGGTACATGGGCGGCTACCAGCAGCACTGCGCCCTCGCGCTGTCGAGCGATGGCGTGCGCTGGGAGCGGCCGTCCCTCGACGTCGTCCGCGGCACCAACATCGTCCACACGCTTGCGCCGCGATTCGAACACGGTGTGGCTCGATCTCGAGGCGGCCGAGCGCGGCGAGCGCTACAAGATGGCGGCGTTCACCCTCGATGGGCGGCGGGTGCGGCTGTTCACGTCGCCCGACGGCATTCACTGGCAGGCGCACGAGGGCGCGGGACCGTCCGGCGACCGCAGCACGTTCTTCTACAATCCGTTTCGCAAGGTCTGGGCCTTCAGCCTCCGCGCCGAACACGCCGCGGGACTCAATCGCTATCGCCGCTACGTCGAACGCCGCGACTTCGCCACGGCGCGATGGACCGATACGGAAGCGGTGCTGTGGACCGGCGCCGATCGCCGCGATGCGACGCGGCCCGATCAAGGCGCGGCACCCAGAGCTCTACAACCTCGACGCGGTCGCCTACGAAAGCGTGATGCTTGGACTCTTCACGATGTTCCGCGGCGAGCGAACCGAACGCGAGAAACCGAACGACATCTGCCTTGGATTCAGCCGCGACGGGTTTCATTGGGATCGCACGTCGCGCGACCCGTTCATCACGGTCTCCGAACGGCAAGGCGACTGGAACTGGGCCAACGTGCAATCCGCCGGCGGCTGCTGCCTCGTCGTCGGCGACCTCCTTCATTTCTACGTGAGCGGCCGAACCGGCGTGGCTGGCACGAGTTCTCCTGGCACGTGCAGTACGGGTCTGGCGACGCTGCGGCGCGACGGATTCGCCTCGATGACGGATCGCTGGCCGGCCGGCATCGCCCGCGCGGTCACCCCCGGCGGCGCGATGCTCACGACGCGCCCGGTGCGGTTCTCGGGCGGGCATCTCTTCGTCAACGCCGACGTGCAGGGGGAACTGCGCGTGGAGGTACTGGACGTCCGAGGCAGCGTCATCGCACCCTTTGCCGCGGAGCGGATGACGCCGTTCAGCGGCAACTCGACGCGGCATCGTGTCACGTGGCAGGGGCAGCCAACGCTCGACGCCCTGCGCGGTCAGGCCGTGCGTTTCCGCTTCACGCTGACGCGGTCCGATCTGTTTGCCTTCTGGGTCAGCCAGAACGAGCGCGGTTCGAGCAGCGGCTACGTGGCTGCTGGCGGGCCCGGCTTCTCACGATCGATCGACACGCCGTGAGCGCGCGTCGGACGAGAGACTGCGGAAGAGCCGCACCTCTGACGCGATCGACGTGAGCCTGATGCCGAGCCGCGCGACGATGTAGGCCTGCCCGAGGATGACGCCGCGCCAGCCCGAGAACCGACGGTCGACGAGACCGTACAGCACCAGGAGCAGCACGAGCAGGACGCCGTTCAGCAGAAACACCGCGGCGACCGATCCGATGTGGGCGCGGACGAACGCGATCGCGGCGCGTCCGGAGTCGCGCACCGAGGCCGACGTCAGCCCGCTCGCCACCCGCGTGTAGTCCGCGATCACACTGAGCAAGGCGAGCAGCGACCCGAACACGAGATACAGGACCACGCGCCAGAAGAACGCGTTCCGTTCGCTGCCGGCGACGGCGGCGCCCCAGGCGTAGATCGGTCCGAACAGCAAGGCGTGAACGGTCACATACAGAATCGTGGCCACCGCGGCGGCTGCCAACGAGATCACGACGAAGCGAGGAAGCGTGCGCAGTCCAGACTGGACGAACGCGCGCACACCGCGCCGCCGGCCCTCGGCAAAGCGCTGGATCAGACCACCCCACAGAAACGCCCAGAGCAGTCCGTACAGCGCCACCGGCAGCAGCAGAATCACCGGCCGACGCGTACCATCGGCGACGGCGCTCAAATTCTCGAGCGGCGCGGCAAAGCCAATCACCGCCGGGGTGAACGTCGCCTCGAGTCCGCGCGCCTGATCGCGGAACGCCATCCACCATTCGGCGTCGATCTCTTCCGCATCGAGGTTGATCGGCGGCTGGTTGCCGAGCGCCTCGCGCAGCCGATCGCCAAGCGTCAACGCGAACGGCAGCATGGTCGCGATCGTGAGGATGGTGATCAGGATCGCGAGGCCTGGCGCGCGGAAGACGGCCCAGATGCCGGCGGCACAACGCGCGAACGGCGGTCATCGCTGGCGCCTCGCCATCAGACGAGCGCCGTCCCGGTGAGGGCCAGGTCCTGCAGCCACACCAGCCAGTTGAGCAGGCGCCGGACCGCGGTCAGCGGCAGCCGCGGCGAGCGCACGCGGGTGTTGTTGGCGCGATCGCGATCGAAGAGCAGCGTCGCGTCTCGGATCGATGCTGGCCTCGACCGCCGGCGACGGGCTGTCGTACTCCAACGTCACGTCCGCACGCTGGACGTCGTCGAGCCATTCGTGACGGTCTCGCCGTCGGCGAATCGTATCGTCAACGGAACGGCTGATGCCGGTCGCCACGGCTTGCCGTCTGGCGGCCGCAGCACCGCCCGGGCTCGAACCTAGCGCGGACGATCGTCCTGAAGGCACCGCGCGTGTCGCCGGGCTCGCTCGTAAACGCCGCGATCGCGCCGTCGATCGAGGTGCGACCAGACAGGGCGCGAGCGAAGATCGGCGCCGGCGCGCCGCCGCGCTGCTCCGCCACGATCGCCATCAAATCGGAGGGCTGCGGGGTGCGACCGCGAAACCGCTCGACGAGCGTCGCAATCGCCTGCTGGAGCGCAGGCCAACCGATCGATCGTTCGAGCGACAGCAATGCGATCGTCGTCTCGTACACGCGTTCATCGCTGGCCGCGACGCGTCCCTCCGCCGATGCGCACCCGGGCAACGCGAGCTCGTCGAACTGGTGCACGAACGGCCGCGGATCCGATCGCTGCCGAGCCAACGCAATCGCCCTGATCTGATACGGGACGAAGCCGCCGAAATGACGAACGCTGAGGATATGCCGGACCGCGAGCGTGTCGTTGATGGCGCGAACCGCCGCAAACCGTCCGAGCCCCTCGACGAATGCACCGCCCGTCGAGTCGTCCGCGGCAAAGCTCGAGAACGGCTGACGCGCCAGCCCCGCAATCAACGCGCGTTCGAGCGAGAAATCCTGCTCAGGCTGCAGCCACCGGCTGCTCACCACGACGAGCCCAGGCGACGAGCCACACGACGCGCGGCCGGACCACGGCGCATCGACGATCGTCAGACGAGGTGACGGAAGTGGGCCGAACCAGGCGACGAGCCTTTCGAGCGTCGCCTGTGCTGTCGTGCGAATGCGATCGCTGGCGCTGCTCGATGGGCCAACGAGCAGCCGCACGTCGATGCGATGGCCATCGGCATTCACGACATCCTGGTGTTCGACGAGTTCGGGGAACGCCGGAATCCGGGTGGGATCGGTTTGTGCGGTCGCCGCCGGCTGTTCCGATTCGTGCGCCACGAGCGCGTGGGTCAACAACACGATTCCGGCGAGACACGCGAGGGCGCGCTCGATGCGCCTGCTCCTCAATGTTCGGCTATAGTACATCAGCATCCGATCCGTTCCGGATCGCTCACCTTTGATCTCGCGACGCACGTTTCTCCAGAGCGTCATCGTTGGCGCCACGGTTTCGCCGGTCGGCGAACGCCAGGCCCTCCCCGCCGCCGGCGAAGTGCTCTACAACGGCATCACCCTCGGACAGCCGTGGCCGCCGCGCTTGAAGTACCTCGACGAACGCCCGATCCGGCCGCCCTATCTGGTCGATCCGCCGCGCGGTCATTCCCATCGACGTCGGCCGGCAGTTGTTCGTCGACGATTTTCTGATTCAGGAAACAACGCTCCTCCGCACCTGTCATCGCCCGACGTATCACGCGGCGAACCCGGTCCTGCGACCGGATCAGCCATGGGAACAGCGTGACGAGGTCGCCGATCGCACGCAGGCCAGACCGAATCCCGCCGCGATGGTCTTCAGCGACGGCGTCTTCTACGATCCGCGCGATCGCGTGTTCAAGATCTGGTACATGGGCGGCTACGGCCGCTCCACCTGCCACGCGGTTTCGGACGACGGGATCACGTGGCGGAAGCCGCGCTTCGACATCGAGCCCGGGACCAACGTCGTCGATCAGCGCAATCGCGACTCGGGCACGGTGTGGCTCGATCAGTTCGAAACCGACGAACGGCGCCGCTTCAAGATGTCGCTCTGGCACGATCATTCACTTGTCCTGCTGACGTCACCAGATGGCGTGCACTGGCACGCAATCGGGCGGAGCGGCCGGACCGGCGATCGATCGACGTTTTTCTATAACCCGTTTCGGGGGGTGTGGGTGTACAGCCTGCGCGCCGATCAAGGGGTGCCGCCAACCAGCCTCCGCTATCGGCAGTACCGGGAGTCGCCGGCATTCGCGGGGAGCGGCATGTGGCCAGCGCCGGCGCCGGTGTCGTGGATCAAGGCCGATTCGGCCGACTACGCGTTCGAAGAATTCAACGTGCGGCCCGAGCTCTACAACCTCGATTGTGTCGCCTACGAAAGCGTCATGCTCGGACTGTTCGCGATCTGGCGAGGCGAATCGAGCGCACGTGAAAAGATCAACGAGGTCACGGTCGGGTTCAGTCGTGACGGGTTTCACTGGGAACGGCCCGACCGCGGGCCGTTCCTCCCGGTTGGCGACCGGCAAGGACAGTGGAACTTTGCCAATGTGCAGTCGGCAGGCGGCGGCTGCCTCATCGTGGACGACACGCTGTATTTCTACGCCAGCGGCCGGCAGGGTGTGCCGGGCAGCAACGCCCCGGGCATCTGCTCGACTGGCCTCGCCACGCTCCGACGCGACGGGTTCGTCTCGATGGACTGGCTGCCCGACGACCCGTCCGCCATTCGGCGGCGCACCGCTGATGCGGAAGGGCACCTGACGACCCGGCCGATCCGTTTCTCGGGCGCGCACTTGTTCGTCAACGCCGACCTCGGGGCGGGAACGTTACGCGTCGAAGTGCTCGACACCGCGGGTCGCGTGATTGAGCCGTTCTCGCGGCAGCAGTGCCGCGCGGTAAGCGGCGATGGCACCAGGCTGGCGGTCGAGTGGGCGTCTGGCTCGCTCGGCCAACTGGCCGGGCAGACGGTGCGCTTCCGCTTCACGATGACCCGCGGACGTCTGTATGCGTTCTGGGTCAGCCCGCGGCCGACCGGTGAAAGCCGCGGCTACCCCGCCGCCGGGGGGCCAGGATTTCGCGGGCCGATCGATCGTCCGAATAGCTGATGGGATTGCCCTCACCGCTTCGCGCATCCGTGCTCCGCTGGCTCGACTCACCGCGCGCGCCGTTGTGGGCGTCGGCGGCGTCGCTCGTCATCGGATTGGTCTTCGCCTTCGTGCGGGCGCCGCACCCGTGGGGCTGGGAAGGCATCGACCAGTATCACGAGCTCGCGCAGGCACTGGCGCGCGGCGAGCCGTTCGGCACGACCGACGTGCCGTGGGGCTACGCCTACTTCGTCGCCTTCTTCTACGCGATCTTCGGCCCGCACGCCTGGCTGCCGGTCCTGGCGCAGGTGATCGCGAATGCCGCGGCGCCGCTGCTGCTCTATCGCCTGGTCGAACCCATGACTGGCGCGCGCACCGCCGCGCTCGCGGCGTCGCTGGCCGGCGTGTTCTCGTTCAACACGATCTACGCGTCGACGCTGGCTTCGGACGCGATCTGCACCGTCCTGTTTCTTGCCGCGCTCGTCAGCTTTGCGCGCGGCGAGCGGACGGATCGCGTGCGCGATTTCATCTGGAGCGGCCTGCTGTTCGGATTGGTGCCGCAGTTCCGCCCGAACCTGATTCTGTTGCCGGGGCTGATCGCGCTCGCCTACGTCCTTTTGAAAAGGCGCGGGGCTCGCCCGATCGTTCAGATGGCCGCGTTTCTCGCACTCGTCGCCGTCGCGCTGACGCCGTGGACGCTGCGGAATTACACACTGACCGGCCGGCTGCTGCCGACGAGCACGCACGGCGGCATCCAGTTGTGGTACGGGTCGCTGCAGGTCGGCCCGTATCTCGAGAGCCGCGCCTACAACCCGCGATCGGCGTACGAGGCGGCGTCGTTCGATTACACGAGCCTCGCCAACGATTCCATCATCGTGTCGGCGGTCCGCGGCCCGTGCACGACACCGGACACGACGATTTCGCTGGTGTACTGGACCGACCGCGATCGCACACCCCGCCGGCTCCCCGCCACCGTCGACCGGCCCGACGCCGTCCGAGTTGAACTTCCGGGACAACCCGCGCCGACTGCTATTTACTACAGCCTCGAAGCCACCCAACCCGGCAACGGCAACCGTCCGGCGACAACGCTGCGAACGCCTCTCGACGGTGACACCAACCCGTACGTCTACTTCGTCTCCGACGATCACCTTGGCGATCTCGACCGGCACGACGACCTGCTGGACGTCTTCGATCTCGTGCGGCTGATGCGGCACGTCGCGTGGCAGGAACCGCTGCCAAACGCCGCGCTGCTCGATCGCAACGGCGATGCGGCGATCACCGTCGATGACGTTCGCGCCACCGTGGTCCGACTCCTCGGCGACGGGGCGACGCTCGACGTGGTGAAGTCGGATGACGTCCTGCGGTGGGACGACCGCCGGCTGGTCCTGACGCTGGCGGACGGCTCGAGCCTGACGGTCGATCGGGCGCGGGCCGCACGCATCACCGATTTCGACGTGCGCGGCACGCTGGCCAGCACGCTCGTGTTTTCGCGCCGGCCGTGGAAAGCGCACTCGACGACGCGCCCGGAAGGCGTCGACTCGTGCCTGCTGGTCGCCGACGTGCGCGTCAACGACGTCTTCTACCGCCGCGAGGTTCACGAGATGGGCCGCTACCTGGCGCTGGCCTCCGACAACATCTCGCGCGATCCCATGGCGTTTGCCCGCGCGTCGCTGTACCGCATGGGACGGCTCTTCGTGCTGCGCGGCGCCAGCGATACGCGGACCGCACATCAGTTCGCCGGGAGCGACCTGATCTATAGCGCCGGCCTGATGCTCTCGATCGCTTACCTGCTGGTGTTTCTCGCCGGCGTCGCGGTCGCCTTCGCCCGGCGCAGCCGGATCCGGGTCCTGCTCCTGCCGATCGTGTACGTGCCGATCACGATCTGCTTCGTGCTGACGAACATGCGCTACACGATTACCGTGCAGCCGCTGATGTTCGCGTTCGTGGCGTTGGCGCTGGTCGCCGCCTTCAGACTCGAGGCGGACTCGGAACTCCTGATCCCTGAAACCGTGAGTAACACTCGTAGAACCGACCGCCAGGGGGCGGGGCCGACGAGGTCGTCGACGCGATCGGGCGGGATCTGGAAGACGAAGAGGATCGGCCGACCGATCGGGTCGGCCGCGGTGAACACCGGAGCGGCAGCGGCTCGCATCGCTTGCGCGCCGGGATTGTCGGCGAAGACCATCGCGTAGATGCGGCTCGGTGGCCCGTCATACGACGGCCGGATGGCGCCGGCTGGGTAGAGCGGAATCCCCTGCGAGCCCAACGGCTCGATCTTGAGGCGGTCGCGCTCCGTCAAGGCGAGGTAGCGGATCGGCCAGTACAGCCACCAGTCCTCGGCGAACACCGCGACGTCGTTCAGTCCGCGGCTGTCCTGCTCGATGAAGCGGAACGCCGCGAGCTTCGGTTCTTCACTGCCGGTGCGGTAGGTGTCGTGATGCGGCGCATCACCACCTCTCGCCGCGAGCGGTACGAAGTAGCCGCTGACGAAGCACCGTGAGCAGCATGCTCCAGAGAAGCCCCGTCATGGCCACGCCCCAGCGCTGTGAGCGGCGGATCAGCGCGTCGAGCGCCACGCCGCACAGGATCACGAGGGGTACGACGAGGCAGGTCGCGTAGCGCTCGAACCCAGGCCGGAGCGACAGGGGTCCCGCGACCACGTGATAGATCGCGAGTCCGATGCCGAGGCCGCCGAGCAGCCAGGCACTCCAGGCCGGCCGCGCCGTCCGCAACCCGTTCCAGCAGACGACGATTGGCACGACAAAGGCGGCAACGACGACGGCATCGGCCGCAAGCGTGAGACGTGGATCGACCGGACCACTGAAGTCGAGTGCGGAGGTGACGCCCGAGAACAAGCGGAGGAAGGCCCCTCCCGTGTCCATCCAGCTCGCCGGCGACAGCACGCGCGCGACAATGGTTTCGCTCGAGCTGAGCAGACCGCTGCGCGGCATCCTCCGGGCGACGAAGAAGCAGGCCGACCAGTCCGACAACGCTTCCCACTGCCAGCAGGAGACGGACGATGACGCGCCACTGCGGCGTCAGGGTCGCGTAGCGGCGCGCGCCATGGTGGAGCCACACGATGCCGGCGACCGGCGCGAGGAAGACGGTGGTCGGATGCGCGGCGATACCCGCGAGTCCGGCCACTGCCGCAGGAAACGGTCGATCGCGAAGCGCCGCTGCCATCGCCAGCAGGCTGAAGAACGGCGGCGAGCTGGGATCCCAGCCAATGCGGGCCTGCGCGACGAGGGGCGGCGAGACACAGAGGAGCGCGGTGGCGATGAGGGCGGCTTGTTTGCCAAGCGGCCGCGCAAGCAGCGGGTAGGCCAGCGCGACCAGCAGGAGATTCCAGATCGCCGCTGGCAGCCGAAGCACCAGGAAGGACGGCTCGGCGACCAGCAGCGCGGCCAGCAGCGGGCCGGAATGGAAGGGATTGACGAAGTTGCCGTTGGGCGTGCTGGAAAAGTAGGCGCGGCCGGCGAGGAGTTCCTGGACGTTGACGGCGTACCAGGCTTCGTCGCCGTTGATGCCGGGGAGACGGTCGAGCGCGACCAGCCGGAGGGCCGCGCCGATGGCAAGAACTGCGACCAACGGCAGCAGCCGCATCACGGAACAGGTGGGGGCAGGTGGGGCAGAGTCAGAGGGGGAGAGGGAGGGGGAGGGGTCAGGTCGTGAATCGTGAACGGACCGGTCCCGTTCATGATTCATGACCTGACCCCTCCCCCGTCCTGCGACCTTCGTGCCGGCGACGAAATACTGGCCGCCGAGCGGCAGCCAGGACAGCGCCGGCTCCATGAAGCCGAGCACAGGACCGAGACGTTCGGGCACGAACAGCAGGTAGCCCTGACTCACCTCGTCGAAGCCGGCGGCCCGGAACGTCGCCCGGAGGTCGGCCGGACGGATCATGTGGCGGCCGCGGTCAATCGGGGCCCGCGCGAAGATCCGGGCGGTCACCGGGTTGTAGGGGTTGTGTTCGTAGACCATCACCTCGCCGCCCTCGGCAACGACGCGGCGCAGCTCGCGCAGGTGCGCCAGGTGATCGTCGTCTGGGATGTGGTGGTAGATACAGAACGCAAACACCGCATCGAACGTGTTGTCCGCAAACGGCAGCTGCAGCGGCTCCTGCACCGTCACCGGGCCGCGCTTGACCGCCTCACGGAGCATCGAGTTGTGAGACGTCCGCGCCGAACACGCGCACGTCTCGGCCAAAGCAGGCCAGCGCGGTGCCTTGGCCGCATCCGACGTCGAGCACGCGCAGAGGCCGCGCGCCGCCGAGCCGCGCCGCCAGCCGCCGCTCCACGCTCCGGCACTTCTGCCGGATGAAGAACTCGCTGCCGCCGGCAAAGCGATCGCGAAGCGGATCGTGCAGCAGCTCGTCGTACTTCGTCGCGTAGTCGTCGAAGGAATCCATGATCGGTCGGACGGTGGATCGAGATTCACTTTGTCGCGCACGAGGTACAGCGGCCGGCCTTTCACTTCCTCGTAGATACGGCCGATGTATTCGCCGAGAATCCCGACCGCCAGCAGCTGCACGCCGCCGAGAAACAGCACCGCAACCGCCAGCGACGTCCATCCCGAGACGAGCCCGGAGCCACCCGCCAGCTTGTAGACAATCAGCCCGACCATCAACGTCAGGCTCGCCAGCGCCAGCAGCAGCCCCAGATCGGTCACCAGCCGCAGCGGTTGACGCGAGAAACTGGTCAGGCCGTCGAGCGCGAACCCGATCATCTTGGTGATCGGGTACTTCGTCGTTCCGCCGTGACGGGCGCTGCGATCGTAGAACACCGCCGTCTGGTTGTAGCCGACCCAGCTCACCAGCCCGCGGACGAAACGATGCCGTTCCTGCAGGCGCGACAAGTCGCCGACGACGCGCCGCGACATCAGCCGGAAGTCGCCGGTGTCGACAGGGATGTCGATCGGGCTCATCCGCCGCATCAGGCGATAGAACGCCGTTGCCGTCGCCTTCTTGAACCAGGTTTCGCCATCGCGCGTCCGGCGCTGCGCGTAGACGACGTCGAAGCCGTCGCGAAACCGCGCGTGGAGCTCGGGAATCAGCTCCGGCGGATCCTGCATGTCGGAGTCCATCACCACCACCGCCTCGCCGCGGCTCAACTCGATGCCTGCGGTGATGGCGAGCTGGTGCCCGAAGTTGCGACTCAGGTTGACGCCGCACACGCGGCGGTCCGTGTTCGACAGCTCGAGGATCTTCGCCCACGATCCATCGCGGCTGCCATCGTTGACGAAGATCAGCTCGTAGGTCAGCCCTGCCCCGGTCAGCACCGCGGTGAGCCGGCGATGCAGCTCGCCGACGTTCCCTTCCTCGTTGTAGACGGGAAGGACGACGCTGACGTCGGGAGCGGGCCGCGGCGCCACGTCAGCCACGAGACCACTCACGCGGCCGCCAGCCGCGGACGAGAACACCGAGACAACCGGCAAGCGCAAGCAGTGCGGCGGCGTTCAGCCACGGCTGCCACGCCGGCGTTCGCCAGGTCGGCTGATGCCGCGAGGCAAATGCGTCGAGCGCGCCACGATCGGCAATTCGCTCGAAGACCCGCAGCCCGTTCAGCTCGGGATAGACGAGGCTCGCCGGGTGGGTCATGTTGAACGCGCCGTCGCGAAGCTCGCGGATCGGCCCCGGCCTGATCTCCGCGGTAAACGTCTCCAACCCATATCCAAACAACGGCTCATAGGGACGATAGCTGCTCGCGCCCATTCCGAACGCCTCGCCATCGGGCGACGGCGGCGATGGCGTCAACCGGCAGCCGCTCGCCAGCCACGAATCGCCTCCGCCAGGGCGGTCACAGGACGGATGTCAAAGGTTCGAAACTGCACGGCAGCCGGCAGCAGCATATACGCGGCCGGGCACAGCACGCCGATCGCAATGGCGATGCGCAGCACCCAGGTCCGGGCCGGCGACGACCAGCGGTCGAGCACGACCGCGCCGACAATCGAGAGCGGGAGAATGAATGTCGCGGCAATGCGGTGGTTGACGTGGAGCGACCGCAGAATCGGCAGCTCCTTGAGAAGCGGGTAGACGATGCCTCTTGCCAGGGTTGACTCGATCAGCACCCACGAGATGAGCGCGACGAGCACGAGGGCAACCTTCCTCGGTCGATCGAGGTCGGCAAGGGCCCGCAACCGCGCCGGCGCGCTCGCGCGAACTGCCGCCGCAGCGAGGCACGCGACCAGCACCGGCGACAGACCGGTGTCGACCTCCCAGATGCCGACCTGCACGCTGCCGCCAGTCGCCCAGCTGTAACCGGCCGACACCAGAGCGGGGTCCCGTCCGGCCATCCATACCGCGGGCGCGATGATCATCGCGCCGACGAGCTGCGCGCCGAATCCCGCCAGCGCGTGCACCGTCCCGATCGGATAGACGTCGGACACCTCGCGGGGAAAGTGCTGCATGAACGCGAGCACGGCCGAGATTTTCGGAGCGGCGATGACCGCGGCGAGCAGTCCCCCGCCGAGCGCGATCGTCATGACCCGACGAGGCTGTACCAGCCGCGGATCCACGAGCACGAGGACCGGCAGCGTCAGCGTCAGCGAGAGGGCCAGCAGGATGATGAGGTAGATGCCGGCCTGATACAGCGTGACTGCAAGCGTGAGCGCGACGAGACCGGCATTCGCGGCGGCGCTCCTGGCTGGTGTCGGTCAGCGCCGTCAGCAACAGCGCGACCAGCGGAAACATCTGGAAGCCGACATGACCGACGATCAGGTGCTCGATGAAGAAGCCGTTGCCGATCAGGAACACGGCGCCGAGCACCGCGGCTTCCCTGCCGAGACCGATCTCGTCCGCAGGTACGAGGCAAAGGCGTAAAACCCGACGAGCGCGTAGACCACGGCCGCCGTCAGCACCGCGAGCCACGGGCTCATCACGAACGTGAACAGCTGCAGGATCGAGTGTTGAAGATGCTGCGGATTGGGAAAGGCGGGAAGGCCGCCGCCGAAGCTGGGGGTATACCACTGGATGGCCGGCCCGTTGAGCCTGAGGTGGAGGTCGGTGTCGAGCAGCCTCGGCAGGTAGTACCGGTGATCGTGCCCGACCATCGGGTAGTCGCGGGCGACGATCCCGAGGATCAGCAACATGAGCGCCGTCCCGCTGACCGCGCACAGGCCGCGGGCATCCCTCAGCGGAGGCTGCGCTGGTGATCCGTGACACGGGGTCAGCGGCCGCGCAGTTGCGCCCGGAGACGCGTGGCCGGCGACGGCCCGCTGTTCGTCACGAGCTCTTCAATCGAGATCTGCAACCTGAGGAGGATCACACCAGCGGCCTGGCAGCGCGCCTCGAGACCAGCCAGCCGCTCGTCGTCGAGCGGGTGATTCAGCATCACGACGTCCACGGCACGTGCGTCGACGAAAGCGGTCAGCGCATCGAACGTTCCCAGCACCGGGTAGCCCTGGACTCGCATCCGCGCGATGCGCGGGTCGTCGTCGACGAAGCCCAGCACCTTGAAGGCGTTGCCTTGTCGCTCGAGGAGCTCGCGCAGCGCGACGGCGGCGTTCTCGCCGGCGCCGAAGATCACGGCGCGCAGGCTCGAGCTGCTTTGCCGCTGCACGAACTCGCCCATGAGGCGGAACGAGGCGCGCGAGACGGTGACGAGCACGCCGAGCAGGACTGCGTAGATGAGGAAGACCGTGCGCGAGTAGTTCGTCGTACTGGTAGGCGTAGAGGACGATCAGCTGCGTGGTCGCAGTGCCAAGCACGACGCCCTTGACGATCGTGACGCCGTCCATGAGACCGAAGTGCCGCCACACCCCGCGGTAGACGCCGACAATGAAGAAGGCGACGAGTTGTGTCGCGAGCACAACGGACAGCGATTCGTAGAACGCCTCGACGTTGCGGAGGTACTCGCCGCCCTCGAAGCGCAGATTGTAGGCACCGTAGTAGGCGATGGTGATGAGACAGAAGTCGAGCATCACCTCGGCGACGCGGCGCTTGTAGAGGAACTCGCCGACGAGCGGCGTCACCGCCCCGCGTGCCGGCGTCGCCAGCGCCGGATCGTCGTAGACCTTGATGCGGGCGAGATAGGCGGCAAAAAGGCCCATCGCCAGCACGAAGAGCCCGCCGGCAGCGATCGACCAACCCTCGGCCTGACGCAGCAGGTTGCCGATCGCGCCGCCGACCGCCGCGAGAAAGCAGAGGACGAGAATCGCCGTGCGTTCCGAGAGTCCCATCGCGACGAGGCGATGCGAGGAGTGGTCGCGGCCGCCTCGAGCCGGCGATCGGCCGGACAGGAGCCGCAGCGCGGTGACCAGGCTCGTATCGAAAATCGGGATGAGCAGCACGAACACCGGCGCGGTGATGACCGAGACGACGTCCGCGCGGCTGCCGCGGACGCCTTCGGGACTCAGCGTCAGCGCCGCCAGGCTGAAGCCGAGCAGCAGGCTGCCGCCATCGCCCATGAAGACCGACGCCGGCGGAAAGTTGTAGATGAGAAAACCGACCGTGGCACCGGCGAGGAGCGCGAGATACGTGAGCTGACTGCCCGCCAGGTCGCGGGTGACGCCGGTCGAAATGCCCACCATGAGCATCACCGCCACGATCAGCGCGATGCCGGCGCACAGCCCGTCCATGTTGTCGAGCAGGTTGAAGGCGTTGGTCAGCCCGACCACCCAGACGATCGTCACGAGACTGTCGAGCAGCCGCGACTCGAGCCAGTTCAGCCGATAGCCGAAGTAGACGAGCGCCGCGGCCAGCGCGATCTGGGCGATGAGCTTCGTCGCCGGCTTCAGCGACAGCACATCGTCGACCAGCCCCACGATCGAGATGAGGAGCGCCGCGGCGAGCGGCACGACCATTTCGAATGCGGCGCGGGTCGCCAGCATGCCGACAAGGAGGGTGACGGCCAGCGCCAGCCCGCCCAGGAGCGGCACGGTCGTGCGGTGCCAGCGATCGTCGCGGGGGTGAGCGACCACGCCAAACCGCCTGGCGATGACCCGGCACACCGGGACAAGCGCGGCGGATAGCCCCAACCCCAGCGCGAATGATTGGACGAGCGGGTTCATGGTCTCGGTGGTCGGCCCCTATTATGGCCGCGTATGGCCCACGCGGCCGCCGTCGAGTCGCAGTGACGCGACCCGGTCACGGCCTCCTCCAGGTGGGAAGGAGCTGCAGCCAGCGCTCGAAGGTCAGGAGCGTCCAGATGCGATGGCCATGGTTGACCCGTCCGCTCTGGTGCGCGTCGAGCAGTTGAGCGAGGAACGCGGGCGAGACATAGGCGCGCAGTTTGGCCGACGGAGACAGCAGGTGGTCGCGCGCGTAGTCGCGGAGCTCGTGCCGGAACCAGGCGTCGAGCGGCACGCCGAAACCTTTCTTGCCGCGCCGCTTCACCGGTTCCGGAATCAGGTCCGCGAAGGCCTCGCGCAGCACCGCTTTCGTCGTGCGTCCGCGCAACTTGTAGTCGTCGGGCAGGCCGGCCACGTATTCGACAAGCGCGCGATCCAGGAACGGCGCCCGCGCTTCGAGCGACGCCGCCATGCTCATGCGGTCGGCCTTGACCAGCAGATCGTCGTGCAGGTAGCTATGGAAGTTCGTGGCCAGCACTCGGCTGAGCGGCGAGACGCCATCGACGCCGGCGAGGCACCGGAGGTGGCGACGGTAGTCGATCGGCCCGACCCGGGCGGCGAGCGCCGGGTCGATCAGATCTCCCAGCTCGTCGTAGAAAACGCCGGTCCAGGCCGTCAGCCGATCGTCGAGCGGCAGCCGCATGAAACGCGCGAACCGGCGGCCTCGGGTGATCCAGTGCCGCTCGTTGCGTGGCGTCGGCAGCCGCGACAGTGCGGCGGCCGCGACGTCGCCGGCCCACGCTGGCACCTGATCGGCACGAATCGCGGCACCGAAGCGGAGGTAGCCGGCAAAGACTTCGTCGCCGCCATCGCCGGTCAGCGCGACGGTCACGTGCTCGCGGGTCAAGGACGACACCAGATACGTCGGAATCGCCGACGAGTCGGCAAACGGTCCGTCGTGGTGATAGACGAGGCGGTCCATCAGATCGACCGCCGACGGCGTTACCCGGAACTCGGTATGTGCCGTCTTGAAGTGGCGCGCGGTCTCTCGTGCCGCATCGGTCTCGTCGAACGCCGCGTCGCCCTCGAAGCCGATGCTGAACGTCCGCACCGGCTCCGACAGGAGCCGGCTCATGATGCCGACGACGATCGTCGAGTCGATGCCGCCGCTGAGAAAGGCGCCGAGCGGCACGTCGCTCATCAGCCGCCGCTCGACCGCGGCGGTGACGAGGTCGCGCACGCGTCCCGCCGCTTCGACGCGGGTGGGCGGATCGCGGCGCTGGACCTCGGCCGGCGGAAACGTCAACTGCCAGTACTTCCTGTCGACGCGGCGACCCGACCGATCGAACGTCACGATGGTGCCCGGCTCGAGATGCGTGACGTTGCGATAGAACGTCTGCGGGTGCGGCACGAACCCGTACAGGAAGTAGTACGGCACCGCCGACTCGTCGATGCCGATGTCGAGATCGGGATGCGCGAGGAGCGCCTTGATCTCCGAGGCAAACGCGACGCGCGTACCGTCGCTGTAGACGAACAGCGGCTTCTTGCCGGCACGATCGCGCGCCAGCGTGAGGGTGCCGTGACGCGCGTCCCAGATGCCGAGCGCGAACATGCCGTCGAGCGCGTCGATGGCCTGGTCGCCGCGCTCTTCGAAGAGGTGCACGATGACTTCGGAGTCGGCGTTCGAGCGGAAGACGTGGCCCTTGTCGACGAGCGGCTGCCGCAACTCGCGGTAGTTGTAGATCTCGCCGTTGAAGACGAGCTGAACCGATCCGTCCTCGTTGCCAATCGGCTGATTGGCGGCGGTGCGCAGATCGATGATGCTCAGCCGCCGGAATCCGAACCCGAGCGCACCGTCGGTCGATCGATAGGTCGCGCCGTGGTCCGGCCCGCGGTGCTGGAGCGTCGCGGTCATCGCGCCCACCGCGTCCACCGACACGGGTCGCGACACGTCGAAGCTCAGTTCACCGGCGATGCCGCACAGTCTGATGCTTGAAGGGATCAGGGATCAGGGATCAGGGGTCAGGAGCGCTTCGTGCGCGCGCAAATACTCGAACAGCACGTCCGCCTTGACTCGATTCGCGTTCCCGATCGCGTGGCCGTAGGCCCCGGGCATCTGCGACGGCCGCCGATGGAGGAACGCGCGCGTGCTGCTGACCGCCGGTGACTGGTCGCCGAGCACCTTCAACAGCGCCGTGTCTTCCGCCAGCACGCCCGCGTCGTAAAAGCGGTCCAGATGGGGGCAGATGTTGGGCGCCATGTTCACGAAGAAGAGCAGTGGATAGCCGGCGGTCTTGGCGTACTGACGCAAATCCGCAACCGCGTCGAGCCAGGGGACGATGTCGGGCGCCCGCGCCATGATGCGGCCGCTGAGCTCGCCCGGACTCTCCGTATCGACCTTCGGCATCGTGATGCACTCGAAGGTGCGCACGCTCTCGTCGTCGATGTACTCGACGTCGGTCAACCGCTGCTCCGGCCGATCGGCCTGGCCCGTCTCGCTCGCGAGCAGTGCCCCCTCTGTCGCGAGATGCTCCAATCGCCGGCGGTCGTCCTCGCTCGTCAGCAGCTTCCAGCGAAGCGTGAGGAAGACGCGCTTGTAGAACTCGTAGGAATACAGGTGCCGCTGCATGAGGCGTTGCACGCCGCTCGACAACCGGCGGGCGGCGGTCGGCGGCGGCACGGTATCGTTGCCGTCGAAATCGTTTGGATAGAAACCGACGATGACGAGGTCGGGCTTGAACGTGGCGCCGACCTCCTGCAGGTAGCGAAGCTCCTGGCGGGTGTTGTAGCCGGGAACGCCGAGGTTCCAGACCTGCCAGTTCGTCGACGGCCGCCACTCCTTGAGCCGCTGCTCGAGCAGGTAGGGATAGGTCGTCTCGAAGTGCGAGCCGTGACCGAAGGTCACCGAGTCGCCGAGGACGAGGATCCGAAACGTGCCGGGCGGCTTTGCGAGGTCGTAGTCCTGCCGATCACGAAATCCGAGGTTGTTGATGCGGACCGGCACGCCTGCAAACCAGCCGTTATAGCCCGCTGATAGCCGCTGAATGCGCGCCGGATCGCTTTCGTAAAACCCCGGCGTGCCGCGTCGATGATCCCAACGCCACCGGACCCAGCCCTCAATCACCGCGCCCGACACCAGAATGGTCAGCAGCGTCGCGGGGAGCGCAAGAAAGAAGAGCTTCCTAATCACCGGTGCCACGCGACGTCAAATCCACCCGTTCCACCAGTAGTAGACGATCGCGGCGTACTCCTGCACCAGTCCGCGAATCTGCTCCAGCGAGGCGCCGCGTCCGTGGGCGTAGAACTGACTCTGCGGCACCGGCGTCGGCGTGACCTCGATGTCGGGCGCCGCCCGACGCCAGGTCAGCAGCGCGCGGCGCATGTGGTACGGCGAGCTGACGAGGAGAATCGATCGCCAGCCCCGCTCGTGCAGGATCTGTTCGGACTGGACGACGTTGTCGCGGGTATTCACCGCCTGCGTCTCGAGCGTGATCGCCGCCGCCGGCACGCCGTTCGCCATCGCCAGCGACTTCATCACTTCCGCTTCCTGAAACGCGAACACGTAGCCCGACGAGAAAATCATCCGCGGCGCGTAGCCGTCGCGGTAGAGATCGACCGCCTGCTTGACGCGCTCCTGATAGCCGCCGCCGGCTTCGCCCGACTCGCCGACTCCGCCGGCAAAGACGACAATCGCGTCAGCCTTTCGCGGCGCGGCGTCGACCCGCAACGGCTCGGCCGCCCACCAGACGATCGGCGTCTGGAAGATCAGGAGGTAGGCGACGACGAGCGCGACGCCCAGAAAGAGCGTGCGCTGACGGGCCGCGCGATACGTGCGCCGGAGCCGCACGTCCCACCGCTCCTCTGCCGCTGCCTTGGCCGTTGCGGCGGTCTCGATCAATCCGGCCATCCGGAGGATGCGCGTCGGCCACCCGTTCGATCGCGCGACCTCGACGCGGCGCGTGACCTCGTCGGACGTGGACGGCGCGATCGCCGAGGTGATGGCGGCGGCAAAGCTGTCCGCGTCGCGCGCGATCGACACGATCTGGCCGTGGTCCTCGTTGAACCGCTGGATCTCGGCGAGGTCGGTCGCGACCACCGGAATGCCCATCGCCAGGTACTCGTTGAGCTTCGT
This sequence comes from uncultured Acidobacteriota bacterium, assembly GCA_963841895.1. GTDB lineage: Bacteria > Acidobacteriota > Vicinamibacteria > Vicinamibacterales > UBA2999 > JACCSI01. The sequence goes on from CAWJEO010000027.1 coordinate 79,922, forward strand.
CGGATAGACGTTGGTCGTGTACTCGCTCAGGCGATACGGGACAAGGCCAGCATCGAACTCGCGGATGTACTGCGGCAACTCTGCGTGCGGCCTCGCGCCGAGGAGGACGACGTTCGGGCAGGCTTCGAGCCGGCTCACGTCGCACTGCGCCGGACCAATGAAGACGAACGTCACCTGCGGCAGCTTGCGTGCCACCTCGACGATCAGATCCTGATCGACCCACTGGTGCATCCCGCCGACGTAGCCGGCCAGCGGCCGCGACAACGTCGCGATGTCATCGGGGGGCTGGCGCGGTGACTGCCGGACCGCGTCGAACGCGGCGAAACGGACGCCGAAGGGAAAGAAGTGCACCGACTTCGAGTGCACCGCCGCCCGGGCGCGCAGTTTCTCGGACGTGACGAAGACGAGGTCCGCGCGCCGGATCATCGCCTCCTCGCTCGCCGCGATGCGACGCGCCTCCGGCGAGCTCGACGCGAAATCGTCGATGCAGTAGTAGATGACGAGCGCCGGATCGAGATGATCCAACAGGCCGTGCGCCAGCGGCGTCGGCAGGAACGTCCAGACGACGGGCCGCGAGAAGCCGACCGCGCGCATCCACCGCCGGATCGAGTGGACCAGCAGCAGCCGGTTGATCCACCGCGCGATCCGCGAATACGGCAGCGGCAGCACGATCGGCGAGAGCACGTAGAGGTTCGGCCGCTCCTCGCGGAAGCCGCCGGTGCCCTTCGACCAGTTGCGGAGCCGCGACCGGAGTCGCGGAAGATCGCGGAGCCGCGGCGCCCGGACGCCGGTGTTCTCGAGAAAGAGCACCCGGTGCCCCTCGGCGGCGAGGCTCGACATGATCTCCTGGTGCCCTTGCCAGATGAAGTCCCAGTCGATCGACGAAATGCAGAGGATGTCGCGGCGCTCGGGGCTGCTCATTGCTAGCGAGGCTCCGCCTCGGACGGACGAGCATGCCGCTGCGTGTAAGGATTCTGAACCTTCAAGACTCTAGGCCCTTCGCCCGGTCACGTGGTCGTAGGTCTCGAGCCAGCGCTGCGCCACGAAATCGCTGGAGTAGCGATCGACGACGGTCTGGCGCGCGGCGACACCCAGCGCGACCGAACGAGGCCGATCGTTGAAGACGTCGGTCAATGCCACCGCCACCGCCTCGACGTCGCCAACGGGAACGAGGAAGCCGTTCTCACCATCGGCGATGATCGCATCGGTCGATCCGCGGAGCCGGCTGGCGATGCACGGCAGCCCGCACGCCATCGCTTCGAGCAACGCGACCGGCAGCCCTTCCCGCCGGGACGGCAGCACGAAGACATCCGCCGCGCGCAGGTATCGGTCGACGGCATGTGTCGTTCCAGCCATGACGAGTCGGTCGGCGCGCCCCTGCGTCCGCGCGGTCTCCTGAATCCGCTCGGCGATCTCATCGTCCACTTCGAAGTAGGCGGAGCGGCTCGCCCCGACAAGGACGAGCGTGGCGTCGAGACCGCTGCGGGCATGCGCGCGCAGCCACGCGTCGACGAGCACCTGCGGCTGCTTGTCGTGCGAGAAGAATCCGACGAACACAACCACCGGCCGGTCGATCGGCAACCCAAGTTCCTGCCGCAGCGCCACGCGGTCGCGATCCTCGGCCGGGGCGAAGCGTGTCGTGTCGATCCCGTTCGGAATGCAGTCGATCTGGTCGAGCGGGTAGTCCCGCCGAGAGATACGCGTCCACGAGACTCGGACTGACGCTCAGATAACGATCGACGGACCGATACGCCCACCACCGCAGCCGTCCGCTCTGTTTAACAGCGTCGGGCTCGTCGTGCCCGGCCGTGTGCAGGCTCAAGACAACGGGGCGGCCCGTGGCCCTTGCGGCGAGGACGACCGGGACGTTCTTCGACGAGCAGCCGTGAATGTGCACCACGTCGCTGGCCGGCACGAGCCGCGCGAGCGCCGCGGACATTCGACCCATGGCCCCTAGTCGAGACGGCGTGCTTGTCACGTCGATGTGTACCCTCGTCACTGGCACCGCGTCCACGACGGCCTCGGACGGAAGCGTCGTATCCACGGCCGTCGTCAGCACCCTGACCGTCGCCCGGCCGGCCAGCGCGCGAGCCATCGTCTGGCATTGCAGGCCGCCGCTGCTGATCTCGGGGTGGTAAGCGCCGGTCACCATGAGGACTGACAGCGTGCCGGTGCCCGCCATCAACGCTTCGCGTGAATCACGTCGCGCCAGAACGCCATGATGTCGTCGGCGAAGTGCTCGATGGTATGGACGTCGGTCACCAGCGCCCGGCTCGCCGCCGCCATCGACGCGTGCCGCTCTGGATGACGTAAGTAGTCTGCCATCGCACTCGCGAAGGCGTCAGGGGTGGCCGCGGCGACCAGCAATCCGTTCTCGCCATGCCGCACGAACTCCGAGGTCTGGCCGACGTCCCCGGCGATGACGGCATTGCCGGCAGCCATCGCTTCGAGCATGGCGAGCGACGTGAAGTTCTCCACCGCTTGCGTTGACACGAAGACGCGCGACCGCGACAGCACCGGCGCCAGGTCGATGGTATGCGTCAGCCGCACGATTCCGCCCAGGCCGTGTGCCGCAATGCGCTCCTCGACGCGCTGCTCCAGAAGGCCGCGGCCGTACAGCTCGAACCGCCAGCCATCGATCAACGCCGGCTCGCGGTCACGCAGCGCGGCAACGGCATCGACGAAGAGCAACGGCCGCTTCTGCTCCGACAACCGCCCCGCGAAGACCATGACGTTGTCGCGGTCCGGCGATGGAGAGAAGCGACGCGGCTCCGTGAAACAGAACCGGGCCGCTCGCACCAGGCCGTTTGCGGTGCGAGGCATCCGGCGCGACGCCGCTTCGATGAACGCCCGATACCAGGAGAACACGCCATCGAGCCGCGCCCAGTTCGCGTAGAGCAGATGTGCGTCGAGCACCTGACGTTCGTAGGTGCCGTCCGGCGGCGGCGCGTCCAGGCTCGGAGCCACGGTACAGTCAACCACCGTCAACGTCACCTTCGGCCGAAGCCCGCCTGGCAATCGGCTCACGATCGCTGCGTAGGGCGCGTAGATTGGGCTGGGCAGACAGACGTGCACGAGATCGAAACGCCGGCCGAGTGTCGCCTTCAGGAGATGTGCCGTCAGCCGCATGACGCCGACGCGGCCGCGACCCGGCTGCTCGCCAAGCGGCAGCGTGACGACGCCGGTGGGATCCGCCAACCGTCCCGCGGCCTGCAGCCGTGCCAGCGACGACGAGGCCGTGAGCAGGGTCATCTCTTCCCGTCGCGACTGCGCGAGAAACTCGTGCAGGGCCGCGAACAACCGCTCCGCGCCGCCCGATCCTCCGAGGTCGCTGACCACAACCATGATCAGCGCGATCCGCGGCGGCCGCGCTGCCGCATCAATGCTCACGCGGTCCGCGTCACGACGATGGTGGCGAACATCGCGAGGCGAGGCATCAGCGGCGTCAGCAACTGCTCGAACCGGCGCCAGCCCGCGTAGGTAAACGCCGGCGCGAGCGATCGCAGCGACACCCCGCCCGAGAGCAAGTAGCGAAACGGCATCTGTGGTTCGATTTGGCGGACCTGCCAGGCGGGAAACTCGCGCTCGAAGACCGCCCGGTCGCGCTCGAAGAGAATCCACGGCAACGCGCCGTTGGCACCCGACAGCGGCCCGTGCCCGGCAATCGACCAGCCGGCCGCGGGCTCGAACGGCTCGGTGTGCACGCGCCGGTAGACGAACGACGACCACGCGGTGACCCACGGCTCGATCATGACCAGCGCCCCACCGGGTTTCACGCAGCGCGCCGCTTCCAGGAAAAACGCGCGCACATCGGGCAAGTGGTGAAGAACGTTCGTCATGACCACGCCGCGAAGCGACGCCGCGGCAAACGGCAACCGCGTGGCGTCGGCAACAAGGGAAATCGTCGGCACGTGCAGAATGTCGGACGCGATCAGACGCGGCACGCGCTGCCGCATGAAGCCGGCGCCAGCGCCCAGCTCCAGAACCGGCCCATCGCCGGCCGGCAGCGCCGCTGCAATCGCCCGGTACCAATCCTCGTAGACGTTCTTGAGAAACGGTTTGCCTTCGATAATCTGCCGGCGCAACACGGTGGTTCGCGGATCGTCAACGTCGCAGCCCTTCGTCGCTGGCAGCGCCAGCTTGCCGGTGAGCCACGCGCCGCCTCGCGTCAGACCCATTTCATGCGCCGCGCCGCGAACACCGACATCCTGAGCAGGAGCCAGCCGTGCGTCCAGCGCCGGATGTTGGTCTGGCCGTAGACCCGCTCGCGATAGCGGATCGGGATCTCGACGATGCGCCGATTGAGCTTGGCGGCGCCGAACAGGAGCTCGAAATCGCCGAACGGATCGAAGTCGCCGAAGTAGCGCACGGCTCTCGACGATCGCGCGATAGTCATCGCGCCACAGCACTTTCGTGCCGCACAGCGTGTCGCGGATCGGCTGGCCAAGCAGCCATGAAAACGCGTGGCTGAAAAACTTGTTGCCGACGAGGTTGAGGAACCGCATCGCGCGGTCTTCCATCGGGTAGACGAGCCTGACGCCGTTGATGAACTCCCCGCGCCCGCTGCTGATCGCCTCGTAAAACCGCGGCAGGTCTTCGGGCGCGACCGTGAGGTCGGCGTCGAGAATCATCAGCACGTCGCCGGTCGCCTCGCGAAAACCGAGGCGGACGGCATCGGCCTTGCCCTCGCCGGACTGCCGCAGCAGGCGGCACCGTCGCTCCGGATGCGCGGTCATCGCCCGCTCGATCGCGGCGTAGGTATCGTCGCGCGAGTGCCCCTCGACGAAGATGAGCTCGGTCGACGCTCCCATCTCCGGCAGGCGATTGAAGATGGCGTCCACGTTCCCCGATTCGTTTCGCGCGGGCACGACAACGCTCACCGAGGGCCTCGCCGGCGGGTCGGTCGTGTCCGGCGCCGGTCTCGCGATCATGAAGTTGGCCAATGCGCCCAGCTTGAACGGCCACGACTTGACCATCACCTTGTTGGCCAGCGTCGCGACGCCAGGAAGCGGCAGGGGGCACAACACTTCTTCCCATCGTCGAATCACTTCGAAGCCGGACAGGCTCAACAGGTTGCGCATGTCGGCGACGGTCAGCCAGTTCTGGCCCAGAAGCGGCTTGGCCACGCCGAGACGTTGCGCGAGAGCCCGCGGCCCGGCCCACAGGTGGCTGTAGAAGTTGAGGATGACGCGCGTGCCACGATGACAGAGCGCGCGCACCCGCGACAACGCGAGCTGCACGTCCCACAGGTCGTCGACGAGGTCCGAGAGGATGACGTAGTCGAACCGGCGATCCAGCGCGAGTTCGTGGACGTCGGCCTCGATCAGCTCCAATCCAGGATGGCGCGTTCGCGCCGCTGCGAGCATCCGCGGCGAGAAATCCACGCCGAGGCCTGCCGGCGCCACCGCCGTCAGCAGATCGCCGGCGCCGCAGCCGATCTCGATGACGCGCTGGTGCGGCGGAATCAGCCAGCTGTAGACCTCGGCGAGCCGGCGATGGTAGGTGCCATTGATTGCGGTGAGGCCGGCGAGGCCTGCTGGCACGCTCTCCCACGCGGCACGGCGCTTGTCGAAGTAGGCCAGGTAGGCCTGATCGAGCACTGCGGTTGATGGGCCCTCCACGACGTTATTGGAACGGCGGGAGCTCACGACGATCAATTGGCTGCTTCTTGACGCGCCTCGCCTGGAGCCAGAGGCCGGACGCCTTGTCGGCGTGCAAGACGTCGCCGTCGAGCTCGACGGCATCGCCTTCGCGCAGCGGCTCGCTGATCTCCGCGCCGCGGAAGGTGATGCCGGACCGAAACGTTGCCAATGGCTTCGGCGTTGGCAGTCAGCGCGGTGAGATAGAAATACTGCGGTCCGGCCGGATCGGTGGCGAGCCGCGGGATCCAGCCCACCGGGCCCACCCACTTTGGCGGATACATGTAGTTGGTCACCATGCCGTGTAGCCGCACGGACGGCCCCGGCCCGGCCGGCGTCAGCGTGCTGGGGTCGATCTGCTGCAGGTCGAGCGGCGTCCCCTCGAGCTGCAGCGAGGCGTTGACGAACGTCTCAGGTTCCATCAAAGGACGATAGATATAGCGCGATCCGATCATCACGCGACAGAAAACCACAAGGACAACCACTCCCCCGATCGCGGCTATCAACCGGCCACGGCCCAGAGACGGGACACCATGGCAGGACAGCGCCGGCTCAGACGCCGGCTTCGCGAACAGCGAGCTCACCAGGAGCATGTGAATCAACAATACGGGATAACACAGCCGGTCTTCAGAGGTCGCCGAGACCACGTTGATGATCAGGTTGGCGAAGATCGCTCCAGCGAGGAAGCAGGTCGTCCGGTTGGCCTTGAGGAGCAATGTCAGCGCCGTGAGCCCCAGCAGTAGCAGCGGGCCGGTTCGCCAGTAAAGATACCTGCGCCACTCGATGGCCCAGTCGACGGGCACGATCGAGTCGATCAGCAGATATCCATCCGGCAGTAAGCCATAGAACGCTACGGTTCTCCACGCGATCGCACGTGCGAGCCAGCCCGGGTCACTCAGGACGCTGCGCCACATCGAGCTGACGAAAGCCTGCTCGCGCGCCGCCGGGTCGGGATACTGCCGCTCGAATTCGGCGAGGACTTCGTTCCAGCCCTCCCAATAACGGATGCCGTACAACCCGACGCGCCGATCGTTGAGCACCCCGAGGTACGCGGCTGTGCGGCTTCCCGTTGGAGACAGGCGACCCTCGATGACGTAGTTCCGAACCGTCCACGGCACGAGTGAAGCCGCAACAATCGCCCCGATGGCCACCGCTTGCTGCAGGCGGTGCAGCCGTGCGAGTCCGCTCACGACGAGTGGGGACAGCGCCATGAAGGCAAAAAAGATCGCACCTTGATTTCGCAGGTTGATACCGACGCTCAGGGCGATTCCGAGCCAGACTGCCGCTACCGTCGTCGGCCGCCGCCAGTAGAACGCCCACGCGAGCAGAATCGCGGCCGTCGCGGGCACGTACCATGCCTCAATCTGCGTGGTGTGGACCGCATAGGTCAGCACTCGCGAATATGCCACCAGCAGACCGACGACGACGCAGGCCACAGACGACCTGCAGAGGATCCATCCTGCCACTGACAGAGCAGCAACGGCCGCACACGCAAGCGCAAGGTTGAGCAACTGCTGCAGAAAAAAGAAATGTCCTCCAACGTAGTCCACAAAGGCGAGACCGTACTGGTAGGCCGGCATGTACTGGGAGTTCCCTGCGATCTGCTTGCCGTTCGCGATATTGAGGCCGTAGACGTCATAGCCGTGAGAATCCATGAAGCCAGACACGTCGAACAGCTCCGCGACGCGCACCGCCAGCGGGAGAGCGGCGATCACTACGAGTGCGGTCAGGATGACGCTCGGCCGTTGCGCGGCTTGGACGATCGGCGCGGCCATCTGCATGACGCGACTGTGGGCGGTCCTTACCGACGCCCAGCCAAGACAAAACAGGGCAATGGCGACCGGGATGAGCGCCGGCAGTCGGTCGAGATCCGCCACTCCAGGGCGAAGCCAGACGAACATCGCCAGGAGCAGCATGACCACGACACGCGTCGCCGCAACCAGGCGTGAACCCTCCGATCGATTGGCGAGGCTGGCCAGATAACCGGCCCCAACAATCACCAGCGCCGTAACGAACAGCGCCGATAGTCCCGCCAACAACTGTAGCCTCGACGCGCTCACGGCACCTCGAGGCAGGCGGGGCCGCGCGTCACCCGCGATGTCCTCGACGGTAATGCCGTATGGATCCACACAGCGGTGCGCGATCGTCAACCCAGAGTCGATGAACCACGACTCCACCTCTGGCAGCGTGTGGCGGCTTGATAGTTGAGGATGGTACCAGTCGTAGTTGATCGCGGCGTTCTCGTCGAATGCCAGATCGGGATTCCAGAAGCACTTCAGAAACAGGTGGTAAATCAATCGCTGAACGTCGGTACTCACCGGCCTCGAGTCCGATGACCGGGACGTCGGGGACTGTCACCCGCGTCGACAGCTCGCTCAAGGCCTTTCCGAGCCCGGTCAAACCCTTCATCACTTCCATCGCGTCGGCGTAGCTCAGATTCGCAACCCGCTCGCGGATGAAATCGTCCGCATGCTCTCGAATCGGCGCCTTGATCGGTAGACATAGATCGCGAGTTCGCCGCCTGGCCTGAGCCGTCCAACCAGATTCCTGAATGCCGCCGCCGGATCCGCGGTGTGATGAAGCACCTCCTGGCAGTAGATCAGGTCGAACTCACCAAGCGGCGCCAGATCGCCGAGCATATCCATGGCGAAGCGCTCACGCGATCCTGCCCCTCGAGGTTCGCGCGCGCCACGTCGGCCGCATGCAGGTCGATGCCGACGATGTCGGTGGTTGGCGGTGCGTAGCGTCGCAACAAGGCCGTCACGCGACCATTCCCGCAGCCAGCATCGAGAACGCGCTCGCGAGCGGCGAGCCACGCCCGCAGCTCATCGGCCGACTGGAAGCCGTTTCTCGTCAGAAGCCAGGTGAAGATCTCCGAGCCTTCGCGCAGCGTCTCGTCGAAGGCCAGCCGCGGCGTGTGCGTCCACTTGTCGCGGAAACTTCTTCCAGTTGATCGGTTCGCGTCACGCCGTTGTCCACGTCAGTCCTGCGGCTGGCTGGCGCCAAGCGCTTCGTAGATCGCGATGTGCGCGCGCGCAATGGCGGCATTGTCGTGGAGCCGGAGGATACTCTCGCGCGCGACCGCCCGCTTGGCAGCCAGTGCCTCGGGGTATGTGAGGTAGTGCTCGAGCACGGGCTCGAGCGTGTCGAGCGTCGCGAAGATGAATCCAGAGGCGCGGAGTTCCTCGGTCATCAACTCATCACGGACGAAGGTGACGGTCGGAACTCCGGCCATCAGGCTCTCGACTTGTGCGTTGGCGTAATAGCCCATCTTCATCTTGCCGATCGCCAGGTCGGCGTCGGCCAGCTCGTCGAGCACCGGTCGTGCGTCACGCCCTGGAGCTCGACGAAGTCGATCTTCCACCCGCGCGCGACCAGCGCCTCGATCGCCTGGCGGATGTGGCGCGTGCCCTCGATGCCGGGATGGTTCGTCGCATGCACGATCCTGAACGGTCCGGCCGGTCGTGACGGTCGCGCTGGAGGCTGCATCCGGACGCAAGATCAAGAACGGCATATGCTTGGCCGCGGCACGAAATCCTTCATGTCCGGCGTGGTCACGAGAAACGCATCGCCCTACGTCGCCGCCAGCCGGCGCCGGTGCGCGTTGAGCGGCGTCTCGCAGAGCCGCGGCTGATAGTCACATTCCTGGCAGATGTTCACGTCAGGATGCAGGCGCTGGTTCACCTCGCGATTGCGAATCTCGCAGCCGCGGTAGTGCACGACGATCGAGCGGCCCATCCGGCTAAGGAGTGGCCATTCCCATCCGCCGCGGCTGACCGTGACGATGAAGTGCGCGTGGACGATCTGGTAGCGGCTCACGACGCGCCAGACCCACCACATCTCCTGCAGCACAGAGACCAACGCCAGACGGCGGGGCTGGTAGTGGAAATCGGCCTTGTTCCACCAGGGGCTGTCGCCGACGGCGAAATAATCGGCAGTCACGCCGTGTTCGCGAAGGATGCGGACGGTGTAGTACGGCACGTGCACGAGAGCGGAGACGTGGAGCACCGATCCAGGAACCGCTCGAGCCGCCATCACGCGCGCGAGAAGCGCATTGACCGGCGCAGTGCAACGAGTGAAGCGCGGTAAAGGTGAACGACTCGACGGCAACGAGCAGCCTCCTGAGCGATCGCGGAAGCAATGCTCTGACCCGCCGGCGGTTGGTCTGAGGTTGAGCCGTCGTCACCTCTCGAGCCCGCGGGGAACCGGCCCGAGCGCCACGTACTTCTTGCGGTTCTCATTCGGGTTCGACCCATCGGACGTCGAAAGATAGATGGCGCGCCCCCAGTGCGAGAAGCGGCCGCCACCCTCGGCGCGAATACGATCGTGGCCGCTGTGTGCCGGCCCCAGCGTCGCGCCGTCTTCCATCACCATGATTGGCGATTGCAGCGGCCGATCGAGCTGTCATCCGCGTTTTCCCAATCCGGCGCCTCGCACACCCAGCACAGTCCCCGTCGTGTTGAAAGGGCCGGAGCGAGCGCTCTTCGTAGCGCGTCGTCTCCATCACGCGGCCCTGCGCGATCGAAAACGGCGCAAACCAGCGTGACTGCCCGCGGCGGCCGCCGCGGCTCGTCCGATACAGCGATTGGGTGGGCACCGCGGTGTCGCGCGAGCTGGCGGTCTTGCGCGCCATGAACAATTGCAGTCCAGTGCGGCCGTCGAACGTTCCGGAGAGGCCGGCGCCGAATGCATCAGGCGGGGCGGGGATCACCCACCACGGGCCGGGCCGTTTGACGTCGAACAGGAAGAGCGCCGACTCCAGCGGCTCAAAGCCCGCCGCTTCGTAGTAGTCGAAGAACAGCGTCGGTCCGAACTGATAGAAGCCGTGATCGACCCAGTTATGGCAAGGGTACAGATGAATGGCGAGCCCATTCAGACGAAGCATCCGCGTCACGTGTGAGAGCGCATTCGGCACGTGAAACACGTGCTCGATAGTGCCGCCATTGAACACCAAATCAAACTGCCCTGCCAGCTCGGCGGGCGTGTTGTGCCGATTGAGGTCGAAGAGATCTCGGCCCCTTCGAAGTCGCTCACGTCGAGCGCTCGCGTCTCGCGATAGCCGCACGTGGCAAAGAACGATTGCGCGCCTCCCGCAAACCCGTCGTCGTCGTCGCGGCCATAAACGACGCAGGATCGAACGCCATCGATTGCACGCCGAGAGTGAGCGCCGTGCTGCCGCTGCCGGCACGGCGCAGCCATCCCTGAGCACGACAGCGATGTTGAGAGGAACACCCATCAGGCTGCTGAATCGCTCAGCGCCTCCGGAAATAGCCGTTGACGTTCCAGGTCACGTTCGGCCCGTAATAGTTGCACCAGCGCTCGTCGACGACGAACTCCGGGTGCGCGGCGAGAAAGTCCGCCAGCGACCGCCGCGGCCCGCCGTCGTACTGATCGTCGGCATTCATCTCGTGAATGATGGCGTCTTCGACGATGATGTACTCGTCGCGCTGCATCAGCGGCGCGAAGTGCTCGAGCACCGCGGTCGACACGCCGGAGGTGTGCGCCGAATCCTCGATCACCAGCAAGGGCCGCGGCCGTTCGGCCACCCACGAGGCCGACATTGTCGCGGCAGGTCGCAGGCGTCGCCCTGGTGAAACGAATGCGAGCATCACGCCACGTCGGCACCGGCGCGATGTCGAACGATGCACCTCGAAGCCGTCGATGCCATAGATGGTTAATGATCGGCCAGCCAGAGCGCGCTCCCGCCCTTGGCGGTACCGACCTCGATCACCGTGCGTGGCTTGAGCTCCCACATCAGCCGTGCATAGATCGCGAGATCCATCGGGCACTTGTAGCAGTCGATGCCCGGTAGGCATGGCTCATGATGCCGCGCTGCATCGCCTAAAGCACGTTCAGGGGCAGCGAACTGCGCGGCAGGTCATCGGCTTTCATCGAACATTCACCTTCCGCGTCCCGGACCTTAACTAGTAGGCCGGCGTCCGGTCGGCGTGTCAGTCTCTGCCCTTTGGGCATCGTCGATAATCACGTCCTGCTTCGATGCGAGGGACCAGGTCAAGCTCGGTCACGTCGTCGTCGGACGCCGACCTCGGACCGGCTTCCCGACTGGTATCGACCACAGTTGCTTGCTCCCCAGCATCTGCCGTGTAGAATCCGTTCTCAACGACGACAATAGGTGCCTGGTGCTCGGAACACTTGGTTCGGTCGTCTGAAATGAGCCAGTGCTATTGATGCCGGCCGACGAGAGGGATAACGCCACAGAATGACCCGAACGGACAGCTTTCCGTGTTCCGACGGCCACAATGCCATCACCGCGGTCGACCGGTCTCGACTCACGGGCGCAGACCCATCGGTCGTTAATCCTGTACTCACTTAAGGCCCCAACCTCGCTATCCTGCTGCCGGCGCTCCGTCGGATACTCGAGGACCTCGGCGTAACCTTTGAATTGATTATCGTCACGCCGGATCCCGACCAGCTGACATGTACCGCCGCGCACCAGGCGGGCGCGCAGATTTGCGAGCAGGTCGGGCCAGGATACGGTGGCGCGCTGCGAACGGGCTTTGCCCACGCGCGCGGCTGGTACGTCCTGACAATGGACGCGGATCTGTCGCATCCGCCGGACTTCGCCCGCGACTTGTGGAACGCCCGCGGCTTGGCCGAGGTGACGATCGCGTCCAGGTACGTGGCAGGCGGCAGCGCGGATATGCCCACCGTGCGGCACGTGTTGAGTCGGGTGCTGAACATCGCATTTCGCCGAGGATTGAGCTTCCAGGTCAACGATCTGTCGAGCGGCTTCCGACTTTACCGGAGGGAGGCCATTCCATCGCAGACGTTCACGGCCAGCAATTTCGACGTTCTCCAGCAGATTCTGGTTCAAGCCTACGCTGAGGGCTGGCGCATCCGCGAGATCCCGTTCGCTTACGCTCCGCGCAAGCACGGCGCCTCGCATGCTCGAGTCTTCAAGTTCGGGTGGGCTTACCTGCGTACATTCTGGTCTCTCTGGAAACTGCGCAATTCGATTCTTGCCGCCGACTACGATGACCGCGCCCATGACAGTGTCATCTGGCTACAGCGCTACTGGCAGCGGCAACGTTTTCGATACGTCACAGAACTGATCGCCGGAGAGGGGCCGGTGCTCGACGTCGGCTGCGGCTCGAGCCGGATTATCGGAGCGCTTCCTCGCGGCAGCGTGGGAGTCGACGTACTCCTCCGGAGCTTCGGTACGCGAGAAAGTTCGGGGCACAGCTTGTCCAAGCGTCCGGATTCAGCCTGCCGTTCGCCGACGCGTCATTCCCGTGCGTTTTATGCTCGCAAGTCATCGAGCATGTCCCGAAGGAGTCGCCGATTCTCGACGAGCTCTCTCGCGTGCTCCGACCTGGCGGGCGTCTCGTCCTTGGGACGCCCGACTATGCCAACTGGCAATGGGTCTACATGGAAAAGGCCTACGGTCTCGCCGCGCCTGGCGGCTACGCCGACGAGCACATCGCCCATTACACGTACGCCGAACTCGTCGAAACGTTCCGGCGCCGGGGGTTTGAAATGGAAGGCGCACGATACATCCTTCGCGGTGAACTCATCATGGCCTTTCGGAAGGCCACTTAACTGTCACAGGTCTCGCATCTAAACGGCTCACCGCAAAATGATGACCTGCCAGCGTTTCGCTGCGCTCATAGAGAATAATTTGATTCGTACCCACGCCTTCGGTCGTTGTTTGATGCCAGTTGCCGATCAGGTCATAGACCCACCCTGGGAATGGCTCGCCGCTGAAGATCGTTTTCCGGCTATAGCCAATAGACGCCAGCATGCGATTCCAGGCCTCCGGCCCCGGGTTCGGATAGTTCAATCGCTTGGCATAGTCACTGGTGTACTGCTTGGGAAGGAACACCGTCCACGCTAGGATGATGTCTTCAAGAACGATGTATTTTGGAGCCCCGCGCATTGAAGTAAGCGGCAATGATCTGCAGGTACTCGTTCCACAAATCGACATCGTAATCGGCGACCATCGTCAGAAAGACATCGAGCCTCCCCTGGGCGGCCTGAGGCTCAAACGGGCTCCGATCTGGATACGCAACGACTCCAATTCGAGTATCGGAGTCAGCCGTCAAAAGTTTGCGAACTTCAGTCGCCGCGACTTTCTTAGCGGAATGAGAGAACACCTCGACATGGACGTAGGCGTTCAGGCCTGAGACGAACAGCAGCGGAGGAACCACGATGAGGTGCGCGCCGACAGATATGCGTCTCCACTGCCGCAACGACCCGGCCAACACATACCATCCGATCAGGCTGATGACGAGAAAGACGACGGCTCCCGGAATGGAATACCGAGATTGAAAGATTCCAATCGAATAGTTCATCAGCAAGAACACGCCGAGCAGTCCCACCAACAGCACTTCAATCCGAAAGACCTCCGTCACCCACACTGATATCCACTTTGGCGCCCTGCGTGAAGCGCCCTGAGCTCCAACAGTGCACATTGCACAACCAGCGAGGGCGATCCCTGCCAGCAGATAGAGGCCCTGTGGCGAGAAGAATCCCAGACAATCCGTCCACACCTTCCCCAGATAGTCCAAGAAAGGCAGCGGAGTCTTGAAGTGCGGCCCTTCCTCGTTCAACAACAACGACATGTCGCGCCAGAAGCCAGGCGAATCGAGCAAGGCGTAGGGCGTCGTGATCACGAACGCGGCAACACTGACCGCGCCGGCAAGAATCATGTGTCCGACAAACGTTACCGGCCTCCGCACGCCCCATGTCAGCAGGTAGACCAACGGAACTCCGGCACATAAGAAAAGCGCGTTGTACTTTGCCCCAACCGCAAGGCCGCACGCCGCGGCTGCCAAATAACAGATCGCCAATGCGACGAGTCTTCTGGACTCGCACAAGAAAGTAGACCGCCAGGGCAATTGTCAGAAAGAAGAGGCTATTCACGGTTCCGATGTGCGCGTGGTGTATCAGCCCACCGTTGAGACCCACGGTGACCAGCGCAAAGAGAGCCACACGCAAGTTAAACGCCTTGGCGCAGAGGCGCTCGATAGTGATACAGGTTCCGATGAACGCGAAAGCGCTCATGCTGCGGCAAATGGTGCCGATGACGTACCTTCGCGTCATGTCGTCCATGTCGCCCCAAACAGACATGACCATGCGGGAGGGAATGTAGGCAACATAGACCGCTAGGCTCGGATACATGAAGTAGCGCGGATTCGTCGTGTCCGTTACCAACATTCGGTCGATAATCCACACGACTTCGTCCGCCGGCCAGCTTTCCGGCAACCCCCACGACTGGTGTTTTACAGCGGCATACAAAAAGGTGCACAGAAGTAAGAAGTACGCGACGAATGGTAGAGCCGCAACAAACGAGCGACCTGAAGGATGTTGAAGCGACGGCGGTGGCTTAACGCGCATAATTGTTCACCAGCGCGGAGCGTCCCTGCGGATGCACTCATAAGGCCGGACGTCCGGCGACATTGCATCGACGTTCGTGACAAACACGTCCGAAGCATGAGTCTGCAGCGACGTCCGAAGCATTCGGGCGAGCGGAGCGTTGAACCCTCGCTTGGGCGCGCCCGAGATTGACTGAGGCATGCCATACGTCGCCAGCGCGGACCGCAAGACTCGCTTGCTGTCGCCGACCATGCCCAACGACAGCGATCGATGGCACCGGCCCGCGAACTCGATAATCCGACGATCCAACAGAGGCACGCGGGCTTCGAGCCCATGCGCCATGGTCATCGCGTCTGACTTCATCAGCAGACCCGCTGGAAGGTGATACTGCTGGTCCGCGAGCAACGCAGCATCGATGGCCGACGCCACGGGCGCTGTGGCGAGTGTCGCGTATTCGCCAAGCTTACTGAGCTGGTACAGCGCCATCAGGCTCTCGTCGGCCACTTGACCGTCACTGTGCCGTACGACGCTGAGAAATGTCTCGGCGGGGACGCGTCTTCGCCAAAGCGAACGACACTGAGAGGAAGCTTTGTGGCTTGTGCGACCCAGGCCGCCGTCGTCGACTGGTCGTGGCTGAACTCCGCGACAGCATCCTCATTCGATCGCAAGTCGCCGGCAGGCCTCGCCTGCCAGGACCGCTCGTGCCTCACACCGTTGCGATCGAGCAACAATGGACCCTGGAGCGACTTGACGAATGCTGCCGAGTAATGTGGTTTCAGTGCCCGAATAACCTTGGTTGACAAACCGATGAAGTGCCTCCGGATCGATTGCACGAGGGTGGCCAGGAACTGTACCCGTAGGGAATGATTTCAGCGTCGCATGTGGACCGAAACTCGAAACCACACTGTCGTTCCAGTTCGGAGCGTAGCAGCCGATCGTTGTATATCTCGCCGTTGTACGTGACGGTCACGCGTCTGCCCGCCTCATCGCGCGGAGCTCCGCGCAGTCGATTGGCCGCTGGTCAGCGGAATGGATGCCTGCGATTCCACACATTAGATGTCACTCAAGCGATCGCCCGTGCGGTGTCTGTTCATGCGTTTCAGTGGATTGCGTCTTCGTGCGTCCGCATCCATTCTTCAAGGAACAGCAGGTTCCACAGGTGGTTACTGCGGTCGCGTTGGGCAACGTGACGCTGAAAGTTCTCAGCGACGTATGACATGTCGAACAGCCGCGGCAACACTGGCGAGTGAAGCAGTCGCTGCTCCGTCTGATCCTTCAATTCATCCGCCATCCAGTCGCCGACAGGAACACCGAATCCCATCTTCGGCCGCGTGATGAACCGCTCCGGAAACCAGCGCCGCGCCAATTGCCGGAGGACGTGCTTGCGCTCGACTCCGTTATCGAGCGGCTTCAGCTTGTACTCGGTCGGCATCGTCGCGGCGAGCTCCACGACATGATGATCGAGCAGCGGCACGCGCACTTCGAGTGAGTTCGCCATGGCCGCGATGTCGACCTTCACCAGGATGTCGAAGGGCAGGTACATCATCAGATTGAGATGCTGCAGCCGAGTCATCAGCGGTGCATCGAGCGCGAGCAGTGCCTTTCGCGCCTCATCCACTTCGCTGACGACGTGACGGTGCTCCTCGCGGAACAACTTGCGCCGTTCCGCCGGCCAGAAGTGATGAGCGGTGTTCGACTGGTGGTAGGACAGTTTGTCGAGCACCGGTTGCCGCAGGCTCATGCGCTGCATGCGCCTGTACCAAATGCGGGCGAGATCGCGAAACCATTCGCCTTTACCTTTCGCGCTGGTCGGCGAGGCCGCATTCTGCAACCGGCCGAGAACGTACTCGTAACTGTTGTAGCCGGCAAAGCTCTCGTCGCCGCCGTCGCCGCTCAGTACCATCTTGACGTGGCGGCTGGCCACCTTCGAGACGTAATACGTCGGAATCGCCGACGAATCGGCGAACGGCTGCCCGTAATGGCGCACCAACAGCGGCAGCAGGCCGATCGATTCGGGCTCGACGATCTCGGTGTGCTGGTCGGTGCCGCAGATGCGGGCCGCTTCCTCCGCATACTGGTGTTCGGACCACTCTGCTTCGCGGAAACCGATCGTGAAAGTCTTGACCGGCTCCTGCATCAGCTGCGCCATGTAGGCGACGACCACACTCGAGTCGATGCCGCCGCTCAAGAACGCGCCAAACGGAACGTCGCTCATGAAGCGGACCGCGACCGCGTCCCGTAGAGCGGCGTCGAGTTCCTCGCCCCATTCGTCGAGGCTCTTTGAGCGATCTTCGCGAAACTTCAGGTGCCAGTAGCGGCGCTCGTCCACCTTGCCGGTGCGCAGATCGATCGTGGCCAGGTGACCGGGAGGAAGCGCACGCACGCCCGAGTAAATGGTCCGCGGCGCCGGAATGTACTGCCAGGCCAGATACGAGTCGAGCGCCTCGAGGTCCATCGTGAACGGCCCGACCGTCTGGTACAAAGGCTCGAGCTCGCTCGACCACGTCAGAACGCCGTCGCGAATCGTGTAATACAGCGGTTTCTTTCCGAGTCGATCGCGCGCGAGCAGGACTTGTGCACGGTCGAAGTCAGCCGCCGCAAAAGCGAACATCCCGCGCAAGCGGGTGACCGAGTCTGGCCCCCAGGCGAGATACGCGTTCAGGACGGCCTCGGTGTCGCTCCTCGTCCGGATCGTCCGGCCGGCGGCACAGAGCTCGCGGTCGAGCGTCTCGAAGTTGTAGACCTCGCCGTTATAGCTGATGAGGCCGCGGCGATCCGTGCTCCACATTGGCTGGACGCCGCCGACGAGATTGACGATCGCCAGCCGGCGGTGTCCGAAGCAGACGCGGCCCTCGGTCGCGATGCCCTCTCCGTCCGGACCCCGGTGCGCCAGCAGCGACGTACCACGCCGGACTCGCTGCTCGTCGTCCGGTGTTACGTCGCGCTCGAGCGCAATCGAACCAAAGATTCCACACATTCGAATGAACCCTACTCTAACGGGGATCTCACGCCGTCCAGGATGGCCTCGAAGCTGTTCACCTGACTGACGACGTCGAACTGGGCGATTCGTGACCTGGCCGCTACCCCCAGCGCGTGCGCGCGTGCGGGGTTCTCGGCAAGGTGTTGCAGATGTTCGACAAGCCGTGCCGTCTCGCCTGGCTCGTAGTACAGGGCCTCGAGCCCGTCGCGGGCCACGTCCGTGATACCGGAGCGGCTCGTCGACACGCACGGCAGTCCCGCGACCATCGCCTCCATCATCGCGTTTGGCATCCCTTCGTAATCCGAGGGCATGACGAACACATCGGAGGCGGTGAGCATCTCGCGGACGGCGGTGGTTCGACCGGTGAAGATGACGTTGGTCATCGACTGCGCCGCCGCCCTCTGGCGGGCCTCGGCCAGCGTCGCACCGTCGCCGCACAGCAGCCAGACCACCGGCCGGCGCGTTCGCGCACACAGTGCCCGATTGGCGTCGAGCAGCGACAACTGCCCCTTCTCAGCCGAGAACCGGCCCACATTGCAGATCACCATCGCATCGTCCGGGGATCCCGTGACACTGGCGAATCCCGCGGCGCGCCTCCGCCGCCTCGGCGGCAGGCAGCGGTGCCAGCGCCACCCCATTCGCACACACCGCAATCCGCTGCGGATCGAGCGAAATCCAGGCGGCATGATCGCGCTGCAGGAACGTGCTGTTGGCGACAATGCGATCGACGAGCGGCGTCATCCGGCGGTGTGCGGCGAGCAGCAGCGCGGCAAACGGCGGATCACTCCATCCCCAGCAAGGCGCCACGGTGCGAATGCAGAAAACAATATGGGGCACACGCGCAAGGGCCGCCGCCACGAACGTCGTCACGCAGATCTCATGGCCCCAACCGACGACGATACTGGGCCGCTCGATCTGAAAGTCGCGCACGAGCTTGCCCACCTGCACCATCTGCCAGCCGCGACGGTCACGATCGACGAT
Source organism: uncultured Acidobacteriota bacterium (assembly GCA_963841895.1). Taxonomy (GTDB): domain Bacteria; phylum Acidobacteriota; class Vicinamibacteria; order Vicinamibacterales; family UBA2999; genus JACCSI01. The sequence continues at coordinate 98,858 of CAWJEO010000027.1, forward strand.
TTCGCGGCCCAGGGCGCGGCTGAACGGGCCGCCGTGAACGTAACGCTCGGGATCGACCCGCACATCGGTGCGAAACAGGTAGTTCAGCTCGGGGAAGATCTCGGTCACCGCATGCTGATAGCGCGCCGAGGGTGACGACGCCAGATGCTCGATCTGCTTCTGGGTGCCGCCGAGATCGAAGCTCGTCGTGACGTGGACGACCTTGCCGCTGCTGGCCGGCACGCCGCCGGTCGGCCGCAGCCGCCTGAGATGGTGCGCATGCCGCCAGACGCGGTTTCTGACGAAGTCGTGAGTCCTCCACGCGATTCCTCGCACCAACCGGCTGCGAACGCGCACGCGATTGGCCCGGCTCACGAGGCGGGCATTGTCGCGAGCATCTCCTCGACGCCCTCGGCAAACGAGCATCGCGGCCCTGCGAGCGATTCACTCATGCGCGCGATGTCGCCGAGGAGATCGGAGGCCGAATCACCCTCGTGCCTGAACCTCGCCACCGTTCCAAGTCGCGCAGCGATGGTCTCGCTCATCCGGCGTACCGAGAGCACCTCCGGTCCGGCGACGTCGATGCATCCGTCGATCCCGCCAGTAATGGCCGCCGTCAATGCCCGAGCGACGTCGCCCACATGGACCGGATTGAGGCGCGGCCCATCGAGCCCTGCCAGGCGAACCGGTTCACCTGCTCGAATCGATTGAATCAGCCGCGGCACCAGCATCCACGGCTTCTGCCCGCGGCCATAGACGAAAAAGCATCTGAGAACCAGAACCTCGAACTGAGCGCGGTAAGCGTTGGCGAGCAGCTCGGCGGCGTGCTTGGATGCCAGGTAATACGAAGGCGATGTCGCCGCCGCCGCGAGGCCGCCCGACGATGCAAGGATGAACTGCCGGACACCGGCACGACGACTCCAGTCGAGGAGGCGAGCCGTCGAGCCCACGTTGACCTCGAACACATCGAGCGCGTGGTCGGGGAACGCCTGGTAATGAGCCGACTGCGCGAGGTGCACGACGACGTCGGCAATGTCGGGCAGGCCTGCCGGCACCGACGGCAGCGACAAGTCGGCGTCGACGGGCTGCACACCGGGCATTGGCGGACCGAACGATTGCGAGACGGCCCACACTTGATGGCCGCGCTGGGCGAGCTCCGGGGTGAGCCGGCTGCCAATCAATCCCGAGCTGCCTGTGATGACGACTCTCATGGGCGATTTCGAGTGGCGCGTGAATCGAGTGGCGTGGAGCTCAGTAGAAGTTGATGCGGAACTGATAACGCTGATCCGCACCGTTCGGATCGCCGTTATCGGTGGCCGAAAACACGATCGATTCCCGATCAGCACCATACCGTCCGCGACCCCAGACGGCGATGTGGTCGTAAGGCTGCCTCGGCCAGCCCACAGGAACGCCGTTCTGGTACAGCATCAACCGTGCAGGGTCGGACTCATCAGACAATGCCGGCGGCAGCTTCGCACGCCACGAAAACCCCTGGACGTGCTCGAACGGGCCCGGGAGGTCGACCAACGGCGATGATCCGAGGACTTCGTCCCAGTAGTTCGAGGCGCCCGTGCGTCGAAACACGTATTCGGTATTGGCTTCGCCGGCGCGGACGTGCAACGGCTCCAGCCCCAGCCGGTCGCGGCAGAATCGCAACGTCTCTTCGTGACCGGCGAACTCCATCGGATAGCCGCCCAGCCAATCCCGCACGTCGTGCCAGTACCGACATCCCGCGCGATTTCTGGTACTCGCGGACCGTCGCGAGTGGGTTCTTCCGGTTGCGGAGATCGTTCCGAATGGAGTTGTTCCACGCGTACTTCCAGTCCATCCACCGCTTCTTCAGGATGTTCGCGCGGTTGTATTCCCGTTTGACGTCGAGCCAGTACGAGGCTGGCGGGTTGGTATAGACGTCGGTCGAATAGAGGGCGATGTAAAACACCGACGTGTCGTGCAGGCAGCGCGATGCGTTTTCGATCGCGTTCCACATGCTGCCCGTATGGTGGAGCACTCCCCAGCTGTAGACGATGTCCGATTTCGGCAGCTGGTCGACGAACGCCCGGTCGAGCACGGACCCCTGCATGGCGGACCAGCGCTCGGGCGCGCCGCTCATCTGGCGCAGTTTCATGGTCGTCGCGACGGAATTGCGGTCGTAGTCGAAGCTCACGATCCGTTCCGCGCCGGCGCGCAGTGCCGCGAGCGAATGCAGCCCGCTGCCACAGCCAATGTCGAGAAACGTGCGCCCCTTCAGGTCGTCGAGCTTCAGCACCGCCAGCAGATGGCGCCGCGCGATGTCGACGCGCTCGTCGGAGAAGTGACGCCGGACATAGTCGGCCCAGTTCGTTCCAAACTGGAACCGCAGGTCGTCGGCATCCGGCGACTGCGGCGAAACAGCTCGATCAGTCTCTGTGCTCGGACTCATGGGTGATTCCGTACAACTTCAACGTTTCGGCGACCATGCGCCCGACCGAGAATCGGCGCACGATGAACGGCGGACCCTCGGCAGACATCCGCGCGCGCAGAGCGGCGTCCTCCACCAACCCGGTGACAGCGGCGGCAAGCGCATCGACGTCGCCGACGTCGCACAGATAGCCGGTGACACCATGATCGACGGCATCCACCGCGCCGCCGGCCCTGGTGGAGACGACCGGACATCCGAGCCACTGCGCTTCGAGCAGAATGTTGGGCGTGCCTTCCTTCCGCGAGCACAAGAGCGTCACGCTGGCGGCGCCATACAGGGGAGTCACATCCTTCAAGCGGCCGAGGAAGCGTACGGAATCGAGAAAGCCGTGCGCGCTCGCGTACTCGCGCATCTCCCGCTCCAGCGGGCCGATTCCGGCGATGGCGACCACGGCACTGGGACATCGGCGCAGTACGGCATGGACGACCGCCAGAAACGTAAACGGCTGTTTCTCCTCGGCGAGGCGAAACACGCCCGCGATCAGCGGCACATCGTGATCGATGGCGTGCTGCCGGCGGAACTCGGCGATCGCCTCGGGCGATGGGTTGTGGAGCCGCGACAGGTCCAGGCCGTTCAGCACGACGCTGATGCGATCCACCGGGATCCCGAGCCACCGCGCGTAATCTTCGGCCCCGGGATATGAGTTGTTGATGAGACGCACTCTCGGACTCTGCAGCAGCTCACCGTACGCCTGGCGAAAAAACGGCAGATCGAGCACCGGAAAGTTCGACGGATTGACGTTGCGCGTGCTGAGAACGATCAGCGGCACCTGCGCCAGGACGCCCGCGATGCCGCCCCACACGTTCGAGCCGTCGAGCCATGTATGCAGGACGTCGGGCCGGTCGGTCAGAAGCGTGCCCAGCACATCGACCGTCACCGGCCAGCACTCCGGCGGAATCTGCCGAACGGCCGCAAGCGATCCTGGAACCCTGTTCACCGCCTCGGGGAAGCCCGGATGGAACGCCGCGCCCGCGACGGAAACATCCACCCCCTCCTGGTGGAGCAAATACAGGTAGTGGCCGTGGTCTCCTTCGGGCTCCCACATCAAGATGACGCGGACATCGTGGCCCAGGCGCTTCATGGCGATGACGGAATTACAGAGTTGTCGCTCTGCGCCGCCTGGTCCGAGCGTCCCGATGAGATGAACGATGCGCGGCCGTGCGCCGAACGGGCGCGGACCCTGCGTTTGTGTTCGCCTCATGGCATCGGCGAGAAACGGCATCCGGCCATTCCACTGCGAAGGGGGCGGCACCACCGCCTGCCGCCCGCGCGCCAGGACGCGCCGAACGGCAGGCGGCAACGCCCGCTTGAACGCGTCGACCAGCGTCTGTTGCGGCGGTTTGACCGCATCGTCTCTCACCCACGAAGCGTACAGGTACCATATATCAACCCGCGGCGTTCGAAGTGTGGCCTGTCATCACGGTTCGCTCTCGATCGCGACGCAGTAACTGCGGCCGTTCACATTCGGATCCGTGTCGTCCGACGTCGAGAAATACAGGGTGTTGTTCCAGTGCGAGAATCGGCCCGCGCCGAATCGCTCGATCAACGCATGCTCGCAGTGCGGCGGACCGATCGGCCGCCCGTCCTCGAACAGCAGGAGCCGCGAAGCGTGCGGCTGAACGAGCAAATCACCATCTGGGACGGTCGACGGCAGCTCGAGAGTCCAACAGCAGCCTCCCTGGTGTTGAAACGGCTGGCACAAGCTTTCAAAGTTCCCTCTTCGCGTTTCCCGGGCTTCTTCCACCTGCTGATACTCCCGCGGGCCACCGCGCGACTCGTACGCGCGATAGAAGTTCGTCAGAAGGGAAAGATCGAAGTACGGGAGATAGGAGGCCACGTTCTCGGCCAGCGACGAAACCCTGCGGCACGCATACACCACCACGTACTGTTCCGATAAAGGCGGCAGCACCGGCTGCCGATCAAGTCGCGCCAGTGCCCGAACGTGTTGAAGTTGACGTACAACCCGTTTTCGCGAAGCTGCGTCAACAAACGCCCAAACTGGACGATGGTGGCCTGTGTGATGTGGCACTCGATGATGAGGTTCTTGACCACGTCCAGACGCTTCCCGACATGCTCGATCAATTGGTACTCGCTGCCTTCGATGTCCAGTTTCGAGTAGATCGACCGGTTCATTGAGGTAGTCGGTGATGGCGACCGTGCGCACTGAAATCTCCGTCGCCGCAGCCGGCCCGCTGACGATTCGGCCGCCGTCGGTGCCATTCGAAACAAATGGTGCATCGCCGGCGCTGGTCCATACGGCGGCTTCGACGATGTCCACATCGCCGGCGCCGTTTCGCGTCAGGTTGCGACGGAGCGTATGGCAGAGGAGTGGATCGGGTTCAAACGCCACGATGCGCGCACCGGGCGCGAGGCGCTTGAAGTTCAGCACGCTGATGCCGATATTCGCCCCGCAATCGAGAATCCGAGGCTGAAGCGCATCGGAGATGAAGTCGTTCAGACGTCGCACCACGATCTGATCGATTTGCGCCGCTGCCATCTGCGGATCGAAAACATCGAGGTCCCAGCCATAGGCGGCGGCAATGGCGGCACGGATTCCCGTGCCAGCTTCCACAGCGGCGAGGAACCGCCCGTGCGCCGTCACCACATCATCAAGTGTGCGTTCGACCCTGGTTCGTCCCACGCTTCCATCCACCAATCGTTCACTGTCCAACGTGGACCGCCTGCTGATGCACGGTTTCGTGCGAGAACCGCGCGTTGAGATTGGCGAGCAGCCGCCCCCCACATCCCCATCGTGATGCTGATCAAGATCATTGCGTTCGAGCCCGAACGTTTCGCTTTTCGCACTGCTGCAGCGCTCTGTGTTCGACCGGTTCGGCTTCTTTGAAGAGGCGATCCGAGTCATGCGGACGAGATCGATGCGCCGGCCCGCTCATTTGTCAACGAGACGAAAGGTCAGTTTCTGGTTCAAGTTCACGAGCGACGTTGTGAACAGGTGCGGCGTGTCGATCACCGTGAAATGAGCTGCGTCAACGCGGCAGTCGGACCGGACGCCGTCGGGTCCTGCGTTGGCGACCTGCAAAAAGTAGTCTCCGGCAGACAGCCACATCTGAACCGCGATGGTGACCTCGAACACCTGCCCGGCGACAAGATCCGGGATGATGATTCCGCTCGATTTGTTCGTGACGCCAAACAGTTCGATGCCGTGCCGGTTCCGGATGATGATCCCCGACGCGAGATCGTGGACTTCAGTGTGCGCCACGACCCGCTGCGTAATCTTGTAGAACTTGCCTGACTGGAGGAGTTCGGTGGGTCGATCGTGCTCGTCCGTGATGGCGACCGCCAGGATCTCGACCTTCTTGTTGCCAAACATGTAGGGCTTTGGATCGCCCGCTGCAACCGTCTCTTCCACCTCGGATCCCGGGATGCTGTCGAGGGGCCCCGTCATGATGGCAGGCTCTGCCGGCCCCACTGGCTCGTCGGAGGAAACCTCCGCCGGCTCGTCGACTGCGCTTTTTACCGTGTATAACAGCTCCATGTACCGTTTGGCAATGAATCGTGGCGCACCGGAATCAACAAGCCGACCACCATCGAGAAGAATGGCGTGGTCACAGAAACTGATGATGGCATTGATGTCGTGTGACACCAGGAGGATGGCCACCCCGCGCTCCCGAAGCGATCGGATCTTTCGGAAGCACTTCGACTGGAAGCGGGCGTCGCCGACAGCCAGGGCCTCGTCGACGATCAGGATGTCGGGCTCGAGCACAGTCTGCACGGCAAAGGCCAGCCGCATGACCATGCCCGAGCTGTAGATCTTCACTGGCTGGTCGATGAAGTCGCCGATGTCGGCGAACGCCGCAATTTCATCGAATTGGTCGGCAGCTTCGTCGCGCGACAGCCCAAGGATCTGGGCGTTGAGAAACACGTTTTCGCGGCCGGTGAACTCGTAGTTGAAGCCGCTGCCCAGTTCGAGGAGCGCCGTCGTCCGACCTCTGGTCTGGACCGTGCCCGTCGTCGCATCGAGCGTGCCGGCGATGATCTGGAGCAGCGTGCTCTTGCCGGCGCCATTGCGGCCGATGACTCCGAGCGCGTCGCCGGGCGACAACCGGAAACTGACATCCCGCAGCGCCCAGTGCTCGCGGTAGAGCGTCGTGTCACGACCGGCCCGCCACCAGCCGCCGAACCGATCGATCAGTGCCTGCCTGAAGCGGTCCTGCGGGTTGCCGTAGATGCGGTAGCACTTCCCGATGTTTTCCAGCTGGATCGCAGCCGGAGGATTCGCCACCGAGACAAGAGGCTCAGACAACGTCGGCAAATGCAGACCTCGTGCGCTGGAAGAGCCACAGTCCGCCGACGGCGGCGCCGCAGGCGACGATCGAGTACAGGAGCCAGGTTCCTGGCTCGGGCCACTCGCCCAGGACGAGGGCCTGCCGCAGCGCCTCGATCGGGTAGGTCAGCGGATTCAGATAGATCAGGCTCCGCATCCGTGCGGGCGCCGATGACACGGGATAGAACACCGGACTCACGACCATCGCCATCGTCATCAGCACGCCGATGATCTGGCTGATGTCGCGGAAGAACACGCCAAGCGCGGCCAGCGACCAGGACAGACCGGCCAACATCACGGCGAGCGGAGCGATGATCACGGGAAGCGCGACCCCGCTCGCAGCAATGCTGTGCTTTTCCACCAGCACAAAGAGGATCAGGAGCGCGAAGCCGACTGCTGCGTTGAAGAGCGCCGCCCCCAGCTGTGACAGCGGCAGCAGCTCGAGGGGGAAGACGACTTTCTTGACGTAGTTCGGCTGCGACAGCACGGCGGACGGCGCCCGCGTCAGGGTGTCCGACACCAGGTTGAAGGTCAGCAGCCCGCAGTACAGCATCAGCACGAAATCCGGCAGCTGGTCGAGCCCCGGCCACCGCGCCTTGAACACGATGCCGAAGAGAAACGTGTAGATTGCCAGCATGGTCAGCGGATACACGACCGCCCACAGGATGCCAAGCACCGTGCCGCGGTAACGGACCTCGATGTCGCGTCGCGTCAACGAACTCAGCAGACCGCGATTGGCCACGATGCTGCGCACGCCGGACGCGACGTCGTGGCGTTTCATCGGCGCGGGCGGCCAGTTTGGGGCATCGGCTCCGCAGCGGCGGCTCGCGCACGCGGGCCGTCTAGGAACGTGCGGCACCACCACTCGAAGCTGATGAGCGACCAGATCAGCAGCCGCCGGTTGGTCTCGCCGCGCAGGTGCTCGCCGACCAGCTCGCCGACCGTGTCGGAGCGGAGGAATTCGTAGATGCGCGCCTCGGGCGCGAGGATGGGGCGCCGCACGTAGTCGATGCTGTCGCCGCGGAACCAGCTCGCATCCGGCGCGCTGAAGCCCTGCTTCGCGCCCTCGACGTAGCCGGCTGGAAGAAAGCGCGCCGAGCATCTGCCGGAGGATCAGCTTGCCGTCGCTGGTGCGGTCGAAGTACAGCTCGTTCTTCGGGCCGGGGCGTTCTCGTCGAGGCGGATCGGCGAGGTCCAGATCGCGCAGCTTGGCGCGGACCGGCAGCCGCATCGCGAAGTCGACGACGTCGTTGTCGAGGAACGGCACGCGCGTCTCGAGCCCGTGCGCCATGCTCAGCTTGTCCTCGACGACGAGCAGGCCGTGGAGGAACGTCTTGCTCTCGAAGTAGAGCGAGCTGGTTGACGTAGTCCTCGGGCCGTCTCGAGCGGCTGCGTGCTGCCGGCGATGACATCGCGCATCACGTCGATGGTCTGCACGATCCTCGATCGCGGCCCAGACGTCCGGCTGGAACAGCTGCGTGCATCACGTCGTTGGGCACCAGCCGCTGCCAGAAGTCGTAGTAGCTTCTGCACGTAATCGTCGGAGCCGAGGCTGTTGACCGCACGGTAGTAGCGCCACGGATAGCCGCCGAAGAGCTCGTCGCCGCCGGTCCCGGCGAGCACGACCTTGACGAACTTGCTGGCCAGCCGCGACGACGTAGTAGTTCGGATAGCACTGGCCGACGCGCAGGTCCTCCTGATGCCAGATCAGCTCCGGCATCACCCGCTCCATGTCGCCGGCCTTGCAGCACCACTTCGTAGTGCTCGGTCTTGAACTGGTACGACAGCGCCTCGGCGCGGCGGCGCTCGTCGAAGTGCAGTCTCGAGACCCGACGCCGACGACAGGTCGAAGCCGGCGGTGAACGTCGCGAGGTTCGGAAGCTGCCGCGCCGCGACCGCCGTGATGCCGCCGGAGTCCATGCCGCCGCTGAGATACGCGCCGACCGGCACGTCGCTCACCAGCTGGCGATTCACCGCCTGCACGAACAGCCGATGCAGCTCCTCGGTGTACTCGCGTCGGATCGTCGTTCGGCGCATCGGGCTCGCGAAAGTGATAGTCCCAGTAGCGCTGCGGCACTCGACCGACGCCTTCCGGCGTCGACCGCCAGCGCGTGGCCCGGCGCGCAACATGCGGATGCCGTCGAACAGCGTGCGATCGGTGAAGAGGTTCTGAAACGTGAAGTATTCGAGCAGCGCGTGCGGATCGACGCTGACGCGTCACCCGCGGGTGCTGCGAGCAGCGCCTTGATCTCGGTGGCGAAGAGCAACTCGACGCCGTCGCTGCCAGTAGTAGAGCGGCTTGATCGCCGTAGCGGTCGCGCGCCAGGAGCAGCCGCCGCGCGCGGCCGTCCCACAGCGCCGAACGCGAACATGCCGTTGAGCCGCGTCGACGCACTCCTCGCCCCACTCCTCGTAGCCGTGGACGATGACTTCGGTGTCGGTCGCTGAGTGAAAGCGATGGCCCTGGCTTCGAGCTCGGCGCGCAACTCGCTGGAAGTTGTAGATCTCGCCGTTGTAGATCGAGGAGCACGTCGCCGGTCTCGTTCGCCATCGGCTGCTGTGCCGGCGTCCGACAGATCGATGATCGCCAGCCGCCGATGGCCGAGGCCGACGGCCGCCTCGATGTAGTGGCCCTCGCCGTCCGGCCCGCGATGCGCGACGGCGTCGGTCATCCGTTCGAGCAGATCGCGCGTCGACCGGCTCGCCGTTCGAAGTTCGAAGTATGCCGGCACGATGCCAGCACATGATGTCAGAACGGGTCAGGGATCGAGGGAACCAGTGCGGCGGCATCGCTGCAGCGCCATGCGCCAATCGACGACCGACTTGAGTCCGTCGCGCAGCGGGATCGCGGCCCGGAAGCCGAGCAGCCGCTCCGCCTTCTCGGTGCTGCCGATGCGATGCGTCACGAAGCTCTGCGCCTGCGGGCTGGTACTCGATCGAGAGCTTCGATCCGGTCAGCTCCAGCAGCAGCTGCGACCAGCTCGTTGATGCTCGTGCCCACGCCCATGCCGATGTTGAAGTGCTCGTCGGCGCAGTCGGCCTGCATGCCGAGGATGTTGGCGCGCGCGGCGTCGGCGACGTGGATGAAGTCGTAGACCTGGCTGCCGTCGCCGAAGACCACCGGCCGCTCGCCGGCGAAAATGCGATCGAGCACCTTCATGATCACGCTGACGTAGGTGCCCTCGTAATCCATGCGCGGGCCGTAGATGTTCATGTAGCGCATGCCGATGTACGGCAGCTTGTGCTGCTCGTAGATCGCGCGCAGCATCTGTTCGTTCGCGATCTTCGTCGCGCCGTAGGTCGTGCGGTTGTTGAACGGATGATCCTCGGTCATCGGCGTGACCACGGCGTTGCCGTAGACCGACGCCGACGACGAGTAGACGATGCGCTTGACCCCGGCCTCGCGACACGCCTCGACGACGTTCCACGTGCCGAGCGTGTTGACCTCCCACGCGCTGCGCGGATCGTTGACGCACTCGCCCAGCCACAGCGACGCCAGCAGGAACACGCCGTCGATCCCCGCCAGCTCGCGCCTGAGCGCGTCGCGATCGGTCATCGAGCCATCGACGATCCGCACCTTCGGCGACTTCTGCGCGTCGGCGAGGTTGTCGCGCGTGCCGCGCACGAAATTGTCGAACACGACGATCTCGGCCACGGGCTCGGCGATGAGCTGATCGACGATGTGCGAGCCGACGAGGCCGGCGCCGCCGATGAGCATGATGCGCTGTGCCTGCGAGATTCATGACGCTGACTCCCGACGACGAGCGGCTCGACCGGATCTGCGCACGCGACGAGCCGTCCGTCGACCGTGGCGTACGCGGCGCCGCACGACCGCGCATGCGCGCCTCGGCCGGTGGCGTCGCGCCGGCGCTCAGCTTCACGCCGCACTCGCACATCCAGCCGGCGACGCGCCCCGGGTTGCCGAGCACCAGCGCGTAGTCGGGCACGTCCTTGGTGACGACGGCGCCGGCGCCGATGAAGGCGTAGCGCCCGATCGTGTGGCCGCACACGACCGTGCAGTTGGCGCCGAGGCTGGCGCCGCGCCTGACGAGCGTCGCGCTGGTACTCGTCGCTTGCGCGACGACGTGGCTGCGCGGGTTGACGACGTTGGTGAACACCATCGACGGGCCGCAGAACACGTCGTCTTCGAGGATGACGCCGGTGTAGATCGACACGTTGTTCTGGATCTTGACGTTGTCGCCGATCACGACGTCCGGGCGAGATGACGACGTTCTGGCCGATGTTGCAGCGCTCGCCGATGACGGCGCCGGGCATGACGTGGCAGAAGTGCCAGATCTTCGTGCCGGCGCCGATCCGGCAGCCCGTCGTCGACGTACGACGACTCGTGCACGGTGTATGGACGGCTGGTGTCGGTCATCATCCGTCGCGATGGAATGCGCCGGCATCACCGCGGCGCGCAGATCGGCCGCCGGCGCTCGTCGGACACCGGCGCGTGCCGGATGCGATGCGTCAGCTCGATCGACGGCCGGGCGTCGGCGATCGCCGAAGCCGCGGCCCGGCAGCATCTCTTCGTAGACGCGCGTGTGGAGGTCGGTGAAGCCTTCGCTGAACTCGAGTTGCTCGCCGTCCACCGTGATCGATCGGAACGTCGTCCGCTTGCCGGGCTCCGGCGCGAACGGCAGGTCGACCGCTTCGGCCGACAGGATACCAGCGCACGTCGGCGTTGGCCAGCACGAGCGTGCCCGCCGGCGCGCTTCGTCTCGCGCAGGTGGACCTCGCGCGTTCTGCACCGGCCCGAACAGCCACACGCAGCAGGTCGAAGAAGTGGATGCCGATGTTGGTGACGATGCCGCCGGAGCGCTCGTCGACGCCCTTCCACGACACGTCGTACCAGCGGCCGCGCGCGGTGAGGTAGGTCAGCTGCACGTCGTGGCGCTTGGCCGGCTGCGCGCGCGAGCCGCTCGCGAAGCGCGACGAGCGCCGGGTGCAGCCGCAGCTGCAGCACGGTGTAGATCCGGCGGCCCGGTCTCCTGCTTCCAGCTCCTGCAGGCCGTCGAGGTTCCACGGGTTGATGACCAGCGGCTTCTCGCAGATCGCATCGGCGCCGACGCGCAGCGCCAGCCGCATGTGCGCGTCGTGCAGGTAGTTCGGCGAGCAGACGCTCACGTAGTGGACGCGCTCCTGCTCGGGTCCGCGCCGCAGCTTCTCGAGGTGGCGATCGAAGCGCTCGAACTCGGTGAAGAAGCGCACGTCGAACGAGTAGCGATCGAGCACGCCGACCGCGTCGTGCGGATCGACCGCGGCGACCAGCCGGTTGCCGGTATCGGCAATCGCCTTGAGGTGCCGGGGCGCCACGAACCCGGCCACGCCGGTCATCGCGAAGTTCTTTGGAATCGAGCTGGTCGTCATACGCGTCGCCCGTCTGCCGCCGCCGACAGCGGCACTTCTTCCCTCAGCGCCGACGCGAGCACGGCCGCCAGTCGTGGCGCCGTGACGTGCAGGGAGTAGCGCTGCTTCGATCGTCCGGCGCCCGGCCTCGGCCATCCGGGCACGCAGCGGCGCGTCGGTCAGCAGCCGCTCGAGCTTGGCGATCCACTCAGCCGGCGTCGAGGCCAGGAACCCGTTGACGCCGTCCTCGCACGATCTCGCGGTTCACGCCGACCGACGCGGCAACGACCGGCACGCCGCACGCCAGGCATTGAATGGCCTTGAAGCCGCATTTCCCCTTCGACCATTCATCGTCGGTCAGCGGATACACGCCGATGTCGCAGGTGTTGAAGAGGCTGACTTCGTTGGCCAGCGACCACGGCACTTCATCGACGGTAACGCCCGGAAACGTCACCGGCCGACCGGCGCCGCTGACCTTCAGGACAAACTGGTGTCGCGCCGCCACGTCCCGAAGCACGGGTGCCAGCCCCTCGAGGTAGGGGAACGTCGTCGGACTGCCTATCCATCCAACCACGAGTGGCCGCTCCCCGGCCGGGAAATCGGCGGCGCGCGGCACGAAGCGCTCGGTGTCGACCGCCGTAGGAATCACCGTGACCGATGCGTTGTGCTGTCGTGCATAACCGGCGAGGAACTCATTGCCGACGACGACGCGACGGCTGAGGCGGAGAATCTGGGCCACGCGGCCGGGATTCTTCAGGAACGCAAACGCGCGATTGGCCTCGCTGACGTTGGGCAGAAAGATCGCGTCGTCGAAGTCATAGACGATCGGGAGGCCGCGGCGCGCCACGAACCATTCGATCGCGGGCGGGCCAAACGGGATCGCCTCACGATAGAGCAGTACCAGGTCGTACTGGTTGAGCGCGAACAGCTCGCGCAACCGGCGGAGCGTGAGGGCGGCGATCGAGGCGGACTTCCGCAGCGTAGCGGCCGCGCTGATAGACGAGACGGAAGAACTCTGGCGTATAGAACGAGCTGACCGTGACGTCGAACCCCGCGCTTCGCAGATACGGCAGGTACTGGCTCACCCGGAACCGGCAGCCCGCGCCCTCTTCGGGAATTGGCGTCAACGCCAGGACTCTGACGGGAGAGTTCGTCATCGACTCCTGGCGGACGGGGGCGCAGACGCCGCGACGAGCACGAACCCCACCATCGCGACAATACCCGGCAGGATCAGCCAGAGCCATCCTACGGGACGATTCAGCGCGCCGACGAGCACCACGTGGGTGATGACCGCGACAAGAAGGCACAGACCGACCGTCCGCCGTCGTGCCGCCCAGGCGGCGTGCCGCCACGATGTGGTCGTGACCCGCACGATGGCGACCGCACGCGACGTGGCGACAGCGCTGCGGCCGATGCGGATCAACCACGCAAGAGCGCGAGCGAGCACGCCCGATTCGACAACCCGCGTGACCCACGGGTCGTCGATGACCGGCGGCGGCAGGCGGCTGGCGATCCGCTGTTCGGCATCCGTCAGCCCCGCGTCCACGAATCGGGCGATTCCGTTCATTGACTCAAAACCGGGCACCTCAGCGCGATCCCGCCGGCGTGGCGGCGGAATTCGGCCAGGCTGGCGTGACCTGATTCACGATTCCGTTCAGCTCGTACCGTGGCGTGCGCATCGCGAAGGGCGCGCCGACACGAAGCGGCGCCGACGCGTAGGTCCAGCTCGAGCTGCCGCGCTGCGCCTGGCACAACCAAAGTCACGTCGACGGCGGCCGAAGTCGGTGCCGAGGGTCCGCATGGCGCTCACATCCGTCACCCGTGCGCCGGCGGAAAGCTCGTTGGCGAACGCCCCCTGATCGAGGTCGCCGCGCGCGATCTGCTGCAGCAGGATCGGACGATTGTCGAACTGCACCGTAATCGTGACCGGCTCGAGCGGCTGCGAGCCGCGCAGCTGATCGATCTGAAACGGGAGCCGTCCGATCGCCGTGTCGAGAAAGACGATGGCCGACGGCTGGAGCATGATGTCGTTGACGACGCACCTCGGCGCGCCCTCCGGCGCGCGGACTGAACAGCCGACTTCGACGAGCGCCGGCACGCGCACGGCCTTCTCGACCGGTATCTCGAGGATCGGACCGGCATGGACGCGAGTGGCTTCGGGCACCGGGCGGCCCAGCTCGAGGATCGTGCCGAACCCGGCAATCGTCGCGCCTTTCGTCAGGCCGCCGACGCGATCCGCGGTCAGGTTGCCGAAGTTGCCGACGACAACGACACGCGAATCCGGGAGCGGTGTCGGAAGGAGGGTGAAGGCTTTCGGCAGACGCGATCGCTCCTGGGCATTGTCGTACAGAACGACGTCGTAGACGCCTGGCGGCATCGCGTTGAGATCGATCACCGCCTCGGCGGCGTTGCGGAAGATGAAGCTGTCGCCCTGGACGCTATTGAACGACACGCGCATGTACGGCCGGAAGTTCTCGCCCTTCACGCTCACGCGCAGGTTGGGCCCGACGATGAGCGACGACGGCTCGACCGCCGTCAACCGCGGTTCCGGCGTCCGGAACAACATGTAAGCGCCATAGGCAAGCGGAATCAGCCCGCCGATCACGACCGCCATGATCGCGTCGAGCAGATTGACGCGGCCGAACAGCCGTCCCTGTTCGTCAACGAGTGCCATGAGCTGTGCCTTGGTCTCCTGCCAGCCGAGTGCGCGAAGCGAGCGTCGGCGACGCCCGCAGCAAGAGGTGATACCCGCCGAGCATGGAGAACCACACAACGTAGGGCAGCACGAGGCCCCGGTGGCGGATCAGCGTGCCGACGTTGCCGCTCGTCATCGCCACGATCAGCACGACCACACTGGCGTGCGCGGCGAGAGCGGCGGTGAGTATCGGGTCGAGACGGAATCCGGCCACGAGGCCGATCGGAATCAGCGCAGCCAGCGTCAGCCAGACCATCTGCTCCGGCAGATAGGCCAGCACCGCTCGCGACTCAATCGTCCATGGCAACGGTTGCACGACGTAGTGAACGAGCGCCGAGAACACGTACTTGACGGCGTCGCCTTCAGGCATGCGGCGGATGTCAGGCCGGATCGATGTCAGTACCAGGAATCGAGGGTCTTGTAGGAGTAGCCCGGCGTGAAGACATGGCCGACGTGGTAGATCGCCGAGTCACGAACGACCGACATGCGCCCGATCCTGAATCGCAGGGACGCGGAGCATGAGCAATCGCGACCAGCGGCAGGACGACAATCGCGGCGGCGGCCAGGCGCGGCCGCCGCATCATCGATCCGACGACGAGACCGCCAACGGTCCCGAGTCCCGCGACGAGCAGGCCCCCTTTGCGCAGCCCTTCGAGAAGCACGCCGAGGCCGATGACGCCGACGATCGCAGCCGCCCGCCAATACCAGCCTTTTCCACGGGCGACGGTCAGCGCACACCACAACTCGGCGGCGGCGAGCACCGTGTAGAGCGGTTCCTTCAACGCTGAAATCGACCAGAAGAACAGACTCGGCAGGAACAGCAGCACGGCGAGCCCGCCCAGGGCGACGAGCCGTCCGTAGCTCGGACGCACCAGCCGGTAAATCAGGCAGCCGCCGACCAGATACAGCGTCGTGTTGAAAACGTGCATTCCATAGGGCGCGTCGCCAACGAGCGCGCTCAGGTAGGCCAGCACGAACAGGTAACTGGACTTGCCGGTCTCTTCGACCGCGTAGATGAAGTCGGCGGCAGAGATCGGCACACCGAGGCCGATGTTCCTCAGCCAGATCGATCGGCTCTTGAACATCTCCTCGTCGCCGAAGAACGTCGCGAACGGCCGATCCGCATCGGCCATCAGGAACAGCCCGGCAATGGCGATGAGGCGCAACGCGACGGCGGTCGCGACCAAGCCGTACAACCACTCCCGTTCGCGCGCCCCGAGCGGACGTCCCACCCACTGCACCAGCAGCGCCAGCGCCGGGAGCAGCAGGACGGTCAGCGGCGACAACGTGTAGGCGACGCCGAGTGCCGCGCCGCCGAGCGCGATCTGCCAGAGCGGGAACGGCGCCGTGCCTGCGATCGTGCTCACGCCATCACCTCGTGGAACAACCGCTCGTAGCGTTCGACGACGCGAGGCACGGCGTAGTGCTCGACACTTTGCCTCGCCGCGGAGAGGAGACGCGGACGCAGGGCCCCGTCACCAAGCAGTCGCCGAATCGCGCCCGCGACCGCGGACGGCTCGTGATCGACGAGCAGCCCGTTCACTTCGTGCTGCACGATCTCCGAAGTCCCACGCGAACGCGTGGCCACCACCGGCGTCCCGCAGGCCATCGCCTCGATGAGCACGTTGCCGAATCCCTCGTAGACCGAGGTCAACACGAACACATCGGCGCGCCGGATGAAGCGCCACGGGTTCGGCTGGAAGCCGAGAAAGTGAATCCGGCTCGCGAGTCCGCGCGCGCTGGCCAGCTCCTCGAGGCGTGCTCGTTCCACGCCGTCGCCGAGGATCCAGGCCACGACCGGGGTCTCGCCGGCAATCACGGCAACCGACTCGATGAGCAGCGGATAGTTCTTCACGCCGGCCAACCGGCCGGCTGCCGCCACGATCGGTCCGGCATCGGCGAGCCCGGCATCGGCAATCGAGGCATCGGCGTCGCGCGCGATCGAGGCGAGGTCCACCGGGTTGTGCAGGACGCGGATCTTTGCCGCCGGCACGCCGTAATTCGCCGCGAGATCATCGACGAGCCCTTGCGAGGTGACGACCACGGCATCGGCGCGACGATAAAAGAGGCGCGTCACCAGCGCGAACAGCCGGCGCCGCCACGGCCGCCGCCAGCGGAAGTCGCGATCCTCGAGAAACTCGGTGGTCGGCGTCTGCTGATTGAAGATGACGCGCGCCCCGCTGCCGGCCAGCCATGCCGCCGCGGCGGTGATGAAGTAGCTCAGGAACGGCATCACGACGGCCGGCCGCTCGGCGCGGAGGAATCCGGCGAGCTCGAAGAGGCGTCCGAACCACGATTGCCGCGTCGCCGTCACCACCCGCACGTCCGGCGCGAGGCGGTCGAGAGTACACGCCCTCGCGGCTGAAGAGATAGAGCAGCCGCTCGTGACGCGAGCCGTCGAGCCCGCTCAGCACGGTCACCGCCACCCGTTCGGCACCGCCGCCGGCCAGCGACGGCAACACGAAGCAGACCTTCATGCGGCGGTCGGCACCGGTCGGCCGGCAAGGCCCAGTTCGCGCTCGCACGATGTGCATCATGTCCGCGGCCTGGCGTTCGAGCGTATGCGCCCGCGCCGTCTGATAGCCGCCCTCGATCAGCCGTCGTCGCAGCGCCGGATCGTCGAGCAACCGGGCAATCGCGCCGGCAACCGCCGCCGCATCGCCGTCCTTCAACAGCAGCCCGTTCTGCTCGTGCTGGACCAGCGACGCGATGCCGGACACGTCGGTGGTGACAACCGGCAGCCCGGCCGCCATCGCCTCCATCAGCACGCGCGGAATGCCTTCGCCAGGCCGGGTCGGCAGCACGAACAGGTCGTAGTCGCGATAGAGTCTGCAGCAACCGATCGAGCGGCATCGCGCCGCGTCAGCGTGACGCGCGCCGACACGCCCAGGCGCTGCGCGTCGGCGACGATGGCGTCGCGCTCGGTGTCGCCGATCTGGCCGATGGTCGGCCCGACGATATCGAGCGAGACGTCGCGTCCCTGGGCCGCGAGCATCGAGACGGCTTCGGGCAGCACGCGCAGCCCCTTGCGCGGATCGATGCGGCTGACCGTCAACACTCGGATCGCCGCCGCCGCGCAGGTGTCAGTGCGCGTCGCCATGTCCTCCGCAGAGAGCGTCGTCGTCTCGCGTCTCGAAGACCTTGACGCCATCGCGTTCGTGTTTCTCGCGCAGCGCCGCGCCGTTGGCAAAGGTCAGCGCGCCGCGAGTCATGCGCGAGAGCGCCCACTCCTCGAACGCGACGTAGGCTGCTGAACAGCGCACGCTTCACGCCGCGATACGGCAGGTGCGGCAGCAGCGCCTCGTAATCGCCGACGACGAGGAGGAAGATCGGCTTCTGCAGCCGCCGCGCCGATCGGATACGCGAAGATGCCGGCGGGCGTCGGCACGCGGAGGTGAAGAACGTCGCAGGCCCGAGCCCAGTGGCGGAGCCTGGAGATGATCGACGGCAGCTTCGGATAGAACTGCCGCGGCCCCGGAAAGTACGGCAGCGGCGCCAGCCGGACGTTGGTGGCGCGCACCGCGAGCCCGACGCTGGCGGGACGTCGAAGACCGGCACGGCGAGCAGGATCTCGTCGAAGTACGGCGCCAGCGAGTCCACGTAGCGCGCGAACGATCCTTCCGCTTCCCACAGCGCTGCCGTCCGCCGTCTGCCAGAACGGCATGTGGTACAGGAGGCCGAGCGTCACCGGACGCCCTTCTCCGACAGCAGCCGATCGTAGAGCGCCGTCACCGATGCGATGTAGCCGTCCACGCCGAATCGGGGCGTCACGAAGGCCGTGGCATTCGCGCCGAGTCGCGCCCGGAGAGTCGGGTCGGTGACGAGCCGCGCCAGCGCCGCGCCGAGCGCGGCCGGATCGGCTGGAGGCACGAGCAGGCCGGTTTCGCTGGTCGTCGAACGACTTCGGGAATGCCGGCGACGCGGGTCGCGACCACGCCGCAGTCCGGCGCCCATCGCCAGAATCATCGAGAGCGGCAGCCCTTCCCAGAGCGACGGCATCACGAAGAGGTCGCTGGCGCCGAGGAGATTGCCGAGATCGCGGCGCGCGCCGAGGAAGTGCACCCGGCTCTGCCAGCCGAGCGTGCCCGCGCCAACTCCTTCAGCGGCTCGCGCAGATCGCCGTCGCCGACGACGAGCAGGTGGAGCGACGACAGGGCCGGCGTCGTCGCCAGCGCCTCGAAGAGAACGCGATGCGCCTTCTGCTCGGTCAGCCGCGCGATGATCGTCGCGACCGGTGCCGACTCGGGCACGCCGAGGCTCGAACGCATCGCCTCGCGCGGCACGGTGCGTCTCCAGCATGCGCCCAGTCCACGGCGTTGTAGATGACCTCGACGCGATTCGGATCGGCGTGGACCTGGCCGACATAGAAGTTGCGCACCGATTCGGCCGAGGCAATCACCGCGTCCGTCTTCTTCATCAGCAGGCGCTCGGCCAGCGCATGCCATCGGCGCTTGTTGGCGTAGATGTTGACTTCGGTGCCGAGCACGACCGGCACCCGCGCCAGCATCGCGGCGAGCGCGTCCGTACAGACTGGCCGTCAGCAGGAACGGATGCAGGATCTGCGGCGCCATCTCGCGCAGGTAATCGCGGATGGCGAGGACGTCGAACGGCCGCTTCACGCCTGGCGTCAGCCCGAGCACGCGGAACGGCACACCCGTCGCTGCGAATCTCCTCGCCGAGCGGGCCTGGCGAATGGATGCAGCAGACCACCGGCTCGAATCGCGACGGCAGGCGTCGCACCAGGTTCAGCACCATCTCTTCCGCGCCGCCGACGGCGAATGCGTGCGCCATGTAGACAACCCGGATCCGATTACCGACCGAGCGCAGCGGCGCGCCATCGAACTGCGCGGTGGCCGTCATACGCCGGCCCGCGCGCGGTGAAAGGCGACCGTCTTCGTCAGCCCATCGGCGAGCGCAGTCTGGGGGCGCCAGTCGAGTTCAGCGGCCAGCCGAGACACGTCGGCGACGAAATCACCGGTTTCGATCCGCTGCGCCAGCTCGGGCCACTCGACGTGCGCGATGCGGCCGTCGCCGGCGATCTCGATCACCAGGCGCGCGAGATCGACGAGCGACGTCCCGTGCCCGCTGCCGACGTTGTAGGCGCGGCCGTCGGCCGCGGCCGACGCACCAAGCTTCATCAGTGCGGTCGTCAGATCGTCGATGAAGAGATAGTCGCGCTGCTGCGCGCCGTCGCCGTAGATCGTCAGCGTCTGCTCCGCCAGCGCGAGGTGGATCATCTGATTGATCACGCCGTAGGCCGTGCGTCGCCGCCGGCTGTCCGGGACCATAGGGATTGGTGATGCGCGCCAGCGTCCAACGCTGACCGAACAGCCGCTCGTAGACGCCGAGATAGCCTTCGATCGCCGACTTGTGCACGGCGTGCACGCAGGTCGGCACCATGGCGGCGTCCTCGACGACCGGCAGGCGATCGACGCGACCGTACTGGAGACGCGAGCCGGCGAACACGAGCTTGGCCGTCTGGTTCGCCGTGCGCAGCGCCTCGAGCAGGACCAGCGTGCCGCGGCAGTTGACGTCGAGGTCCGTCCACGGATCCTCCATGCTCCGGACCGCGCCGGATCGTCCGGACACATTGAAGATCACGTCCTGTCCGGCGACCGCCAGACGCATCGCCTCGGCGTCGCGGATGTCGGCCTCGAACACGGTGACGCCGGCAGCCTCGCACTCGTGCGCGAGCGCCGCATGCCGCGCTCGTGACGGCGACACGACACTGACCGTGGCATCCTCGTGGCGCAGCCGCGACACGCAGGTTGCCGCCGATGAAACCCAAGCCGCCGATGACCAGCACGCGGCGGCCGGCGTAGGCGCTCATCCGCGCGGCTTCCTTCCCACGCACATGCAGTGCAGGTGAACGTCGGACTCGTGGTCGCTCGATCGACTCGACCTTGAACCCGGCTCCCGTCAGCACCTCGCGCACGTAGGGAGGATCGACGTAGAGCCCGCCGGCGAGCAGCCGCTGCCGCAAGGCCGCCCGCAACGGACCTGGCGCGATCGGCAGGAGGCGCTCCCCGACCTTCCGCTTCGTCGTTCGCGGCACGGAAAACGAGTTGACGTGCACCGCGGTGAACGCGAAGAGCCCGCCCGGCATGAGCGCCCGATGCACGCGCGTCGCGACCGTCGCGTCGAACGGCGTGTGCTCGCCCAGTACACCGATGGAGTACACGAGATCGAAACGCGACTCGCCGAGCGGCCGCGTCAGGAAGTCGCCGTGCACGAGCGTCACCTTCGGCACCTCGAGGTGGCCGGCATCGACTGGCCGCTTCGCTTCGGCCAGCATCGCCGCCGAGACGTCGATGCCGACGAGCTCGGTCGCGTGGCGGACCGCCCAGAAGTAGCGGCCGGTGCCGCAGCCGAGATCGAGCACGACGATCGAGCGGCCGAAGCCCTCGCACAGCTCGCGAATCCACCCGCCAAAACGCGCGACCAGCGGACCCATCCGCAGCTCGTCGTCCATCGCCCGGTACCTGCGAGCATAGTCAGCGCCGTAGAGCTGAGCGGCGCGGTCGCCCCACTCAGTGGTCGACAAAGATCTCCTCGGCGCGGACGAACCGCACATCGGAATAGCGGGCCGCATGCGCGAGCATGTCCTCGAGCATGCCGCGCAGGCGGTCGTCCACTTCCCAGTAATGGGTCGCGATGCAGAAGTCGCCGCCCATCCGCCGCGCCTCTTCGAAGCCGGCGACGAGACCGGCGAGCGTGGTGCTCGGAATCAAGCTGTGGCACCCGAACTCGGCGTGGCGGCCGTAGCGAAGCACGTGCGGAAAGACCATCGGGTCGCGCCGGCTTCGCCCGGTGCGCGCGCGGAACCGCTGCACCCGCCACCAGTTCGGCAGCGTCCGCCACTCGAACGGACGCCGCGATGGATGAAACGACAGGAACGAGCCGAGCAGGTTGAGCCCCGCCGCACTGACCGCGGCCATCCCGGCCTTCGACAGCGCATTGTGCGGCGGCACGAAGATCGAGATCTCGACGCCGAGCGTCGCGCGCAGATACGCGAGTCCGTCGCGGACGCGTCGATCCGGATCGGGCGCCGCCTGGAACTCCCAGCCGTCCGGAAAGTCTTCGTGCGTATACCCGTGCAGGGCGACGGTGACGCGCCCGGCGGCTGTCCATTCGCGTAGCGCGGCGACGATCGCCGGATTGCGCTCGAGCGCAAACGCTTCGCCCGACTCCCAGTACCTGACGCGGCACCGCCGGGCTCTTGTAGCCCATGGCCCGCGGGATCGTCGCCAGGCAGACCGGCACGTGCGTCCAGATGCGGCCATACACGCGCTCGAGTTCATCCGGCGCAGTGAAATAGCACGTGTCATCGTCTCGAATCGCAATCTTCACGACGCGGCTCGGCGCGACGCCCCGCGCCGTCTCCGGAAATCCTCGATCACGCGCTCGTAGACCTCGCGCATCCGGGCGGCGCTGGCAGCCCACGAGAAGCGCGTCACGGCGTCCTGACGGTTCTGCCGTCCGATGGCTGCGGCCCGCTCGCGATCGTTCAGCAGCGTGAGCAGCGCGTCAGCAAACGCCGCCGCCTCTCCTTTGGGCGTGAGCAGCCCGTTTGACGGCGGCCGCACGTACTCGCGCAATCCGCCGACATCGGTGGCGACCACCGGCAGGCCGCACGCCATGGCCTCGAGGACGACGTTCGGTGAGTTGTCGAAGTCGGACGACAGCGCGAACACGTCGGCTGCGCGATACCACGACGGTGTCGCCTGCTGCGGAACGTAGCCGGCAAACCGCACAGCGGCGTCGAGCCCAAGCTGCCGGACCCGCTCGGCCAGCGCCGGCTGCTGCGGGCCCTCGCCCACCAGCACGAGGACCACGTCGGGCGCCGTCTTACGGACGATGGCGATCGCGTCGAGCATCATCGGCAGGTTCTTGATCGGCACGAGCCGGGTCACGCAGATCACCACGCGCGACCCGCCGAGTCCCTGCGCCTCTCGCACCGACGGGCCCTCGGGTGTGAACGTCTCAACATCCACACCCTTCAGCACGTCGTCTACCGGCCGGCCGATCATGGCGGGCAGTTCCTTCGCGGCATACCCATCGGAGATCAGCGCATCGGCCTGCTGCAAATCCGGGATGTAGCGCGGGTGCGGTGGGCCTGGCAGATACACCGCGATCGGATACGCGTCGGGCGCGAGGCGAGGCGCCTGGTGCAGCGCATGCGCGAGGACCAGATCGGGCTGCCGGCTGGACGCGGCAATGCGTCGAAACGCCATGCGGCAGAACAGCTCTTCGTCCGCGTGCAGCGACCACATCGTCAACCGGCCAAAGCCGCGCACCGACTGCATGCGGTAGACGAAGTTCCGCGTGTAGGGCGAACGAAGCGTGATGGTCTCGAGATCGGCTTCGGGCGGATAGACCGCCGAAGCCAACAGCGGCCGCCCGCTGATCACCTCGATCTCGACGCCGAGCCTGGTCAGCGCGCGCATCCACGCGAGGTGCTGCGTCTCGCCGCCGCCTCGCATCATCGCGAGGCATCGCATGAGGTAGGTTACGCGCACGATCGCTGGGCCTCAGCGGCTCGACCCGTGACGCGAGTGAGATCGTCGATCAGCGTCTCCGCAACGCGCTCGGCGGCGCGGCCGTCCAGGAACTGGCACTGCTCGAGCGCCATCTTTCGGCGCGCGTCGGCATCGAGCGCCGGCTCGGCCAGATACCGGCCGACGTGCGACACGAGTTCATCCGGCGACGCCGCGACCCGCACCGCCCCATGCCGCGTGATGTTGACGTAATGCGTGAAGCGGTAATACCGACGGGCCGATTTCTCGAACGGGCTCTCGCCCTCGCCGTCGAAGCTGACGTTGACGATCGGCGTATCGAAGATCGCCGCTTCGATCGCAATCGTCGAGGCGACGTTGACGATGACGTCGCTGTGGCGGAGGGTGTCGGCAAGGTGCTGTTGGCTGTCGGACGTGACATCAACGGCCAGGCCGTCGCCGGCGCGGACCGTCTCGCGAAACGGCTTCTCGAGGATCACTTCCGGCGTCGACTCGAACTCGGCGTAGTGCGTCCGCTCGTCGCGGGGGTGCAACCGCACGAGAACCTGCGCCGGCCGCGGAAATCGTCCGGCACGTATCGCCTGGACCAGCACGCGCAGCACGTGATCGTGGTGCGGATACAGCGGTCGTGGCGTGGTGGTCACCGTGATCAGCAGGCGCGCCGGGTCGGCGCCGATTCGCTGAAAGAACGCCTCGCGTGAAGTCGTGACGCCGTCACGAAAGTAGCGATCCCACTGCGGCGTGCCGACGACGCGGATGGCCGATGGCTGGTAGCCGTGCAGATCGATCGCCTGCTGCTTCATCAGGTCGTTCCAGACGAGCAGGCGATCGACCGGACGAATCGGCAGGAGCTTGTTGGTGAAATTGTCCCAGCTCGGATCGATCGCGGCCGTCCAGACGCCGCGGCGCGCCGCCGTCCGCAGCAGCGGCACCTCGGCAAGGATCAGCCCCGGATTCGAGGTCACGAGCATCACCGGCCGATGCGTCTCGAACAGCGCGTCGGCCCACGGATGCGAGATCATCCGGTCGCTGACCGCGTAGCGCGTCGGCTTCCGGGTCATCGACGGCGCCAGAACCTTTGCGATCAGGTGCTTGGCGCCAATCCAGCGGATCGTGCCGTTGGCCTTCGCTTCGAGACGCCGGATGCGAACCGATTCGGTGATCGCAGAATCCAGATAGCTGGCCTGCATCAACGCGAGGAGACGCGCCTCGAGGCCGGCCGGCGTGTGTGCCGGCAAGTCGTCCACGCTCACCCGCGGATGCGCGACCTCGCGAAGAAACGCCGGATCCTTCGAGAGCGGCGACAGGATCACCAGGCGAAGGTCGCGATCGTGATCGAGCAGCCGGGCCAGGCTGCCGGTCCGCAGCATGTTGCCGGCGGCGGCGCCGTGCGGCACCGAGACGATGACGGTTGGCGCGTTGACCGCCACTCAGCGTCCCACCGGCTCGCTTGCCTGGTAGACCATCTCGAACGGCAGCGACACGAGGCCTTCCTGCTCGTCCGCGAGCACGTCGACGCCGGCGCCGGTCGAGACGACCGCGAAGCGCGGCCCCGCCGACACGGTGTCGTACGAGGCCAGCTGGAACTCGTCGGTAATCGACAGGCGCAGCACGTACTGACGCGGCCGCAGCGGCAGTCGGGGAAACCGGCACTCGATCGCGCCGCCACCCGACAGCACGCCGGCGCGCTCGACGTCGCTTGTCGCCGTCGTGACCACGACGCCGGTGTCGACGTCGACGATCGCAATCTGGAACAGCGGGCGGGCCTTTCGATCGCTCACCTGGTAGGCGGCCCGGACGACCATGGTGTCTCCAGGCGAGAACTGCGCCGTCGGCCGTCCCTCGCTGTCGAGCACTTCGACCGCGCTATAGCGAATCTCGCCGGTGCCGCCGCGATGGCTCTGCAACGCCGTCTGGTCGTTGGCGAGCGCCTGCAGGTTGATCTCGTTCATGTAGCGCTCGGCGATCTCGCCAGCCTCGCCGTAAGCGCGCACCTGCCCCTCTTCCATCCACAGAATCTGGCTGCACAACCGGCGCACGTTCCACATGTCGTGCGAGATGAAGAGGACGGTCTTGCCGTCGTTGATCAGCTGCCGCAGCGCTTCGAGCGCGCGCCGCCGGAACGACAAGTCGCCCACCGACAGCACTTCGTCAACGAGCACGATGTCGGGGTTGCTGTGAATCGCGACGCTGAAGCCGAGCCGGGCGTAGAGGCCCGACGAGTAGCGCTTCATCGGGGTATCGATCAGCCGCTCCACGTCAGCGAACGCCACGATGGCATCGAAGCGGCTGTCGATCTCGCGCCGGCTGAGGCCGAAGAGGCCGGCGCCGAGATACACGTTCTCGCGGCCGGTCAGTTCCGGATGGAACCCCGCGCCCAACTCGATCAGCGACACCACGTGCCCGGCAACACGAACGCGGCCACTCGTCGGCCACGTCACCCGCGAGATGAGCTTGAGCAGCGTGGTCTTGCCGGCGCCGTTCCGGCCGATGATGCCGAGGCCGGCGCCTTGCGGCACCTCCATCGACACGTCGCGCAGCGCATGGATCGTCGAGCCGATCCGGCCGCGGCTGACGCTGTGCACGTCGGCCGTCCGGCCGCGGAGCGCGTCGATCTGCGACGCGATCGAGATCGACGACCGTCCGCGATCGCCCGGTCTTGTAGCGCTTCGTGACGGATTCGAGGTGAATGGCGATCGACACTTGAAGGGATCGGGGTCAGGGGTCGGGGTCAGGGACTCAGATGACATCCGCAAAGTACTTGTCGGTGCGCTTGAACAGCACCAACGCCGCGACGAAGATGAGCGTGGTCAGTCCCGCCGACACGCCGACCACGGCCCACTCGGGCTGGCGGCCGAAGACAATGGCCGAACGCATGCCTTCGACGATGCCTGTCAGTGGGTTGAGGAGAAAGAACGGGCGATAGCGCTCGGGGACCGCGGACAACGGGTAGGCGACCGGAGTCAGATAGAGCCAGAGCTGAAGACCGATCTGCACCACGGGATTGACGTCGCGGTAGAAGACGTTGGCCGCAGAGGTCGCAAACGTCACGCCCAGCGTAAAGAGCACGAGCAGGACGAAGAACACCGGCACCATCAGCCCCCAGACACCTGGCGCGACGCCGTAATAGATCATCAGCACCGCGTAGAGCGTGGCCGCGGCGGTGAAGTCGACGAGCCGCGAGCTCACCTGCGCGAGCGGCACGATCTCGCGCGGGAAATAGGTCTTCGTGACGATGTTCCGGTAGGTGATCAGGCTCATCGTCCCGGAGTTCACCGAGTTCGAGAAGAAGAACCACGGCACCAGCGCGGCGTAGGCGAAGAGCGGATACGGCGCGCCACCCGATGGAATCTGACCGAGTCGCGCGAACACCAGCGTGAACACCGCCATGGTGGCCAGCGGCTGGGCAATCGCCCACCCGGCGCCGAACAGCGACTGGCTGTATCGCCCCTTGATCTCACGACGCGTGAGATTCATCAGGAGCTCCCAGTACGCCGCGATCGACAGGCGATCCGGGCGGTCGGTGAGGACAGCGCTCAGTGCTGCCGCTCCTTCGTCAGCTTCAGCACCGGCTCGACGAGCGCGTCGGCAATGACCGCGTTGCCCGCGCCGGTCAGGTGCATGCCGTCGTACGCCAGACGCTCGTCCCTGAGATTGATCGCGTCGCCAAGATTCACGTGCACGACCGCGGGGTCGGCAGCCACCCGCGTCGCCAACGCCGCGGTCAACGCTCGCTGCTGCGCGACATGTCGATCCGAAATGTAGGGCTGAGTACAGACGATGACGCTGAGACCGCGGAGGCGCACCCAGTCGATCGCACCGGCGATCGAGCCGCAGTAATCCATCCAGCGATCGCCGCAGCTTTCGTCGGGCGCGGGATGCTGACTGGGGCGCGGGTCCGGCGTGAGCCGACCAAGCTGGCGCTCGAGGCTCTCCACGGTCCCGGCAAAGGCATTCAGCGTGCCGCTCGCCGCGCGCGCCGACAGGCTCGGCTGAAACACGGTCTGCGCGCCGCCATAACCGCGGTTGATGTCGCCGGCGTAGAGAATGGCCATGGCTTTCTCTCGGGCGATCAACGGCAAAATCGGCAGGTAGCCCGTCAGCTGGAAGATCGGCGAGTCTCGCCGGTAGATCGCGCGATTGGTCTCATCACCGAGATCGTTGTATCCCTCGTAGAGGATCGCGATCTCGAACTCGAGGTACTCGTAATCCTCCATCGTCGGCCGGAATGCGAACGCGCCGTCATTGTTGTAGGCCAGATTGACGACGACGAACCGGCCTGGGCGCGACGTGAGCGCATTGAGACGCTGTTCCATGAGGTATGGAAACGAACCGTCCCAATCGGGCCCGTAGCCGAACGCGGTGCTGCCGCCAAAGACAGCGATGCGCGTTTCCAACGGTTGCTTGGGACCGACCGTCGGGCCGCGATAGCCCCACACGTTCACGCTCGCCGTGCGTTCGTACTTGCGATGGAGGTAGATGTCGGCGGCCAGCAGCACGACCAGACACGCAATCAGCGTCAGCGCGACCGTGACCAGCGCGAAGGCGAGGTGGCGGCGCCGGGAGGCGGGCGGAGCGAACGGCGACCGGGCGGCGCGACGCCGGTCCGCTAAGATAGACGCCAGTCTCCGTGGCGATGCCACCATCATCCGAGTCCGCAGGCGGCTCGCCCCTGCGCGTCGCCCGCATCATCACCCGGCTCAACATCGGCGGTCCGTCGATTCAGGCGATCGGCCTGACGACGGCGACTCGAACCGTTTGGCTTCGAGACGCGACTGCTGCACGGCCGTCTCGGCGACGGCGAAGGCGACATGTCGTACCTGCTGCCGGCGGGCGCGAACGCGCACTACGTCGAGAGCCTGCGCCGGCCAATCGCGCCAATCGACGATCTGCGGACGCTGCTGCGCCTGTATCGCGAGCTGCGATCGATCCGCCCCGCGATCGTCCATACCCACATGGCGAAGGCCGGACTCCTGGGGCGCCTGGCCGCGGCCGCCTACAACCTGACGCGCGGCAGGTCGTCGAGAGCCCGCGTGGTGCACACCTACCACGGTCACGTGCTCGAGGGTTACTTCAGCCCGATGGTGAGCGCGATGTTCATCACGATGGAGCGGTGGCTGGCCCGCGCCAGCGATGCGCTCGTCGCGATCTCGCCGGCAATTCGCCGCGATCTGGCCGACACCTACCGGATTGGCCGCGAGGCGCAGTACCGAGTCGTCCCGCTCGGGTTCGATCTCGCCGGGTTTGCGGCGATCAACGACGCGGATCGGGCCGGTGCCCGGCGCGCGCTGAACCTGCCGGACGGGGTTCCGGTGGTCTCGACCGTCGGCCGCCTGACCGCCATCAAGCAGCACGAGCTGTTTCTCGACAGCGTGGCGCGGGTGGCACGGCGCCATCCGAACGTCGTCGCGCTGATCGCCGGTGACGGTGAACGTCGCGCCGAGCTCGAGGCGCTGGCGGCGAGTCTTGGCATTGCCGATCGCGTCCGCTGGCTCGGCTGGCGTCGCGACCTCGCGACGATCTACGGCGCCACCGACGTGTTCGTGCTCACCTCGAGAAACGAAGGCACGCCGGTCGCGATCATCGAGGCGATGGCGTCGGGGGTCGCGGTCGTCAGCACCGACGTCGGCGGCGTCAAGGACGTCGTCAGC
The DNA here is from genome assembly GCA_963841895.1 of uncultured Acidobacteriota bacterium. Classification (GTDB taxonomy): domain Bacteria; phylum Acidobacteriota; class Vicinamibacteria; order Vicinamibacterales; family UBA2999; genus JACCSI01. The sequence continues at coordinate 127,791 of CAWJEO010000027.1, forward strand.
TCGGCGGACGTCGGCGTCCTCGCGCCGGCTGGCGACGGGGCCGGGCTTGCCGCGGGCATCGACGCGCTGATCAGGGATCCAGCGCGCCGGCGGGCGATGGGCGAACGCGCGCGCGCAGCGGTCGTCGCGCGCTTCGGCTTCGATCGGCTCGTCAACGATATCGAGCGGCTCTATCAGGACCTGCTGCGACAGTCGCGATAGCGGGCGCGACGCGACGGCTCGCATATGATCGTCGGCGGCATGCGGCGCCACGCCCTGTGGATCATCAGCCTCGTCGCGATCGTGCACGGCGCGTTCTATGTCGCCTACCTGAAGCCCGAGTGGGACACGGCGTGGAGCGATCGCGAGGGCTACGTGCGACTGGGCGAGGCGCTCGCGGAGTCGGGGCGCTTCACCCGCTACCCTGACGCGCCGGTTTTCGTACCCGAGGTCCTTCGAACGCCGGGATACCCGGCGTTCGTCGCGGTGTTCTATCGGCTGTTCGGCGTCCGCAACGACGTCGCGGTCGCGGCCGCCCAAGTGGCGATCTACCCGCTGCTGTGCCTGCTCGTTTACGCGATCACCAGACGCATCGCCAGCGACCGTGCCGCCGTCGCGGCGGCGGCGATGACGGCGCTGTTCTCGCCGATCGCGCACTTCGCCGGTTTGATTCTCACGGAGTTCTGGACGACCGTTGTGCTGACGGCAGCGCTCTACTACTGCCTGCGTGCGCTGCAGCAGCAGCGCCTCCGCCAATTCGTCATTGCGGGCGCGCTTCTCAGCGCGACCACGCTGGTGCGGCCGGCGTTCGTGCTGCTCCCGTTCTTCCTGGCGATCGGCGTGCCGCTGCTCGTGCGCGCGCAGCGGACCGCGCCGGCGCTCGGCCGCTGGCTGGCGCTGGCGATCGTCGCCGGGCTGACGCTCGTGCCGTGGTTCACCTACAACTACGTGTACCTCGGCAAGTTCACCCTCTCGCCGGCAGGTGGCATCGGCCGCGGCATGTGGGAAGGTTCGTGGCAAGGGCGTTGGCCCGGCCGGGTCCAGGCGGAGCTCACCGATGCCGCGACGGTTGCCATCGACGCGGCCGCACTCGACGCCCGCGTCGCCGAGATTGCGCGCGACACCGGCTTCGACCCCGCCCTCATGCGCGAATACGTTCACGAGTGGCGCGACATTCACGCGGTGTGGGACACGCCGACCGATCCCACCGAACGCGCCCGCGCCCGTGTCGCCGCCGATCAGCTCTATCTCGACGCCGCGGTCCGCCACATCGGCGAAGACCCGATCGGTCACGTCATCCGCCGCGTGACGCGTGGCACGTTTCAGTTGTGGGCTGCTGATGTCCCCATCCGCTACAGCCAGATCAACCAGACGCCAACGATCGTCATTCGCTTGATCTGGCTCGTCCAGGTGCTGCTGCTTCTCGCCGCAGTGCTTCGGCCTGTACGTTCTGATCCGGCGCGGGCACTGGGCCGAAGCCGTGCTGCTCGCGCTGCCGCTGATCTACGTCACCGGCGTCCACTTGCCGCTGCTCTGCGAAGCTCGTCAATCGTTGCCCGTCAAGCCGCTGGTTCTCGCACTCGCTGCAATTGGTCTATCAGCCCGCAGCACGAACTAGCCACGAAGGCACGAAACCACGAAGAACGGTTTGAAAGCGAATTCATCCTTTGTGTCTTTGTGTCTTCGTGGCCAGCTTTTCTGTGCGGTCGCGGACGAGTGCGCGCTATTTCCCCTGAAAGCGCAGGTTCATGAACGCCAACATGTCCGTTTTCCACGACTGATTGTTGGGACCGGCGGAACGTCTCGATGTGCTCGGCGACTTTCATGCCGAGCAGCACGTTGTCGTCCATGCTGTTGTTCAGGAAGAGCCCATGCCGCCCCAACGTCAGAAGGTTGGGCACCTCGTGCACGCCGTCAAGAACCGGAATCAGGTGATCCTCGAAGTTGAGCTCGTACACCGGATACGCGGTCGGGATGTCGGTGACGTGATAGCTGTCCACTTCGCCTTCGGTCACGTTGTAGCCCATCTTCATCAGGTCGCGGAGCGCCAGCTTGTAGATCTGCTCGTCGCTCTCCTGCCAGAGCGGCTCGTCGCGCCACAGGGAGAGCTCGATGCACAGCACCGTCTTGTCCTGCGGCACCATGTGCGGGCTGACGTTCTTCTGCTCCGACAGGCGGTTGACGCGGAAGTGCTCGTCGAGCAGATAGACCCAGTGGTAATCGGTCATCTGGTTCCGCTTGAGGACGATGTAGATCAGCTTGAGGCTGCGGTAGCGCAGGCGCGCCGAGTGCGAGACGATCGGCGCCGGCAGCGTCGGGCTCATCATCGACACCAGTGCCGGCAGCGGCAGCGTCGAGAGCACGATCTCGCAGGGCAGCACCTGCTCCTGGCCGTTCTCCTGGTAGATGACCCGCGAGATGCGATCGCCGTCGCGCTCGAGGCGAACGACGGGCTGGCCCAGCTTGATGACGTTGCCGCGCTTCAGCACCTCGGCCGCCATGCTTTCGAACAGCACGCTGATGCCGGCCCGCGGATACATGTACTTCGTGAAGTAGGTCGCCGGATCGGCGCGAATGCCGAGCACGCGCAGGATGATGTTCTTGAGATTCAGCTTGGCGACGCGCTGCGCCTGCTTCGACGAAATCTGCCCGGTCGGCAGACCCCACACGCGCGCCGAGTAGATCCCGAAGCAGAGGTCGTAGAGCGTGCGGCCCAGATTCCTGACGCCCCACTCCTCGAACGAATCCTCCTTCTTTGGCTTCGAGAAGGTCGTCTTGATGGTCGCCAGCAGGTAATCCGTCACGATCCTGATCGACAGCAGCGGGCTGACACCAGTCAGCACCTGCAGCAGCTCGAGCGGATACACGTACTCCTTGCCCTGCAGCAGCACGCGCGTGCCCCGGGTCAGGATCAGCGGCTCTGGTCCGAAGAAGGGGCGGATCGCGTCGAGGACGCGCCGGCTCTCGTCGGTCTCGCGGACATGGAAGGTGTGCGGTCCGAAGTCCGCGAGATAGCCTCCCGCCACGGTTATCGTGCGGCCCATGCCGCCGACCGCCTCGTCGCGCTCGAGCACGGTCACGGGATAGCCCAGCTCCGACAGCCGCCAGGCTGCGGACATGCCGGCCGGGCCCGCGCCGAGAATCGCGATTCGTGGTTTCTGCACGGCCTAGCGAAGGGGTCGATTCCAAACGGCCATTCCGTAGGCAGAAAGTTGGTGAGCATGGTGCGAGCCATGCAGTATGTTGATACGCTCCGCGGGGTGTCCGGATCACGACGCCGGCTGCTCCTGGAAGAACTCGGCGAGCCGGCGCAGGCCCTCGTCGAATGGGATCGACGGCACGACGCCGTAGCGATCCCGCATCGTCGTGTCGGCGCTGCGGAACTCGATGTATTCGGCAACCGTGCCTTCGTGGCGAACGGTGATCGCCACGTCGAGCGTCCGCGCCATCGCGGCGACGATGTCGTCGATGCTGACCGGCGATCCTGAGGCGAAGTCCACCGTCAGCGACTGGCCGCGCGCCTCGACCAGCTTGATCAGCCCGGCGACCGCATCGTCCACGTACATGAAGTCGATCAGGTTGCGGCCGTCGCCGCGAATGGTGAACTCGCGTTGGCCGGCGGCCATCGCCCTCAACCACCGCGTCGTGATCTTGCGCTCGGCCTCGTACGGCCCGTAGGCGCCGAAGAACCGGACGTTGACGTAGCTGCCGAGGCTCTTGCGCCGCTCCGCGAAGAAGCGGACGTACTGCTCGCAGGCCAGCTTGGCGATTGCGTACGGCAGCCGCGGGCTCACCGGCGTCTCCGGCGTGACCGGCCCCTGGAGACCGTCGTAGACCGCGCCGGAGGACATATAGACGAGATGGTCGGCGGGACAGCCTTCGAGAAACGAGACGAGCGCGGTGACGTTGCTCTCGAGGTCCAGACGCGGGCGCTCGGACGAGAGCGCCGGGTCGCCATTGGCGGCAAGGTAGAGCACGGCGTCGGCGCGGCCGTCCACCATCCCCACCAATCGCGCGACGTCGTCGGCATTCTTCAAATCGCCGCGAAACGTCCGCACGTGCGTCAAGCCATATTCGGCGACGAAGCGATCGAGCCCCGGCGTCGTGTGCGACACCGCGACGATCCGCCACGCGCGCGGGGCGCGCAGCAGGACGTTATGCCCGAGAAAGCCCGACGCGCCGGTGACGATGACCTTCACTACGTCTGCTGGGTGACGGCCTTACCGGTCAACGCGGCGAGGTTCTCCGCGTACCACGGGATGGTTCGGGCCACGCCGGCCTCGAGCGAGATGCGCGGCTGGAAATCGAGGAGCGACATCGCCTTCTCGATCGACGGGACGCGAAGGTCGACTTCAGGGCCCGGATGCGGCTTGTAGACGATCTCCGACTTCGAATTGGTCAGCCGCAGGATGGTGTTGGCCAGCTCGAAGTTCGTCGCCGTGCCCTGGGGGTTGCCGATGTTGAAGGCGTGACCGATCGCTTCGCTGCGTTCGGTGACGCGCAGGACCCCGTCAACGAAGTCGTCGACGTAGCACCAGGCGCGAATCTGGGTGCCGTCGTTGTAGAGCGTGATTGGCAGGTTCTGCAGCGCCTGGATGATCATCCCGCGGATCGCGCCGTCGCCGACCTGGCGCGGCCCGTAGACGTTGAACGGCCGTACGACGGCGAGCGGCAACCCGTCCTCCTTGTAGTGCGCGTAGGACAGGTGCTCCGACGCCAGCTTGCTGGCGGCGTAGACCCAGCGGCTCTCGCCGATTGGGCCGATCGTGGTGGGGTCGGCTTCCTTGCCGCGGTGGACGAACTGGCCGTAGACCTCGCTCGTCGAGAACTCGACGAAGCGTTCGACGCCGACGTCGAGTGCCGCCTTGACCACCAGGTTGGTGCCCAGCAGATTCACCTCCATCGTCCGCACGGCGCTGCGATCGACGGTGTAGACGCCGGCAATTGCGGCACAGTGGATGACGATCTGGCAGCCGTCCATCGCGCGGCGGGTGCCGTCGTAGTCGAGCACGTCACCTTTGATGAACTTCAGGTGAGGATGCTGATCCAGGTGCGCGAACTGCAGCGCGTTGCGGTGCAGGTTGTCGTAGACGACGACTTCGTTGTTGTCGAGCAACCGCGCGACAAGGTGAGAACCGATGAAGCCGGCGCCGCCGGTGATGAGGATGCGTTTCATAAGAATAGGGTGCCAGTGTGCCGAGGTGCCAGTGCCAGGGTGCCGGGTGCAAGTGCCTGGGTGCTCAATGCAAAGTGCCGTAGCTAACGTGCCTTGCCGTTCGTGCGCGCGCGCGATGCGGCGGCGGCCTTGCGGCGCTGTTGGGGGACGGGGTCGCGGCGCAGCGGGAAGAGCTTGTCCTGCGGCACGCCGACGCGCAGCAGATCGGCGACCTGGGTGCCGTCCTTGTCGAGCGTCGCCACGATCATCAAGTCGTAGTGCACGTCGCCATGCTCAGCGATCGGGCGCACCGGCATGCCGAGAAATTCGGGGCCGCTGTTCGCGTCGAAGATCGCGACTGGTTCGAGGCCCGATTCCTTCAGGGACAAATACGCGAGTTCCGCCGCTTCGCCGCGGCCATAGATGGCGACTTCGCGGCCGGCCGCCGCACACTCCTGCAGCACGTCGCGCAGGTGCTGCCGCACTTCCTTGTAGAGGTGCAGCGAGTAGTCCATGAACTCGTAGGTCAGGCGCGCTTTCTCGGCGATGCCGCTCGGCGTGATCAGATAGCTCAGTCGATTGGGCTGAATGTTGGTCGCCTTGATGTAGCCCTTGCGCACGAGACGGCGCAGGTAGATGTTGGCCAGCCCCAGCGCGATGCCCAGCTGACTGGCCAGCGTCCGCTGGGTGACGTGCGAGTCCTGCTGGACCGCCTCGAGCAACTTGAGATCGCGGTGTTGTTCAAGGTCCATCGATAGTTCTCACTTCGGATTCACGCGTCTTTCCGCGGCCGGCCTGGCACGTAGGTCACCTCGGCGGCGAAGGCGCGCTCGGCCGCATCCCAGTCGGCGGGGTCGTCCAGACTCAGGCCGTATGGCTCCGGAATCGGCAGGGCGATCGTGCGATCGCCGTAGAGGCTGGGCGGATTGGCGGTCAACACCGCCGGCCGAAACAGGTAGATCGCGCCGTTCATCAGCCACGCCGGCGGCAGATCCTGGCGGCGGTTGACGCGGTTCCTGATCGGCGCACCGCTCACATAGAGCCGCGCCGTGCCGTCGTCGCCAACGCGCAGCATGCGAAGCGGATGGATGTGCGTGGAGACGGCGCTCACCGTCAATACCGAATCGGCGCCGGTCGTTTCGAGCAGGCGAATCGATTCGCGAATATCCTCGGCGCGACGCAGCGGCGAGGTCGGCTGCAGGATCATCACCGCATCGGGCGTGTAGCCCTCCTGCTCCTTGAGCCAGGCAACGGCGTGCTGCAACACCGGCAGATGCGGCGTCTCGTCCTGCGCGAGCTCCGCGGGACGAAGGAACGGCACCTCGCAGCCATGCACCCGCGCGAAGTTCGCGATGGCGTGATCGTCGGTGGACAGAATCACGCGATCGAAGCTGCCCGACGCCGCCGCGGACTGCAGCGTGTGCCAGATCAGCGGCTGCCCCGCCAGCCGCTTCAGGTTCTTGCCGGGGATGCCTTTCGAGCCGCCTCTCGCGGTGATGACGCCTAAAACGCGCATAGTTGAGGGGGGTGCCAGGGTGCCAAGGTGCCAGAGGTGGTGCCAGGGTGCTCAGGTGCCAAAGTGCTCAGTGACCGTGGCAGTGGAGCACTCTGGAGAAGCACTGCACTGGCACCCAAGGCACTTTGGCACCTTGGCACCCTGGCACTTTGGCACCCCTCAAGTGCTCTTCAAAAAACCGCTTTTGCGTATACAGCTCCGCGGTCGTGAGCACGTTCAGGATCTGATCGCTCGTGTCGGCGCGATGGTAGATGGACGACGAGGGATAGCGGCCGTGCGTGATTTGCGTCGCAATCGCGCGCTGGATCTCGCCGCCGTCGTAGCCGACGTGAATCACGTGCGGCGCGGCGAGACGCCCGTGCTGGCGGCCGCCGATGTTGACCACCGGCGTGCCGAGATACGAGCACTCCTTGATCCCCGCCGACGAGTTGCCGATCAGACACGCCGCCTGCGACAGGAGCGAGATGAATTCCTCGGCCGGCACGTTGGTGATGAAGCGCATGCGCTCGGTCAGTCTCGCCGTGCTGCTCGCGCACGTGACGCAGCGTCTCGGCCATTTCGGCGGTGCCCGCATCCGCATTCGGCCAGAACCACACCGTCGGCATGTCGGCGCGCGCCACCGCTTCGAGCGTCGTCTGGATATGCGCGCGGTTGTCGCGCTCGGTCGTCACCGGGTGCTGCACGACGAGGAGAAACGGCTGCGTCAGATCGACGCTGTGGCCGACGCCGTAGGCGTTGAGCTGATCGGAGGTCAGCACCGTCTCGACCCGCGCCGCGAGTTCGACGTCGAGCGAGCCGGTGTTGTAGACGTGGCGCGGATCTTCGCCCATCGCCAGCACCCGGCGGCGCGCATCCTCGTTGGTCACGAAGTGGAAGTGCGACAGCTTGGTGATGGCGTGCCGCACGCTCTCGTCGATGCTGCCGGTGACGTCGCCGCCCTCGATGTGGGCCAGCGTCAGGTTCAGGTACGCGGCCGCCATCGCAATCGCCAGCTGCTCGAAGCGATCGCCGCAGATGACGACGACGTCGGGGGCGAGGGTGTGGAGACCGTTGGTGAACTCGAGCGCGGTGAGGCAGGCGGTCTTGGCCATCGCCACGTGATTGCCGCCTTCGATCACATTCAGGAACGAGCCGGAGATCGAAAACCCGCCGGCCTCGATGTCGTCGGCGATGTGACGGCTGTACTTGTCGAGCAGGATCGAGCCGCCCAACATCAGCTCGAGCTCGATCTCAGGATGCGCATGCAGCTTCTTGATGAGCAGCTGGCTCCGCCCGTAGTAGGCGCGGCTCGTGATCGGAAAGCAGATCCGCCGCTTCCCGCTGCGCGGGATCTTCTTCGTTGCCGTCGACAGCAGCGCACTCATGCTGGTCGGCCCTACCTGCCCCACTCGCCCCACCGCCCCCTACGCCTTCCGCGGATCGTGATTGACGACCACCGTCTTCCACTCGGTGTAGACGTCGAGCGACTCGGTGCCTGGCTCGCGGAAGCCATTGCCCGAGTTCTTCACGCCGCCAAACGGCATGTGCGGCCCGGCGCCATACGTCGGGCCGTTGATCGAGACGAGCCCCGCGCGATAGCGCACGATGAACTCCTGGATGCGGTGCATGTTGACCGTGTGAATCGCGCCGGTGAGGCCGTACGACGAGTGGTTGGCGAGCTTGACCGCGTCGTCGAACGTCGCCACCCGATACAGGCACGTCACCGGGCCGAACTGTTCCTGCTGCGACAGCTCATCGTCCGGCGACACTCCTTCGAGCACCGTTGGCGTCATGTAGTAGCCGGGCGCGAGCGAGGCGACGCGGCTGCCGCCGCACAAGATCGTCGCACCGCGCGACTGCGCGCCCGCAACCGCTGACACGAGCCGGTGCAGGTCGTCGCCGGTGATCACCGGGCCGCAGTCATCCTGAGGACCGGATCCGACCTTCACGGCATCGACGCGTTTCAGGAACTTCGTGCGGAACGCTTCGTAGACGGCGTCGTGAACGATGATGCGACTGCCTGCGGCACAGCGCTGCCCGGCATCGATGAAGGCCGACGCCACCGCGTGCTCCGCCGCGAGATCCAGATCCGCGTCGTCGCAGACGACGAGCGGATTCTTGCCGCCGAGCTCGAGGCATACTTTCGCGAGGACCGAACGCTCGCTCACGAGCCGCTGGATCAGTTTCCCGGTCGACGCGGATCCCGTGAAGCTGACAAGACCGACGCGCGAGTCCTGGACCAGCGGCGTCCCGACCTCGCCGCCGAAGCCCTGCACGACACTGTAGAGACCCGCCGGCAGGCCCGCGTCTTTCAGCAGCTGACCGAACAGGATTGCCGTGTACGGCGTCTGCTCGTGCGACTTGACCACGACGGCATTGCCGCACAGCAGCGCCGGAAACACTTTCCACGCGATGCCGGCCAGCGGGCTGTTGAACGGCATGATCGCGGCACAGATCCCGATGGGCGTCCGCAGCGTCTGCACGCTGCGATTCGCGATCGGACTCGTCATCGTCTTGCCGTAGAAGCGGCTGCCCTCGCCTTCCATGAACGTCGCGAGATCGGCGGACGAGGCAACTTCCGCCGCCGCGTTCTTCCACGGCTTGCCGGTTTCGATCTGCACGATCGTCGCGAAGTCCTTTTCGCGCGCGCGCAGGAGATCGCCGACGCGGCCGAGGAGTTCGCCGCGTCGCGGCGCCGCCAGCCGTCCCCACGACTCGCAGGCCGATCCGGCGGCGTCGATCGCGCGACGCACCTCGTCCTCTCCGCCTCGCGCCACGCGGGCGACGATGCGGTCGTCGAGAGGGCTGCGTTTCTCGAAGAAGGCGGCGCCCGCCGAGGCGGTTTCGGCGTCGCCGATCCAGTGCAGGACGGCTGAAGGATACGTCACGAGCGAACCGGGTCTGACTTGGCGTGCCCGGCAAGACGTCCGGCGACCGACGGGCGCACCCGCGAAAGGACGGTCCGGGCAATCGAGGAACCGTCAAGGCCGTGGTACGCCAGCACGTCGGCGTTACTGCCGCAGGCGGGAATCTCGGTCAAGCCGATCGGGATGATGTCGGCGTTGACTCTGGTGCGCGCCAGCGCCGCCGCGATCATCACGCCCTGGCCGAACTCGAGATAGTGATTGTCGAGCGTGACGATCGTGGGATAGCGCGCGAGCACGTTCGCGACCCACTCGTCGTCGATCCGGTTGAGCCAGGGGAGATCGATGACGCTGGCCCCGATGCCGTTCTGCGCCAGTTCGTCGGCGGCGCGGCAGGCGTGGCTCAGGAGCAGCGGACCGTAGCCGACGATCGCGACGTCGGCGCCCTGGCGAAGCGCGACGCCGCGCCCGACTTCGAGCGCGTAGTCCGCGGGCAGCGCATACGGCAGGTCGAGCGGCACGTTGACGAAGCGAAGATACGTGCTCGCCGCGTTCTCTTCGACCGCCCAGCGAATCGCCAGGCGCGCTTCGCGCTCGCTGCACGGCTCGAAGGCAATCAGGCCGGGCACCGCGCCGATGGCCGAGATGTCGCGCACCGATTGGTGAGAGTGACCCGGACCACCGGGCACGAGTCCGGCAAGCGTCGCGGTGTAGATGATCTTCCGCTTCTCGGTCGCATTGTTGTAGATGTGCTCGTTGGCGCGGGTCGAGAGGAAGCACGCGAACGAGTGCACGACCGGCAGCATGCCGTTGAGTGCGAGGCCGCCGGCGGCCGAGACCATGTGCTGTTCGGCGATGCCGCACTCGATGAATCGATCGGGAAGCTCTTCGCGAAACGCCTCGATGCCGCAATCGGTCAGCAGGTCGGCGTCGAGCACGATGATCTCCGGCCTGGTCCGCGCCATCGCCAGGAGCTCGTCGCCGTAGGCGAGCACGATCTTCTCGGGTTTCGTGGGAGTGATGCGGGTCGGCAGCGGACCGCGATCGAGCGCGACCTGCGGCTGCCCGAGCCCGCGCAGCCGATCGTTGACGCGGGCCAGCATTTCTTCAGTGGCCGCGAGATAGTCCTTCACCGACGGCGCGCCGGCGTGGAAGTGGTAGGTCTGGTCGCCGCAGGCCAGGCCCTCCATGAACGACACGCCCTTGCCCTTGATGGTGTCGGCGATGAACACCTTCGGTCGATCGGTCACGGTCGCGAAATGCGCGAGCGTGTCGCTAATGACTGCCGGATCGTGGCCGTCGCCGCGCCGCACTTCCCATCCGAACGTCCGGAACTTGTCCTCGATCGGACCGAGGTCGCTGACCGCCGACACGAGCGAGTCGGACTGGAGCTTGTTGTGATCGACGATCACGACAATCTCGCCGATCCTCTCGTTGGCGACCGGCTGGAGCGACTCCCAGATCTGCCCTTCCTGCAGTTCGCCGTCGCCGGTCATCACGAACACGCGGCCGCCACGGCCGGTGTAGCGATTGGCGCGGGCCATGCCGTACGCCTTCGAGATGCCCATCCCGAGCGAGCCGGTGTTGGTCGCGATGAACGGCGTGGCCACATCCGGATGACCCGGCAGGCCGTTCAATTGCCGCAGCGTGTGCACCAGGCTGAAATCGAGCTTCTCGAGCGCAATCAGCAGCGAATAGAACGCCGGCGCGTCGTGCCCCTTCGACGAGAAGTAGGTATCGGACCCCGGCTTGCCGCTGTTGGGTTCGTTCAGCTCCTCGGTCCACAGCCAGGTGATGAGGTCGGTCGAGCTGAAGCTCGAGCCGATGTGCCCCGACCCGGCGCGCATGATCATGTAGAGCGTGTTGATGCGGCAGAGATCGGCCAGCACGCTCGCGCGCACGGCAGCGTCGAGCGGCGCCTGTCGCAACGACTGGAACGCGCTCAGCGGCACGTGCCACAGCGCGGCATCGTCTCCTAGCGATCGATGAGAATGGTCTTTTTCACCCATGTGCAGAGTGGTCGCAGACGAACTAAGAACGAAGAACTAAGAACTAAGAATGGAACGTTGGAACGGTGGAACCGCGAACGCGGAACGGAACGTTGAACAGTGGAACGCCGAACTGAGAACGGAACGAACCGACGAAACGACGAACCGAACCAGGGACCGCACGAGGAACGACGCACCGCACAAGGAACGAGGCACGACGGACCGCACGGGAACGAGGCACGACGCACCGCACGAGGAACCAGGAACGAGGAACGAGGAACTCAGCGCGCCGTCCATCCCCCGTCGACGACGAGCGTGGCGCCGGTCATGTACGACGAGGCGCGTGAGGCGAGAAACAAGACCGCGCCGTTGTAGTCGCTCGGCTGCGCCATCCGGCCCAGCGGGGTGCGCTTTTCGTATTCGCGGACGAACTCCGGGGCGTGGCCGTCTTCGCGGACGCCGCCGGGGACCAGCGTGTTGACGCGGATGCCGAGCGGCCCGCAGTACTCCGCAAGCCAGCGCGTGAAGTTCAGGACGCCGGACTTGGCCACGCTGTAGCCGACCGGCTTGAAGTAGACCGCGCCGTCACGCCGGCGATAGTCGTAGAGCGATTGATCGGGCGTGACCACGCCGTAGGTGGACGACACGTTGATGATGCTGCCGTCGCGGCCGGAGGCCTGGCGAAACGCGCGGATGAAGGCCTGTGAGACGAAAAAAGTGCCCTTGAGGTGAGAGTCGATCATCGTGTCCCACGCCGCTTCCGGATAATCCTCGAAGCGGCCGGTCTCGAGCGCGGCATCGACCGGCGACGAGCCCATCCCGGCGTTGTTGACCAGGATGTCCGGCGTACCCAGCTCGCGGACGACGCGATCGACGGCGGCGGTGACCGCCTCGCGATCGACGATGTCGACGTCGATGGCCAGCGCGGCGGCAGTGCCGCCGGCGGGCGTCGAATGCCGAATGTCGATGCTCGCGACCCGTGCCCCGGCCTCCCGTAGCGTGCGGACGTACTCGCTGCCGAGCCGGCCGGCGCCGCCAGTGACGATGGCGGTTCTGCCGGTGAGATCAAAGAGGGAGGGCAGCACTTCGTTCCTCGTGCTTGGGACGCGTTCCTGGTGCCGGTGCCGGGTGCCATGTGCAGCGTGCGGTTCCTGGAGTGCTGGGGAGCCGGAGTGAGGCTGAGAGCCGAGAGCCGAGGCCAGAGCTGCGGCCCGGGCCGGCGTGAGTGCGCGGCCTGGCTGCGGTCGTACAGCCCTCCGGCCTGTCACTCACAGGCAGGGGCGTGCGAGCTGGGCAGCGAGGCGAGGGCTGGGGAGGTCGTCGAACTGTGCCCGGCGGCGACGCCGTCGTTCACAAATTGAACGCTATTGTCTCCCGGCGAGTGCAGATTCTGTCAATCTGCGTCTGATTTTGACCGTGAGTGGCTCGTTCAGCGCTGGACAACGGGCCGGGGAATGTCCGGGAGTGACTCCGGAACCGATTCCAGCCGCCTGGTCCCGCTTCAACAGCCAGACGACACCACCAATGAAGCTCAGGTCCGCCACCAGAACCCAAGCATGGACGCCGCGGCTGCCGAAGAACGACCAGAGGTTCGCGTAGTAATCTCGTCCATGACCAGCGCCTTGTCGAGGATCGCCATGGCCGACGACCACTCCAACCCGAGGCTGGCAAACGTCTGCGCATCATCGACGCCGACCGGAATCGGCCAGAACACCCGCGCCGACGCCAACTGAACGACGATCAGCATCGTCGTCAGAATCGGGCGACGCCGCAGGATCGCCATCTGCTGCCCGACTGCCACGGCGACCAGCAGGAAGACCACCGGTGCAGCCCAGCCGAGGATGCGTTCGGTGTCCTGTACCGCCAACGAAGGCGAGGAAGGCGACCAGAACGAGGTAAAGCGCGAGATGGGGATGCGCTTTGAGGAACGACCACGCCTCGCGATGTCCGGCCACGACGACAGCAAGCGCGGAAGGGCCAAACGCAAAGCACCACGCGAGCACCCAGGTGAAGATCGGTTTTTCACCCGCGATGCGTAGCGCTTCCTTCGCAGCGTTGAACGTAGTGGTGGGCGTCCGATCGCCCTGGTCAGCGCGACTGCGGCCAGCACCGCTGCGATGGGATCAAGGACTGGCACGTCGCCACCGTCCCCGTCCGGCAACGCCGGATAGGCGTGACATGAGCGCCCCAGTACGGCGCGTGCTCTCGCGTGGAGCGTTCCCAGAAACAGGAGTGGCGTCACCGCCAGCGTCGCCGTGAAGGCCGGCGCACGCTGCAGATGCTCCGTCACGAGCGGCACCGCCACGACGCTCAGCAGAGCAACGGCTCCACATTGACCAGATAGAAATGGACGAAGCGGCCGGCGCGTGCCACTCGAGCAACCACAAGGTCAGCGCCAGCGGCCGGAGCCGACGTCGAGATCGAAGAGCCGCATCCACAACACGAGGAGGTGGACCGTGAGGAAGGTCGAGAAAATATTCACCAGGTAGAAGCCAGGCACGCCCTTGAGCCCGCTCGAATCTTCGACGGCAAAATCGACGCCTCTCGGCAGGATCCGGGACAGCAGCGGATTGAAGACCTGGCCAGCCACGGCGTCGCCGGTGGATACACAAACGGCGCCTCGACAGCGACCGGCAATGGCCCTCGCAAAACTGCTGCGCAATTCGGTGATAATTGCGCGTCGCCAAAGATGGCTCCGCGTGCTGTCTCCCCGCTGCCCACACGGACACGACCGCGAAGAGCGCAGAAACGACAGCGGCCTCGACCAGCCAGTTCTCACCTCGCCTGCGCCATCCCCAATGCCGCGCCGCCCAATCCATGGGCCGGCTACCTCGCGAGCGTCGCGATCGCGCCGCTCGCAAAGATCACGACGACGAACCGAAGACGACCGGCCGACCGCCCGCCGCGCCAGCAGCCACTCGACGCCAAGCGCCCGAGAAGCGCGCCCAGCGGCGCCATGAGCCGCCGAGCCCCGGCATCTCGCGGTGCGTCGAGCGAGGTCGCCGACAGGGGCGCAATCAGGAAGCCGACGGCGAGCGCCGTCGCACGACGTGATCGACCAACGCCATCCCCCTGCGGCGATCAACCCAGCATGCCGAAGCTCGACAGCGCCTGGCCGTGGAACAGGAACGTCGGATTCAGATAGGACCAGTAGTCTGCCGCCGCGCGCCAGGACGGCCCGGTTCGTCGCCGCGCGCACGCCGTCCCACGGGGCGCGGAGGTGCGCCGGGTCAATCGCCCAGCGGCCGAACGTATCGAGAAACGAGTCCGGGTGGCTGACGAACAGATGCCATACGCGACAAACGGCACCGCCGCCGCCGCGCCGGCTACCGCCCGGCGCGCCAGTCGCGACGCTGCGGTCGCGTCGGCGTCAGCGCCGTCGCAGAATAGATGGGGACCGAGCGCAGGCCCGCCGGCTGCGTCCAGGCGGCCGGCCCGAGCAGCAACCGGCCGATGGCCTCGACGACCAGCTGCGTCGCGATCGCGCCCAGCCGCGCCGCGATCAGCCAGCCGAGGACGAGCGGCACCAGCGGAGATCGCCACCCGCCGTGCGGCCGAGTTCAGCCACGCCAGCGACACCATCAGCAGTGCGGTCGCCAGATCGCGGTGCAGTCGCAAACAGGATCAGCGCGAGCAGATAGACGGCACCGCGCTCGCCGCCGCAGCCGCCACGGCCGGCAGCCGACGCGACCTTCGCCGGGAGCCGAATCATCCGCAGCCACGCCGCCGGGTACACGCTGAGCGGCGGCAGCCATCGTCGCCAGCGTCGTGCACGAGGAACGGCCACGTCCGCCCGCTGGCGTCGGGCACGCCTTCGGCCGTCGCCGCCGACCGCGACACGATGGGCGTCTCGCGATCGCTCCACTCCGCCGGCATCGTCGCAATCAACACCACCAGCGCCACCGGCTGATCGCGGCAGGCAGCCACAGGGACCGGTCGCGCCGGTGCCATCACGCGCCGCCCGCTCCGTAAATCACGAACGACGGCTTGCCGTGGATATCGGGGACGCGGTCGCGCGCCACCCAGTCCGCGCGCTCCAGCGCCTCGGCCGCGGCGCTGCTCTGTCCGGCCCGATCGCCAGCGCATCGCTCGATGCCGCTGGCGGCGCCATGGTCTCAAACCGCACGTAGCGCGCGTGCGGAATAGGCTCGCCTTCCCACGCGCGATGGCATAGAACCGCCAGTACGCCTCTACCCGCAACGGAATGTCGTCGTTGATGTACACGGCCGGGTCCGATCG
>CAWJEO010000028.1:0-343239 GCA_963841895.1 uncultured Acidobacteriota bacterium
TTGGTCACGGCAAGCCATACTTCGCGGGGCCCCGGCCGCCGCTCCGCCTGATGGCTAATGATCGGATTGGCGAGGATGTGATCAGGTTGGCCTACGTTCCTGCTTAATCTCGCGACTCGCCGGATGGAAATGGCCGCTCACTCACCCGATCGACTCGCGCAGGTGACGCAGCGATCGTCGCGCCACGCTGATGAATTCGGCCAGCGTCGGCAGACGCGCTCTCGACGCCACGCAATGGCCGTTTGCAGAGGGATCGGGCGAGAGGGCGAAGCGCCCGATAGATCACGCGATCCTGATTGACCTTGCCGGCGGATGCCGGAACCAGCGCAACGCCCGCGCCCGCCGCCACCATCCTGAGGACCATCTGCAGATGATCGACTTCGTAAGGCGCATGCGGGACGAAGCCTGCCTCGCGGCAGGCCCTGAGCACCGCCTCATGAAAGATGGTACGGTGTTGCGCGGCGTCAGGACGAAGGGTTCGTTGGCCAAGGCCGACAACTGGAGGCGTGGTCGCGAGGCCAGGCGGTGCGTTGGTGGTAGTGCCACAACGAACGGCTCTGCGCTGGCCTGAATTCCCGTTCGGGACTGCGCCTCGATTCACCCTCGCGGAGTCGGTTGCCAGCGTATCCTTCTTTGCAGCCCGCGACTTGTTAGTCCGACGGCATCCGGCATTTGATAGCTCAATTAGTCCGTCGTCGTAGCCGATGGCCAGCGCTTGCCCGTTCGGAGCGAATGCCAGACTCTTCGCAGCAAGCTTCCCCTGTTCGGACAGCTCGCGCAGCCACTGCCGCGTCATCGCGTCCCACAGGAAGACGTGGCCAAGGGCATCAACCGATGCGACGAGGCGACCGGTGCGGTTGGCGGTCAGGCCGTTGATCTGGCTGCTGTGCTCGCGATCGAAGGGCTGGGTTCAGGGAAGGAGCAGCCGGCCGGACAGACCGTAGTCTTCCACGACTTTCGCGATCGCCCCGGACATCGTGCGCGCGAGCTCCTCGCGCCACGCGTCCGCCTTCTGCCCGTACAGAATCACCCGCCGCGTCGCCAGGTCGATCGGAATGTCCGCCGCGTCCCTCGACAGGATGAGCACCGGCTTGGCCAGCGTGTGCGCGATCCCCAATTCATACAGCACGTTCGGGTTGCGCCCGGTGATATCGGCAACGACGAAGTCGGCGGCATTGATGCTCTGCCAGATGTCCTCGAGGATATCCGTGGGCGTGAACAGATCATCCCCTCGCACCGCGCGCACGCCGGCGGCCTCGCACGCGCCCACCAGGATGCGATGCACGTCGGCCGACCACGCCTGGCTGAAGGGCATGACGATAAAGCAGGAGGCCTGGCGCGGACCGATGTGTTCCTTCGGGGACGCGTAGAGGCGTTCCGGTCCGAGGAAGAGCACGTCCTGCCGCAGCTGGGCAGCCGACTGACGGAATTCGTCGAGAAAGAGGTCGAGCCCGGTCGAGCGCAACGTCGTCCCGATTTCGGGTCGGGCACGTCGCCAATCCTCGGACACCAGGCGCGACCGGTGGCCACGCCGTACGTAGGCCTGCAGGAACGCGACGGTGTCGTCGAAGCGATCGGTGAGCCACACGAGAATAGTGACAAGGGCGAGGATGAAGAGCACGGAGAAGAAAGACTTCCACACCGTCTCGACGGGAAGGAACCACACCAGAGGGGCCAGCAGGACCGCCCCGAGGGACAGGAGGATCAGGATTCCGGAGAGCCCGGAGCGCGCCGCCTTCTCGGCTACTTCACCCGCCGAGCGGGGAGCATCCGGATCGAGCGCGCGCGTATCCGGCATTCGCACCACCGCTGCCAGCAGCAGAATGCCCGAGCATCCAGACGGCCTCGATGCTCGTGGCGCGGTATCGACGCTGTACGCCATGTCGCCCGCCATCAGGATGGCGTGCCGACGAGCATCCACACCACCAGGGCGGTTCCTTGAGCAGCATGCAGAGCAGCCCCATCGCGAGCACCGCGAACTCGAAGCCGGCCGTGACGGCGTCGAACCTCCCGAACAGCGTGCCGAGAAGATGGCCGTCCTGCTGGACGTAGAAGCTCGCGAAGATCGCCCCCAGGCCGGCTATCGACGCGGCAAACACGATGGCGGTCACCCGCGACAGCGGCTGGCTGTGCCACCGCTCGAGGGCGAGATAGCCCCACGCGCACATCAGGGTGAAGACGCAGGCGGCGTAGAAGCGCATCGGAGGTCAGATCGGACAGCTCGACGCCAGCCGCTTCCGGCGCGATCGACACGGCACTGGAGACCCGCTCGACACCTGGTAGGTCACCCACGAACCTGCCAGCAGCAGGAATGCCAGCCCCTGCATCATGAGAAAGCCGGGATACGGTCGGGACGTGTGCCTGGAGACGTAGAGCGCGAGACAGCCGGTGGCGGCTGCCGCGGCGGCCTGGTCCCAGTGATAGCGGCCGGGGCCGTACGGGTCATCGCCCATGACCAGCCATGCGGCGAGCCACAGCAGGTAGGGGCCGCGAGCGCGCCAACCTTGAGATGGCCGGAACGGATCATCGAAGACAATGCTCGCCTGTCACGCACTCGCTGCTGGTACTTCATTCACGGCATTCGCATCCTCGCGGACTACGGTTTGCTTGAGCAGATTGGCTTAAATACGGTCACCGATCCCAACTGCTTGAACGGTTCAAGACGCTCGCGCAGATTGAGGCGGGCGACCTTCCGGTGATCCCGCCTTCGCTCACACTTCAGCGTGCCGAGGCATGTCACGCGGCTTTCGTCTGCACTCAAAACGAGCGATCGCCACAATCAGCACTGACACTCCAGGAACGACGGGGAGTATGTACCAGGACAAGACGCTCAGTCGCGCATCGCGCTCGCGCTCAAGTTCCCGGCGATGAAACTGGCGGCTCAGGAGGTTCTTGAGCCGGTGAACCTTTGTGGCGATGTTGCCACCGAGAAGCCAGTGCTCTCCCCAATCGACGCGGCGTCGACTCCTTCCAGATACAGGAGGATGATCAGTCTGTCGTGAGGTTTAGCTTGTCGATCAATTCCCTAAGGCTTCGCGGGTTGTCCTTGTGATCCTGCTGCTGCCCAACTGGCTGGTCCGTGCGGGACCTGAGCCTTGACATGCGATTCGCATGCACGCATGCTCATCACATGTCCAAGATGGTCCAAATCAGAAATGTGCCGGACGCGCTGCACCGTAAGCTGAAGGTCCGGGCCGCGGACTCGGGACAAACGCTCTCCGATTACCTCCTGGCCGAACTTGAACGTCTGGCCGCGCGACCCACACGCGACGAGATGCTGACCCGAATCCACAGTCGAAAGCGAGTGACTTTGAAGACGCCGGCCGCTGTGGTCATCCGGGAGGAGCGCGAGTCGGCGTGATCGTCGTCGACGCCTCGGCCCTACTCGAGTTTCTCCTGCAAACTCCGCTGGGCACCAGGGTCGAGGCCCGCCTCTTTCGAGATCAGGACGAGTTCCATTCGCCCCACCTGGCGGACGTTGAAGTGACTCAGGGCCTCCGACGCCTCGGACGAGCAGGCGAGGTGTCACCTGGCCGAGCGGCAGACGCAATTGCGGATCTCGCCGACCTCGATCTCCACCGTCACCCCCATCTCGATCTTCTGACTCGCGCGTGGAAGCTACGCGAGAACATCACTGTGTACGACGCCATGTACGTAGCCCTGGCAGAGGCGCTCGATGCGCCGATCGTCACTTGCGAACGCCGCTCGCCAAGACGCCAGGTCACCGGGCGCACATCGAAGTGATTGTGTGACGTTTTCAAGAAGCGAGGTGCCAGGCGCACTGGGTTTCGCCGAGTAGAGGTTTCGACAGGACCCCGGCAGCCATGGTGCTGACGGCCTCGAAGGGGCTCGCCAACCTGGAAGGGGGTGCAACGAGCAATCTGTGCGACGAGCCCCTCATCGAAAGTGCGTGATGTCAGTCCCACCACAATCGAACCGTGGTTTGTCCACAGTCCAGCAATGGCCCAAGTTCTCGTCCTGCTCGTCAGGCTGGCCGGTGTGCTCCATGAGCTCGAACAGCGCATGCCGGCGTTCCGGTTCCGCGGGCAGATCGACCATGAGCGTGTTCGCGTATGGTGTCCAGTCGTGGTTGAGCAGCCACATCAGGCCGTCGACCCACACCTCCTGCGCCCCTGCCGCATAGAGCTCCTCCACGAACGCGAGCGCGTGCGCCGTGTCGTGAAACCGATTCGTGGCCAGCGCGCTCTCCGACCAGTTCGCCCGCAGCCACTCACGCGCTTCGGGGCCTTTTTCGTAGTCCGGCCGCGGCAACAGGCAGTCGCGGTTGGTACGGCGGGTCTGCGCGATCGGCAGGATGTCGGACACTCCGCCACCCAGTTCCGACGCCACTCGTCGTCCGCGTGATGCGTCAGGGACAGCCGTGTCTCCTCGATCCGCCGTTCGACAGCAGGTCCACGCAGTGATTGAAGCCAATCTCGTCGATCGCCGGTACGTCGGCGCGAAGCACATCGCGCCACAGCGTGGCATATAACTCTCGATCGCTGAGGTGATCGGTTTCGTCGAGAAACGTGCGCCACTCCGCGAGCTCGGCGAGCACCTGCCACAGCTTCGACCGCACATCCGCGTCGGTGATCGCATCGGGATCGGGCAATTCGATCCCGGCGGCGATGAGTTGCTCGAACCGAGTGGTCCTTGGACCGTCCTCGAACAACGCCATCTTGCGCGCGAACTCCTGATAGTTGCGATCGCTCGGCGCCACCGCGCGATTCCTTCTCAGACATGATGTGACCTCCGGCCCGAGAGGAGCAGGAACCGCGCTACGCGAATTTGCGCCAGAATTTGCAGAGAGGTCGATCAGTACGCAGATACGGCCGCATGTGCCGACACCCAACGAGGCAGTCTTTGCAACGTCGATGAGTCCGCCTCCGCGGCTTCCAGCCTTCGCATTGATCCTGAGTTGAGGAGCTGGTGCCTCGGGCCCGCCTTCGCGCTTCGCGCTGAGAGCCACGATTGAGAACGAAGTTCGAGGGAGTGGCTCGCCGCACTGGACCATGTCCGCAACTGGTTAGGATGGGCCTGCGGCCCGCGAAACGCGATGAAAAACAGTGCGGCCACCATAGCGCCGGCGGGAGCGGCGAGATCGGACCCAGCCAGTGGAGCCATTGAGGCCTAGCGACCGTTTGACCGGGGCGTGCGTGATTGAACGAATGATTGGGCGTCGTTGCGTCCCGCGGGGGGCGCCAACGATCGCCCGATACCCTGACTGATGCGACGAGGCACGCTCTCCGCTCTCCCAAGGAGAGCCTGATGCCGGACCGGATTGCGGGAATTGACGTCCACAAGAAGATGCTGGCGGTCGCCGTGACCGACGTCGAGGCCGACGGGGACTTCCACTTCGAACGCCGTCGCCGAAGATTGGTGGCCGATAATACATCACCGCCACGGGCAAACTGCAAGGCCAAAGTGAGAACACTAGTCGTTGAGCCAGGTAAAGGTGAGACGGGTACCACCTGCGAGCGAGCCGATTGGAACGCGCGAGACCTCCACGGCAGAGTTGCCCGATCCTTTTTTGAACTCGATATGCCCGTTCACGAGTTGGGAGAGAGACAGACCGTAGGAGCTGACCGTTTGATTGCGGGTGGGACCAGCGTAAAACGACCCGTTCCAACAGTCGGACCCTCTACCAAAACGAGTTCTTTGTCTTGCGAGATTCCGCTGCCCGCTTTCAGCACGAACTGCACTACGTCGGATGGGACGACGTCTCGCTCGACAACGACGTCAATGACGTCCCTCAAATCGCTCGTATAGAAACGACCGCTGTCCAAGAATGCGCCCGTCAGGCCCAGTTGGTTGTAGACGAAGCCACCGAGCTCTGATTCGATTCCCGAGATCGGGGAAGAGATCAGAAATTCGTCACCGTTGGGAGTGGTGGCACTGCCCCAATTTATTCCAGCAAATTCGCCGGCGCCCGTGTCGAAGCGGGACACGAATACGGTGATCCTGCTGTCCCCCGGCCGCGAAACGCCTCTCACGACGACTTGACAAAGCAGCGTGATGTTCTTTCTCTCGAGGGGGATATGTCTGCAGTCGTCGACGATCAGCTACTCGTCCAGCCACTGGTGGATCCTACTTTGTCAGCCGTTGTCCCAATCGGCAGCCCTGATATGCCTGACGCTATCCGAATGTCATCGGTGATCTGATCCATCTCGATTCCGCAAGCCACGCCTGGTTCCGCGCAGGTGGTGTTCGGTCGCGCAATCCGTCCGTTGATACCGAAAGAATCTGGTCGTAGTCAATGAACGCCGCATCGCTGAGGCGACAGCGATGTCCGTCCGGACAGAGTTCGAGGACAGTGTTATCGACCAGCTCCGTATTGATGGCTTCGTGGCCGATTCCGGGGTTGCCAAACAGCCTGCCTTCTGGCTGCGCGATCGCACGCCAGTCTGGCTCATAGAACGCTCTCGCCCTTACCACCCCGCCCTGTAGGCCGTAGGTGCAGTGCGAGGCAGTCAGAAAACCGTACGTCAACTTGTTGTTGAGCGACCAAACCGGCAACCCAGAGGTACAGACAGTCACCATCGAGTTTGTGGATACGCACACCGCCCATCTGTTGGCCGGAGTCGCCAGCTAAATTCGGCCGTTTGGACCACTCAACCAGACGGAGTTGTCTTCACGAGGCCCACCCGAATACCTTGCTTCTGCGAAAAATCTGCAACCTCTGCCTCGACTGTCGGTGTGGCGATTCCTACCGCAATACATCCACACACTTTGTCAAGGGAGAGAAAGACCACGCCGGGCAGCGTCAGCACGTTGCGCATCTTCGTCATCGGATCGCGTAACTCGGCGGGTCCCGCTACGGTCTCAACGACACTGATTTCCGGAATTCCCGATCTTGAGCCCTGCGGTAGGACGGATCGCCAAACGTCCTCCGCAATATTTATTGCTGTCGCAGTTTCACTGGGATCCGCGAGTGCTATGCGCACGCTTCCTCCAGGCTCGATGCTCAGTCCAACATATGAACTGACACGAGCTCGCAATGTTGCGTCGGTCGCTCTAACGGCCCGCA
This sequence comes from uncultured Acidobacteriota bacterium, assembly GCA_963841895.1. Taxonomy (GTDB): domain Bacteria; phylum Acidobacteriota; class Vicinamibacteria; order Vicinamibacterales; family UBA2999; genus JACCSI01. The sequence goes on from CAWJEO010000028.1 coordinate 7,028, forward strand.
ACGGTGACAGGACTTCTTGGGCAACAGCCGGGTTCTGCGGTTGTAGCTGAGTTTGTGGTCGCGCATCCCAAGAGGTGTGCGAATACAATGACCGCGACTACGGCGAGCGCGTGGGCCGCGTGTGCGATGGCCGGCGCGCCGGTCCTGTTGCGAGCTGTGGAGACGATTGGGCGATGGCGAATTGAATGCCTTAACTCCTCGGGAAGACAAAGCCCTGACGTGTGGCGCCACGGTTTTCCACGTGTGCGTCATGACCTCGACGCGGTACCGCCGCGGTTCAGAGGATAGCAGCGATACGCGCTGCTTCAAGAGGCTCGATCGCAGTATTGACCGCGGCGCGGAACGAGTAGACGACCTCCGATCGTCGCCTGATCAAGCGTCGTTGATGGTGAGCGGAGCTGTTGGTGTAGGATGCGACCGGTCGAGGATCATCAAATCTAGCCAGGATGGGGATCGCTATGCGGTCAAACATCGCCGGGAGGGGCTTCGCCATCGTCGCGTTGGCCCTGCTGATGGTCGCTTGCGTCTTCTCGCCGAGGCCATATGCGCTCACCGATCTCGGCGCGCTCCCCGGCGACACCAACAGTGAGTCAACAGACATCAACGAGTCTCGCCAGATTGTCGGGTTTAGCACGGGCCCGAACGGCGACCGCGCCTTCGTCTGGGACGCGGCAGGCGGGATGCGCGAGGTCGGCGATCTGCCAGGCGGTGCGGTGTCTAGCCGCGCCAACGGCATCAACGATGCGGGGCAGATCGTCGGCTGGAGTGTGACCTGGAACAACGCCCGGACGCGTTCCTCTACACCCCGGGCGCGGGCCAGGGAATGCGCGATCTGGGCGACCTCCCAGGCGGCGGCGAATTCAGTCACGCCGAAGACATCGACGCCTTTGGACGAGTGGTCGGCACGAGCATGGCGACCCGGACGTGGCATGCCTTCCTATGGACGAATGGCGGCGGCCTTGTCGATTTGGGCACGCGTGCGTTTGGCGAAAGCGCGCACAGTGAGGCGACCGCAATCAACGACTCCGGCCAAGTCACCGGATACGCCGACGGTGGCGCGTTTAGGGTGTTCATCGCCACTTCAAGCGGCTCGCCGACACGAATAGGGCCCGGCTCCACCGGCCAAATGACCATCGGCTACGAGATCAACAATTCAGGCGAGATTGCCGGCGTAGGCTCGCGATATTTGACCCCGAACTTCCTCTCTAACGTCAGTGTGGCGTTCCGCGCCCACGGGGCGTACGGTGACGTTCTTCCGGATCCGCCCGGCAGGCCTGCATCGGTTTCGGCCGACTACAGCGCCGCTCACGGCGTCAACGACGATAGCGACGTCGTGGGCTGGAGCTACGATTCGGTGGGATCGAGGGCGGTCGTGTGGGGCTATATGTTCGGTCATCACGACCTTAACAACCGTATTCACTCCTGCGATCCGCTGCGCAGTTCGGTCATTCTCACCGAGGCGCGCGCCATCAACAACAAGGGCGATATCGCCGCTGTCGGCGTGATCAACGGACAGACACACGCCTTCCTTCTCAGGAGATCATGGCTGGGCTGTGGGCGCGAAAATCGTTTTAGCCGCCCAACGTCAACGGCTGCTCTGCGTCTAGCCCGCCCATGAAGGGGAAAGCCCAGCGGCGCGACAGCATCGTCGGTCCCGAGGCAGGAGATAAGCCATGTCCGACTGGAACTACCGCTGGGTCTGCCCGCATTGGGAGTTCCTCCACTATCAGGAGGACGCGCCCGACATCCCTTTCGCCGAGCGCTCGCGCGAAAGCGCTTCGACGTTCCTCAATCTCATGAACCCGCTCACGCACAACGTCGACGTGCGCGTGGAGTTCTTCGACTCGCAGGGCAACGTCGACATCCGATTCGGACTCGAGGGCATCATCTCGGGCCGCGCGGTCTGGAGGTACCGCGTCGACACCGGCGGACCGAACTTTCCGAAGCCACCAGCAGGAGTCATGGTCACAGCACAGGGTTGGTTCCGGGTGCTCGCGTCGCACCGGCTCTTTCTCTCGGCGCACGTCACCGCCAGCAAATACACACACCACGCGCGCGCGTGGGGATTCGCCGTACCGGTGTACGAGTGGAAACTCCCCGTGTTTGTCGCGGGATTCGAAGAGCCGTTCGCCGGACGTATGAGCGAGAACGCGAGCGAGTTCGCGCAGACCCTGGATGCCCTGCGCGGAGCCGATGTGGGCACCGGCCCAGCGCCTTCAGGTCCGCCGCGTGTGGATGCCCGCGGGCTTATTCTGTACGAACCGGAGCTCGAGGACGCCCGCGAGGAGCGGCGTCATAAGGACGGCACTCCGCCGGACCGTCAAGGGTGAGGGCGGCGAGCAAGTGGGCTTGTACCGCATCACGTTCACGTCAGTGACCGTCGGCCCCAGGTAATTTCTGGCACGACGGGCACCGCGACGTCGTGCAGTTACGTTCTCAAAGTGGCCCGCAGGGTCTCGATCAGATACTTCCGGTGCGCCGCCATGTCCAGCTCAATCGTCACGCCGGGAAGCATGTCCGCGTAATTGAAATCGAGGCTGATCCACCCGGCATAGTCGCGCTCGCGCAAAATGCGAATCAGCGCCGGAAAATCGACGCCGCCCGTGCCGAGACGCTGGTAGATAGGATCGGGCGTCGGCGGAAGCCCCAGCTTTTTCGCCATGGCCGCTTCCTCTTCTTTGCTTGGGGCCGGGCCCTTCCATCCCTTCCCTGCGCTCCAGACAGGCAGCGTATCCTTGAAGTGGAGATGCGCGACGCGCGAATAGTGATCGCGCAGGAACTTCACTGGATCGAACCCACCGACCGATGCGTGGCACGTATCGAGCGTGACGAAGACGAGCTTCGGGTCTGTCATCTCGAGGATCATCTCGACTTCACTGCCGCGCTCGGCAATCGTCCACGCGTGCGGATGGAAGGCGAATTTGACGCCGTGCTCCAAGGTCCGCTTGCCGACGTCGTTCAGATTCGCTGCCAGGATTTTCGCGTTGGCTGGACTGAGGTTCTCTGGACCCAGACGACGACTGAGATTCGCCTTGAGCGCGGTGACGCCGAAGTAGGACGCAAACTTCGCATGTGCCGCGTTGTTCGCTATCGTCGTTTGCAGCCGCGTCGTATCGAAGTACTCCCCTCCGCTGGCAATCGATGCGATGCCGATGCCCGCCTCATCGAGCACCTTCTTGAATACGTCGGGCGGCTGATTCAGATAGTTCTGCAGCTCGTTCGCCCACGGTTCGATCCCGTGGAACCCGAACCGCGCCGCCATCTTGATGCCGGTCTCCGGATGCGGCTTCAGCGGCGAGAACATGTGGCTGCCGATCGCCCACCGGAACGTGTCCGTCGGTAGCGCAAACGCGCGTGGAGCGATCGCGAGACCAGCGACGGCACCGATAAACTCACGGCGAGTAACCATAAGGTGCTCCCTGAATTGATCCATCCATCCGCCAACGCACGGGACACGTCACTGTTTTACATACTTCTGTACAATCCCGCTCAGTTGCGCGAGATACACACTCCCTGCATTGTCAACCGCCGCACCGTGCGCCGCTTGCGCGTCGGGAAATCTGCCGATCACTTTGCCATTCAAATCGCGCAAGACGGCGCCGGCCACGAGGTTGCCATCGTTCGTGATCACCATGCCCGATACGCCGCCGGTTTCCTTCCACTCGGTCAAGTATTTCCCGTTGGCGTCGAAGACTTCGATCCGCTGGTTGTCGCGATCGGTCACGTACACCCGTCCTTGCGCATCAACGACGACGTTGTGTGGCAGCATGAATTCGCCAGGGCCATTTCCCCGCTTCCCCCACTGCAGCAGATACGTGCCGTCGCGTGAGAATTTCACGACTCGCGCGCTGCCGTAGCCGTCGCTGACGTAGATGTCGCCATTCGGCGCGAAGGCGACGTCGGTCGGCAGAGTGAACGTGTCGGAGCTCGTGCCGGCTACCCCTTTCCGGCCGAGCCGCATGATCTCCTTCCCATCCTGATTCAGTTTGTAGATCACGTGTCCGGCTGCGTCGACCACCCAGATGTTGCCCTGAGGATCGACGCGAATCGAATGAGCGCCGCACGACGTGCATCCGGGAGGGCCATACACTGCCGAGTAGCGCGACCGGTCCGGCGCCCAGTTGGATTGCGGAATGGCTGCGACCTTTCCTTCACTGAACAACCCGTCGCCCCACGAGCGGATGAACCTGCCGCTCGGATCGAATTCCAGAATCGGATGCGCGCCGCGATGAAGCACGAGCACATTGCCTTTGGCTGAAATCGCCACGGCGGATACCTGAATCAAGTTCCAGGGCGCCGGAAAACCAGCGGCGCTCGTTGCAGGTGTCGGGAACTCGATCAGCTTGTATGGCAGCGTCGCGACATCGACCGTTCCGCCGGCTCGCCCCGCCCGTTCGTATCAACGGACCGCGCAGCGATGACGATGGCAATCAACAACACGGACATGTGGTAGTGCCGCATGGAACCTCCTTACCGACGAGATTCTCCTTCGGCGCTGTACACATGCGAATCGGCATATCCGACGATCGCGAGCCTCGTCGCCATGCCGTTCCCCCTGTGGCGAGGACGATGCCAGGTTTGCGCCGGCGCATAGACGACATCGCCCTGATTGGCCACGAAGACCGGCAGATCGCCGATGAGAAAATCGTTCTGTCCTTCGAGAACAAACCACGCTTCCGGCCCTGTGAGGTGATAGTGGCCTCGATCGCCCGGCTGCGGTGGCGGTTGTGTGTTGGGATCGCCCCTGAGAATGTTCACGATGCCAACGTTGACGTAGCCGCCATCGTGCGGGTCGCCGATGAACTGATTCGGATTTCGTTTGGGCTTCTGCTTTCCCGCGATCGTGAGGTTGTAATCGATGTACGGCACGTTCGCGTCATCGTACGACCCTTTTGCGGCCGCCACGCGCGCTCGCTCGTAGTTCACGCCAGGCACCGGCGCCGGCGTCTCATCCGCGGGATACATCGTGTGGGCGTGCGGGTTGGTCATCTCGAAGCGCAGGGATGGCCGATCGCCAACCGTTTCGAGCTGATAGACGAGACGTTTTGGCACCTGCACGAGGAAGCCCTTTGACGCGATGAAGGGCTCTTGTCCCTCAATGGTGAATCGAATCTGTCCATCCTGCACGACCCACCAGATGCGATGGTCCTGATGGAATCGCCGCGGCGTCTTCGCGCCAGCGGCCATCGAGATGTACTCGCCGTGGAACAAGTGATCGTGGACGACGATCTCCGCCCAGTTCTGCTGTCCTTTATGTTTTGCGAGCAGATCGAAGAGCCTGGTGTGCGCTGTGTTCGGGGGGATGAAGGGGTTTGGCTTGACCGGCATCGGTGACCAGACGTCCATGAAACCTCGGCCGCCGCCCTGGCCGCTCGCGTCGGCAGTGAGCAACAATCCCAAACCCACGATCATCCAGGCGATTGATGTGAGCAGTCGCATGTGTCACCTCATGACGGTCCGTCTCCAGCCGAGCGGGGAGCGTTAGACCAACGGCGCGACTCGCGGCCCGGGAGGTAAAGATGGGTACTGCGAAACCAGCCCGATCTTACTGGTGTTTTGGTGAGCCCGAAAGGAATCGTACCCGCTCGCGACGAGCGCAGCGAATCGCGGCGTGCCTGAAGCGTTCGGGGCGAAACCAAGCCGAGCGCAGCGAGGATTGGTGAGCCAAACTTTCGCGAGTTGGAACCAACTGACAAGCTGGCTTCGGCGAATCGATCACCTCCGGCGCGCGGCATAGTTCGAATCCCAGACACCCAGCCACGATTTTTGCCTCGTGTTTTCAACAACTTGCAGCACAGGGTGATTTCACTATCGAACTTCTGAGCATTCGACGCGCTGGCAGCAGACGTCTAATGCGAACTGGTCTCTGCCGCGCGCTCAATGACCTCGGCTTGAGCTGCGCAGCATCCGTACGCTGCGGGGAGGTTCTCGCCTCGCTCGTTGGGGGACGACGTCCGGCGCGCGCAGGTCGTCGCGACCGTCGCGTCGGAGCTCTTGTGGCGGCCGTCCGAACACGCGAACAAATGCACGACGCATCCGCTCCCGGTTGCCGAAGCCGGTCGCGTTCGCCAACTCCTCGGCAGAGTGGGAGCCTTCTTCGAGCATCACGCGAGCGACTTCTGCACGCAGCGCCTCCACAGCCTTGGCGGGAGACTGACCCGTCTCCTGTCGGAACGCGCGCGAGAACTGACGAACGCTCAGATGCGCGGCTGCAGCGAGCTCCTCCACAGAGAGTTCGGAACGAAGGTTCTGTCGCGCATAGGAGAGGGCTGTCTGGATTCGATCGGATTGCGCGGCCATAGAAAGCAGTGCTGATTCCTGCCCCTGCGCTCCGCCGCGTCGGAGATACATGACCAGCCCTTTCGCCACCTGCCTCGCGATATCGACACCAAGGTCGGACTCAACCAACGCAAGCGCGAGGTCTATGCCCGCCGTCATCCCGGCCGATGTCCAGACTCGACCATCGTGCGTGAAAATGCGGTCCTCCACCACGCGCACGTTCGGATATCGGTCCTGCAACTCTCTTGTGTAGAGCCAATGTGTTGTGGCTCGGCGGCCATCCAGGATTCCTGCTTCCGCCAGAACGAATGCCCCTGTGCAGATTGACGCGACCCGACGCGATTTCGTAGCTTCGCGGCGGAGGTAGGTGAGGACCCGTTGGCTCGAGGGCGCGATCGCCGTTGGGCCGGCGACCAGCAAGGTGTCGTACGATCCTGATAGTCGCGCTGTTTCGATCGCAACGCCGACGGAACTGCGCGCGAGACCGCCCCGCTCCGAGATCGTTCGAACCTCGTAAAACCGTCTCCCGGCGAAGATGTTGGCAACGTCGAATGCCGCCACGGCCGCGCAGCTCATGATCTGAAAATCGCCGACGAGCAGAAAGCCCACCCGATGCATGGTCGGATTGTATTCCGGCGGGAGTGCGTCTGATGCGAAGGCCGGATTCGCAGCATATTCGTCCTTGAGCCCGATACGCGAGTTTTCTAGCGTTAGATCCTATGAGCAAGGTGGTCAAGAACGAGTCGACAAGCTCGCAGTCGGAGCCTCTGAAATGGGAAGTGTTCGTGACGCCGGGCATACCGATCGCTCAAGCGCAAAGGCCTGAAGGGGTACACGAGACGTTTTTCCAGGCGATGGCGTCCACGCTCATCTACGGCACGCGTGACGCCGTCCTCGTGGATGCGTTCATGACCGTCAAGCAGGCTACCGCCCTGGCAGATTGGGTCGCGTCCAAGCACAAGAATCTGACGACCATCTACATCACACATGGTCACGGCGATCACTGGTTCGGGGTTGGTACCGTCCTCGAGCGATTTCCACACGCTAGAGTCGTGGCGACGCCGAACACCATCAAAGTGATGCAAGGGAATGCGTCGCCACAGGGTCTCGCCGCGTGGGGGGCCGGATTCCCGGGTCAGATTCCCGAGAAACTGGTGATGGCAGAGGAGCTCAGCGGAAACGTGATCGATCTTGAAGGGCACGATCTCATCGCTGTTGAACTCGGTCATACCGACACGGATCACACCACGTGCTTGCATGTCCCTTCGCTCGGACTCGTGGTTGCCGGTGACGCGGCGATAACGACGTTCACCTCTATCTCGTCGAGTCGGATGTGGCGAAGCGGCAGGAGTGGCTTGCCGCCCTCGACAAAATCGAGGCACTTCACCCACGCGCCGTTGTCGCGTCACATAAGCGGCCCGAGAACGACGACAGGCCAGAGGTTATTGAAGAGACGCGGCAGTACATTCGAGACTTCGACCGGCTCGTGGCGACGACGTCGAGCGGGCAACAGCTTTACGAGCAGATGCTGAAACTGTATCCAAACCGGGTCAATCCCGGATGGGCGCTGTGGAGTTCTGCGCACGCAGCGAAGCCGTAGGTCGAGCACGGCTCTCAAGGTGGTTTCGCGGAGGCATTGTCGTGTCATCACGTACGCACGTCTCTAGCAGAGCGCGCACACAGTTTCTCGAGGTGAAGGGCGGCGAACGCTACGCCTACCGTCGGTTCGGCAGCAGCTCCGGGCTCCCGCTGCTTCTCCTCCAACACTTCACGGGCACACGCGACAACTGGGATTCTGCGCTCACGGATGCCCTCGCCGGCGAGCGAGAGCTCATTCTCTTCGACAACGCCGGCATCGGACGTTCGTCGGGCTCAGTGCCGACGACCGTCGACGGCATGGCCAAGCATGTCGCCGCGTTCCTCGATGGTCTCGGTGTAGAGACGTGCGACGTACTCGGATTCTCACTGGGCGGAATGGTCGCCCAGCAAATGGTGCTCAACCGCCCAGCGATCTGTCGGCGGTTGATCCTGGTCGGCACCGCCCCTCGGGGCGGCGAAGACATCATGCACCTCGAAAAGCCGAGGCTCGCGACGCACCTGCAGGATCCCTCGAATACGGGGGACGGCGTTCTCCAAAAGATCTTCTTCACACTAACGCCGAACGGCCAGGCGGCTGGAGCCTTGTGCGTCGCGGGACTGGCCGAGCGGACGGAGGACCTCGACGGAGTCTCGGGACCTGCGGTCGCCAATGCACAGATGGCGGCCTTCCGTGACTGGGAGCGCGTCATCGGCCAGCGTTTCGCGGAACTGCGAACCATCCGACATCCGACGCTCGTCGTGAACGGCGTGCACGACGAGATGATCCCGGTTGTCAACTCGTACCACCTCGTCGAGAACCTGCCCAACGCCGTCCTGCTGACGTACCCGGACGCCGGACACGGGTCGCTGTTCCAGTATCACGAGTCGTTCGCGCGTCAGGCAGCCGCGTTTCTCTCGGTCACCAACGAATCGGCGGTCTACTGACGCCTCACCCAAGGACATCGTCTGTCATGCCGATGATCGATATCTACGCAGCCGCCGGGACGTTTTCTGACGTCAAGAAACTCGCAAGCGATGCTGCCGCCCTCGTGAAATCGGTCGAGCAGGTTCCGGATATTCCCATGCTCCGGAAGAACACCGCCGCCTTCGTCCACGAGATGCCGTCGGCCGCAATCTCCAACGTGGGCGGCGACGCCAACTACGTCCGCGTTCAGGTGCTGACGAACGCCGGCGCGCTCGACCGCGACAAGCAAATCGCCCTGATCGACAAGATGACCGACCTCATCGCGACGGCCGCCAGCGATCCAGAGCTGAAGACGCGCACGTGGGTGCTGTTGATGGAAGCGGTGCAGGGTGGCTGGGGTTTGTGGGGACACGCACAGACCAATGAGGAGCTCGTGAGCGCCGCCCGCGCAGAGATCGAGCGGCTTCGTCGCTGAGGCACTATGAACAAGTCCAACAAAGAAATTGTGCTCGAAGTACTCAAGAGAGCCTTCATCGACCGCGATCCGACGGTCGTCGAACAGTATTTCGCCGCGAGCTACACGCAGCACAACCCGGTCATCCCGGATGGCCCGTTGGCCATTGCGAAGATGATTCCGACGCTGACTGCACTCAGCTATGAACCGGGCATGGCCGTCGCGGATGGCGATCTGGTCATGGTTCATGGCCGGTATACCGGCTGGGGGCCCAAGCCGATGGTCGCGGTCGACATCTTCCGCGTCAAGGGTGGCAAAGTGGTCGAACACTGGGACGTGATGCAGGAGGAAGTCGGGGCGGCTGACACGGCGAGCGGCCACGCCATGTTCACAACACCTGAGTGAGTTGAGGAAGCGTGCGAGTGAGCTTCATCGCGCCAACGTCTCCGGCGCATCGTCGCAGTGCTAACGGCCGGAAATGACGGCAGACGACGTGATTCGTACGCACACGCAGAGGTTCAACGGGGCGCTGCTGTCGCGGGACCTGGAAGCGCTGTCGAGCATCTACGCCGACGACTACATGCTTGTGCGTCCTGACGGCTCCTCATTGTCGAAGCATGAAGTGCTGCATGACCTCCGCGACGGCGGGTTGATGTTCAAGTCCGTTGAGCTTGACGACGTGAAGGTTCGAGTCTACGGACCCACGGCGCTACTAACGGCGACGGCTTGGACGGTGACTTCTAGGGCCGGTAAGGATACACGTTCGCACGCTCTACTTCTCGCTGTGTATGTAGCTGATGGCGACCATCTACGGCTCGCCCACTTGCAAAGCGTTCGCCTGGACGGATGAATCGAACATTCCCGGACACGATCACGAGGAGGCCAAGGACATGAAGTCCGCCGAAGAAACCAAAGCGTTGGTACTGGAGGCGTTCGATCTTCTTTTCAACCAGCGTGACTACGCGACGGCAGCGCGGTTCTGGTCAGAGAACTATATCCAGCACAGCGCTCACATACCTCCAGGGCGAGAAGGGCTGTTCAATCTCCTGCGCAACGCTCCGAGTAAGTTGCGATATGAGAATGCGCGGATCGTGGTGGACGGCAACTGGGTCATGCTACACGGACGCTTCAGCGGACACGGCCGCCCTCGCGCATGGATTGCCGCAGATATCGTGCGAATGGAAGGCGGTCTCCTGGCGGAGCATTGGGATGTACTGCAGGACGAAGCCACAGAGTCTGAGTCGCAGAGCGGCCTGCCGATGTTCGGTACTGCGTTCGCAGAAGCAGATTAGCGTTGGTCGGGACCGAGGAACCGTGAGGCGGATTTTCAGTTAGCAAAACCCGACGGAATGTTCACGCCTCGATTTTCATTCCCTTTCGCGGGCCTCCAGGCCCAGTCGCAACCAGTTGCGGAAATCGTCCCTGACACCCAGCCAAGCTCAACCGGATTTTGGCTCGCCGCACTGGACGATGTCCGCAACTGGCTTGTTCGGGAGGCCGCGTGAAGCCCGTTCGAATCCCCATTGGCGGCGCACTCCGGGCGATGTGGGCGCGATGTCTGCCAGCTATTCGTACATCTGGAAGAGAATCGACTGCGAGCCGCCAATCCACCAGGCCAATCTATTTTGCGTCGAAGAGCCTGCCTCGGAAGAGTGGACCATCGATATTTTGAAAGCTGAACGGCAGCGGCTGGTCCTGAAAGAGGCGCGGGCCTGCCTGAAGTTGATAGTGCAAATGTGGTCCGAACGAGTCTCCCGAGTTCCCTAACTTGCCAATCACTTGGCCAGTGACAACCCGGTCGCCTGCTCTGACGGTGACAGAGCTTGGCTGCATGTGCATCATCACGCTGTATTCGGCGTTGCCATGGTCGATAATCACGCAATTCCCGGCATACGCCATAACCGGGTCGTGTAGTGGCAGGTACCAAGTATTGAAGTCGGGCTGCTTTCCCGGATGCGGGTTGGTAGGCACGTCATTGCGGGCGTAGACGACCGTCCCGGCCGCGGGCGCGAGGATCTCGCGGCCCCAGCCAGCTTTCGACGCATTCTCGTTGGCATCGTTCAGCTGCTCGGCATAGTTCGAATCCAAGCCGCGCATGTCGATGGCAAAGGCGTTCCAAAAGCCGCCGTGGCCGCCGTTCGTGATCCAGTCCTGCCCAACAACGCCCTTGCCTCGAAAGGGTAAGCTGAGCGATGTCTGTTGTTGGTAGGTCCGAATCGGAATTCTCGACGTCTGTTCGGCCCGACGGCCCTTCACATCTGCGACTATTAGCCGAACAGTTGCTGAGTCGATCGTCAGCGCTTGGGGACGGCGATAGTAGAAGCGAAGGTCAAATGCTTCGGGCAGCGTGAACGCACGCGTGGGCGATGCGAGCGGGGTGTTCGGTTCGATCCGGTAGCTGACCTGTTTGATCTTCGCCAGCATTGCCGTCGTCCAATCCTGCCGCTCGACGATAAATCCGTCGCTGGATAGTTCCACCTGGGCGGATATCGGAGTGAGCGCGCAATCCTCCTTACAGATCACCGCGAGATTGAACACGAACGATGACGTTCTCGCACCTCCTGGATCGTTGACGCTGTACACAATTGCCGGAACGACCTGCAGGCGGAAGTCGGGCTGCGTGACCTGTGGAGGCGCGACGCCAACCAGGGACGCGAATACGACTGTGAGTGACAGATGCCGGCTCATGGGCAACACAACTCCTGCGAGCGAGACGATGCCGATGGCCCTAATGAAGGGAGTTGTGAAAAGCGTGCGGATGGCGAATTTAAGACCGCGCATGAAGGCGTTAGACGAGCCAAGGTACGGCGGCGTTTACTGCTCGGGCGTCACGCGCGGCTTCGGCACGAGCGATTGCAGCCGAGAGCGATCTCGGGGAGGTCGCCGCCACTCTGTCTTGGCTTCGGGCAGGAGACGCCGGAAGGGACCTCCAGTTGCGGACATCGTCCAGTGCGGTCTGTTCGCCGCAACGTATTGAGACGCGGCTACTTAGACGATCGCCCAAGAGATGTCGTCACAAGTGTCTGATTTTATTGGCGTTACGGACGTGGCTCCTCGGGCTGGACTCGAATCCGCCTTCGCAAAGCTACGGCGGGACGGCCAGCAACCCTCCGAGGGTAAGCCGCCTTTGGATGCTCGCGGCAGGCAAGAAAAAGGCAACGAGGAATCCGGCTAAATGCCGGAGGGTCGAAAGGGGGTCAATCGACCGGAATCTCCACCTCGGTGAAGCTGCCAGGTATCGCGGCGCTGACGGCGGCCACCACGAGCGAGACGTGCGGTTGCAGGGCTGGCCATTGCTGAACGCCGATGACGACGACCGCAATGGTCCGGCCGGCCATGTTCTGCTGATGTCGCAGGTTCTTGTCGGTGGTAAGGAAGACCTCGAAGCCCGCGAGCTCGGCCGCAGTCAGCCGATCGCCGTTCGCCAGCCTGTCCCAGTGCTCTGCGCGGCCGTGCGCACGTCATGGCCGATGAGAAACTCGCGAATCGGGAACCTAGTGGCCTGATCGAACAGCGCGCGCATTCAACGGCTGGACACTGGCGTGTCGAGGCTGCGCGCCGCGAATTCGATGACGGCCTTCACCTGGTCGCGGTCCAGCCCGTCGTACCACGCCATGATGTCGTCGATATTGGCCCCCGCCTCGAGGTTCTCGAAAATCGTGGCGACGGGCATTCGGGTGTTGCGAAGCACCCAGGCCCCGCTGACTTTGCCCGGGATGCTCTCGACCGCCGGGCATTGCGACCAATCGAGCAGAGGCATCGTTCAGTTCCTTCCGACTCTCAGGGTAAGGGATCGCGCCTCGATCGTCACAAGGGCGCAGCTGCGCCTGACGTGATGGTGCCCGCGCCCTAAACTTCCATGCAATTCCTCCCCGCTGCACTTGCCGACCGGCCCCCGGCGGGGTTATTCGTTTCTGGACCTCCCCAATTTCCTCTGCGACAGCTTGCCGATTGAACGGCCGACGGCGGAGCGAATTAGAGACACTCATCGGCAGTTGCCGAATCCGTATTGATAATCCCCTCAGGTCGTCTACGGCAGGACTCGGCACACGCCGGTCGAAATTCAAAACAATTGAGCGGCGCCCATGATGGGGGCCTAAAGACTCATCCGCCTACCGATTCCTACCCTGCATGCATCAACAGCGCACTCCCGATCGAGCACCGGGAGGATGCAATGCAGGGACGTTTAGCCGTTGCGATTCTGGTGTGCGCGATGGCACTGGTCTCCACAGGCACCTCGGCCGCGCAGCCGGTGCTCCCAACTTCAGATCTCGTTGTGTGCCTGCAACTGTCACCACGCCTCGGGCTCGGCGGCCGTGAGCAGTCAGCCCTCTTCGGCGAGCTCAGCGCCATCTGGCATCCGCTTGGCGTAGCCGTCGGTATGCGTCCACACGGCGATGAGGAGTGCGGTCGCCTCATCGCGGTGAAAGCAGACGACGAGGCGGCGCCTGAGGACGTCGCGGCTGGTTCCGCTCTCGGGTGGGTGGGCGAACCGGTCATGGACATAAAGAACGGCTTCCACGCGGCCCTCGAGATCGCGGACATTCAGGATTTCACGTGGCACGACCTGCGGCACACGTTCGCCTCCTGGCTGATGATGCGCGGGCGCGTCATGCCCATGCGGGCTGCCAGCTGTGGTGCCGTTCGGGGACGATCCGACAACGCCACAGCCCCCAACATCTGCCATCGGGCGCTCGTGAGTCCCAGGTCTCCGACCAGACGATCGGCTGCGACGACGCACGCGACATCCACGCGGACCGGCTGAGCTGTCATCGCTTTCGCGCAAACGCGTCCCGGCTGCAGCTGCAGAACATCGCGCTCTTGCTGCTCGCCATTTCCGACGCGTGGTCCTCGCAGGAACCCCTTTGGCGAGCGCGACCATTGGTACGATTCGATTGCACCCGCTTACAGTCGCCGGGCGCGTCTGCAGGAGTGTCCGCCGGCTCTGGTTTCATCTCGCGCCCCATTGGCCGGGCCAACAGCTCTTCACCGCATGTTTCGCGCGACCTTCCCGAGCGGCGGTTCCCCTCGCCAGCGGCGCACGGACGTCAACCGCAGGGTGAACCGCCGCCGCGAGCAGCGTGTCCTGCACATTAGGCGGAGGCCGAAAGCTCCACCGGTTCGGAAGCGTCAGTGTAGCCAGCAAAGACGCTGTGAAGGTCCAAGTGTGGTCATCATCCTCCTTTCTTCCGCGCGTCACGAGGCCGTTGCCCGGCCGTTCGCGAAGGCGATCGTGAGCGGCCGCCTTCTGTTCGGCACCCACTCTTGTGGAGGTTCGGGGAAGCGGGCTTGTCCGGCCCATTCGCTCACCCGCTGCGTGAATCTGCTGCACACTGCACCGCGAGCTCGCGACGTTAAACGGCGGCCGACCCTCTGAACGACGCTCAGCTGTTCAAGGCTCGTAGACGCGTACGCCGGTCGAGCCGTACAATTCCGCCATGATCCGGCCCGGAGTCGTGGCGGCACTCATCCTTGCGCTGCCGGTGCTGTCGGTGGCGCAAACCGACGCGTCCCGCGACGACGCGCGTCGGCAGTACCGCGCGGGACTTCAGCACGAAACGCGGCGAGAGCTCGACGCCGCCAGGCGCTCGTACGAAGAAGCGGTCCGGCAAGACCCCACTTTCGCGCTCGCACTCGACCGGCTCGGCTTCGTCTATGGTTTGCAGGGCGACACCGCGCGTGCGATTGCCGAGTTCGAGCGGGCCACGAAGGCCGATCCCGCGCTCTTCGATGCGTTCTATCACCTTGGAGCAACGCTGTGGTGGGCCGGTAACGCCGACCGCGCAGTCGAATCGCTGCGAACCGCCGTGCGCCTGCAGCCGGATCACGCCGAGGCGCGGTACTACCTGGGAATCTCGCTGAAGAAACGCGGCGAGTTACTCCCGGCGATCGAACAGCTCGAAGAATCCGTCCGGCTGAACGACTCGATTCCGGTGTCAGCCTTGCAACTGGGGATCGCACTGCAAGAGGCTGGTGACGTCACCGCAGCCGTCGAACAGTTGCGACGCGCGGTCGCCCTCGCCCCCTCATCGCGCGACGCGCGTAATGCACTTGGGCTCGCCCTTCTGCAGCGCGGGGATGGCGACGCCGCGGTGGAGACGTTCCGCGCGCTCGTCGCGGCCGACCCCGCGTTCCATTCGGCCCGCTTGAACCTCGGGACAACGCTGATGCAGCGCGGCGATCTGGACGGAGCTGTGGAAGTGTTGCGCGCTCTGATTGCGGAGGATCCGTCAAACGCTGAGGCCCATTACAACTACGGCGTTGCGTTGAAACAGCGCGACGACTTCAAAGGCGCCGAAGCCGCGCTGCGCCGTGCGTCCGAGTTGAGCCCCACGCTTTCGGATGCGCCGTTCACGTTGGCCGTGGTGCTGTGGCAGACTGGCCGGCCGGCCGAAGCGGCGACATCGTTCCGAGAAGCGATCGCGCGACGACCCGGATACGACGAGGCGCACTACATGCTCGGCACCGTCTTGCGCCAACTGGGCGATCAGGACGGCGCCATCCACGAATTTCGCGAGGCGATCCGGCTGCAGCCGACCTCGGCTGAGGCCCACCTGAGCCTGGGCCAGGTGCTGCAGCAACGCGGCGAGCGATCCGCTGCAGCAGCCGCATTCGAAGAAGCCAGCCGCCTGAATCAGAAGAAAGCTGACGTCCAGGCGTCGACGTTCGCGGTCGGTGTCGGACGGGCGCAGATGAAGGAGGGCGACATCGCCGGCGCGATCGCGCAGTTCGAGCGCGCTCTCGCGCTCGCATCCGACAACTTCGAAGCGCATTATGAGCTGGCGAAGGCGCTCACGGCATTGGGACGCCGCGACACGGCCAAGACGCACCTGATCGAAGCGCGCAAGCTCGCGCCTCGCGTGCGCTTCGTGGATCCCCGCTGATGCTGCGGAGCCTGCTGCTTGTTCTCGCGCTGACTGCACTCGCGGCTGGTCAGGCGCCTGCCCCTCTTGGGTTCTCCTTCACTGACGTCGCGCGCGAGGCCGGCCTCACCGCAGGTACGACGTATGGAGGACAACGCTCGAACAAGTACCTGCTCGAAACAACGGGCTGCGGCGTCGCGATGCTCGATTACGACAATGACGGGTTTGCGGACCTGTTCTTTGTGAACGGCACGACACTCGACGGTTTCCTGCGGGGCAGTGAGCCCACGAGTCACCTGTATCGCAACCGCGGCGACGGCACCTTCGAAGATGTCACGGTGAAGGCTGGGCTTGCGCTCACCGGGTGGGGACAGGGCGCGTGCGCGGGCGACTACGACAACGACGGCTTCGTTGATCTCTTCGTGACCTTCTGGGGCCAAAACCGTCTGTTCCACAATCGCGGCAATGGGACCTTCGAAGACGTCACCGCGAGCGCCGGCCTGGTGACCAAGACACGCTGGGGCGCGGGCTGCGCGTTCGTCGACTACGATCGGGACGGCCTCCTCGACGTGTTTGCCGCAAACTACATCGACTTCGATCTGAAGAACGCGCCGGTGCCAGAGTCGGGACTGTGCCGTTACAAAGGCGTCGCCGTGGCCTGTGGCCCGCCCGGACTCACGGGAGGCAAGAACGTCCTGTTCCGCAACCGCGGCCGCGGCGCCTTCACCGATGTTTCGGACCAAGCCGGGATCACCAAAGCGACGGGAACGTATGGCCTCGGCGTCAGCACACTTGATTTCGACGACGATGGTTGGACCGATCTCTATGTGGCGAACGATTCGAACCCGAGCACGCTTTATCGCAACAACCGCGACGGCAGCTTCACAGACGTGGCCGTCGAGGCTGGCTGCGCCTACAGCCAGGACGGCAAGCCGCAGGCCGGCATGGGGCTCGCGCTTGGTGATTACGATCGCAACGGCACGATCGACATCTTCAAGACCAACTTCGCGGGTGACACATCCACGCTGTACCCGAATACGGGCGCGGGACTATGCGAGGACCACACCTTCGCCAGCGGCATCGGCACGAACACACGCTGGCTTGGCTGGGGTGTCGGTTTTCTCGATCTCGATCATGATGGGTGGCTCGACCTCTTTCTGGTGAATGGCCACGTCTATCCCGAAGTGGAACAACTGAGGACCGAGGCGGGCTACAAACAGCGTAAGGTGGTGTATCGCAACATGCACAGTGGCAGATTCGAGGACATTACCGAGCGTCTCGGTGCGCCGGTGACGGAGCCTCGGGCGGGCCGAGGTGCCGCATTTGGCGATGTCGACAACGACGGCGATGTCGACGTCGTGGTGAACAACGTGCATGACACGCCGAACCTGTACCGGCTCGATGTCGCGACTGGCGCGTCGTGGACGGAGCTCGCGCTGGTCGGCACCACGTCCAATCGCAGCGCCATCGGCGCGCACGTCCGCATCGTCGCTGGTGGTGCCACGCTGGTTCGTGAGGTGCGTGGTGGCGGCAGCTATTATTCGCAAAACGACCTGCGCATCCACGCCGGGCTCGGCGGAGCGACACGCATCGAGCGGGTCGAGGTGCGCTGGCCGAACGGCGGCGCAGAAGTGTGGCGGGACGTCCCCATCCGCAAGATCGTGACGCTGGTCGAAGGAAAGGGCGATGCGACGAAGGCGTCGAAAGAGTAGCGCGCTCATTGCCGCCACTGCGTTCGTGGCTCAGACACTCGTGACTGTCAGCGCCGTGAGCGGAGCGCAGGCGCGCGTCCCGGATGCGGCAGCCGTGGCCTCGCTTCACGAGCTGATTCAGACGGGTCGCACAGAGGAGGCGCAAGAACAGCTGAAGCGATTCGACTGCCACCGCGCCCGTGGTGGTGTACCTACGCGGGCTCGGGTTGTACCACGCCGACGAGCACACGAAAGCGATCGAGACGCTCTTGCCCGTCGTCTCGCAGCTCGAGAGCGGCAGTGTCGAGCGCCGGGAGACCGAGCAAGTGCTTGGTCTCGCGTTATATGCGACGGGTCGGTTGGCCGAGGCCGTGCCCTATCTCGAAGCGACGCGAACGTGGGCGCGCGACAACATCGAGCTGAATTACTACCTCGGTCTCGCCTACCTGCAAACCGGCAAGATCGATGCGGCGCGGCCGGCGCTCGCCGTGACCTTCGGCGTGCCGCCGGACCACGCGGCAACGCATCTCGTCACGGCACAGATGCTGATTCGTTTGAACCTCGATGAGACTGCAGCGGTGGAGCTCAAACGTGCGCTCGAGAAGAATCCTCGATTGCCTCACGTCCAGTTCTTGCTTGGCCAGATGGCGCTCTTCCGTGGTCGGCTCGACGAAAGCGCCGAGTGGACGCGTAAGGAGCTCGACGTGAATCCCGGGAACGCGATGGCGTGGTATCAGCTTGGCGACGTGTATGTGCGTGAAGCGAAGTGGAACGAGGCAATCACGATGCTGCAACGGTCGCTCTGGATCAATCCGTTCTACAGCGGCCCGTACATCCTCCTCGGCCGCGCCTACATGAAGACCGAACGGACGGCGACTGCCGAAGGGATGCTGCGGCGCGCCATTCAGTACGATCCGAACAATCGCGCCGCGCACTACCTGCTGGCGCAGCTCCTGCAGCAGCTCGGACGGCACGCCGAGGCGAAGGAGGAGTTTGCGATCGCGGAGAAGCTGCAAGGGCAGCCCGGGCGATGAGCGCGACGCCCGCGACGCACGCATCCAACGTCGCCCATCGCCGACCCGCGCGAGCTCTCCGTGGCGCTGCCATGCCTGTTGCTCCTGTTCGGCGTCGACGGCGGGGTCTCGGAGTTCGAATTGGCAGCCGAGCAGACGTGGGCGGTCCACTTCACGGATATCGCCGTCGCCGCTGGGCTCGACGCATCCGTCGATCTACGGCGGCGTCGATCGGAAACGGTTCATCATCGAGACCAACGGTGCCGGCGTGGCGCTCGTCGACTACGACCGCGACGGCTGGCTCGATGCGCTCGTCCTCAGCGGCACCCAACTCGCCGACGGCGAGCGGCGCGATGCGTCGTTCCCTTCGGGCGAGGCGCCGTCGAATCGGATGTATCGCAACCAGCGCGATGGCACCTTCATCGACGTCACCGATCGAGTTGGTTTGCGGCGCACGGGGTGGGCTTCAGGCGTCTGCGCCGGCGACGTCGACCGCGACGGCTGGCTCGATTTGTTCATCACGTATTACGGCCGCAACGTTCTGTATCGCAACGACCGCGGCGTGAAGTTTCAGGATGTGACCGCGGCCGCAGGGCTGCGTGGGCAGCGACGTGCGATGGGGTTCCGGCTGCACGTTTATCGACTACGACCGCGATGGCCGTCTCGATTTGTTCGTCTCCAACTACCTGCGCTTCGATCTCGACGCAGCGCCCGAGCCGGGGAAGGGACCGAACTGCCTGTGGAAGGGCGTGCCCGTGAACTGCGGTCCGAAGGGGCTGCCGACCGACACCAACCTCCTCTTTCGTAATCGCGGAGACGGCACGTTCGCAGGATGTGTCCGCAGCCTCGGGCATCGCGCGTGTCACCGGGCGTTATCCGATGACCGCCGCGGCCGCGGATTTCACCGGCGACAACTGGCCGGATCTCTACGTCGCGTCCGATTCCACCGCCGCCATCCTGTATCGCAACAACCACGATGGCACGTTCACTGACATCGCGCTCGAAAGCGGCGCCGCCTACAACGAGCAGGGCAATGCGCAAGCAGGGATGGGCCTCGCGATTGGGGATTTCAACAGCGACGCGCGTCTCGACATCCTCAAGACGCATTTTGCCGACGACATCCCGGCGCTATATCGCGGGCTCGGCGATGGACTCTTCGAGGATGTGGCGACGCTCGCGCGCCTCAACGTTCAGAACCGGCACGTCGAGTGGGGCGCCGGGATGCCCGATCTCGACAACGACGGGCGACCCGACATCTTCTACGTCACTGGTAACGTCTATCCCGAGGTTGAACGCGTGCTGCCGCAGTACCCGCACCGAGGTCCGCGGATCGTCTTTCACAACGTGGACGGCGAGCGCTTCGACGACGTGTCGGCGGTCAGCGGTCCCGGCGTGACGATTCCGCGCTCGAGCCGCGGAGCCGCGTTTGGCGACATCGACAACGACGGGGACCTCGACGTCCTCATCATGAACATGAACGAACCGCCGTCCCTGCTCCGCAACGACTACACAGGCGCGAATGGCTGGATCGCGGTGCAGCTCCAAGGCGCGCAGACGAACCCGCACGGTGTCGGCGCGATCGTGAGGGTCACGACGCGCGGACGCACGCAGGCTCAGGCGGTGCTCAGCCAGGCGAGTTATTACTCACACAACGACGTGCGGCTCCATTTCGGCCTCGGGGCGAGTCGCAGCGCGGATCGCATCGAAGTTCGATGGCCGAGCGGCATCATCGACACCGTCAACGACGTGAAGGGCGGGCAAGTCCTCACGATTCGCGAGGGCGCCGCACCGGCGACCGGACGATAGCGCGCGAGCGACCCTCGCCGCTGAACTCAGCGGAGCTCCAGCACGACTTCCTGTCGCGTGTAGCCGTCACCGTCGCCAGCAAACGTGACTCGGATGACTGGATCCGAGCCCTGGTCGCGCACGAGTGTTGCACCGCGCATGCTGCCGGGACGACGTGGCGTTCGGAGAAACAGATCGTAGGTGCGCCCGGCGCGGCCTTCGAGGAGTAGGCGCAGGGCGCCATCATCGGCACGCGAGCGAACAATCCTGATGCCTTGATTGCGCGATCCCGGATAAGGCGTTGGCGTCGGCTCGTACACGTCGGTCCCGCCGCGGTAGCGAAACTCCGCAACGACCTCGCGCGCCGACGGCGCGACGTCGACCTCCGCGAACTGCACGTCACCCACACGCATGAGACGCGGCCGCGTCGTCTTGCCGTCGATCAGAACGCGATCGATCACCGCGTCCAGCGGGAACGCCGGAGCGAGGAGCAGCGCCGGCATGCCGGATCCGTTTGGGTGATCTCCCAAGGCCGGCACGATCCGCATCGTGAGCGTCGTCGGCGTGCGCGACACGTCGACGTCGACACGATTGCCGCCGCTCAGCACGCCGCGCGCCGAGGCGCGCGCCCAATCGGGTGGCAGTTGCGGGGCGATGCGCAGCTGACGTGCCGCCGTCGAGCGACTCGATGCCGAGCATGCCTCGCATGATCGGCGACACGACCATTGCCTCTGACCAGATCTGGTGGTGCGACGAACGACCGAAAGGCGCGTTGAAGTCTCCTGACAACAATTCCGTGACGTAGCCGAGCGCGCCCTGTTCCGTCAGGAGCGCGTTGGCCAGGAGGGCCTGATAACCGACGTGCGGCCGGCCGTAGCGATACGCCGCGACCGAGGCCCAGCCGGTGAACAGCGGCCATACGGACCCATAGTGATAGGACAGCGGATCGTAGAGGAGGCTCCGGTCGGAGAGGATCCGATGGCCCCAGTCGGTGGCCATCGCGGCGCTGCCGAGACGATCGAGTTCATGATCGGCGCGCGCCGGATCCAGCGTGCGCCACCACATCGGCACTGCCGGCAGCACGGTGTCCTCGTCGATCAGGTCGCGCAATGCGGCCGGTCTGCGATCACGATCGGCGAGCTGCTCGAGTCGGCGCTGCCGGCGTTCGCGCGCGGGACCTGGCTCCGCGACCGGTTTGCCGGTTCGCGCCTGCACGGTGGCGAACGCGTAATGCAAAGGCTCAGGAAGCCAGTAGGTATTCTCGACGGCAGCGCGCGTTCGTTCCGCTGCCTGACTCGCGGCGTCGCCGGCGGTGCGGTCGCCCATCTCGGTGGCCATCGCGGCGAAGCTGCGCGATGCTTCGATCCACAGTCCTTGCAAGTAGATCTCCTCATGCGGCAGGATAGAGCGCGCCACCTTCGACCCAGCCGTGCCCCACGCCGGTGTTTTCGATCAATCCATCTCGATCGGCGTCAGTCGCGGCGGAGAACTGGTAAGCCTTCTGAATTGACGGCCAATGGCGCGCGAGGAACGCGCGATCGGCGCCGGCGCGCCATGCGTCGGCGTGGGCGATCACGTAGAGCGGCGTGGCATCGGCACTCGCCCATGCGTACGGAAAGTCGGTAAACCAGGGAACGAAGCCGGCGCTCTGCGAAATCTCGTGCGGGATCTTGCCGTCAGCGCGTTGGTACTTGGCAAGAAACTCCAGCGCGGTGCGCGCATCGGCGTCGTTGCCGGCAGCGGTGAACGCCAGCGCCGTCCAGAGTGCGTCGCGACCAAAGAACCACGCGAACCCCGGCCGCTCGCTGTTGCCCGACGTGCGGAAGCCAGCGACCAGACCAGTGCCGAGCGTGGGATTGGTGGCCATTCCCTTGTCCATGCCGATGCGTGCCCAGTCGAAGGCGCGATTGAGACGCGCGTCCGGCGTGGTCAGGCGGACCGTCCGATCGAGCAGCCGGGCGTAGTGTCTTGCCGGTACCGTCGTACAGCGCATGGATCGTTCCGAGGACGCGGCTGTAAGCGGCGCGTGCCGCCGCGCGGCCAGCCGTGCCCGCCGTGACCACGATCGGAATGAACTCGCGTGCCGCCTTTTCGGGAGTGATCTGAATCGCGAACTCGAGCGGGACGTCACGCGGTTCCTCCTGGTAGGGCATCACCGCGCGATCGATGGCGCCTGGCACGCCGACAATCCCGGCGAAGTGTCCGCTGTCCTCTGATAGCTCGTACACCTGCGCCGTCGCGTCCCAGCCCACATTTGCCGTCGCCGCACCGGCAGGCCACATCGGACGAAGCGCCGGTCTGAACGATCCGACGACCGTCATGGGGAGCGTCGTGTCGATGTCGAGGAGGATGATCAACGCCGGCTCGTCGATTGGCGCAAACATGATCTGCCGCACGGTAAAGGCGGCATGCGACGCCGTGATGATCGTGGCCTCGGGCCGTACCTCGATGGTGCTGCTGCAGCTCGGACTGCGGGCACAGCGAGGGGGTAGCCCTCGAGCGCGAAGCTGAACTGCAATCGATCCAACACTTTCATTGGATACACCCAGACTTCGACCGAGACGTCCTTCATACCCGAACGCCGCGCTGCGGCGCCCGACCACGTCGAAGAACGCTCCGGTCGTCAGGCCGCGTTGCAAGGACAAGCCCGATTGGTGAGTGGGAATCGCGGGGTCACGACGCCCTGCGCGCGCGGCCACGCTGCAGCGCGCCGACGACCACGAGCGCGGCAATGAAAGTGCGTCGCATGAGCGTTCCAATGCGATCGAATGCTCGTCGAGATTCATCTCCCATTACAAGGCGCAGATCGAGACTTCGCGCGCAGATCCATCTCGCAAGGCTGACCGCGCTGCACAAACTTGTGTCCAGCGGCCCGCTTTCGGTTGCAATCCGCTCGACCGCACCATGGTAGGTTCCGAAATCTGTTGCTCGGGCGACCCGCAACACCCGCTCACGCCCGTCCCGCTGCCGCGAATTCGGTCTTGCCTGAGGAGATCATCTATGCTCGTCACTGATCATCAGGGCCGGTTCATCGTCGCAAGCCTCGCGTTGTGTGCGATCGTCGCGGTCGAGTGTCCGTCCGCGGCTGCCCAAGCCGTATATGGCAGCATCAGCGGCACGGTCCGAGACAACTCAGGCGGCGTGCTCCCCGGCGTCACCGTCACCATCACGAGCCTCGAGCGGCAAACAACGGACGATAGTCGTCACCAATGAGTCGGGGTTCTATCTCAAGGACCGTCTCCTTCCCGGCGCCTACGAAGTCAAGGCCGAGATTCCGGGCTTCAAGCAGGCGGTCTTCAGCGGCGTCAACGTCAGCGTCGATACCAACTCGGCGTTGAACATCGCACTCGAGCTCGGCGCGCGTGAGCGAACAGGTGACGGTGACCGGGTTCACGTCCGTTGCTGAAGACCGATCGCGCGGACGTGGCGACCACGTTCGAATCGCGCCAAATCACCGATCTGCCAGTGCTCGATCGCAACTTCACCAAATTCGTCCTGCTGACGCCGGGCACTCAGCAGCTGGGATGGCAGCATGCCGCCAGCGAGAATCCGCAGGGTTCGACGCAAACGATGGTCAATGGGCAGCATTTCAGCGGCACCACGTACCAGCTCGACGGAACAGAGAATCGCGATCCGATCCTCGGGATCATCGTCATCAACCCCACCCTCGAGTCGATTCGCGAAACCAAGATCACGTCGCAGAACTACGATGCGGAATTTGGACAGGCGACGGCCGGCGTTGTCTCCGTGCAGACCAAGTCCGGCGCCAACGAGGTTCGCGGCAGCGGCTTCGAATTCTTCCAGAGCGATAAATTCCAATCGCGCAACCCGTTCACCCAGTTCGCTCCCGACCCGCTGACGGGTCGCTTCCTGCCGGAGACCAAGAAGAATCAATTTGGCGGATCGGTTGGCGGACCGATTGCGCAGAACCGTTGGTTCTTCTTCGGCGACTACGAGGGCACGCGCAGCACAGTCGGCGGCTCCCGTCTCGGGCACGGTACCCACGGCAGCGGCGCGGAATGGCGATTTCAGCGCGTACGGCGTGCCGATTTTCGATCCGCAAGGCGGCGCGCCGGCGTCGCGTACGCAGTTCTCCAACAACCAGATCCCTCAGGGCAGGCTGTCGCCACAAGCGCTTGCCATCCTGCGCCTGATTCCGTACGCCGAACGCGCCGGGACGTGAGAACGGCACGATCGACAACTACGTCGCGTCGGGATCGGAGAGCTTCGATGCCAACGCGTTCAACCTCCGGGTCGACGGTCGCCTCAGCGACAACCTGAACACGTTCGGCCGCTACAGCCTCGGCGACTTCCTCCGCGATGGCCCGCAAGCCTTCGGTGACGGGGGCGGCGACGAGCTGGTCACCCTTGGCGGCGTTTCCGATGCGCGCAACCAGAGTCTCGCGTACGGCATCGACCACGCGCTGTCGTCATCGCTGCTGGCCGACTTTCGATTCGGCTGGTTCAAGTACCGCGTCAACGTGCTCCCGTCCGACTTCGGAACCACACCGGCAACCGACGCCGGGATTCCAGGACTGAATCTCAACGACACGTTCGCCTCAGGGCTGCCGGCGTTTTTCATTGGCGGCGACAGCGACAGCCGGCGCATCGCGTTTGGATCGGGACTGGGCGACCGCGTGGGGCGCTGCAACTGTCCGCTTGACCAGGACGAGCAGCAGTTTCAGGTGGTCGGCAACGTCACCAAGATCACGGGCGACCACACGATCAAGGCCGGCGTCGACGTGCGCCGCGCCTACAATCTCCGCGTCCCGAGCGACCGGCATCGGTCCGGCGAGCTCAATTTCGAGAACGAGCGCACCAGCGGGCCGGCGGGCGGCGGTCTCGCGCTCGCCAGCTTCATGCTCGGCGAGGTCACGCGCTTCACTCGCTACGTCAGCCCGACCACAGAGGCGCGCGAACGGCAGTGGCGGCACTTCTATTACGCGCAGGATGTGTGGAGGCCGACGCCGGACCTGACGCTCAACTATGGGCTGCGCCTCGACATCATCAACCCGCAGACCGTCAACGAAGCGGGCAACGGCGGGTTCCTCAGTCTCGCCACCGGTCAGATCAACGTGGCCGGCGTCGGCGACATCGGCCTGAACGGCAACGTGGAGAACACCCTCAACTGGGCGCCGCGCCTCGGAGCGACCTACCAGTTGACGGAGAAAACCGTCGTGCGCGCCGGATACGGCAGAAGCTACGACATCGGGGTCTTCGGTTCGCTCTTCGGTCACAGCGTCACGCAGAACCTGCCGGTGCTGTCGGTGCAGGAACTGAACGCGCCGCAGAACTTCGCGAGCGTGTTCAACCTCGCGCAGGGTCCGCCAGACCCGGTGTTCCCGCCGGTTCCCGCCAACGGCCTGTTCGCGCTGCCGAACGGTGTGTTCGCGCGCGCGTTGCCAGACAAGCAGCGGCCTCCGCACGTCGACGCGTTCAACGTCATGGTGCAGCATCAGTTGACGGACACGATTGCGGTCGAAGCCGGATATGTGGGCAACCGCGGCGGCAACGTGTTTGCCGGCGACGGCCCGGCCACCAACGTCAACCAGGCGATCCTGACCGGCTTCCCCAGCGTGCCGCACCGATTTGCGTCGGCCGTTCTTCGCGGGCAACGTGCCGAACACGTCCGGATTTGGCGGCGCGTTCGGCTGGACGCAGGGGATCGATTACTTCTGCAACTGTGCCACCAATGCGTACGACTCGCTGCAGGCGAAGTTCACCAAGCGTTTCTCGGGGGGCTACTCGGTTCAGTCGAGCTATACGCTCCAGCGCGCGATCCAGGACAACCCCGACTACTTCTTCTTCGACTCGGAGATGAATCGCGGCCCGGCTGATTGGGATCGCACGCACAACTTCACGCTGTCGGTGGTCGCGGAACTGCCGATCGGGCGCGAGCGGCGCTTCCTGACCGATGCCTCACCCGTCGTGGACGCGATCGTGGGTGGCTGGCAGGTGAACACCAACACGTTCATCTACAGTGGCTTGCCATTCTCCGTGACGTATCGCGACGCGGGCGCCGATCGCGATACCGGCGGCAACAACCGCCCCAACCTGGTCGGCGATCCCGACGGGCCAAAGACCCAGGAGCAGTGGTTCAACGCGACGCCGATCGGCTCGTCCGGGAGCGCCTTCGAGCGTCCGGCCCGCGGCACCTTCGGGACGATGGACCGGAACGCGCTGCGCGGACCGGGCTACTGGCGCGTCGATGCGTCGCTCTTCAAGCACTTCCGCTTCGGGGGCACGCGGTCGCTCGAGGTGCGCATCGAGGCGGTGAACCTGTTCAACAACGTCAACCTCGGGAATCCGGATACGGAAGTGGGCGTGCCAGGCAACCTGAACCCGAATGCCGGCCGGATCAACTCGACCGCGTTCGGAGGGGAGTGACCCGCAGCGGAACTTCCAGTTCGCACTGAAGTTCATCTTCTGAGTCAGGGATCGATAGGAGACGTGGAAAGCCAGCGCGATCGAGCGCCCAACCCGCCGGTGGTGCGGCGCACGTCGCGGTGGCTGTCCGCTGTACGACGGTCTGCTCCTCACGTTGGTCGCTGCCTACGTCCTGTTCGGCGGCGCCGTCGCACTGGCGATGCTGCAGCCGCCCGAACGTTTCGGGCGGATCATGACGCCACGTGCCGGCGCCGCTGGTCTGGGGTCTGCTGCCGGGCCCGCGCATCTGGCTCTGGGCGCGCGACGGCCGTCTCCGGGAAGGCGACCCTGCCCCCGATTTCACGCTCGCCACGTTCGATCACAGCCGGCGGGTGACGCTCTCCTCGCATCGCGGCGACCGCCCGGTCGTGCTCGTGTTCGGGAGCTACACGTGACCGCCATTCCGCCGGGCGGTGCCCGCGCTCAACAAGCTGTATCGCGACTACCGCGATCGTGCGGCGTTTTACATCGTCTACATCCAGGAAGCGCACCCGATCGATGGGTGGCAGGTCGATGACAACGAGAGAGACGACGTGCTCGTGGCAAGCACGGTGTCGAAAGATGATCGCGCCAACGTTGCCGGGATGTGTGTTCTCAATCTCGGGATCGAGCTGCCAGCGCTCGTCGACGAGCCCGACAATCGCGTGGAGCGCGCCTACACAGGTTGGCCCGATCGCCTTTACGTGGTCGATCGCGATGGGCGCATCGCGTATAAGAGCGCCGCCGGCCCGTTTGGGTTCAAGCCGGCGGAGGTTGAAGCCACACTCGCACGTCTGCTGCCTCCTGCGAGCCTCGACCCTGAAGCTCGCTTCCCTCTACGGTAGGTCGCGCGTGATGGACCGCTCGCGTGACCAGGTGCCCGGCCGGCGCTCACCGCGCGACCGGTTGTCGCACGCCGGCCAGCAGCTCGAGGACGGCGGCATTGGTCCAGCCGAAACCGATCTGGTTGGCGCTGTACCCGAACGTGATGTCCGCGGCGACGTCCGATTCGCGCCGCTGCACGATCGTATTTCTCGACGATCGTGCCGTGTTCGTCGAATTCCTTCGCGACAAGGGACACGAACTTCATCGCGATTCGATCCGCGTCCTCGTGAAAGCCGTAGCGACGCAGACCGTCAACCGCGATCAGCTGCAGCGGGCCCCATCCGAAGGGCGCGTCCCACTGGTTGCCCGTCACCGTCGTGCTCGTCAACAGGCCGCCGGGCGCTTCGAACTTGGACAGGTTTCCGCGCACCCTTGCGGCTTGCGCTTTCGACGCGATGCCTGCCCAGAGCGGGTAGAACGTCGTGGCAAAGTCATATTGCCGAAGCCGACGGGTGCGGAAGTTGTAGTCGTAGTACATGCCGGCTTGCTCGTCCCACAGCAGCCGGTTGATGCGCTCACGCCTTGCGTCCGCGCGAGCTCGCCAGGTGCGTGCGGCCGCCGCATCCCCCAACGTCGTCATGATGCGGGCCGCATCGTCTTCCATGACGTAGAGGAGCGTGTTGAGGCAGACGGGCGCGTAGTGAATCACATCGACGTTCAGCGCGCCGAACCGGTTCGAGGGATCGAACCCCGATTCGCGCATCGACCGGTCGCCCTTGTAGAACAGGTCGGTCAGCTGATCACGACGCGCTGTCGTAGTACAACGCCTCGTCGTAGTCGGTGACGTCGTGCGTGCGGTAATACTCACGCGCGCGGTCGTAGTGGGTCCGACCCGCGGCGTCTTTCTCGTCGGCGATGACTTCCGGCGCGGGTCCCGAGCCGAGGTCGAAGTACCGCGACAGCCCCGCGTCCGGCACCGCGTGCGGGCCCGAAGTCCAGAACCGGTAATAGCGCTCGATCGCCGGCACAGTGGAGCGCAGCCACGCCTTGTCGAGGTCCTTGTCGTACACGCCGAGGATCATCCGCGTCAGGAAGGGCGGTTGCGACCGCGAGAGAAAGTAGCTGCGGTTGGCGTTGAGAATCGTGCCGTATCGTGTGATCTCGTAGAGGAAGTTCTCGACCATGTCGCGCGCCCGTTGCAGCTCGTTGTCGCGAAGCAGCCCGACCTGAATGAAATAGCTGTCCCAGCCGTACATCTCATTGAATCGGCCGCCAGGCACGACGTAGGGCCGCGGCAGATACAGCAGGCCGTGTTCGCGGATCGACAGAGGATCGTTTGGCAGCGTTCGGATCGCGACTCGCTTCGTCGCCTCGTCGCCGAACACGGCGCGGATCTCCGCCGCGATGCGCGCGCTCGCTTCACCCGGTGCGATGTAAAGCAGCCATGGCTGGCCAGGCGGGGGCGGCATCTTCGGATCGGGCAATGCCTTCGGCAAGTCCTGATTCGATCGCGTCAGCGTGGTCCAGCTTTTCTTGATGTAGTCGCGAACGCGCCCGAGGAGCGCGTCATCCGGCAGACCCTGCCCGGCAATTGCCGTGACGAAGGTCAGCGCCAGACATATTGCGCGGAGCCCGGCGATACGGCGGAGTTTCATAATTCCTTCCTGAGCCCAGAGCGACGATACGCGCATCAGTTATCTGGCGGGTAAGGCGAGAATAGCCCACATGGCACCCTGGACGATTGCCGCCGTTGCCTTGCTACTCAACAGTGCGTATCTCGCGTCCACGGCGTCGGCAAACACCAACGTGAACAGTCTCATTCCGGCGAACTTTTTCCTGTCGATGGGGATGGAACGGTCGACCTCTTCATCGAATTTCGACAGGTCCGGCCGTCCCAGCCTGGTCATCGGTAACGTGGCCGACGACATCTCCCGTGTGCAACCGCGCGTGCGCTACGCGCAGCCGCCGCACCTGTTCCGCCAGGTCGGCAAGCGGCGCTTCGACGCGGTCACCAGCAAGTCGGGGCCGGACTTGTTGCGCCCGATGGTGGCGCGCGGCGCGGCCTTCGGCGACTACGACCGCGACGGCGATCTCGATGTGCTCGTCACGATCAACAACGGTGCGGCGCGACTGTTGCGCAACGGCGGCACCGAGAACCGTGCGTTGCGTCTGTCGTTGCGTGGCACGACCTCGAACCGCGACGCGATTGGCGCCCGTGTGCTGGTACGGCTGGCCGATGGTCCCGCGCCGCACGCTCATGGTGAAGACCGGCTCGAGCTACTTGTCGCAGAGCGAGCTGGCCCTCACGGTTGGGCTCGGCGGATTAGGATCTGTCGAAGCCATCGAGGTACGTGGCCCAGTGGCCGCACGGAAAAGCTCGCCGGTGCGCCACCAGGCCAGACGCTTGTCATCGAGGAAGGGCGCGGCATCGTCGGCCGCGTGCCCTTCGCAGCCCAATCCCTTCGCTCACCAACGGGGCCGCGATGATCCGTCTGGGGATGGCTTGCGCCAGTGGTGCGCTCCTGTCGGCACTCCTGCTCGCGCAGGCGCCCTCCTCCGTTCGCGCCCGGCCGCGCGAGAAGTGGACGAGGAGGCGTATCGCCAGAACAACATCGGCGTTGCCAGGCTCGAGCAGTACGACTACGCCAGCGCGGTCGCGGCATTCCGCCGCGCCCTGCAGCAGCGTCCGAATCTCGCGTCTGCGCGTGTCAACCTCGGCATCGCGCTGCTCTACGATGGGCAGCTCGAAGCGGCGGCCAAAGAGGTCCAGATCGCGGCCGCGCAGCTGCCGGACTCGCCGCAGCCGCTGTTCGTCCTTGGCCTTATTGCGCGAGCGGCGAGTCGATTCGACGACGCGGGCGCCGCCTTCCAGAAGGTGATCGAGCTCGACGCATCCGACGTGGGCAGCCGCGTACAGCTTGGCCAGGTGCGCCTCGCCGAGCGTCGGTTCGCTGACGCGGCGCGGCTGTTCGAGGCGGCGCTGCAAATCGAGCCCTTCAATGCCACAGCCGCGTACGGGCTGGCCGTGGCGCTGACGCGCGGCGGTGATCGGGAACGCGGCGAGAAAGCGATGGCGCGCTTTCAGCTCCTTCGCGACAACCCAGCCGCGATCACCTATTCGACTACCTATCTCGAGCAAGGGCGGTACGGCGAAGCGATGGCGTCCACCGGCCTGGAGCCCGAGCTGATCGACACTGGCTGTACCAGCGGTGACGTTTGTCGACGTCACATCGTCCGTGCTCGCCGCCCACCCACCAGCGGTTCGCGATGTGTCGCTGGCTGATGCCGACGGCAGACGGCGACTTCGACTTGTGGCTTGCATCCCGCGACGGTGTGCATCTTCTTCGCAACGACAAAGGCCGATTCGCTGCGGCAACCCGCGTCGCGCCGCGCGCCGCGGAGTCCGCGCTGATCGGCGGACTACGACAACGACGGCGCCAGAGATGTTCTGGTTCTCACCGAGAAGGGGTTGCGCTCTACCACGGGGAGCCTGCCGGCAGCTTCCGCGACGTCTCTGCCGAGTCGCTGCCGGCGGGGACGCCGCCGAGTCGCACAGCCGCGTTCGTCGATGCCGACCACGATGGGGACCTGGACATCATGATAGGCGGGCGGCTGCTGCGTAACAGCGGGAACGGTCGCTTCCAGGATGTCAGTGCAGACGCGCGGCTTGGCAGCACGGGCTCGGCGGTGGCGATCGTGCCGGTCGACGTCGACAATCGCCGCGACGTCGATCTCCTCATGATCAGCCACGTTGGTCCGCCGCTGCTCTTCAGCAATCAACGCGATGGAACATTCCGTGACGTGGCGAAGGAGATCGGTCTGCCGTCGGGCGGCCCGTACACCGTGCCGTCGCTGTTGGCGACATCAACAAGGACACGATTCCAGACTTCTTCTTCGGCCGCGCGAACGGCCCAGGGGTGTTCGCGTTGAGCCAACGTGACGGCAGATTCACGGCATCCGACGCGCCAGCAGCCTCGGCTGGCGCGAGCGCCGCGCAGTTTGTCGACTACGACAACGACGGCCTTCCGGATCTCCTTGCGCTGACGCGGCCGGCGCTCGCTTGTGGAGGTCTGGCCGGGACCCAGTGGATCGATGTCACGTCGCGCACGCTGCCAGAGGCGCTCGTCGCGGCCGCCGATCCAGCGACGACGCTCGCCATTGCGGACGTGGACGCCGACGGCGACGAGGACGCGATCGTGCGGCTCGCCTCAGGCACTGGTGCGCGTGTGGCGCAACGACGGAGGCAACCGTCATCCGTCCGTTCGCGTGCGCCTCACGTGCCCGCGTCAGCAACCGCGACGCCGTCGGTGCGAAAGTGGAGCTGCGCGCGGGCAGCTTGCGGCACAAAATCGAGACTCTGGCGACCACGCCCGCGGCTGCCCCGGCTGACGTGTTGTTTGGCCTCGGCGCCAGAAAACGCGCAGACGTCGTTCGCGTCCTCTGGCCCGCTGGCATTCTGCAGGCCGAAGCCGACGTGCCGCCGACGGCGACTGTCGATCACGGAGCTGGATCGCAAGCCCTCGTCCTGCCCGTTTCTTTACACGTGGAACGGCTCGCGGTTCGAGTTCGTCACGGACTTTCTCGGCGGCGGGGAGATGGGTTACTGGGTTGCACCAGGCGTGCGCAACGTTCCCGACCCTGACGAATACGTGCGGATTACGGCGGAGCAACTCCGTGAGCGCGACGGACGTTACGAGCTGCGCATCACGAACGAGCTCGAAGAAGCGCTCTTCCTCGATCGCGTGCAGCTGCTCGCGATCGCGCATCCCGACGAGCGTCGAAGTGCACCCGAATGAGGGGCTGCGATCGCCGAGCGGCGCGCGCCCTTCCTGATCGTACTCCGTGCGCGATCCGCGCCCTCCGGTCGCGGCAACCGACGAGCACGGCCACGACGTCCTCGACCTGCATCGCACGCAAGGATCGGCGATCGGTTGACGATTTCCGGCGGTCGCCGATCCAGGGATACGCGGACGAACATGCCCTGACGATTGACACTGGCGCGACGCCGTCTGACGCTCGCGTGCTTCTGCTGCTCACGGGATGGACCGATTACGCGTTTTCGAGCGACAACGTGGCGGCGCACCAGGCCGGCCTGTCGTTCCATCCTCCGGCGCTCGAGGCCGAGAGCTCGCCTGGTGTGTGGCACGTCGTCATCCCGGAAATCGGTTTGCCGGTGGGCCGGCCGCAGACCGTCGTCGTCGACGTCACGCCACACACACGGCTCGGCGCGCGCAAGTTCCGCATCAAGACGACGCTGCGCGTGTATTGGGATCAGGTTCTCGTGGACAAGTCGACGCCGGCGCCCACGACCGTCGCGCGGATCGATGCTGACGACGGCGCAGCTGCGATGGCGCGGTTTCTCGACCGAGATCGACACCGGCCGCTACAGCCCGCTGACATACGACTACCAGCGGCGTCGACCGACGATGGACTGGAAACACTGCCCGGCACGATACACGCGATACGGCGACGTGACACGACTGCTCGGGGCCACTGACGATCAGTTCGTCGTCACCTCTCCGGGCGACGAGATCGTGGTGTCGTTTCCTGCCGCGCCACCACTGTTGCCGGGATGGACGCGCACGTTCCTGCTCTACGCCGACGGATTCAGTAAGGAGATGAACCTGCACTCCGCGAGCCCGGACGATCTCGGTCCGCTGCCGTTCCATGCGATGACCACGTATCCATATGCGCCGCCAGAGCGATATCCCGATACGCTCGCGCATCGCCGGTATCGCGACGAGGACAACACTCGCGTGATTGGCCGCAGGCTGCCGCCACTGGAGATCGCCCGATGACGCCCATTCGCTATGCCGCCGCTGCCTGCCAGACGGATCTGCCGAATCCGATCGATCGCGCCGGGATGCGGGAAAACACGGACAGGATGCTGGCGATGATCCAGTGCGCGGTCGACGGGAAGCGCGCCGTTCCTGCCGGTGCGGCTCATCGCGTTCCCGGAGTTCGCGCACGCGGCGCCGGTGTTTGCGACCGTCGAGGAGTTGCTGCGAAAGCTCGCCGTGCCGATCCCGAACGAGCACACGGATCGCATCGCGCAAAAGGCGCGAGAGCTGGAACGTCTACGTGCAGACCGGTTCGATGATCGAGACCGATCCGCGATGGCCGGCAGTCGTCTTCAACACGACGTGCCTCATCGGACCGGAGGGTCTGCTTTACAAATACCGCAAGGTGAACCCCTGGATTCCGTACGAGGTGCATGCGAGCCCGCACGATCTCGATGGCTACGACGAGCCGCTGTTCCCGGTCGCGGACACGCCGATCGGTCGCATCGGCTGCGCGATTTGCTACGATTGGCTGTTTCCCGAAGCCATTCGACAACTGGCGGCCAATGGCGCGGAGGTGCTGGTGCGCGTGTCGGCCTACATGGACCCTGGGGCGCCACCGAGCCGATGAACTGGTGGACGCTGGTCAACCGGTGCCGGGCAATCGAGAACACCGCGTATGTGGTGGCGGCCAACCAGGGCGCGAGCCTCCGTCACTATCCGCCATACTCGTGGCCGGGCGGCAGCCAGATCGTGGACTTTGACGGGCGCCTGCTCGCCGAAGCCTCTCCCGGTCCTGGCGAGCGGATCGTCGTCGCCCCGATCGACATCACGGCCGTACGGCACGAGCGCGCGACCAGACGCGGGCATCACATGCTGGCGCACCTGCGCACCGAGGCGTATCCGATCTATTCTGCGCATCAATATCCGCCGCGCTCGGGTCGGCCTCTGTCGTTCGAGGAGAACGTGAAGCAGATCGAAATCGCGAAGGCGCGGCTCGACGAACATCTCGTTAACCAACCCGCACGCCACGTATGAGCGCGGAGACGTCGACACGTCTGACGCTCAAGGCGCCGCTCTCGGGCGTCGTGGTGCCGATCGATGCGGTGCCGGATCCGGTCTTCGCTCAGAAGATGGTCGGCGACGGCGTGTCGCTCGACCCGATCAGCACTTCTCTGCTGGCGCCTTGCGACGGCCGCGTCGTGCAGCTCCACTCTGCCGGTCACGCGGTCACGCTCCTGGCGGATCACGGGCGTCGAGATCCTCATGCACATCGGGCTCGACACCGTGCAGCTGAAAGGACAGGGATTCACGGCGCGTGCGGCCGTCGGCGACCAGGTCAAGGTCGGCGACCCGCTGATCGATTTCGACGTCGAGTACCTCGCCGCGCACGCGAAAAGCCTGCTGACGCCGATTCTGATCACGTCGCTCGATCGTGTGAGCTCGATGATCCGCGCGCAGGGCACGGTTACCGCCGGCGCCGACTCGCTCCTCGAGATCATGCTGTTGACGGCTCCGCGCGGAGCCAGTCCGACGATCGGCGATGTCGTCAGCTCGGGTCCGCTGGTGGTCTCGAATGCGGCCGGCCTTCACGCGCGGCCGGCCGCCGTCCTGGCGAGCCGCGCGAAACAGTTCAACGCCGACGTCAAGCTCCGGCGGCGCGGCGACGAAGTGAACGCGCGAAGCGTGGTCGGCATCATGGGGCTCGAGATCGACCGCGGCGACGCGATCGAGATCGTGGCCACCGGCCCGGAGGCCGCGCGAGGCCGTTGACGCATTGGCACAACTCGTACGCGACGGACTCGGCGAAATAGCGGCCGACACCGCGACCCGGAGCACCAGCGCCGTCGGCGACTCCCGCTGCCAGCCGCGCGCGACAAGGATCCGAACCTGCTGGCTGGCGTCCCCGCCTCGCCTGGGATCGTTGTGGGCAATACGTTCCTGGTGCGTCACGAGCAGCTCCGCGTCGATTGAAGATGCCAACGATCCGCGGGTGGAGCGGCAAGCGCTCGACGCGGCGCTCGATCGGGCCAAGGCGGAGCTCGATGCGCTACAGGCGCGGCTCGAGGGCGAAGGAGCCGGCGCCAAGGCGGCGATCTTCGCCGCGCACCGTGAGCTGCTGGACGATCCGGATCTGCTGACCATCGCTGCCCGCGCCATCGAGCAAGGCAAGAGCGCGGCGTTCGGATGGCAGGCGGCCTTCATGCAACACGCCGACCGGCTGGCTGCCCTCAAGAACGAACTGCTCGCGGCGCGCGCCAACGACCTCCGCGACGTCGGACGACGAGTGCTCGAGAAGCTGACCGGCGTCGAGGCCGCGCCGCTCGAGTATCCGGCGGACACGATTCTGATCGCCGAGGAGCTGACGCCGTCCGACACGGCCACGCTGAACCGGGCGCAGGTCCTCGGACTCTGCAGCACCACCGGCGGCGCTTCGTCACACGTCGCGATCCTTGCGCGATCGCTGGATATCCCGCTCGTCTCCGGGATCGACCCGCGCAGCGCTCGACCTGCCGAACGGTACGCCCGTGATCGTCGACGGAACGAAGGGCACGCTTCGCTTGAATCCATCGACCGCGGATATCGCGCGCATTCACCAGGTCCAGCAAGACGCAGGCACAACAACGCCGAGCGGAGCAGACGCGCGCGCACGAAGCGGCGACAACACTCGACGGGCATCGCATCGAGATCGCCGCCAACATCGGCGGGCTTGCGGACGCCGAACAAGGGGTGGCGCTCGGGGCCGAGGCTGTCGGTCTGCTCCGATCGGAGTTCCTGTTCCTGCATCGTGCGACACCTCCCACGGAGGCGGAGCAGCTGGCGGTCTACACCGACATCGCGCGCGCGCTCGGTCGCGAGCGGCGCCTGATCATTCGCACGCTCGATGTCGGCGGCGATAAGCCGCTGCCGTACCTGCCCCTTCCGCGCGAAGACAATCCGTTTCTTGGCGAGCGCGGCATCCGCGTGCTGCTGAATCGGCCCGAACTCCTGCGCGCGCAACTGCGCGCGATCCTCGGCGCCTCGCGCGAAGGGCGCGTCCTGGTCATGTTTCCCATGATCGCCCTGCTCGAGGAGTGGAGGGCGGCCCGCGCGATTCTCGACGAGGAGCAGCAACGTCTTGGCGTGCCGCCGATCGAGGCCGGGATCATGGTCGAGGTCGCCTCCGCCGCGCTGATGGCCGACCAGTTCGCACGCGAGGTGGACTTCTTTTCGATCGGCACCAACGATCTCACGCAGTACACGCTGGCGATGGATCGTGGTCACCCGCGGCTCGCGCCGCAGGTGGACGGCCTCTCGCCAGCGGTCCTGCGGCTGATCGACATGGCCGTGCGCGCGGCCCACACGCACGGCCGCTGGACCGGCGTCTGCGGCGGCATTGCGGGCGATCCGCAAGCGGTGCCGTTGCTCGTCGGCCTGGGCCTCGACGAGCTGAGCGTGAGCGTGCCCGCGATCCCTGCCGTCAAGGCGCAGATTCGGCGTTTGCGCCTGAGCGATTGCCGCAAGCTGGCCGACGCCGCCCTGCAACTGCGCGACCGCCGCCGAGGTGCGCGCCCTGGTGCCGCTGGACACCCCGTCATGACACGCGAGAAGTCTGGCTTCGCCCTGCTGCAGAAGACCGGTAAGTCGCTGATGCTGCCGGTGTCGGTTCTGCCGGTCGCGGGTCTCCTGCTCGGTATCGGCAGCGCGCACTTTACGTGGCTGCCGACGGTGCTTTCCGACGTGATGGCGCAGTCGGGAGGCGCGATCTTCGGCAATCTCGCCCTCATCTTCGCCATCGGCGTCGCCCTTGGCGTGACGGCCAACGACGGCGTGGCCGCGCTCGCGGCGGTTGTCGGCTACGCCGTGCTGCTCGCGACGATGGGCGTGATGGCGAAAGTGTTCGGGTACACGCCGACCACCATCATGGGCATCCCGTCGATCGAGACGGGCGTCTTCGGCGGGATCCTCGTTGGCAGTATCGCTGGATGGCTGTTCAACAAGTACTTCCGGATTCAACTGCCGCCGTACCTTGGCTTCTTCGCCGGCAAGCGATTCGTTCCGATCGTCACCGCGCTGGCGTGCATCGCGGCGGGCGTGGTGCTCAGCATCGTGTGGCCGCCGATCGGACGGAGCATTGACACGTTCTCGCGTTGGGCGGCGTCGGGGAACCCTGGGCTGGCCTTCGCGCTCTACGGCGTGGTCGAGCGTGCGCTCCTGCCGTTCGGCCTGCATCACATCTGGAACGTGCCGTTCTTCTTCGAGGTTGGCCAGTACCTCGACCCGACGACGGGAACGATCATTCGCGGCGAGGTCCATCGTTACACCGCCGGTGATCCCACGGCGGGCAACATGGCCGGCGGCTATCTGTTCAAGATGTGGGGACTGCCGGCTGCCGCGATTGCGATCTGGCACAGCGCGCGCCCGGAGAACCGCGCGAAAGTCGGCGGCATCATGATCTCCGCCGCGCTCACGTCGTTTCTCACGGGAATCACGGAGCCGATCGAGTTCTCCTTCTTGTTCGTGGCGCCGCTTCTCTACGGGATCCACGCGCTTCTCGCCGGCCTTGCGTATTACGTCTGCATCGAGCTGGGCATCAAGCACGGCATGACGTTCTCGCACGGCCTGATCGATTTCGTCGTGTTGTTCAACCGCTCGACGCACGGCCTCTGGTTTCTGTGGCTTGGTCCCATCTGGGCGCTGCTCTACTATGGCCTGTTCCGCTTCATGATCCGCCGATTCGATCTCAAGACGCCGGGGCGAGAACCCGAAGCGGAACTTGACGCGGCAGTCGGCGCATCGGCCGCGAGCGCACCTGCACCTGGTGGGCTCGCCGGCGAACTGGTGCAGGCGTTCGGCGGCCGACGGAACATCCAGAGCCTCGATGCGTGCATCACACGGCTGCGCGTTCAGCTCGTCGACCCATCGCGGAGTAACCCTGAGCGTCTCAAGGCGCTGGGTGCGACAGGGGTCGTCAGGGTCGGCAGCAATCTCCAGGCGATTTTCGGCACTCGGTCCGAGAACCTGAAGAGCGACATGGAAGCCTACCTGCGCACCGCCGGACCCGAGGCTGACGTCGCGGCGATCACTGCTCCTCCTGTGGCCCTGCCGCAACCGCGCCCGACGACGTCGCATGCGGTCGCGATCGGGGAAGACGCGCGCCGTGTTGCGCGCGAGATTGCCGCCGCGCTCGGCGGGCTGGAGAATCTCATCGAGCTCGAAGTCCAGGCGTTGACGCGACTGCGCGTGCGACTGCGCGACGACACGCTCCTCGACGAGGCAGCCCTCCGTCGCGCCGGCGTCGCCGCGATCATGCGTATTCCAAGCGGCGCGCTTCACTTGATCGTCGGGCTGCAAGCACCGGAGGTCGCGGCGGCGGCGCTCGATCTGCTCAGCGTTCAATCAGCACGGTCGTAGCGGCAAAGTCGTCAGGTTGCTTCACAATCACAAACCCATTGCTCGACACGGTCCATCCCGAGGCCTGGTTGGCGAGTTCCTCGAGCGTCTGGATAGCGCGTGAGCGTCGCCGAACCGCGCGCGACGCGGCGTGGCTCGCCGTCCCAGCGCACCGAGAGCACGAGACTTCGTGCGGCTGGTCGGAACGGTCCTTCCGGTACGGCGATGTCGATCGTCACCGCCGCGTCGCTGCGCGATTGACGGAAGCGGCGGCGCATCGATTGCCCCTTCTCGTAGGCCATTGACTCGCCATCGTCTTCGTACAGAACGGCCTCGGAAGTCGGCGCTGGAAAGACCTGGACTTCGAGCGGCTGGCCGGGCATCTCGCCGGTATGCTGCACGACTGGTTGGCGGAAGATGAACGCGCCGCCACGGACGAAGATTGGGCATTCTCTCCAGCGTCACGGGCGTTTGCACGACGGCGCCACCGGTCACATGCGTTCCCGTCCAGAAGTCGTACCACTCACCTTTCGGCAGGTAAACTTCGCGGGTGCGGATTGCTTCGTGCAAGACCGGCGCGATCAGCAGATCGCCACCGAACATGAACGCGTCGTCGACGCCCCAGGTCTGCGGATCGTCGGGGTACTCGAGCATCAGCGGTCGCATGGCTGGAAGGCCGGTCAGCGTCGACTCCGCCATGACGTTGTAGATGTGAGGCAGCAGCTGGTAGCGCAGCTCGATGGCGGCCCGATTGAAGGCCTCGTGCGTCGTGCCGTACGACCACGGTTCCTGATCGGGCGTGCCGATCGCGGTGTGCGTGCGCATGAACGGATAGAAGACGCCGGTCTGCAGCCACCGTGTGTAAAGCTCCGCTGACGGGGCGCCGGCGAATCCACCAATGTCGCTGCCCACGAAGGAGACGCCAGACAGGCCCATTCCGGTGAGCATCGGAATGGTCGCGCGGAGATGTTCCCATGTGCTGATGTTGTCGCCAGGCCAGAGAGCCGACCATCGTTGCGCGCCGGCATACGATGCGCGCGTCAGCACGAATGGCCGCTCGTCGGGGCGGAGGCGCCGCAGTCCTTCGTGCGTCGACTGCGTCATGAGTAGTCCGTAGACGTTGTGGATCTCACGGTGATCGGTGGGCTGGCCGTCGCCGTTGTGGCGCACATCGAGCGGCATTGTGCCGGTCGGGTAGCTGAACACCGCGGGTTCGTTCATATCGTTCCAGATGCCGGCAATGCCGATATCGGTCAGCGACTTGTACAGTCCGCCCCACCACTCGCGGGCGGCGGGCTTGCTGAAGTCGGGAAACACGCTCGGCGCGGGGTTTTTTGGCGCCTGCGACGGCCACACCGGCGCTTCGTAGACGGTGCCATCAGGGTTCTTGACAAAATGATCGCCCGCCAGGCCAGTATCGTAGGGCGC
Source organism: uncultured Acidobacteriota bacterium (assembly GCA_963841895.1). Lineage (GTDB taxonomy): Bacteria > Acidobacteriota > Vicinamibacteria > Vicinamibacterales > UBA2999 > JACCSI01. The sequence goes on from CAWJEO010000028.1 coordinate 47,427, forward strand.
GTACCGACTTCTTTCTTCGGATGTGCGTCGACGATGGTCACCATGCGAAAGCCATCTTGGCGAAGATCGTGCACGAGACCTGGTGGATCAGGAAAACGGTCGCGGTCCCACGTGAACGGGTTGTAACCATCCAGGTAGTGGATGTCGAGCCAGATCACGTCCGCGGGGATGCGCCGCTCGCGGAAGTTGCGCGCGATGAACCGCACGCGCGCTTCGGGATAGTAGCTGTAGCGGCACTGATGATACCCAAGCGCCCATCGTGGCGGCAGCGGTGGGCGGCCGGTCATCTCGGTATAGCGCTGAATCACCCGCTTTGGTTCAGGACCGTAAATGACGTAGTAGTTCAGCTCGCCGCCTTCCGCGCCAAACGCCATCAGCCCCGGCGATGTGTGGCCGACATCGAAGTTCGAGCGGAAGGTATTGTCGAGAAAAATGCCGTGCGTGCGGCCACTGCGCAGCACCAGATAGAACGGAATCGACACGTAGATCGGATCCGTATCGTTCTCGTATGCGAAGGTGTCGCTGTTCCACATGGTGTAGCTGTAGCCGCCGAGCATTCGGCCGCGCTTGTTCAGTCGCCCCGTCTTCTCGCCAAACCCATAGACCTGTTCGTCATCACGCAGGCGTTTCCAGACCCTGACGGCGCTTTTCGAGTACGCGATGCCGCGCTCGGCGTCGTCTGCATCGACGTCGTTGCCCGACGCGTCGGCAACAGAGATGCGAAACGGCCGATGCTGGATCGACACCGTCAGCGACGGCGTCACGATCTGCGACGCGTTGCGCGTGACGCGAAAGTCGGCGCGCGGGTCGCCGAGCATCCGATTCACGATCGCGTAGGAATGATCGCGTCCGAATTCGCGGGATGGAGAGAAACGCACGCGCACGATGTCGGGCGCCGCCGCCGTAATCGAGACGATGCCTTGGGCGTTACGGAACACGAGACCATTGGCGATCCGTTGGGGCGCCGGCATGTCACCGAGGGAGGTCCACTGCGCGGCCGCCGGTGAGGACGCCAGCAACAGCAGGGGGAGCACGAGGCTGCGTATGCGGGGCATCATGCCGCACAGTATGCCCGCCCACCCGCCGGCGAGGAAGAGAATTTGGCCGCGCTGGAAGTGGCTCGGTACGCCGCAATCGCTTGCGCTACCGACGCCCGCCTACCTCGTCGAGATGCGTCAGGAGATCGGAAATCACGCCGGCGAGACACTGGCCTGCGACCACCACACGCGACGGCCGAGTGACCCAGCAGTTCAGAAGCTGCGTGACCGGCGAGGAACCGTACCGGTTGACGTTGGCCATGCGCCGGAGTGGACGGCGGATGCGATCACGCGGACAGCCGGAGCTAGCCGAACAGATGGGAGAAGCGGACTGATCAGAATTTCCGGAAAAACTGTCCAGAATTTCCGGAACCCACAATCAGGACCAATCCCATAAAATCTGTTCTGATCAGGCCATCGTCCTACCGCAGATGGATTCTATTTCCCGTAATCAGGCGCGCGTCCTGTGAGACCAGAAAAGCAATAACAACCGCCACTTCGGCGGGGCTGGCGACGTCGATCAGGTCCGGCTGTTTGGCCACGTGCCGACGAACCTCCTCGGTCACCCAGCCGGTGTCGGTGACCGGCGGCTGTACGACGTTCGCAGTAATCCCGAGCGCGGCGAGCTCGAAAGCAGCGGACATCGTGTAGTTCTCTAGCGCAGCTTTGGCGGCTCCGTAAGAGACTTCATTCGGAAAACCGGTGGGTCCCCCAGAGGTGAGGGCAACGATGCGCCCCCAAGTGGCGCCACGCGCCGCGTGCCGCCGCGCAAACTCCGCGATCAGCAGCGCAGAGCCGCGAGCATCGACCGCGAATTGCCGGTCGATCGTCTCGGCTGAGACCCGCACCTGACGATGCCCGAACCGGCCGCTGGGCGTTGGCGAAAACGTGTCGGCGACCCACCCTGTTGCGTTGTTGATCAAGATGTCTACGGGGCCGAACGCGGATTCGGCCGCGTCGAACAGGCGCTCCGATGTCTTCGGCTCCGCCAGGTCGGCCTCAACGGCTACAGCTCGACCATCCTGCATCGATCGCCGCGACCACGTTTGCGGCGTCCATCGCCCGGTTTTTGCGGTACATCTCCGGAACCGCCGCATCCCCCGGGTCGGGAATCCGCAGATACGACACAACCACCGATGCACCGCACGCGGCAAGTGCATGCGCCGTCGCGGCACCGATGCCGTGGTTCGCGCCAGTGATTAGCGCGACATGGCCGTTGAGGTTGAACAGGCTGCATTCCCTTGAGAGTGTAGCGTCTTGGGACTCGCCACCGGTTCGATCAGCGAGGGCGTTTCTCGCGACAGGCCGCCAAGAAGCGAGGAAGCCACCGAGTGGAGTTCGGTCGACCCATCGGCGTCACACGTGACCTATATGACAGTCTGGGTTGGAACCTTCCGTATTCTGCAACCAGGTTGACGTTGAACCTCGGAGGCATTTTCAACCCGTGGCGTTCGCCTTCAGACATTGCCTGCAGGCCCGCGACATCACCCAATACCCACAGTTCGGCGATGGCGTTACGGTCGAATCGAAACAACGCGGCGCCCAACCATTGAATCTGTTTACCCGTGGGCTGGTCCCCCTCGAAAGATGCCCACATGCCGGCCGCCGAAACGCATTTTCGCAAACGCTCGATCTCCCTCGGCCACGCATTCCAAGATTTCGCATCGGTAGTCCGCCAGTGGGAGGCGTACGGAGCGCACGTAATCGGTGAAGGCAGGTATCCCTCGCAGTTCAGCGCCGAGCGATCCGCGGAAGGCGAAGTCGCTGGTGAGGAGTTGTTCGGCCGCCTCGAGATCGCCCTGATTCCAGATGCGGTCGTAGAACGCCTCAACCAGCTTGGACGCATTGGCGGCCACAACTCTCTCCTTTTCCTGCGGCGCACCTGCCCGCCCGCAAGGTCATCGGCTTGGGGCAACATCCGTCGCTCAATGAGTTGGTTCTGTGACATTCTCGCTTGGGTCGACCTGAGAGCCGCAAGAGGTTGCAACCCGCGTCGCGCGTAGCCCCGAACGACCAGGGCGTCAGCAGCGTGCCGGAGCGTTGTGAAGAGCCTCCGCCACTCGTTCGGACCAAATGAACGCTTAGGCTGCGCGTGCTGCCCGTTCGAGAGAGCGTTACTCCAGTTCAGTCGCGAAGTGTCCACCAACCCAGGCCCGGGCGGGCCAGCTTCGGTATGCAACAGCGAGAGCGTCATCTCCCAGGGTCCGCCATCGAGCGAGCGCTCTTCGACGTAACGGAAGCCCTCCACGCTCCGGTGATGATTTCGCGAAAGCGATGATGCTTCGGCAGCCCCCCCTCCTCGCGATAGCTCGCAGGCGCTCGGAGGCGCCGAGCGGAAGCTCGCCGACTTCGGCTACACGCCATCGTGGCGTTTCGCTTTCTAGGTCACCAGGCAAACGAAAGCGTTCACGGGTGTGAGGAATACGCTGCCTGCGCGCGTTCCAAGCATGGCCGGAACCGCTCCACGAGGTATTTGACTCGCGGCTCCGCCACAACCGCGGCGTGCAGCCCCACGACGTCGTAAATCTCGAGGTCGCCGGCGAGCCCGGCCCAGCCTAACGTGCGGTCGTGGACGATCCCCAGCGGCTGCTGCTTCGATCGAAACAGGATGATCTTGCCCGGATAGAAGGATGGACGGTATCGGCGGCTGGCAAGCGCGATGAATCCTTCGTCCATATCCGTCTCGTTGTCGACGGCGCACGCACCTTTCAAATTCGCAAGCCTGAGCCGAATGAGATCACCGATCTCTTGCCACGTTTTCGCGCCTTTCGCTCGCAGATACCGGCGGCGGTCGGCCGCATCGAGCAACATCACGCTGCCGATGTGATGCTCAACGCGCCGGTAGAGCCAACCGGCCGTCCGCAGCAGGCGGCTGACGCGGAATGTCGGATAATCGGGTCCCCACGTGTCGAACATGGCGAGGAGCGCGACGACTTCCCCACGCCTGCGGAGGATCTGCGCCATCTCGAACGCCACCTTGCCGCCGAAGGACGCACCCGCGAGGTAGTAAGGTCCTTTGGGGGCGACCTGCTTGATCTCCTCGAGGTAGTACTCCGCCATCTCCTCCACGCTCGTTTGCCGTGGAAGACGCCCGTCAACGTGACGGCCTTGGAGGCCCCAGAACGGCTGGTCCGAGCCGAGCCTCCGGGCGAGGTCGCGGTAGCAGTAGCAGTGCCCGCCGCCGCCATGCACGCAGAACAGCGGGGGGCGCGTCCCACGACGTTCGAGAGGCACGAGCGAGGCGAACTCCACGGCTGTGTCATCGCGGAGCGCGCGCGCCATCGCCGCAATCGACGGCTGCTCGATGAACGCCGCGTGCGTCAACCGATGGCCCAGGTCTCTTTCGAGTCGCGCGAGCAGGTGCATCGCCATCAGCGAGTCACCGCCCACGCTGAAGAAGTCGTCATCCACGCCGACGTCCCGCAGCCCCAGCAGCTCCTTCCAGATCGAGGAGATGCGATGTTCGAGGTCCGACGTCTGATGTCGTGTGCATGCTGGTCCGCGCGATTGCGCCGGAGCGATATCCGCAGGCATCGGCAGGCGCACGTCGGTCGATCTTGCCGTTAGCGGTCAGGGGCAGCCTGCTCGAGGACGACGAAAGCCGACGGCACCATGAACGGCGGCACTTCGGCGGCGAGGGCCTCACGCCAGACCGATTGATCAGTGGCCATCTTGCCGGCAGGGACCACGTACGCGACGAGCCGCTTGTCACCCGGACGGTACTCACGCGCGACGACGGCCGCCTGCGCGATGTCGCGTCGACGCCGAAGCGCCGCTTCTATTTCCCCCGGCTGCACGCGAAACCCGCGAATCTTCACCTCATCGTCGAACCGGCCCAGGTATTCGAGGGCGCCATCGGGCAGCTGCCGCACACGATCGCCGGTCCGGTAGAGAGTCGCCGGTGTCGCCGAGAACCGGTCCTCGACGAAACGCTCGCGCGTCAGCGCCGGTTGGTTCAGATATCCGGCCGTCACGCCGCGCCCGCCGATGTAAAGCTCGCCTTCGTCCCCCCGCGTCACCGGTTCACCGTCTTCGCCGAGGACATACGCGTGCGTGTTTGCGATGGGGCGGCCGATTGGCACCGTGGCTGCCCATCTCCGGCACTCCGCGCCAGAGAGGACGTCAAAGGTCAGCGACCCAATCGTGGTCTCGGTCGGACCGTAGTGATTGATCCAGACGAGGCCCGGCCTGGCGCGCACCAGGTCGAGCAGCTGCCACGACGCCGCTTCCCCGCCCGTAATCAGGAAGCGGCGTGGGAGCACGTTGCCTCCCTGCCCGAATCCGATCAGCGCAGCAAGATGGGTCGGTGTGATTTTCAACACATCAATCGGGTGGGCCTCGGCATAGGCGGCGAACCGGTTCCCGTCCAGAGTGGTCGCCGATTCGATGACATGAAGGCAACCGCCCGTTGCCAGACACGGAAAGATGCTCGTGTTCCCGAGATCGGCCGCCAGGGTCGAGACCGTCGCGAACGAGAGCGACGGCGCGTCCGTCACGGTGTGACGTCCGACCGTGCGCGCCAGGAAGCGAACGTAGTTGACGAGATTGTCATGCGTGACCGCGACGCCCTTGGGGATGCCCGTGGAACCGGACGTGAAAATCACGTACGCGAGGTCGCTCGGTGCGCTGATCCGAAGGGGATCGGCAAGGGGCTCGCGCGCGAGCGCGTCTCGATCTCTATCGAGGCAGACGACGATCGTGCGATCGGAGGCCGGCACGGAAGCCTCGAGCGCGGCGTCCGTCAGCACGATCGGTGCGGCTGTCTCCGCCAGCTGGCGCTGAACTCGTGCTGGCGGCGCTCCCGGCAGAAGTGGCACGTATGCCGCACCCTGCCTTCAGGATGCCGAGCAACCCCGCGATCATCGCCGTCGACCGATCGACGTGCAGGGCGATGCATCTGCCGCCGCCGCCCATGCCTCCTGATGAACGACGCAATCTGATTCGCCCGCGCGTTCAATTCCGCATACGTGAGCATGTCGCCGGCGCACTCGACTGCTGGGCGGTCGGGTGTCAGGTGTGCTTGATCCTCGAACAGATAGTGGAAGCACGTCGGCTCGAATGCGTCCTGTGTCTCGCCCGCCGAATCGGCCGGCGCGTGACTGCGGACCGCGGCTGCTGTGACGATCAACGCTGGGCTCTCCACGACGTCACCGACGCGCCACGGCGGTCGACGGGCGAGTGGCGGTGGATACTCGCCACTGTAATGAAGGACGTTCCGGTCTCGTCGACAATGGCGAGATCTCTCGTCGTACCGCGGCTTTGAATGACGCAGTCCTTCAGAGTGATGTGCGCCCGGCTCGCCGCGAAGATGCCGTTGCCAACCCCCGGACCATTCGGCGCGTTGTCGAGAATGACCGAATCCTCGATGCGCACCGTGGTGACGGCATCGGCGCTCCCGTCGACGTAGATGCCCGCACCGCCCCAGCCATCTCGATGCGCCGGCCGGTTGCCGATCACGGTCTCGTGGGTCAATGTCGCCGTGGCGGCTTCGTCGAGGAACATGCCTCCGCCGCATTTCTTCGCATAGTTGTCGGTCACGAGGTTGCCAGACAGCGATGCCCTCGCTCCGACGATGGTGATCCCGCCGCCCACACCACCCATCCAGTCGACGATCTGGGCGGTGACCGCATTCGAGCGAACGATGTTGTCGCGCACGGTCGCGGGCTGCTGCACATACACGCCGCCTCCATGGTCCCCGAGAGCCACGTTGCGTTCGATGACGTTCATTTCGATGCGTGCATCGCCAGACCCCAACGCCGCGATGCCGCCGCCGCGCCCGCTCCTGTTGTCGCGAATGACATTGTTCGAGATCACGAGCGTGGGGTATTCGGAGTGAATGCCGCCGCCGTATTCGTCATAGGCGGGCGTCCCGACGCCGTTGTTCTCGATGATGTTGTTCACGATCACCAGCGGCTCGGCTGACGCGGAGTACTCGGCAAAGATCCCATGGCGCCCGCCAGTGATCGTGAAGCCGTCGATTCGGGCGCCGTTGGACTGGCCGAGCAGGAACACGGCGCCTCTCTCCCGGGGATACGCCTGCGTGTCGCTCGCGCCGATGACAATGGTTGGAGTGACTGCCGGATTGCGCGTCGCGAACCGCCGGGAGCCATCCTGCACCTCGACGGTAAAGCCGCCAAGCAGCGTCAGTGCTTTCGATCGGAGGTCGACGGTGCCTTCGGTGTAGATCCCCTGCGCGACCGCAATCGTGTCACCAGCTCTCGCCGCGGCGACCGCCGCACGGATCGTTCTGAACGGTCTCTCAACCGAGCCGTCGGATGTGCCGGTGAAACTGGCGGCTACGAACCATTGCATGGGGTGGTGAGCCGGCTGGGATCCGACGACGAGATGCGACACAAGCACGATCGCGAGCGCTGGGATGGTCCTTCCGTTCGTCTGTGTCTCGACAATCCCGGTGCTCACGCGCTGAGAGTACGCGGATACAGGCGCCGCGTCCCCGCTTGAGCAAGTAGGAACGGCAGCACAAGCGCTGCTCGGGTGGCGCACGCTTGACTTTTGATCTTGAGTCTGCCTGTATGTGGGCCTCGATCAGGAGTTCTCATGCACGGCACTCGTTGCAGAGTCGGCATCGGCGTTCGCCGACTCGCCGCCTCGGTGGTGCTGCTCGGCTTCGCCGGCAGTGCTCACGCCGAACGCCTTCCCATCAAGGCCTATACCGTGGAGAGCGGTCTGGCACACAACCGTGTCAAGCGCATCGTCCAGGACTCGCACGCATTCCTCTGGTTCTGCACGGCCGCCGGGCTCAGCCGTTTCGATGGGTACCAGTTCACGAATTACACGACCGAGAACGGACTGCCCTCATTATCGATTAACGACCTTGTCGAGGGGGAGGACGGCGTCTACTGGATCGCGACGAACAGCGATGGCGTCATCCGATTCGACCTGCGCGCGGCGGTTCCGTCCAACGACGAGGCTTTCGACGCGGTTCACGGTCTACTCCGTCAGCGGCGAACCCGTCACCAACCGCGTGAATGTGCTCTACCGCGATGCCGGCGGCCGCCTCTGGGCGGGCACCGACGGCGGGCTGTTCCGAATGCATGAGACGAAGGGGGAACGTACCTTCGAGCCCGTCGTCCTGGGGATTCCCGGTCGGCCCGAACTCCAGGTGCAGGTCTGGACCATCGTCGAGGATCGCGCCCGCAACCTCTGGATCGGCACCAAATTCGGTCTGCTGCGGCGGACACCTGACGGCCGGATGACGCATTACTCGGTAATGCCTGCGGCCGAAGACGATCGCGTCGCCGCCCTGATCGTGGACGCGAATGACACCCTCTGGATCGGACATCGCGCCGGACTGTTTCATTTCGACCCGCGGTCGGAGCGCGCTCAGACAGGAGGCGCAAGAACTTCACGGCCTTTGCCTGCCGGCACCCGTCGGTACACGACGGCCGATGGGCTCGAGAACGATGCCGTGATGTCGCTGCATCAGTCCTCGGACGGACATCTGTGGCTGCGAACGTTCGGCCGGAGCTTGACGGAATTCGACGGTGGCCGTTTCCGCCGTTACACGGTCGGCGACGGCGTCGGCGACATCATCGGCGCCCTGACGGAGGATCGCGAGGGCAATCTCTGGCTCGGCACGACGGCGCTCGGCGCCCTCAAGATCATGCGCGACGGGTGGACCACCTACGGTGAGAGCGATGGGCTCGGACAATCCGTTGCGTCGGTGTTCGAGACACGCACGGGCGGGCTCTATGTGAACAGCACCGCGTGGCGAATCAGCCGGTTCGACGGCCGGCAATTCACCACCGTCAAGCTGCGGCTACCGGCGGAGGTGAGCGACGCGAGCTGGCGTGACGTCAACGGGGTCATTCAGGACCACCTCGGAGACTGGTGGATTGCGACGCGCGTCGGACTTTATCGCTATTCGCGCGTGGCTCGGTTCGAGGACCTCGGCCGTGAGATGCCGTCCGCCGTCTACACCACCCGCGATGGATTGGCCAGCGATGACGTCACCCGCCTCTTCGAGGATGCGCACGGCGACATCTGGATCAGCTCGTGGCTGCCTGCACGCGAACCGCTGGTGCGGTGGGACCGCGACAACGCGCAGGTTCCAGCGCTACTCCAGTGCGGACGGGCTGCGACCATTTACCAGCGTCGTCTCGTTTCTCGAGGACGGCGCAGGCAACCTGTGGGTCGGGCTTCGCGAAGGAGGTGTGTTCCGCTACCGGAACGGCCGTTTCAGCGAGATCGGAAACGAGGCCAATCTGGCGCGCAACAGCATGAACAGCCTGTATCTGGATCCATCCGGCCGGCTGTGGGCGGCGGCGGGACGCGCGGGGCTGTGGCGCATCGAGCACCCCGAGGCCGACCATCCGACTGTCGTCGCCTATTCGACGCGGGAGGGGCTCACGAGCGGCATCGTTCACGTGACCGGTGATCGCGACGGGCGCATCTATGCCAGCCACATGCGCGGCATCGCTTGGCTGGATCCGGCGACGCTGGAGATCAAGCACTACTCGACGGCGGACGTGCTGCCCGGCAGCGAGTTCAAGTCGGCGCTCCGCGATCGCGACGGCGCGCTGTGGTTCTGCACCACCACCGGTGTGGCGCGTCTGCTACCGACCGAGTCCGGCCACCCCACGCCGCCACCCATTCTGATCGGGGCGCTGCGCGTCTCCGGTGTGATGCATCCGCTGTCGGCCCTTGGCGAAACCGCGGTGCCAGCGCTGCGGCTCGGCCCTGGTCAGAACAACATCCAGATCGACTTTTTCGGCCTGGGATTCCGCGCCGGAGACACGTTGCAGTACGAGTACAAGCTCGAAGGCGCGACCTCCGCGTGGAGCCTGCCACGCGCCCAGCGCAGCGTCGATTTCGCGAGCCTCTCACCCGGGCGCTACCGGTTCCTGGTCCGTGCGGTGACAACCGATGGGACCGTGAGCACGTCGCCCGCGTCGGTAGGGTTCGAGATTCTTCCGCCGGTGTGGCGCAGGTGGTGGTTCCTGACCGCGATCGCCTCCATCGTCTTCGCCGGGATCGTCGCGTTCGCGCGCTCCCGCTATGAACGCGGTCAAAGCATTGCGAGAGAGTGAGAATCGCTTCCGCACGCTCGCCGAAACCGCGTCGGATGCGATCGTCACCGTCGACGAAGGCGGCCGCATCGTGCTCGTGAACCGGGCAGCGGAAACCATCTTCGGTTACACCCGGCAGGAGCTGCTCGGTTGCGATCTCGCGATGCTGGTGCCCGCCCGCCTGCGCGAGCGCCAGCAGATGGCGTTCGGCCGCTATGTGCAGACCGGGGAGCAGCACCGCCGCATCAAAGGCCGTGGCCGTGCTCGGGGTCCGCAAGGATGGCAGCGAGTTTCCGCTGGAGATCTCGTTCGGCGAATTCACCCAGAACAACCGGCGGTTCTTCACCGGGATCATCCGGGACGTCACCGAGCGGAAACGGGCAGAAGAGGCGCTACGGCGCAGCCGCGAGGAACGGCTGATTGAGCTGGAGCGGGTGCGGAAACGGATCGCGACCGACCTGCACGACGACGTGGGATCGAGCCTGACGCGGATTTCCCTCCTGAGCGAAGTCGTTCGGCGACAGGTCGATGCGGTCAACCCTGGGAGTCGCCGAGCCACTCTCGTCCATTGCCGGACTTTCGCGCGAGCTCGTCGACTCGATGAGCGACATCGTCTGGGCCATCAACCCGACGAAGGATCACCTCAGCGATCTCTCGCAGCGCATGCGCCACTTCGTCAGCGACGTTTGCACGGCGCGGCAGATCGAATTCCAATTCCGGACCCCGCCAGCCGACTCCGACATCGCCGTCGGCGCGAATGTGCGCCGCGAGGTGTTTCTGCTATTCAAGGAAGCGGTCAACAACATGGTGCGCCATTCCGGCTGCTCCACGGCTGACCTGGAGTTCAGCGTCACCGCGCAGGGCCTCGTGCTGCGCATCAGCGACAATGGATGCGGTTTTGACGCCGAAGCCGAAAGCGCCGGCCACGGCCTGCGCAGCATGCGCGAACGCACTGCGGCGCTCGGGGGGCGCCTGACCGCGGAATCGCGTCCGGGTGCCGGCACGACCCTGACCTTCACGATCCCGCTCACGGATCGGGGGCAGATCAATTTGCCGCCGCGTCACGCCGTCCCCGCATGATTATGCGGTGACCCGTCGGCTCCTCCGTCATAAGGTAGAGGACACAGAGCCGACGCATGCCCGATGCCCCGTTGCCGCCCACCGCCCACGTGACCCGCTCACTCCAATCAAGGTTGCGATCGTCGAAGACGAACGGGACATTCGCGAGTGCCTCTGCCTGCTCGTGAGCGGCACCGACGGATATCAGTCTGCAGCGGCAGCTATCGCACGATGGAGGAGGCGCTCGACAAGATCCCGCGGCAGATGCCCGATGTCGTGCTCTCCGATATCGGTCTGCCCGGCATCAGCGGCATCGACGGCGTCCGCACGTTGAAGCAGCGTTTTCCCGATCTGCTCGTGCTGATGCTCACGGTGTACGACGATGACGATCGGATCTTCGATGCGATGTGTGCCGGTGCGTGCGGCTATCTGCTGAAGAAGACGCCCCCGGCGCGGTTGCTCGAGAGCCTCAAAGAGGCAGTGGCTGGCGGCGCACCGATGTCACCCGAGGTCGCGCGCCGGGTGATCACGCTCTTCCGTGACATTCGTCCGCCCGAGCGCGCGGACTATCACCTCACGCCGCACGAGACGCGGCTGCTCAAGCTGTTCGTCGAAGGGCACAACTACAAGACCGCCGCCGCTGAATTGCGCGTCTCGGTGAACACCGTGAACTTTCACGTGCGCAGCATCTACGACAAGCTGCAGGTGCATTCGCGATCCGAAGCGGTCGTGAAGGCGCTGCGCAACCGTCTCGTCTAACGGGTCGTACGACCCGCACTCCTCACGCTCCTACTTGCGCAAGCGGTGACGGCGTTTCGCCGTCGCCGTATCGTTCGCCGTGTTGCTCGTCGCGCCACAAGGCCGATGGGCGCGAAGAAAGGGAGCCATGCTGCCGAGCACCCGGCTGACCGTTGACGACGTGCTGCTGATCCTGCGGCGGAGAGCCGGCCTGGTGCTGGCGACCGTCGCCGTCGTCGCAGCCGCCACTGCCGCCGGGGCGCTGCTCCTGCCGAACCGGTACCGATCGGAAACGGTGATTCTCGTGCTGCCGCAGCGTGTCCCCGAGACCTACATCAAGTCGACGGTCACCGCCAGGATCGAGGACCGGCTGCAGTCGATCACACAGGAGATTCTCAGCCGTACCAGGCTCGAGCGGATCATTCGCGATTTCGACCTCTATGTCGTCGAGCGGCGCACGCAGCTCATGGAGACCATCATCGAGGACATGCGCAGGGACATCGACGTCAAGTCGTCGTCAAGGGCGATGCGTTTCGCGTCGCCTACGTTGGCGACGATCCGCAGACCGTGATGCGGGTGACGAACGGCCTGGCGGCGCTCTTCATCGAAGAGAACCTCCGCGACCGGGAGGAGTTGGCGGAAGGCACCAACCGTTTTCTGGAGGCGCAGCTCGCCGACGCACGCCAGCGCCTGATCGAGCACGAAACCAAGCTCGAGCAGTATCGAAGCCGGTTCTCTGGCGAATTGCCGTCGCAGCTTGCCCCGAACCTGCAGGTGATTCAAAACGTGCAGCTGCAGATTCAGTCGCTGACCGACTCGGCCAGCCGCGACGCCGATCGGCGGGCGCTCGTCGAGCGGCAGCTGCGCGAAACCGAACGTGAGCTTGAAAGCGATGCGGCCGCGGCAGCGCCGTCCGAGTCGGAGCCACTCAATGGACCCGGCAGCCGCGGCCCGGCGCCGCAGCTGGTTGCCGCGCGCACCGAGCTTGCCGCCATGGAAAAGCGGCTGGGCCCCGCGCATCCGGATCTGCAGCGGATGCGAAACGTTGTCCGTGAGCTCGAAGTCACGGTGGCACGCGAAGCGTCGTCGGAGAAGGTTGCCGAGATGCACCCGGTTCCGCCGAACTCGCAGGCGGCCCTGCGGCGGGCGCGAGCCGCGGATCTCAGGATCGAGCTCGAGCAGCTCGATCGGCAGATCGCATTCAAGCACGCCGAAGAGCAGCGGCTGCGAGGAATCGGCCAACGTTACGAGCAGCGCATCGAACGCGTGCCGGCACGCGAGTCCGAGCTCGCCGAGCTGAGTCGCGACTACTCAACCCTCCAGACGCTGTACCAAACGCTTCTGACCAAGCAGGAGGAGTCGAAGATCGCCGCCAATCTGGAGCGGCGTCAGATTGGCGCACAGTTCAAGCTCCTCGACCCCGCCCGCGTCGCGGAGAAGCCGTTCAGGCCGCGGCGCTGGATGATCGATCTCTGTGGCATTGCTGCCGGTCTTGCGCTCGCGTTGATCCTCGTCGGCGTTCTCGAGCATCGCGACCGCACGTTCAACACCGATGACGAGGTGAAGAACGAGCTGCTGCTGCCGGTGCTCGCGGTCGTGCCGTTGATGGAGTCGGACGAGGAGCAGAGGCGACAAGCCCGGCGCCGCTTCATCGCCACCGGGGCGATCGCCACCCTCGTCGGCCTGTGTGTCCCCGTCGTCATCTACTCGTGTCTGCATTGAGGTGTTGTCCATGTTCGAGTCTGTATACGGGGGCCGTCACCGGGAGGTGGAACCGCTGACCGCGGGCCACGACAGCCTCGCGCGGAAGACGGTGGCCAATCCGGACCTTTCACCGGCGTCACGCGAACAGTACCGCCAGCTCGCTGCGACGCTCCACAACGCCCAGGCGCTGAGCGGCGTCAAGGCCGTGATGATCGCGAGCGCAGTGGGAGGCGAGGGCAAAACGCTGACCGCCGCAAACCTCGCGTTGACATTTGCCGAGTCGTATCAACGTCGCGTCCTGCTTGTCGACGCCGACTTCCGCAAGCCGTCGCTCGATCGCATCTTTACCGGCGACGCGCCGTACACCCCGGCCGAAGCCGCCACGTCACGCTCGTGGGCCGAACACGTCCGCGAGGTGACACCGCGACTGGGACTTCTCACAAGGATGCAACCGAGCTCCGACCCAATGGCCGAACTGACGTCAGCCCGCATGCGCCGGCTGATTCAGGAAGCACGCGAGACCTTCGACTGGATCGTGGTGGACACTCCGCCAATCGCGCTGCTGCCGGATGCGAGCCTCCTCGCCTCCGTCGTCGACGCCGCAGTCCTCGTCATCAAGGCTGGATCCACGCCGCTGGATCTCGTCAAACGGGCGGTCGACACCCTCGATCCGAAAAAGACACTCGGCGTCGTGCTCAATGCCGCCTCGCGGCATTCGCGCGAGGCGCGGTACGGGTACGGCTACGGCTACGGTGACGAGCAGTGCTCCGGCCGCGTCAAGCCCCATTGAGAAAAGCGCGCGAAGGCACATGACATCCGTCCTTCTCCAACTCAATTGGCGAACCGTGGGCCTCGCCGCCCTCCAGGGTGCGTGTATCGCGCTGGCGGTCGGCCTGGCCGCATCGGCCACCACCCGCGGGGCTGCCAGGCTCATCACCGGCGACCAGGCGCTGGCGCCCATCGCTGTCGTGCTCGTCGCCACGGCCGCGGTGAGTACTCGCGCCATATTCCGCAAGCTGCTCGAATGCGCTGGCCCGCGCGAACGCCTGCTGGTCATCGGCAGCGCAGAAGCCAGCGTCACTCTCGCGCGCGAGCTGTCCGCTAGGCAATCGCAGCTCGGCGTCGATATCGTGGGGTTCGTCGATCTCGATCGGCCGCCGAACAACCAGCGGTTCGTGGACGGCGGGCTGCCCGCCAGCATCGATGACGTTCCCGAAATCGTCCGCCGGCGGCGCGTCGATCGGGTGGTGGTCGATCTCTCCGACGCACGCGGTCGGCTGCCGATGGACATGCTCCTGGATCTTCGGCTGCGTGGCATTCCCGTGGAGCAGCTCGCATCGGTGTGTGAACGCTACACGGGAAAGATCGCGCTCGAGAATCTGCGTCCCAGCTGGTTGATCTTCTCTTCAGGCTTCCGCCGTACGCGCCCGCGCGCGAGAGCCAAGCGGGTGCTCGACGTTGTCGCCGCCGCCGCCGGATTGGTACTCGCCGCGCCTCTGATGGCGATCGTGGCGGTTGCGGTGAAGCTCACGTCGCCGGGCCCGGTGTTCTATTCGCAACAGCGCGTCGGCCAGAACGGTCGCGTGTTCACGATTCGCAAGTTCCGGTCGATGCGCGTGGATGCCGAGACGGCCACCGGCGCGGTGTGGGCCACCGCCAATGACCCGCGCCTCACGCCGATCGGCCGGTTCCTGAGAAGCACGCGACTCGACGAGCTGCCGCAGCTCTGGAACGTGCTCCGAGACGACATGAGCCTGGTCGGGCCACGCCCGGAACGTCCGGAGTTCGTCAGCCGCCTCGAACGGGAAATCCGGTTCTACGGCCAGCGGCATCTCGTGAAGCCGGGACTCACCGGCTGGGCACAGATCTCGTATCCCTACGGCTCCTCGGTGCATGACGCGCTGCAGAAGCTGCAGTACGACCTCTATTACCTGAAGCACATGTCCATCGTGTTCGATGTGTTCATCCTTCTCGCGACGCTGCGGACCGTGTGGTCGCGAACCGGATGTTAGGAACTCCTATGACTGCCATGGAACTCGTGATCGCTGCATCTTTCTGGGCGTGCCTGGCGGGGGTTGGTTACACCTATCTGGCGTACCCCGCCGTTGTCTGGGCGCTTGCAACCGCCTTCGGCCGTCGCCGGCGCGTGCCGTCCAGCGCGAACGGCCCGGCGCCCCGGGTCGCAATCCTGATCGTTGCGCACAACGAAGAGGCACTGCTGGAAGCGCGGCTTGCCAATGCGCTGGCGCTCGACTACCCCGCCGATCGGCTCGAGATCGTCATCGCCTCGGACGGCAGTACGGACCGCACCGCGCAGATCGCGGCGAGCACCGGGGATCCGCGAGTCCGACTCGTTCAGTTCCCGGCGCGTCGGGGAAAGGCGGCGGTCATCAATCACGTGCTACCGACCTTGAGGTCCGACATCGTCGTCCTCTCGGACGCGAACACGCTGATGACCGCATCGGCCGTGCAACGGCTGGTTCGATGGTTTGAGGACGGTCGCGTCGGCGTTGTCGTCGGACGGCTGGTTCTGACCGATCCGGCCACCGGACGGAACGTGGACAGCCTGTACTGGAAGTACGAAACCTTCCTGAAGCAGATGGACGCGCGCCTCGGCGCTCTGCTGGGCGCGAACGGCGCCGTGTATGCACTGCGACGGCGCCTGTTCACGCCGATACCGGCCGACACGCTCGTCGACGATCTGGTTCTGCCGCTGATGATGCGGCTGAACTCAGGCTGCGAGCTCGTCTACGACGAGTCCGTCATCGCCCATGAGGAGACCCCTTCCGACTTCGGCAGCGAGTTCCGGCGCCGAAAACGCATCGGTGCCGGAGGTTTCCAGAGCCTGAGGGTGCTCTGGCCGCTGCTGTCGCCGGCCCATGGCTGGATTGCCTTCACCTTCGCCTCGCACAAGCTGCTGCGATGGCTGTGCCCGTTCCTGCTGGCCGGCGCGGTCGCGCTGAACATCGCGCTCGTTCACCACGGGCCGTATGCCGTTGCCCTGGGCACCCAGGCGTTCTTTTACCTTCTCGCCGCGGCCGGCGCCGTCGTGCCGGGCTCGAGTCCGTCCGTTCGGCTGCTGCGTCTCGCGACGATGTTCACCAGCATGCACGCGGCGCTCCTCGCTGGCTTCTGGCAATGGCTCACCGGCGTTCGCGCCGGCACGTGGGAACGAACCGGGCGAACCGGGCTGCCCGCTGGAGCGCTCCCGGCGCTCGCACGTCTCGCCGTGTCGGACGCTCCGATTCGAGTGGTGCACCTCGTGATTGCGCTCGAGATCGGCGGTCTCGAAATGGTCGTTGCCAATCTCGCACGGCAGATCGGCCGTCGTTTCCAGCTCCACGTCATCTGTCTCGAGGGTCTCGGGCCAATCGCGACGCGATTCGAACACTCCGGTGTGGCGGTCGAGTGCATCGGGTGTCCCGACACCTCGATCGCGCGCAGCGTCTTCAGCCTTCGCCGCAGGCTCAAAGCGCTGCGACCCGACGTGATCCACACGCACAACGAAAAGGCTCACATCCGTGGGGCCCTGGCGTCCTTGGGACTCTTTCCAGGTCCGGCGCTGGTTCACACCAGGCATGGGGAAACACGCGCAACCGGGTGGGCGGCGCTTGCCAATCGGCTGGCCGTGTGGCGCTCGGCGTTCGTCGTGAGCGTCTCGGAAAAGGCGAGCGCCATCTGCCGCGCGGAAGGCGCACCAGTCGGGCGCATGCGGGTCATTCGTAACGGGATTGATGTGAGCCACCAGCAGGCCGCGTTCCGACCCAATGCCATCGCGCACGCGCATCGTCGCAATCGGCCGGCTCACGCCGGTGAAGGACTTCGCCACGATGCTGCGGGCCGTGCGTATGGTTGCCGATGCGGACCCCGCATTTCAGCTCGACATCGTCGGCGATGGCCCGTCACGTCCAGACCTCGAGCGGCTGCGGCGGCAGCTCCGCCTCGAGCGCCATGTGACGTTCCACGGCGCCCGACCCGACGCGCGCAGCCTGCTCGCGCAGGCAAAGCTGTTCGTGCAATCGTCGCTCAGCGAGGGGATCTCGCTCACGCTGCTCGAGGCCATGGCGGCGGGGGTGCCGATTGTCGCGACTCGCGTCGGTGGCACGCCGGAGGTCGTCAATCACGGAGTAACCGGGTTGCTCGTGCCACCTGGGGAGCCCGCAGCTCTCGCCGCCGCCATGCTGACGATGCTCGGCGACAGCGACCTCGCGGAGGGCATGAGCCGCTCGGCGCGAATGCGGGCGGAGCACGAGTTCAACCTGCGCAAGATGACTGCCTCCTACGAGGCGCTCTACGAGGAAGCCGTGCTCGGTCAGCCCGGCCTTCAGGTGGCATAGATCATGTCGCCCGTTCAGCCATCTCCATCGCGGCCAAGACGGCGAGCGCTGTTCATCGCCTACACCTTTCCGCCTGTCGGTGGTGCGGGAGTGCAGCGGACGACGAAGTTCGTCAAATACCTGCCGCAGTTTGGATGGGACGCGTCGGTGCTGACCGTCAGCAACCCTTCGGTGCCGCTGCGCGACGAGAGCCTTTGCCGCGACGTCCCGTCGGCGACCTGCATCGTGCGGGCGCGCACGTTCGAGCCGTCCTACGCGGCGAAGGCGGCGCTCGCGAACTCGCGCGTACCTGCCGGAAGGGGCATGTTCAAACGCCTCGTCCGCGGGGCAGTGCTCGGTCTGCTGCAACCCGACCCGCAGATTCTCTGGAACGGACCCGCGTTCCTCTGCGGTCTGCGGGCCCTCCGCGAGACTCGCCACGACGTGATCATCGCCAGCGCGCCGCCATTTTCGTCGCTGCTCCTCGGAGCCGCGCTCGGCAGCACCGCGGGCGTGCCACTGGTTCTCGATTATCGCGATGAGTGGGCCATCAGCAGCAGGCACTGGGAGAACCGGCAGCTGCGTGGGCCGTCGATCGCCATTCAGCGCGCGATGGAGCGGTACGGTCTCCGGCGCGCACGAGCGGTGATTGCGACCTCGCCGCGGAGCGCCGCCGCGCTCGGTACGCTGTGCCGGCAGGCGGGCAGCGCTGCATCCGTCACCCACATCTTCAACGGCTTCGATCCCGACGACTTCGCAACCGCACCTGAACCCCGCGCGCCAGACGCGATGTTTCGGCTCGTGTACACCGGCACCCTTTACAACCTGATGTCTCCGGAACCGCTCGTTGCCGCGGTCGAGAGTCTGGCGGCCGAGCGGCCCGATCTTGCTCGCCGTCTCGAGCTCGTGTTCGCGGGACGACACGCGGCGGAGCAGGCGGCACGGCTCGCGCGCGCAGGCCGCGTGTGCCGGCTGCGCACGCTGGAATACGTCACTCACCCTGAGGCGATCGCGCTGATGCGTTCCGCGGACGCCCTGTGTCTGCTCGTGAGCGATATCCCGGGCGCGGATCGCATCATTCCCGCCAAGCTCTTCGAGTACATCGCGAGCCGCAAGCCGATTCTCGCCGTCGCGCCGCCTGGCGATGTCTGGCAGGTGCTGCGGTCGCACCCCGCGGCGTTCGTCTGCGCTCCGGACGATACCAGCGCGATCCGCGGCTGGTTGTCCCGCGCGATTGAGCGCGGCATCGGAGTCCCCGACGCAGCCTTTCTCGATACGACACCATTCAATCGTCGGGAGCAGGCGCGGCAACTCGCGTCTTTGCTCAATCGCATCGCGGCTGCCGGGCGGGAGCATCCGTCAGTCGCCGAGGAGGTCGCATGCTCCGCTTGATCCTGTCGGACCTCCGCGCAAAAGCGGCCTGGTGTTACGAGGACGACTCCGCGCGCGCCCTGCTGAAGGTGCTCATGACCGACGGGACGGCGGCGATGCTGCTCTATCGCGCGATGCAGTGGGCCCGCGCTCACCGTCTCCCGCCGCTCGAATGGGTCTTCAACAAGCTCAACGTGGTCACGCAGAGCTGCATCATCGGGCGCGGTGCCGAGTTCGGCCCGGGCTTCGTCCTCATCCACTCGACCGGCGTCGTCATCAACGGGCAGGTGCAGGGTGGCGCGGGGATTCATATCGAGCACCAGGTCACCATTGGAGCCGACCGCCGCCGCAGCCCTCGCCTTGGCGACCATGTGTTCATCGGCGCAGGCGCCAAGATCATCGGCCCGGTCACCATCGGGTCCCATTCCCGCATCGGCGCCAACGCCGTAGTCGTTTCGGATGTTCCGGATCACGCGACTGCCGTGGGCGTTCCGGCGCGTGTCGTGCGCCGCCGCGCTTACGCGTTCCCAGTCACAGACGGCGAAGGTCGCCGCGCACTGTTGATCGCTCACACGAATTTCCGCACGGAGGTGCCATGTCAGCCAGCTCGTCTTCCCGTCATCATCATCATTCGCGACGCGTGCGGCGTCTGACCGGACTGCTCGTCGCACTCCCTCTCGCTGTCGCCTATGCGCAGTCCGGTCCAGCTGGAACCGCTGACCGCACGCGCCGTCACGTCTCCCGGCGCCGAGCTCGTTCCGCCGTTCGATTACGTCATCGGCGCCGACGACGTGCTGGCGGTGGTGTTCTGGAAGGAGCCGGACATCTCAGGGCAGGTTCGCGTGCGGCCGGACGGCCGCATTTCGCTGCCGCTCCTGCGCGACGTCCAGGCGGCCGGGCTGACCCCGGATCAACTGCGCCAGCACCTGGAAGCCGTCGCGAAACCGTTTTTCGCCAACGTCAACGCCACCGTCATCGTGCACGAAATCAACAGCCGCAAAGTGTTCGTGACCGGCGAGGTTGCGCATCCGGGAGGGTTCGCCCTGAATGGCCCGATGACGGTCCTGCAGGCGCTGGCGCTCGCCGGTGGGTTGAGCGAGTTCAGCGATGCCGAACACATTGACGTCCTTCGCACCGATGCGGGGCGTCGCAAGCCGATTGGCGTTCAGCTACAAGGACGTCCTCAAGGGCAGGAAGCCGGACGTCGCGCTCAAGCCGGGCGACACCATCGTCGTTCGATAGGAGGCGGCCGTGCGCATTCCATCGCTGGACGGCCTGCGTGCTGCCTCAATTGTCCTGGTGCTGTTCGCACACACGGCGGGCACCACCCGAGCGCCGGATCTCGCGTGGCTTCAGGGCGGTCGGTGACATCGGCCACCTCGGCGTCCGGGTGTTCTTCGTTATCTCTGGCTCTGTTGATGACGATTGCTGCTGGAGCGCGAGTTCGACCTCACCGGCCGGATCTCGCTCGCCGCATTTCTTCAGCGTCGCGCGATCCGTATTGTCCCGGCGTTCGGTGCGTACGTCGCTGTGATTGCGATCGCGGGCGCGGCCGGAATCGTCGCGCTACGTCCGCGAGATCTCCTCATGGCGGCGACGTTCACCATGAACTACCACGCGGACCGCGCCTGGTATCTGGGACACCTCTGGTCGCTGTCCGTCGAGGCCCAGTTCTACATCCTCTGGGCCGTCCTGAGGGTGCTCGTGGGCCGTGGTGGCATGTTCTGGGTGGCCTTAGGCGGCCTTGCGCTCGGTCCCGTGACTCGCGTCGCCATTCACGTGCTTGCGCCGGAGTGGCGGTGGGCCATCGGCGAGGCGTTTCCCACTGTCGTCGACGCGCTCGCGACCGGAGCGCTGCTGGCAATGCTGCACGACAAGCTGACGAGGAGCCACTCGTATCTGACGCCTCCTGCGCTCGAGGGCTCTGGTATTGGCGCCGATCGCGCTCGTTGCGCTGAACGCCGCCATGCCGCACGTCGCGTTCTCGTATCCAGTCGGTCAGACGCTGATGAACCTGCTCATCGCCCTGATGATTCATCGCGTCGTGCTGTTTCCGGACTCGCCGACCGGTCGCCTCCTCAACCACCCCGCGATCGTCAGCTTCGGGGCGATGAGCTACTCGCTCTATTTGTGGCAGCAGCCATTCCTCAATCGCGACGTCTGCTTCGCCGTTTGCCGCGCTTTCCGGTGAACGTCGCTCTCGCACTGGCGGCCGCGCTGCTCTCCTACCGACTCGTCGAGCTGCCTGCGCGCCGACTCGCGGTGCGCGTGAGGAACAGCGGAATTGGTCGCGCACGTCGCAGCCGGCGGCCGGCGGTTTACAGAGCCATGCTGCAGCCGCTGACGCCGCCGTTGATAGGACACCGAAATCCGGGCGTGTCGCGCCACGGCACCCGGTCCTTGGCGGGGCCTTTGTCGCCAGCCAATTTCTGGCGCTGAACGCAGTCGGCCTGTTTGCCACGGCCTACATCATTCGCCGTCTCGGTCCGCTGCAGTACGGGGAGTGGGCCACGGCGGCGGCCCTTGCGTCAGCGCACCTGGTGATGACGAACGCCGGGCTGCGCACGATTTTCGTGCGCGAAGCTGGCGCGCCTGCCTGAGCGCGCCGCCGATCTGCTGGCCGCGCAGCTGGCGCTGCGAATCGCGCTCGGCCTGTTGGCAGCGAGCTGTGCCTTGGCAGTCTCCGTTGCGCTTCGGTATCCGCCCGTCGTCATCGCCTGTACCGCCGTGGGTTGCGTCTGGATTCTGCTGTCGGTGATTTCGTCGACGTTTGGCGATGTTCTTCAGTCGCTGGAGCAGTTCGGGAGCTACTCCGTAAGCACATTCATCGCCGGTGTTGTCGTCACGGCCAGTTCGCTGGTCGCTGTGTTCTTCGGCTGCGGGCCGGTCGGCCTGTCGATTGCGTATCTGACGGGGCCGCTCGTGAGCGCGGCGCTCTCCTGGCGCAGTGTGCGTCGCTCTGTCGAAGTCGGCATCTGCTGGGACGCGGCCCGTGCCTGGGCAATGCTGCGCGAGGCGCGTCTCGTCGGGCTCAACCTCGTTGCCGGTGCTATTCGCGATCGCGCTGAGCAATTGCTGGTGCCACGCCTCGTCGGGCTCGAGCCGTTCGGGATCTTCAGCGCCGGATCGATGATCGGCGACCGACTCACACACGTGCCAGACGCGATCTGCACAGCCTTCTACCCGCGCATCAGCCGCGTGGCGCATGAAGGCTTTCGCGTGCCGAGGGCACGGACCGTCACAGACATGCTGTCGGTCGCACTCGCCGCCTCGCTACCGCTGGCGGTGGTCGGCACTTTTCTCGCGGAGAGCCTGTCGTCCGTGCTGCTGCCGACCGCACAGGCGACGTGCCGAAGCGTCATTGAAATCACGGCGTGGGCCGTTCCCGTGATGGCGTTGAGTCTCGCGCTGTCATTCGCGCTTCAAGCGGCCGGTCACCACGAACACGTCGCGCGTGCCGGCCTTGGCGCGACCGCCGCGAGCGCGGCGGCATCTGCTGCCCTGATTGCGACGCTTGGCCTCACCGGAGCGAGCTGGGCGGTGGTTGCGAGACCGGCAACGCTGCTTGTCCTCTTGGTGCCGGCGTTCAGGCGGACATTTCCCGACGCTCTCGTGCGCGTCCCGTTCGCGCGCATCCTGCTGTCCACAACCGTTCTGGCCGGCGTCTGTGTGGCCGGGGAACGCGCACATCTGTCGACCGCGCTTCTGGTTGCGGCAGGCGGCGTGTGCGGCTACGGCATCGCACTCCTGGTCCGTCGCGTCTTTTCAATCCGGTCGGTCGTGCGGGCTGTTCGCAGCGCCGGTCTACCAGGCGCCGACGAACTGAAGGCTGACCAATGGCTTACCTGTTCGCACTGCTGTATCTCGCCTGCGTCTATCTCCGACCCGCCGAGATCATCCCCGGCTGGGAAGAGTTTCCATTCGCGGTCGTGGTCGCGGCAGCGGCCGTCATCGCAGTGATCGGATCGCTCGTGCTGCGCCCACGCCGTTTCTGGAACCTGCCGCAGGACTGGTTCGTCCTCGCGTTTCTCGTCGCGGTCGCGGCCTCGAACGCGGCATGGGGTTGGATGTCGGGTGCGCTGCAAGGCACGCTCGCCATGGCTCCGGCGATCTTCTGCTACTTCCTCCTCCGATCTGCCATCGAGTCGCCTGCGCATCTCCGCGGCGCGACGTACGCTCTCGTGGCGCTGACGCTGTTCCAAGCGGTGAACGGAATCGTGCAATTTCATACAGGCTTTGGGATTGGCGGCGTCGTTCCGATCGAAGCTCAGTCGTTGCTGGTCAACGATGAGAGCGACGGTGAAGTGCGGCGCATCCGCGGGACCGGCATCTTCAACGATCCGAACGACCTTGCGCTGACGCTGGTTATTGCCGTCCCGTTCCTCGCCGGACCGCTCTTTCGCCGCACCACGTCGCTGCCAGTTCGGACAGTCGCGGCGTTCCTGCTCGTGCCGATCGTGGTGGCGCTCTATTACACGAATTCCCGCGGCGGGATGCTCGGGCTCGCGGCGGCTTTGCTGCCGTACGGCTATCGGCGCTTTGGAAAGCTCGCCGGAGCGGTTGCCGTCACCGCCGGCCTGGCACTGCTCGTCGCGCTCGGGCCGTCGCGTATGGCGAATCTGGATGCGTCCGAGTCGTCGGCGCAGGGCCGCGTCCAGTCGTGGGCCGAAGGGCTGCAGATGTTCAAGTCTCATCCATTGTTTGGCGTCGGCTTCGGCCGTTACACCGACTTCAACCGGCTCGTCGCGCACAACTCGTTCGTTCACACGCTCGGCGAGCTTGGCTTCTTGGGGGCGTTCGCCTTCGTGGGAATGGGCTACTGGTTTTTCCAGAGCAGCCGCCGTCCGCAGTCTGGCGGCGCCGGGGGGTGGGGTGAGGACTTGTGCCAGAGCGGGCTGGCGCTCGCGGTGTGCGCGATGTTCCTGTCACGACAGTACAGCGTGATGCTCTTCGTGTGGCTGGCGCTCAGCGCCGCGTACGTTCAGCTGATGGCCGCGCCATCGCGACTGCCGCCGCCGCGACCCGCGGTGCACCTGGTGCGCATCGCGGCCATCACGACCGGCGGGGTGATCTGCACGTACACCGTGGTCCGGTTGTTGGGGATTTGGTCGGCGTGAAAGGACGCTTGGATATGGCTTCGAGACGTTTGACGACTGCCCTGATTGGCTGCGGACAAATTGCGGACGCTCATCTGCAGGAGCTGCGCAGAATCGGCACCGCCTCGGTAGCCGCGGTCTGTGACGTTCACCTCGACCTCGCGCGTCAGGCGGCGATGCGCTTCGGTGTTCCGCGGGCCTTCGACAACGTCGGGCGCATGCTCGCCGAGGTGCGGCCGGATGTGGTCCACATCACCACCCCGCCTCACACGCATCGTCCGCTGGCGCTGCACTGTCTGTCGGCCGGGGCGCACGTCTATGTCGAGAAACCGTTCACCGTCGACACCGCCGAAGCCGAAGAGGTCATTCGTGCGGCTGAGGCTGCGTCAGTCTCCGCGTGTGCCTGGGGCACGATCAGCTGTTCGACCCGGCGTGGCAGGAGTGTCGGCGTCGTGTGGCGGCCGGGGAGGTAGGCGAGATCGTTCATGTCGAGGCGCTGCAGGGCTACGACCTCGCGGGCCCGTTTGGACGCCTCCTGCAGGACGACCCGACGCACTGGGTGCACCGGCTGCCCGGCGGACTGTTTCAAAACGTGATGTCGCACGCGCTCGCGCGGATCCTCGACTTGATACCGGATGAGCCTCTCGCGGTGTCCGCCCGCTGGTTCACGACCTATCCGGCGGTACGGTTCCCGACCGAACTGCGCGTTCTGCTGTTCGGCGCGCGTTCCACCGCGCTTTGACCTTCTCGTCAACAGTGCGGCCGACCCGCAGAATCACGCGCGTCTTCGGCACGCGCTGCACGCTGGATGTCGATCTCGATTCGCGAACCGTCTCCATCGATAGACTCGGCTCGCTTCCCGGCGCGCTCGGCAAGATTGAACTCGTCTGGCGCCGTTTCGCGCAGGCGCGACGCCATCTCACGAGCAGTCTCGTGCAGCTCGGGCGGTGCGATCTCCATTACTTCGAAGGAATGCACGTGCTGTTGCAGCGTTTCTACGCCGCGGTCACCGGCGACGGAGCGATGCCGGTGCCGCATGCCGACGCACTTCGGACGACGCGGGTCATGGATGCGGTGTTCGAGTCGTGCCGCCGGGCAGACCGCGCCGACGATTCGCCGCAGCGCCTCTTACTCCGAGGGAGCGCAGCATGACGATCTGCGTCACGGGCGCCACCGGGTTTCTCGGCTCACGCGTGGTGGCGGAGCTGCTGGCGCGCCACCACGATGTGCGCTGCGCGATCCGCTCTGCCACAAAAGGAGCGGCGCTTGCCGAAGCGTTTCCGCCGGAATGGCGGAAGCGATTGCAGCTCATGAACGGCGCCCTGGATTCGATCGAGTTCTGCCGCGAATTTCTCGGCAATTGCGACGCGGTCGTTCATGTGGCGGCGCCGTTGACCGGGTCGGCCTCCACCCTCTTCGCACAAGGCGTGCTGCCGACTCGCGTGCTCGTCCACACCGCTGCCGAGCGCTGCGTCCGGCGGTTCGTATTGGTCAGCTCGCTTGGCGTCTATGGCACACAGCATCTTCCGGCGGGCGCCGTGCTCGACGAGCGGTGCCCGCTCGATCCACAGCCGCACCTTCGGGATCCGTACACCTACAGCAAGGTCGCGCAGGAGGCGGTGTGCTGGGACATGTACCGCGACGGTCGGCTCCCGCTCGTGGTGATCAGGCCTGGCGTGTTGTTCGGTCCCGGGCGACCGCTCGTGACCGGCCGCATCGGCCTGACGCTCGGCAATCTGCTCATTCAAATGGGCGGCCGCCGGCAGGTGCCGCTCTGCTTCGTCGACAACTGCGCCCGCGCGATCACCATCGCGGTCGATGCGCCGGGCATCGACGGTATGAGCTTCAACATCGTCGACGATGAACTGCCGTCAGCGGATGACGTCGTCCGACTGCACCGGGCACAAGTCCCCTCGCTCAAGCGGATCAGGGTGCCGGCGTGGGCGCTGGGGGCATTCGCGCATGCCTGCTGGTGGTGTTCGCGACGCTCTGGCGGGATGTTCCCGCCAGTGGTCACCCCCTATAAAGCGTCGGCGCTGTGGAAACCATTGCGCTTCAGCAACGTGTTGGCGAAGCGCCGCCTTGGGTGGCAGCCGCCTGTTGCGTTCGATCAGGCCGTCCGCCGCACCTGCGTGACGCCGGCGAAGCGAGTCACTGAAATGCGCATCCTGTTTTTCTCAACCGCTTTCCCGCAGCCGTACGAACCGTCACGCAATCCCGACAACCTCGAACGATGCGCGGCGCTGGCGCGGACGCACGACGTCCAGGTCCTCTCGCCGTTGTCGTGGCGCCGCATCGCTGACGTCGCAGGCCGGGATCGTCTGCTGTCGCTGCGGGGGCTGACAGTCGCGCGGCCGCTGTTCTTCTATCCCCCAGGACTGCTGCGTGGCGCACACGGCTGGTGCATGTGGCAGGGCATTCGTCGCGAAGCCTCACGAATCGTCGCCACTTTCCGACCGGATGCGGTGCTGAGTTACTGGACGTATCCCGACACCGCGGTGGCTGCCAGGTTGGCACGGCGTGCCGGAGTTCCATGTGTCGCGATCGTCGGTGGCTCCGACGTGCTCTCGATTGACCCGGCGGCGCCAGGGCCCGCCGGGCGGCGGGCCGCGCGGGTCCTTTGCGCGGTCGACAGGATCGCAGCGGTCAGCGACACCATCAAGGATCGAGTCGTCGCTCTCGGTGTCAATCCGAGGAGAGTCCACGTGCTGCCGGCGGCAGTCGACAGGACTATCTTCTTCCCAGCCTCGCGACGCCTCGCTCGATGTCAACTCGACATGCCGCTCGAGTCGAAGGTCCTCGTATGGGTCGGACGCATGGTCGGGGTAAAAGGGCTGTCGACACTGTTGGATGCAGTCGCGGACGTGTCCGCCGAATTTGCCGGGCTTCGGCTATATCTCGTCGGAGATGGACCGCTGCGCCGCTCGCTCGAATCGCGCGTCGCCGCGGAAGGCCATGCCGCGCGCGTGATCTTCACGGGGCCCGTCGCGCATCGGGATCTCCCCCCGTATTACCGCGCGGCGGACGTCACTGTGCTCCCCAGCAACTGGGAAGGGATGCCAAACGTCTTGCTCGAGTCACACGCATGCGGGACCCCGTTCGTCGCGTCCGCAGTCGGCGCAATCCCACAGCTGGCCCGCGCGGATCAGGACGAACTCGTCGCACCTGGCAACAGGCGCCAGCTCGCCGACGCCATCGTGCGCGCGCTGCAGCGCAGCGGCGGGGACGACGGAGATGTGGTGTGCTCTGCCGGCGGATGGGATCAGATGGCGGATACGCTCGCGGATCTGCTGTCGTCGGCACGAGGCCGACGGCGCGTCATCGACCGAGCGGCACACCCGGTTGCGGTCGAGCGAGCTCGAATGCTCCTGCGTCTGAACGGGCACCACTCCGGGCGCGTGTCATGACCTGCTGGTGCGGAACGTACTGCTGCGACGGAACGAGCGATTCGCCACATGCTGTTGGTCATCACTTCGGGTGCCAGCGAGCTCCCGATGCCGGCCGCCGACGAGCCTTGCCGGAGCCGCAGATCCGTCGCACTGGCGAATCCCGGTGAGTTATCGCGCGGAGACACCAGACGCGACGTGCCGGTGACCAACCCGGAAGAGCCGCTGATCCAGCCAGGTGACACCCAGTTGGCCTCGAACGCGAGGTTCGTGTGATTGCAGTAGGCGAACTTGATCGTGGGCGGAGACGCACCGGGCGTGGCGGCGATCGCCGCGAAGATGTTGTTGCGGATGTCGACGAGGCCGCGCGGGCGCTGCCGGCGGGCAGTCGTAGCCGCCCCAGGTCGTGTTGAAGATGTGGAACTCGCGGAAGCGAGATCGATCGGCGAGAACGAGCACGGTGTTGTGGTAGAAGAAGAGCGCGTTCCCCTGCTCGACCGCGCGCCCAACGCCAGCCTGGTGGTCCTCGTTCCAGTGCACCATGTTCGGGGCGACAGCGGCGCCCGCACTCGTCAGCACGTTGCCGTACACGAAGGTGTGTCGGTACGCCAGGGTCGACCCGATCGCCGCATATCCGTTCTCGGGCTCCACCAGATCCAGCATCCAGCCCGACGGCGATCCCTCGATGTAGTTGTAGCGGATGATCGTGCCCGCCGATCGGTCTTTCAGCTGGCTGCCTCGTGCCCCGGCGCGCATCGCGCCGAAACGGTTGTATTCATAGATGACGCCGCGCGACTCGGTGTAGCTCTGATGCTCCAGATAGCTGCCGGGCGCGCCGTTGCCGTGAAAGTAGTTGCCACGGATCACGGTGCCGACCTGCAGCCCGTCCCACCACTTGTCGCCGCTGCCCGTCCAGTTGTAGAAGCCCTGTCCGCAGCCGGTGAGCACGTTGTTGCGGACGATCACGTGCTGAACCGAGCGGGCGTAGATGCACGCCGCAAACGAATCGAACCGCGCGCGGCTCCCATCCTCGGCCGTGAACTCATTGCTGCTGAACCCATCCTGGATCTGCAGGTTCGCGATCTCGATGTAGCCCGGCAGCGGAGCGTTCTCGCCGGCGCCGGCGGCCACCTGCACGACGCCGAGGTTCTGGATGGCGCTGCTGCCCGATGCCGCGGGCCAGTGATAGTGCATGTTGCGACTGGTCGTGGCGTTGTTTCCAGAGATGACCGGGAGCTCGCCGCGCGGACCCGCCACTCCGACGACGCGAATCCATTTCTCGGGTGTGCCGCGTGTCGAGATGAGGAACTTTTCGTAGTACGGCGTCGGCTTGTAATGGATGAAAACGGTGTCACCGGGTGCCAGCCTGAACCACGGCACCGCTCCAATCGTGGTGTACGGCGTGTCCGGCCCGACGTGATAGTCCATTCCCCACGAGGGGATGGCGCCGAGCAGTACCGCCTAGCACAACAGCAACCACACGAGAGAAAGCCATGCTCGAAACGCGAATGATACTCCTTGAATTCAACGAGCTCTGTCCGTCGCTCGTGCACCGCTTCATGACATTGGGACAGCTTCCCGCGTTTCAGCGGTTGCACGACGAGAGCCTGATCTATACGACCCGCGCGCAGGAGCGCGCCCCCTATCTGGACCCGTGGATTCAGTGGTTGACCGTCCATACCGGGTTGAATTTCGCCGATCACGGTGTCGACAAGCTCAACGAAGGGCACACCTGCGCCGCGCCTCGCATCTGGGACATGGTGTCGGAACACGGCGGCACGTCGTGGATCTGCGGCAGCATGAGCACGTCGTACCGCGCCGGGTTCAAGGGGGCGCTCATTCCCGATCCCTGGACGACGAAAGTGCAGCCGACACCGGCATCGCTCGCTCCCTACTTCAAGTTCGTCCAGAGCAGCGTCCTCGATTCGACGAACGGACAGGCGTCGATGTCGGTCAGGGACGCGGCGGCGTTCGTCCGCTTCATGGCCGTGCACGGACTGTCGGCAAAAACGGTCGCGGCCGTCGCGGGACAGATGCTGGCCGAGCGGCGAGGCGGATACAGGTGGAAGCGCGCGGTGATTCTCGATCAGCTGCAGTTCGACGTCTTCCGCCACTACTGGAAATCCGAGCGTCCCACCTTCAGCACGTTGTTCCTGAACAGCACGGCACATTTCCAGCACTTGCACTGGCGGGAGATGGAGCCCCATCTGTTCCAGGTGCAGCCGTCCGAAGCAGAACGTGCCGAGTATGAGTCGGCAATTCTGTTCGGCTACCAGAAGATGGACGCGCTGCTCGGGCGGGTGCTGAAGCTGATTGACGGCCAGACGACGGTGGTGCTGGCTTCCGCGCTGAGTCAGCAGCCCTGTCTGCTGTACGAGCATCAGGGTGGCAAGGCGTTCTATCGCCCCCGCAGCTTCGAACGCCTTTTCGTGTTCGCGGGCGTGCGCGACTGGATTGCCGTTGCGCCCGTCATGGCGCATCAGTTTCACGTCGAGTTCGCCTCGGCGGATGCGGCGCGGGTGGCTGTCGATCGTCTGCAAGCGATCCGCGTCGGCGACCGTCAGGCTTTTGCCGTCGAACGCAATGGCGCTCGAGTGTTCGCGTGGTGCGCGATTACGAGCACGCTGGATTCGTCAGCGCGGCTCGACACTCGAGTTGACGGCCTCGAACGCACCGAACATTTCTTCTCCGCCTTCTACAAGGTGGACGGTGTCAAAAGCGGCATGCATCACCCGGACGGGCTGTTCTGGATCCGACGGCCAGGTCTGGACCACCACTGCTTCGAGGAGCCGGTCGCACTCGACCTCGTCGCACCGACGCTGCTGGCGGAGCTGGGCATCGCACCGCCGAGAACGATGCGGCAGGAGGCGATCTCCCATCTCGCCCGTCGACGAGCGACGGCGTGTCGTGCCGCGGCCGAAATGTCACAGCGGATCAGTGCATGATCACCCTGCCGAAAAACGCGCAGCTCTGGTTGCCGGCGCTCGTGGGGCAGCGAGTCCTGGCGACGGCGGGCCAGCGCCTTATCAGCGGCGCACACGTGATGCTCGCGATCGCCGATCATTACGAGCCGTTCACTGGCGGTGTCTCACAGGCGCAAGCGGACACACGCGTGGCCCGGTGGCACGAGGAGTATGTGCGAACCGTCGAAGGCTTCCGCGATGCCGACGGGCGGCTGCCGCAGCACTCGTTCTTCTATCCCGCAGAACAATACGATTCGGAGCACGTCGAGCAACTTGCCGCGCTCGTCGAACGTCGCTGCGCTGAAATCGAGGTGCATCTGCACCACGATGGCGATACGTCGGCAAACCTGCGACGCACTCTCCTGCAGTTCACCGGCCGTCTTCGTGAACGGCACGGGCTGCTGACCATGCACGCCGATGGCAGCACGGGATATGGCTTCGTGCACGGAAACTGGGCCCTCGACAATGCCCGTCCGGACGGGAGGCACTGCGGCGTCAACGACGAGCTCACCGTGCTCAAGACGACCGGGTGCTATGCCGATTTCACGCTGCCAGGCGTTCCGGACGTCTCGCAAACGCGAACGGTGAACTCGATCTATTACGCGGTCGACGATCCGGATCGGGCGAGATCACACGACTACGGCGTGCGCGCAGCGGTCGGGCGGCGCGCCCCGGTCAACGGCCTGCTGATGGTGCAGGGCCCGCTCACTCTCGATTGGTCACGGCGCAAATACGGCGTTCTCCCGGGCGTGGAATGTGGAGCACTCAACAACTCCGCCGGGCACAGGCCCGACGGCAGGCGCTTCCCACGCTGGCTCGCGGCCTCTGTCTGCGTGGAAGGACGTCCTGACTGGATCTTCGTGAAGGTCCACACGCACGGCGCGCACGAGCGCAATGCCGAGATGCTGCTCGGCCCAGCCATGCGGCGCTTCCACACAGAGGTCATGGCGCAGGTCATGCGAGCGGGACTGCACCTGCACTATGTGACCACTCGCGAAATGGCCAACATCGTGCGCGCGGCAGAAGACGGGGCGCGCGGCAATCCCGGCGCATATCGCGACTACTGGCTGCCGCCTCCACCCCGCCGAGCGATGAACTGACTTCGGCGAGTGCTTATCGAGGCGCATCTTTGTGCGTGCTCAAGACGCGTCCTTCGCGCCAACCATTTTCGTGGACCCGAGAGGAAACCGTTGTGCAGGTTCATGTCTCATTAATTGGCCTGTGCGCGCCGCACGTCGTTTTGACAGGGTTCTCGCACCACCCACGTGGCCACATCACGGGACGTCTCGTCGAATTCAGGCGTGATCTTGAGGATTGGTGCACACGAATTTCTGGCGAAAACTGGCGGCCGTTGCACCCGACGAACCCACGCCGCCAGCTAAATTATTGAAACAAAGGATCGGATTGTGGCGGAGAGGGTGTCCTCCTCACGGTGTTTTGGGCATTACCATGCCATCGCGTCCCAGAACGTGTCAAAACGCAGAAATCACCCCGTAACTACGGCCTCCTTTCGTGGATGGCACGTGCGTCAGAAAAAACCATGACGTGTCTTGAAAGGTCATCCCATCCCACTTAAAATGGTGGGTGAAATGGGGGGTGCCAACGGCGCCTCCCGCCCAAGACGAGACCCGACCGATGCGCCCAGCGCGCAAGCCCCGCGGCCCCCATCCCCAGCAGCGCCTCTGCGCCGTCACCGTCCGGAACATGAAACGCGCGGGCCACTACGCCGATGGGAAGGGGCTCTATCTGATCGTCGATCCTAGCGGCGCGAAACGCTGGCTGTGGCGCGGTGTGATCCAGGGCAAGCGGTGCGATCTCGGGCTGGGCAGCGTGCGCTGGTCTCGCTCAGGGACGCGCGCGATGCAGGCGATCGCACTGCGGCGAAGGCACGGGCGGGCGACAATCCACGCGTCGAGCGTCAGCGGACAGGTCGTGCCGACCTTCAAAGCGGCGGCGCTGCCGCGTCCACGCCGAGCACGGGCCGCACTTCAAGAACGCGAAGCATCGCGCGCAGTGGATCTCGACGCTCGAGACGTACGCCTTTCCGGTGATCGGCGATCGCAGGTGCAACACGATCGCGTCCGGCGGGTGCTGGCGGTGCTGAGCCCGATCTGGATGGCGAAACCGGAGACGGCCCGCCGCGTGAAGCAGCGGCTCAAGCTCGTGTTCGACTGGGCGAGGGCGTCACGGCTATTGCAGCGGGGACAACCCCACCGAGGGCGTCACGAAGGTGCTGCCGAAGCACAAGGGCGACAAGCAGCATCATCCGGCGTTGCCCTATCAGGCCGTGCCGGCCTTTCTGACGGCGCTGCAGCACGACGCCCGATTTCATGCCGTCGGTGCGTCTCGGACTCGAGTTCCTGATTCTGACCGCGACCCGCACGACGAAGTGCAACTCGCGCACCTGGACGGAAATCAACTTCGAGACGCGAGACGTGGACCATCCCCGGCGAACGGATGAAAAGCGGCCGCGACCATCAGGTCCCGCTCTGCGCGCGCGCGGTGGCGATGCTCGAGCGACGCGCAGCGGCTGCGTCGGCAACGAGTCCGTGGATCTTCCCCGGCCACAAAGCCGGGCCAGCCGCTCTCGAACATGACCTTCCTGAAAGCCGCGCGCCGGCTGACCAAGGCGACGCTCACCACGCATGGGTTCCGCAGTTCGTTCCGCGACTGGAGTGCGGAGAAGACGAACATCCCGCGTGACGTCTGCGAAGCGGCGCTCGCCCACACGCTGAAGGACAAGACCGAAGCCGCCTACAAGCGCACCGCGCTGTTCGACAAGCGGCGCGAGCTCATGGACCTGTGGGCGCATTTCGCCACGAGCACACCAGCGACCGTAGTCGCCATCGGCGCTTGAGTTGAGGGTTCCCTGTCACCACGCGCCTTCGTGGAATCAACGACGTTGCCTGAAGGATCGTCACGATGGCTCTCCCCGCGCCTGGCGCACAGCTCGTACGAGACCCGAGCCGACCGGGAGGGCTTCCGACGGCGCCAAGCGGCTTCCTCTCTTCAGTAACCACTGGGCGACTACTCGGGAGTAATCCGATTGTGGGGAGGGCATCGGCCTCGCCGGGTTCGATTCCTCTGAGGCTCACCAGCTTTCGCTCGCCGCGTCGCCAAGACAGTCGTCGAGGGCATCGCCTCAATCACACGTTCCGAATCGCGGGCGCCCTATGTCGAAGGCACCCGCGAGCTCTTACTTCCCCCTCTCCCCTACGTCGCGGTTTACGAAGTGCACGATGAGGTCCAGGTGTTGCGAATCCTGCATGGTGCGCAACAATTGCCGCGCGCGTAGAGCACGAGTTAAACTTCCCACCTCTTGCGTCGGAAGCGGGCAGACCTATGAAAGGCGGTCCTTGGCTCTTGGTTCTTGCGGTCGTATCCCTCGTCGCACTCCGACCTGGAGCCGCGCAGCGGGTAGACCTTCACGTCGATCTCAAGGAACGCGTGAACGCGGTGTACCACCTCGCTTGTCTCGCGGGGTCCATTGCATGCACGAAGGATGTGTTCGAGCGTTTTTGGAAGGAGCGCCTCGGGTGGACAGAAGCGGACCAGGCCGCTCTCGATCTTTGGCGCCAGACCATGATGGAGGTCACCAACGATGCCCCGGCAAGACTTCCAGCACCCCTCCTCCCTAACACTCCTCGATTTCATCCCACGCAGGCGGCACGAACAGCCGTCATTGTGGCCACGATCGAATCTGTATCAACTCGCGACCTCCGCCGCAGGTCCCACGACGTCCTCAACGCCGAGAGCGCAGCACGAGTGAAGAGAGCTGTCGATCATTTCGAGAGGCGGATTCGTCCGTGGTTCAGAACCACGGCCACTCGGGCGGTCGAGCGCCGCGTAGGACAGGTTACACAGGTTGCACAACGCAGTCGGTTCGCGGAAACCACAGCTCAAATGGCTGCTTTCTTACAGGCGGAACTGCCGGGTTCGAAGGTGTACGTGCACGCCATCGCCGGGCCGGAACCGCAATCGAAGGACTTTACGGCAACACAGCTTGGAAACCATTTTGTAGTCGAGGTTGTTGATGCTGCCACAGCCGACGGGATCGTATCGGTCGCCACACACGAGCTGACTCATTACATCTATGACCGGGCACCACCCGAAAAGCATTTGGCGCTCATCGAAGAGTTCGTCCAGTCAGCAGCCCCGTCATCTGCCGGCCTCTACACTTACCTGAACGAGGCGGTTGCGATCGCGGCTCAAGGGCTACACGCCGACAAACGGGACGAGACGCCCAATGACGAGGATTCATACCGCCATCCCTACGTGGCTCCTCTGGGCGCGGTGACGATTGCTCTCGTGAAAGACGCAGTAGCCCACAAGACGACGTTATTCGACGGCTTTACTTCGGGCTATATAGCTGCCGGAACGGCGGCGCTGAAGGAGAAACTTGTTCAGCCGCAGTTCGTTCTTGCACAGGTTGGTCTGCTCCTCCCGGACGACAGCGACGCAATCAGGACAGCGTACTTCCAGAAGATGTTTCCGCAAGCGTCGGCCCAGTTCCGAGACGAACGTGAATCGGACACATTCCCAGACCTCAATGTCGTACGTTTTAGCCGATACGACGCGCTTGGGGCGCTGGCGACAAGAGTCCCTGGACTCGCTGCGCCTACGAGGTCACCGTGGCTTCGCCTACGCCGTTCCGCGCGGTCAGCGTGCGCGAACCTATCTGCTCGCGGGCCGCGACACCGAGGCGATCATCGACGTGATCACGAAACTAGCCGGGATGGAAGCGTTACCGTCTGAAGGTCTGCTCTTCTCGTTGGATTGACGGTCACCCCACAGAGCGAAGCCTCTTGAGCCGTCGCAACAGTTCGACCATTTGGTCCAACTGGCGAACGTAGGGGTCACCAAATAGCTCCTTCCTAACGCCGTAGTGTAGATTCAGGCGCCCGGAGCGGGTTCCTCAACACAACGCGACTACAGGGGACCTATCAGCTTTGTGCTCCATGTCGATGTCGCGTTATACAGGTCGGCCTATCGTCCCCAGCTGGAATTCCCGATCTCGGACAAAAATTCTAGAAGCTATCTCATAAATGCCCGGAGCAAGATCCGGGCACAGGCGAGCTGCACCATGCCCAGGTAGTTCCCGACGTGTCGCTCCCAGCGAGTGACCACGCGGCGGCAGTTGTGGAGCCAGGCAAAGAGCCGTTCGATTTTCCAGCGGCGCTTCGCGCGTCGCAACGGCCGGCCGTCCTGCGTCTTCGCGCGGCCCCGACGATTCGCCGCGATCGTCGATGCCGTACTGCGTCATCAACAGGTCGTCGAGTCCATCGCTGTCATAGCCGCGGTCGCCGATCAGGCACCACGGGAGGTCGGGGAGGAAGCGCGCGTCGAGGGTGGCGGGGACGAGGTGTGGCTCATACGGTGAAGCGCTGGCCACGTGCACGGCGATAGGAAGACCGCCGCGGTCGCGAATCGCCATGACCTTGGAGCCTTTGCCACGGGGCGTTGGACCGATTTTGGGGCCCCTTTTTTCGCCGAGGCGAAGGTCGCGTCGACGAAGGCTTCACTCGGATCAATCATGCCGCGGTCCCGGAGGTCCTCGGCGAGGCGTTGCAGCAGCCAATCGAGGCGGCCCGAGCGCTGCCAGAGTTGGAAGCGACGATGGCAAGTCTGGTACGGCGGATAGCGCGATGGCAGGTCGTGCCACGGCGCGCCCGTGCGCAGGACCCACAGGACGCCGTTCATGACGACCCGCGGATCGGTCCACGGCCGGCCGCGCCAGTCCGGGCGACGGCGCGGGCGGAAGGTCGGTTCGAGCACGCCCATTGGACGTCGGTGAGGTCCATGCCGTCAGTCACGGCGATCCTACCGATGTTTCCCGTTGATGCAGCCCGGTTGTCAGGGCAACTGTTCTCTGAGGTGCGGGCGGCGGACCGGCCATGCGCCAAGCGCCAGCAAGAGCCCCACCTCGGCCAACAATGAAAACAAGGGTCACAGAAAGTCCGGACAGGAAATGGGGCAGAGTATAAGGTTTCCCCTCGAAGAACAATCCATACACAATTCTCACGGCAAATAGCGCGACAAATGTGAATACAAGGAACAAAGCGGCCAAGATGCGCTCAACGACTGAACCCTTCATTCGGCGCGACAAATATGCGCCGAGGGCGCCGACGAATGGCAGCACTAGATATGGGATGCTAATGAATTGGAATCTATTCTTGTCAAAAGGCAATAAGGTGAGGATCCAATAGAATCCGAAAAACAACAGACAGGATGCTGCTCCAGGCAACCACACCTTCTTGATATGCAAATCCATGGAAGGTCTCTTCTGACTCACTGACTTCGGCACAACGGGCCGCCAGAATTGCGCCCGATAAGGCTGACCCGCTTCACTGTCTCACTCGGTCAAGTCCATGCCGTCGAGTACGACGGCGATTATACCGATGTTTCAGGCGGCTTCCGTATATATGAGACAGCTTCTAGCAGTCAACCGGTTGGCAGAATCTCGCGCCGACGCCGTTCGGCGTTGTCCTGCGAGCCTCGCAGCGTCGCCTGCGACATGCAGGTCGGCCTATTATTAGTGAGGCCCCGCGGGCAATCGACGAAGAACGTCGTTTCACAGGGTCGAGGGAGGTTCGCCATGGCGTCAGGCCTCGGTCTTTGTGTGGGTGGCGTCAATGGAGCCCCCTGCGTACACGGCAACGGTGGGCCAGCGGCGGCCGTCATCGTTGAGGATGGCCGCCCCATGTGCGCAGATCATCGGCGCGGCTACCGGATGACTAAGACTGTGGCGGCACGCGCGTCGGGCGGCCAAGCACCGGGCAGGAAGGATCCCTCAATCGGCGTGCGATGCATCGGCAGCGTTAACGGCGAGCCCTGCACCCGAGACAACGGTGGCCCCGCTTGGGCAGTTATCAGCCTGGACAACCGCGCGATGTGTTCCGATCACCGTCGCGGCTACAGGATGCTCCAAACCACAACAGCCATGGGTAGCCCAGGCAATACCTCGTCGGCCTCCCTCGGGAGATGTGTGGGGAACGTTAACGACGACCCGTGTACGCACGACGGTGGCAAACCGGCATGGGCTGTCATCGAACTCGACGGGCGAGCCATGTGCGCTCACCACCGGCGTGGGTATAGAGCACAGCTCACGAACAGCGGTGCCGGTTGGGTCAGCCAGATTCCTAAGGGCACGCGCGTTCTCTACGCAATCGTCGTCAAGACAGGGCGGCCCATGGTCAAAATTGGTAAGGCAATGACCTCTACCTTGTCGACGCGCAGCAACGCCGCCAGGTTGTCCGCAGGACAACTCGGCCTCACAACACATCCCGCCGCCACGGTCGTTATCAAGGACCGTCCGGAGCGCGGATCCTCGGGCCCGTTGTCTCTCAGTTATGAGCACGCGGTCCGCCTAGTCGTCGCCACCGCGCTCGACGGCAAGCTTGGCGCCCACAAGACCGAATGGGTCGACATCCCCGAAGGCGTACTTCCAACCGTCAACTGGCAACTGCTGCTCGAACAGGCCGTTGCGTGGGTTGACAACTGGCTTCTCCCAGTCGAAGGTGCTGGCTGCGATCTATTGCGTCGTACGGTTAATGCATCTGGCATACCCTCAAGTCAGGCGGGGCCTAACACGGCATGCAGCCGTCGGCGCCGCAGATCGAGCGCGCCGCGGCTGATGCCTGTCGTTAGCGCTCAGCGAGATAGGTCCTGACTTCTCAGGAGTAGTCACGGCGCTTAGAGTTGCAGAGCGTCCTTGAGCACTGAGACCTGTCCTGCACTTTCGTTCGCCCCGCCTAAACGCTAGGGAAACAGCATCTCGCTATTGCCGATCATGGATCGCGGACGCACCGTCACGTGAACTGGTGAGCTCCACGTCGTTCGGCCCGAACATAGCGCTCCCGAGGATCTGGCTCGTGTCAACCGACAACTTCGTGATCAGGGAGTCGTCCTCAAGAAGACAGAAGAATGGCCCAGAGTGCGTTTCGCCCGCCGGCAGCTCGTTCACGTTCTGGGGGATCCGCAGCGCGTCGAAAAGCGTCTTGAGCCGATTGTCCACGTCGCCGTTCGGGCTCAGGATCGTTCACACGAGGATCGTGTCGGTGCCAGTCGATCACGAGCTGGCACTCGAGGTAACGGAGGCGGATCACGAGCGGAATGAAATCGATGCCGCCGTACGGGACGCGAAAGAAGAAGTTCTGCGTGCCCTGAATCGGCCGCGGCACGTCATAAGTGAATTGGTCGCTCTTTTGTGCGACGAGGAACTCGTCGGTTTTGAGCCCGTTCAGGCGAGGGTCGCGCTTCCAGAAATCCGCGAGCTGCTCGTGAACGGCCCTTCGGAATGTCGTGCTTATATATTCGACCTTCCCGGAGGCGTTTCCGCCGGGCAACAGTCCGCGGTATTTCAGGGTAAATTCCATGCGCGATGTTTGACGGTTACATCCGCTCCCAAGCGAAAGGTCCGGCGTTGTCACCGGTCTGGTAGACGATAAAGACGGCGTACTCCGTAGTGGTGGTCCGCCAGATACCCGCGGAGCTTATTTCGATCCCGTTCTTTATCTCCGTTGGTTGCCGACGCAGGCTTCAGCTCAATGGCAAGCAAGTTCGGACCGTGCGGTCCGCGAACGTGCACGATGATGTCGGGATCGACATTGCCGGCCTCGCCGCCAATCTGGACCTCCTTCCGATCGCCAGCGTCGCCCTGCCGGTTGTATTCGCAGTCGACGCACCAGTCAGGGAATTCCTGCTCCAGGTACACGGCCAAGCGGTGCGCGACCGCCCGCTCACTCGGACCGAGGCGCAGGAGCCGCCCGTCATGGTCGGCGACGCAATCAAGACATCGAAGGAGACGGCTCAAGACGAGTTCCCAAGGCGGCATCGGTAGATGCCGAGAATGTATCCGGAACTCTCCGTGCCGAGGATTTGAAAACTCCGGCTGTCCAATTCTGGAACGAACTCAGGAAGGTCGGTAGCGTCGGGGGCAGGTCCCTGGAATCGTCATCGAACCAAGCGTCGGCCATGGGTCGCTTGGCGACTTATCAGGACGGATCGGTGTGCCCAGGTGCTCGCTGTCCAGGCTGGAGATTGGCCCTGCCCTGAACGATGAGTCGCGCGCACACGCCGGGCAGCGAGGCTGGCGCGGCCTCATGCGTCGGACCGGTGTTGGCGAAGCCCATGCTCGAGGCTATCGCGCCGCCGAGCGCTATCGTGAAGTGGCCGACATGATTCGGAAGGACGAAAGACGGCACACGCCGGAGGCGCGAGAGCTGTTGGAGGCCGTGAATCAAGTCCGCGTCGCCGCCGACAACGCCCAGGCAGGCTGGAGTCAGCAGAAACGCGCGATGATTTGAGGCGTTGAAGAAGCAGAAACGAGCCCTCTCAGGAGCTAATGATGGACGACCTCTTATCGCGCATCCGTTCCCTCGCGGCGAGCCACATCGACGATGAAGCCGAGCTCCGCTCATCACTGGTTGCATTCGCTGAGCGCATTCTGGAGTCAACTGCCGGCGCCGACGTGTCGGTCTCGAGCGAGAACACGACGTTCGACGAGGACGGAAGCGGCGAGGCGATTTACGGCCACCTGTTCTATGTGCGCGGCAGGATTGCTGTGGCGTACCGGCATAGTGAAGAAGACACGATGGAGTACCTGCATCAGGAGTTCGTTGACGAACCCACCTTTCACGTCAAGGCACTTGATGACTGCTCCGCGAAATGGCTCGGGGCGATCTCGCAGACACGTGTCATCGACTCGTTTCTTCAGAACATGGTGGCAGCGCTCGAAGCACAACACGCAGCGACCACCGCTGGCATTCGGAACCTCGGGCAAACGCTGAACGTGCCCGTGAAGAATGCGGAAGAAGCGCTCGAAGCTGCGGCTCGCGAGTTGGGATATGACGACATCATTGGCGAGTGGCAGAGTGCGCAGGCTGCCGTGTACCGCGATCCCCGCGACGCAATTACGAGGGCGTCCAGCTTGATCGAGACCGTCTGTAAACACGTGCTGACTGCGAAGAGGGTTCAATTTCCGGCGGACCAGAGCATTCAAGGGTTGCTCAAGACCACCTTGAAGGTCTTCGGCTGGACGCCTGAGACGCAGCTCAATGAGGATCTCCGGAAGGCATCCAGCGGGATCATGACAGTCATACACAGCCTCGGGGCGTTGAGGACCCATGAAGGAACGGCGCACGGACGTGCGCCGGGCGCCCGCAATCCGACTCATGTCGAGGCGCGTTTGGCAGTCAATTTGGCTGGCGTAGCCTCGACGTTCTTGATGGAAGCGGCGAGTCGGTCGCAAGAGGAAGTCCAGCCCGGTTCGTGAAATGGACCGAGACGAGCGGGTTCGTGAGATTTAGCGCATTTCGGGCTGGCGATTCGCAAAGGGTCCACGGACGACCGCCGACTTACAAGAGATCCGACGAATCCGAGGCGTTAGTAAAGGAAAACGCCGCAGTGGTGAGCGACGCCGTCTCGTGCGTTTGGTCCCGTGGACGCGTCAACCAGTATTTCGCTCTCTCACCGGATACCAGGTTAGAGTCTGAAGGCGATTCGCAGCCGTCCAAGTCGGACCGTGTAGGCCGCCACTCTCGGGGGTATACCCCTCAAAATCGCTGGGGTACAACCTTTCGGGACCGCGGGGCAGCCTTCTTCGTGTGAGCCTCAATTCAAAAGTTTTGCTACTGTAGGCGCGGTAAGCTTGATCGCAAGGACCGGTGTGCTTCGATGAACCTCAGATCAGCGGGATACTGATGCGCAACGACCGCATGCAGATCGTCGCCCTGATACGACTCCGGCACATCGCCGCGGTCTTATGCCTCGTCGTCACCTCGCTGGATCGTGGGACGCACGCTCAGCAAGCCGATACGGACGCCGCCTTGCGGACAGCCGCCAACGCGTTCGTCGACGCGTGGAATCATCACGACATGACCGCGTTCCGGGATCTGTTCAGCCCAGATGCCCAATTCGTCAACGTCATCGCGATGTCCATTGAGGGTCGCGACGCGATTTACGACCATCACGCGCCGTCGCATCAGAGTGGATGGATGCATGACAGCACGATGACCACGACGATCAGGCGTGTGCAAGTCCTTTCACCCACGTCAGGGGTGGTGCACATGCACTGGATCGCGCGGATGGACGGGTGGCTCGGCAGACTGCGACCGCGGACCGGCGAAATGATGCTCGTGCTCACGCGAAGCGGCGACACATGGCAGATTGTGTCCGCTCACAACACCGACGCCGCACTGCCGATCGGAGCGCCCGGCGACTGGCTTGTTCTTGCGGTCATTGGCGGCGGCTTGGGCGCGTGTATCGCTGCGGTAGCTCGCGCGCCCGCGCTTGGCATAATCGCAGGGTCTGTGACCGGAATGTTCGTCGCTGCACCCCTCGTGGCGCTGCTGTATGGGGATGCGCCCATTCTCGGCGGAGTTCTCGGATTTGGCGTGCTCGGGATCGCAGTCGGCGTTGCAGTGGCGTTCATGCGGCGGGTTTTGTTCGGAAGAGTGGTGCGGCGAATGTAACGACGTGATGCGGATTTACCGTAAGAGGTTCGCGATGGGCGGTCGAGGCAGTGGCGGCACCCGTGTCGGCGCCGGCCGGAAATCAAAAACGCCGCGGCGGCGCAGCTTTTGCCGTACCGTTCCGCCGTCGGGGCCGGCGGTCGAGCCGGACAAGGTCCCCCAGCCACCGGCCACCCTGTCCGCTGCCGAACGGGCGGTTTGGCTCACCATGGCCCCACACGCCACTGCGGCGGGCACCCTCGAGGCGTCAACCGCAGAGGACTTCGCGGTGCTGGTGGCCTTGTCGGTCGAAGCATCCGAGCTCCTGGCGGCCCGTCGTGCGGCGGGTTGGACGGCGCACGGGTTCAAGCTCGCGGCCGCTTACCGCGGCGTCGTGCAGCGCCTGGAAGCGAAGATGCGCGGCTTCAAGCTGGCGCCGATCGGTAAACCGGTCCGGCCCCTCGCGTCTACTGAGCCCGATCCGTTTGCCGAATTTTTTGACCCGCCGATGATGCCTGGCGATCGCTCCCGGCTCACCTGACCTCCGCCTTCGCTCCGTGAGGGTCGACCACCCCGAACGAAACCCCGACAGTGCCCGCTGACGGGTATCGCCCGCGAAGGTGGTCAGACCCCTTGATGGAGCCGTGGCGGGCAGCTGACCTTGCGCCACCCCCACAGGCTGGATCTTTTCGCTGCAAGCACCGACCGGCTCGGTCTCGGAATCGCGCAGGTAGCTTTAGATGCATAGGAATATGCAGATTCTGAAATCGCTTCTACTATTCCGCGTGAATCGAGTGGGTGTGCATCCGATGCCGAATCAGATGGACGCTCTCATCGGTTGCCTCATCCATAGCGTCGAAGCCAGCTTCGCCTCGGGATCGAATTCACAACTCGAGGATTCTGAGGTGGCCGGAATCTTCATCTGGGTTAACCAACACCACGGTGTTTATCGAGTGTAACGCCTCGCGCTCAGCCGCGAGCCACCGACCGTCATTTGCGCGACTCCTCCCGAGCTGTGACTCGCGGCCGCCTTCCCCTGCGTGCATTGTTAGTCTGCCTTTGGGCCAGACGTTCAGTTTTCAGCTTGGTCCGATGTGCCGGACACTTTCGCTAAACCAATTCGTCGT
Organism: uncultured Acidobacteriota bacterium; assembly: GCA_963841895.1. Taxonomy (GTDB): domain Bacteria; phylum Acidobacteriota; class Vicinamibacteria; order Vicinamibacterales; family UBA2999; genus JACCSI01. Next base: position 90,703 of record CAWJEO010000028.1, read on the forward strand.
CTTGTGTTCTTGCGTCGCCAAGTCTTAAACCATTGCAGATAACGATCCGGCTCCAATGCTGAAGCGTCTCGATACTTTGCATGTTCCCATAACGACGTATTGACGAAGTCAGTCTCACCGGACCACGCCCGGAGCGACGAAATATAGAGATCAGCCGTTGCAAAGAGAAACGTGTCGTTACAGCCACTCGTCCGCAAGAGCCCCAACATCATCTCGAGGGTGTCCCGATCGCGGATGCCAGGGTCAACGAACACATTGCCCGCATGCGACACGTATAAGTGGTTGTGCCAGGAATTCTCCAACTGAGCAATGAATGTGGGTCAGCGAGTCATTGAGCCAGTTCTGGTACTTCAGGAAGGAGGGCGTCACTTCGATCCCCAGGATCGGCTTTCGTGAGTCGCCCTCAATGTGATCGTACGCGTCAATAAAGGACGAGCCCAAGATCAGGCCCTGCGAATCAAGCAGCGTGCCGCACCGATTGAACCACGAGCCAGAAGACGTTGCTCTAAGAGAGTGTCCAATGAGTTCTGGGCGGAATGGCACACAAATATCAACCAAGTACCAAGCGCGTAATCCTTTGGAAAAAGGCCGTCGGCTATGGCCTTGTGAGTGTCGTATGACACAACGATCGTGTCTTGGATCAGAAACTGGCGGACAGCTGGTGAGAAGTCCAATGAGTGCTCGACCTCGCCAGTGCGCCCGAGACCGTAGATTGTTACGGGTCGAAAGGGCAGCGACTTCGGCTATCGAGTCGGCTGCCACGGCCTGCAGCTTTGCAGCCAGCCGCTTAAGCTGGTCCCTGTTCTTGCACCGACTGATGCGCTGTCGGGTCATCAACAGGTCAAGGCACGCAACAATATCCTCAGAGCGCTCGAACGCCTCTCTGAAAATGTGTCCGCGTGGGTAAACGCGACGAGGGTTCACCAAAGTTCTGTTGTACTAACTGGTACAGGCCGTCTGCGAAATCGCAGCCGATCCTGCAAATGCTCGAAGCATAATGCCACACCGGCCCGGCGGCGACTGCAGCGCGGCATCTCCAGCGCGCCACTCGTGGCCAGGCGATGGTAACGAAGAGTCGCAAGGTGGTAGAACGACCGGCCGGGAGTCCCAGTGACGGACGTCCGAGGGGTAGGGCTCGGTCGACGTGGTCGCTGAGCCTGTATGAGGCCGGGATCTTGGGCCTGTCGGCCCTGAAACATTACAGTCGGACTTGGGACATCGGGCCGGCAACCAAGCTCGAGGTTTAGGTCTGCGAGCCGGTCGTGAAGCACGCTCTCGGTGCTTCGGATCACGCGCTGGCCGGAAGGGGCTTTGGCGAGTCCGAAACGAGATGGTCAAGAAACAGAAGTTAGACTCGATGCTTGCATAGGTTACCCATGGAGCTTCACCCTGACTTGAGAATGAAATGGCAGCACTTGAATCGGGATGGTGCGCACCTCCGGCTCTTCGATGAGGCCAAACCGATGGCCGTGCCATTCTGGTGGCACGGTCCGACGAAGGAGGACGGAGAGATTCTCCACAATGGCACCATCTGCAAGTTGGACACGGGACGCCGCATCTTTGGAGTCACCGCGGACCACGTCTACAGCGAATACCTGAAGGACCGCGGGACGGACAGGCTGTTCGTCTGTCAGTTCGGCGACATCACAGTCAGCCCTGAAGAGCGGTTGATTGACCGAGACGAAGCCCTGGATCTCGCCACGTTCGAGCTGACAGACGTTATCGGCAACAGAGAACGTTTCGTTGCGACCAGCTGGCCACCTCCCCGACCGACAGTAAACGAGCTTGTCATTTATGGCGGCTTCCCTGGCTATTCGCGGAGCGCCGACCTAGCGGACGCGAAGGCCACGTTTCAGTTCGAGTCTGTGACCGGGCTCATTGGTGACGTCGCTTCGCACAACATAGTGATGAATGTGAACTATTCGAAACTTTACGATGCGGACGCGCTCGAGGGCACGCTGGCCAGGATTGACCCTCGAGGCATTAGTGGGGGTCCGGTCTACCGCATCGATGATTGGCGGAATCCTTTCACGTTTCAACTCGTGGGATTCATCTACGAACAAAACGACTTCTACCGTTGCGCACTTGCCCGCCACGCTGACGTGATCCGATCCGACGGAACGATTCGGCGGTAACGAGGATCGCCTTATGCCCCACGAACCGCACGCCAACCTCCTGCAGCCGGCAGATACTAACGCTTACATTTGGCGCTTCATCGACCTTCCCAAATTCTTGGACATGCTCGTCACGGGCAGCCTCTACTTCACGAGGGGCGACATGTTCGACGATCCCTACGAAGGAATGCCACCAGACGAATACATGGAGGCCGTGCGCCGCGGGCAGACGAACCTTGGCAGCGTCCAGCACCAGACGCGGATGTTCCACCACTACCGGGCCGACTACTTCATCAACTGCTGGCACATGTCGCCGCACGAGAGCGCGGGCATGTGGAAAGTGTACGGGGGTGTCGACGCGGGCATCGCCATCAAGTCGAATGTACAGCCGGCTACAGCACGCGTTCAACGACTCGAAGGAGCGGTTCTACCTGGGGCTCACCAGCTACGACCACAATCACGTCTTCGGCCCAACGAATCAATTCAAGTTCTGCTCGTACAAGCGTCCGGCATTCGGCCAGGAGCAGGAAGTCCGGGCGATGATCTGGCGGACGTCGGCGCGCGGGTTTCAGCCGATTGAGGATGTCGATTCCCCGGTAACTTGGCCGCTGCCGACGCGTCCCGGGCCCAGGGGGATCCACCAGCCGACGTCCCTGAGCCAGCTGATCACCGAGGTCGTTCTTTCTCCAACAACTCCTGAGTGGTTTCCGGCCATTGTGCAGGAGATCATCCGGAAGTACGGATACTCCTTCGAGGTGCGCCAGTCGACGCTGAATAGACTGTCCTATGTGTCCTAACCGAAATCGGTCGTCCGCGTGCGTCGTGCCTCTTACCTAGGACCGTTCTCTTCTCGAGACTCGGTCAGTCCCCGGTCAGGCGTCATCTCCCGAGCAACCAGGGGAGCGGAGCGCATCGACTGCCTGATGCGATGCATCTGATCTTGCATCAGACACACACGGAGCCATTACGATGGGAAATGTCGCTCTGAACACTGCTGTTTGCATGTCTGTCTGCATGTAATGCACTACGAATCGCAGGAGGCAGGTACCTGACAGTTCTCGATCCCCTTTCATCTGCTCTGGACAGACTCTTGCGCCGAGTGTCCGCCGCTAGGTCGAGATGGACGGGCAGCGCAAGCGATCCACTCGTCGCCGCGATTTAGTGTCTGCGCTTTTGCATTGGCGCTACTTGCGCTCGCGGCCTATGAATTCCCTCGCTTCGCCAGCCGCTTCGAACGCTGGAGGCGTTCCAGATATTGACCCCAGAGTCGACCATGTGAACGCTCATCCAGTATGGATACGCGGTCTTCATGCCCGGGATCGCCGACCTCGATACTGTCTCCAAACTGCACTCCACCGATGTCAGTCAGTAGATATCGATTGTGCAAACGCGCTCCTCCGGCCCGCTCTCTCCAGCATCGCAGCGTGACCCGGAAACCCGCGGGGAGACGTAGCGGCAGATAGCGCGCCGCATCTGCCATCGAGAGAACGTAGGAACGCGGATTGTCCCCAAAATGGACTTCGACGGCGGCCCCCGATCCCGCCAAGGCGGCGCAGAAGGCCGCGAGTGGAGCTGTCTTGTCCGGTTGGTCCGCGCGAAAGAACGGATCCACGATAACGACTCTGGTCGAGGCCACTAGGAGAAGTGCGAGCGCATCGGCCAGTGCCGCCGGCTGCCTCATCAGCATGGCGCCTGAGTCAACGCGCCACAACTCGTTCCGGTCGTCGACAGTATTGGCGTCGACTATTCCTTGACCTGGGCCAGTGTCCGCAACTATCGCACGGAAAGGGCGCCTGCCGTGTTCGGCCAGAGCGTTCTCAATCCACGGCTTCGAGGGATCGTAAGGTGCGCCGGCCCGAGGTGAGAACACGCGACGATCGAGCATGGCGAGACGTTCTTCTATTTCTTCCTTTCTACGTCCGGGCAACGCAGGCGTTCTGTACACCATTCGCTTCCAGCGCCGAGGAAACTCCGCCAGAAAGCGGCCCTTCCAAGGACCGAAAGCGTCGAGAAAGAATCTCGCCCGATCCCAAGTCGATAGAACCGAAGGTTCCAAGGCGAACTCGTAGAACATCAGAAGAGTTCCTGCGCTCGTTCTGAGAAGAATCCCTTCGGCCAGCGATTCTGAACTCACCGCTCTCATCGACTCTCAGGCGACGGATGTGTACCCCGTCAGGATCGGTTTCTACATAGAGGACGCTCAGCTTGTCCGCAGAAAAGGAAGGGGCGCCATCGGGAAGCTCCTTCTCGGTCGTCTCGCGAATGCGGCGAAGCAGTCGCAGAATGAGGTGCTCACTGTGAGTTTCTATGAGCATCGTGCGTCGCGGGCCATCTTGTGTTACAGACTGGATGAATAGATCACCGAGACCGACCTGCACGGCCGGATGGACGTGGATTTCCGGCTGTTCAACAAGCGTGAAACCCGCGCGTCCTTCGAGAGCCGCGACCACAACGGGGATGACTTGTGAAACGCCCGCTCCGACTTCCGATGGAAGCACCAACGAGCCCCCACCCGTGTCCAGCATCAAGCGCCGCGCGGTCTTGTCCACGTGGCCGTTAGACAGTTCTTCTGCCGAAGCCGAACTGTCATATAGCTGCTGAACAACGATTTGGCATTCCACTCCCAAGCGACGGAGCCACTCGTTCGTGTGTTCAACAAGGATCGGGCGATCGGCAAGGGAGATAAGATCCCAGGCAGCAAGACCGTCAGCCCAACTTGAGATGCGGCCGACTCTCTGGTAGAGAAAACCGCGTGGAGGCACTGTTCGTAGCGGGCCGATATACAGAGCATCGTGCAGAGACCTCGCCAGCTGGGCAACGGTCCCAACCACTACCATCTCCAGGAACGTTCGCACCTCAATCAGGGTGCGCTCACGCCCAGAAGCTCATTCAACATCAAGCGACTGGCGTCCCGCATTTCCGTTGAACGAGATGAAAGCTCGTCTGCCTTCACCCACGCAGCTCTAAGAACGTCGGTGTCGCCAGAATCGATGATTCCGAGGGGCTCGCCTAACGGGGGAAGTGCGGAAAGGCGGGTCCGAAGAGACTGCGGCAACATCGGCTGGAAGCGCCAATCGACAGCGCCCGCGCCAGCTCCCGCCATCGCACCTCCGCCAAGGCCATCGCCCCCCGCGCCTTCGGCCGGTGTTGTGGCGCCGAGATCACCCGGCGGCCAGGCGACCTGCTTCCACGCATCGGCGATTTCCTGATTTAGACCGGCCAGAGTCGGGTGGTTGAAGTTCACAAGAACGTTCAGCGGCTCGACGCTCTTGTAGTGACGTCCCGGTCTCCAGTCGAACCAGGGGGTGGGGGTCTGTCCGACGCCAATTTCCGCGCAATCGACGAGGGGGCCTCGGAGACGTGGCAGTCGTCCTAAGTCGAATCGTCAACTCCAGCCAAGCCGACTTAAGCTCGTCCTCGAGGTCCGGCACAGGGAAGTCGGTCAGGTCGCGACCGAATCTTTCCAGGTTACCTGGCGTCGAGAACTCTACGCGCAGCACGATCTCGCGATTCAAGTCGTGCCGATGGACGAGCCGCAACCCACCAAGCTCCAGCACATTTCCGCCGAGCTCCGTACGGTCGACGTCCGCAGTAGCCGCGCTCGAGCAGTTCATGCAGATACAGCAGCGCCTGCAGCACAGTGCTTTTCCCAGCGCTGTTCGGCCCGAACAGCAGCGTCAGCGTGGCGAAATCGAGACGCTGGCGGGTCGACACGCCCTTGAAGTTCTCAAGCTCCAGCGAGTGGATCATGCGGGCCTCTGATCTTGGCTTCCGCTAGCGCGAACCGGCGCCGGTTCACCAAAGGCGTTTCCAAGCACTGCGTTGAAGAGCCGATCGGTCTGAGTCCACCCAGCTTCCTGTCGTCGACTAGAGCAAGAACGCGGTCGAAGGCCTCACCAAACTCGGCCTGCACTCTCGGAGGCGGAGCGGGCACCAGCACATCTTCGAGCCGTCCCTTGCTGACCATACCCTTCATGCTGTTCGTAGATGCCGCCTGAATGAGGCGCTTTCCGAGGAGGAGCAACACGTAGAGATAACGGTGATCGACACCGTCATGTGGCGTGATCGCATTGATCTGCTGGTTGAACGCAACTTCTCGGTCGGCGAGCGCCACGTTGCCGATGCAGTCAGGACTCCCGGCAATACACGTCATAAGAGTGCTGCCCGCAGGGGCTGTTCTCCCTTCTGCTCGTCCTTTCGCTGATAGGCCCTCGGCAGCTCGCGTGAGTATGTGGCTCGGTGTATTGATGTTGTCCGACTTAATCCATTCGATGTCGTCGCCGAAGTAATCTGGGTACTGCCCGTGAAGGCGTGTTTCCCGTAGTGATACGGCCAAGCTTCAAAGCGGGACTTCGTCCCATCCTTTCGGATTCGTCACGGGATCGCCGAACATCTCAAGGAAGACTGAGCGTAAGAGGTGCTCTGTGATGGCGACTGCTTCCTCTGCGCTTGCGGCGGATCATGTCGGCCATGTCGAGGAGTGGGCGATGCGGCGCTGCTCTGAAGCGAGGGAGCCGGAACCTGAAACGCAGCAGGTCGCGAGGACTAAGCCTCGGCAAGTTGGCGCCGGTGGACCGCCGCACCGCCTGCTCTACGGCTTTGGTGCCGAAGGAAATGAAAGAGGTAGTTGCGATCAATTGCGGAGCCACGGAGAGAATCGGCACGATGTCCTGCTGCAGATTCCCTCGAAAGCGCGGGCGCGCCGTTTTCTTCAGGTAAGGGCGAAGCTTGCCGAAAAGGATATGTTGCGGGCTCGAAGCGGAACTTGGTGCCCGCCAGCTCGCCCTCGCTGACAGCCCTAACGTCGATGAACTGCCCATCAGAGGCGATGTGTTCCAACCCAACATACCGTCCCCGTCCGGTATCGCGGGAGTCAATGGCATCGCGTTCAACGGTTGCGAGGTTCTCAAGGCGGCGTGCGCCACCACTACAATCCGAAGCCGTCACAGCATCTCCTCCAACTCGCTCAGGTCCTTCGCGATCTCGGCCTCGAGCGCACGCAGCTTCGCGATGATCTTCTTCGGCGGATCGTACTTCACCTCTTCGTGCTTCGTTTCCTTATAGCGGTTGATCGATAGGTCGAAGTCCTTCTCCTCGATCTCCTTCACCGGCACCATGAAGTGCTTCGCGGTGCGGTCCGTGTCCTTCTTCGACGCTCTCTCTTCCGCCAGGCATCGAGAGCGCGTCGGGCAGGTCGTTCTCGCTGACCGGGTCCCGCTTGTCGTCGAGCGAGAAGCCGTCGGCCTCGACATCGTAGAAGAACACGTGGTCGGTCTTGCCGCCCTTGGTGAACACGAGGATGGCAGTCGACACGCCCGCGTAGGGCTTGAACACACCGGAAGGCAGCGAGATCACGGCCTCGAGCTGGTTGTCCTTGACCAGCAGCTCCCGCAGCGCCGCGTGCGCTTTCGACGAGCCGAACAGCACGCCGTCCGGGACGATCGTGGCGCTGCGCCCGCCCTTCTTGAGCATGCGCAGAATCAGCGCCACGAAGAGCAGCTCCGTCTTCTTCGTCTTCACCGCCTGCGTCAGCGTCGGATGAACGTCGCCCTCGTCGAGGCTGCCCTTGAACGGCGGATTGGCGAGAATGACGTCGAAGCCGCCGGTCGCCTGCTTCGGGAACTTCTCGGGAAACGAGTTCGACAGCGTGTCCTGGTAGTGGATGTCGGGGTTGTCGACGCCGTGCAGCATCAGGTTCATCGACGCAATGCGGAGCATCGTCGCGTCGAAGTCGAAGCCGTGGAACATGTCGCTCTGAATGTGGTCGCGGTACGGCTCGAGCAGGTCGCCCGTGTAGATGGTCTCGCCGTTCTCGCCCTTGAGCTTGCCCTTGGCCGAGTGTGGGTCTCGAGCAGGTACTGCATCGCACCGACAAGAAAGCCCGCGGTGCCGCAGGCTGGGTCGCCGACGATCTCGGTGGGCTTCGGCTCGAGCAGCTCCACCATGAAGCGGATGATGTGGCGCGGCGTTCGGAACTGGCCGTTGATGCCGGCAGTCGTCAGCTTGCTGAGCAGGTACTCGTAGAGGTCGCCCTTGGCGTCGCCCTCGGTGATCGGCAGCTTGTCGATCATGTTCACGGCCGAGACCAGCAGGCTCGGCTTCTGGATCATGAGCTGCGCGTCCTGCATGTACTCGCCGAACGTCGTCCCGCCGTTCAGCTTGCGGAAGTGCGGAAACACTTCGTCCCGCACGACGCGCAGCATCTCGCCGGCGTCCTTCTGCTTGAAGTTCTTCCAGCGCCGTGGGTCGTCCTTGCCCTGAGAACCGCCCGCTGAACGGCTTCTTGGTCCGCTCGGCCTTCCGCTCGCCGGTCGTTTCCATCACGTCAAGCAGGCGCGCGAACATGAGAAACGAGATCTGCTCGATGACCGTCAGCGGGTTGGTAATCCCGCCGGTCCAGAACTCGGTCCAGAGCTTGTCGATGTCGCTCTTCTGCTGCGTCGTCAGAGTGCTCATGATGCCTGCCGCTTGGGTTCGAATGCGTTCACGATCGCGAGTAGGTCATCCACGTCGCTCGGGTTCGTGAAGATCCCGTCGACGCTCTCGGCATGGATGGTTGTGAAGGGCGGTTCGTAGAGGCGCTCGATTTCGATGCCGCCGTTCTGTGCGATGTAGTTCTGCAGCACCTGCAGAAACCGAAGCTGTTGGGCTGACAGCCGCGGATGCTTGTGAACGAACGCCGTGAACGCCTGCTCGACAGCTTCGGCGTCGAGACCCACGAGCCCTCGAAACACCGTGAGCAGCGACCGCCGCGTCTCGGGATCGTGCCCGGCGAGGTGCTTCACGTTGGCTTTGTCGTCGACCTGCAGGACGAGCCGTCGCCAGTTCCTCGAGTTCCTCTTCGCGCACGCTCTTGCCGGCGCGGATGCGCAGCAGGATGGCGTTTTCGGCAAAGTGCTCGCGCAGCACCGATTCGACCCGCCGCTTGTACTCGACGAGGTCCAGCCCCTCAAGCCGGGGAATGTAGGTCTCCGCCGAGAACTCTGCGTCCTCGACGTCGAACACCTGCGGCGTGACACGCGTCGTCGGAGCCGTCTGCTGATACTTCATGATCCCGCGAAGCTCGCGACGCACGCCTTCGAGATGATGGACCTGCACCGACTCCCAGAAGTCCTTGCTCCGTACCTGCTTGATTGCGTCTGCGCGTGCCTTCACCGGGTTTTGGTTCTTGGCGAGCAGCTCAACCGCCTCTTCGACGCGCGCTCTGAGGTCCTGCACTTTGGGCGCGTTCGGTCCGCCCTTGAGCAGCTCGACCTGGAGACGCGTCATCAGCAGGTCGAACCGATAGGCGTCTTCGTCACCGCGGATGCTGCGCAGGTGCTGAAGTGGCGCGGCGATTGACAGCAGGTCGGCCTTTGTGGCCGCGGCGAAGTGATGGACTCGGTCGCCGTCGGCAAGCTGCTCGAGCTCGCGCCACCGGTCGCGTGCATCGATGCTGTTCGTGTCTCGGACTGCGCGAACATCTCCGATGATGAGGGCCGCCGCGGCCTCGAACGCAGGCTGGTCCATCCTGTCGAGCGCAGCTTCCGCGAGCTCGACGCGGGCCTCGAAGAGATGCTGAAGCAGCGACTTCTGCGGCGACGGCTGCTTCTCCTTGTACCTTTCGTCGAAGAACCAGAAGTTCGACCAGTGGTCGAAGATCAGGAACTCCGTCTTGTCTTTGCCAGGGCCGAACAGATCCTTCCGCAGCCGCGTCCCGCGTCCGATCATCTGCCAGAACTTCACGTACGACTTCACCGGCTTGGCGAGCACGAGGTTGACGACCTCTGGGCACGTCGATGCCGGTGTCGAGCATGTCGACCGAAATCGCGATCGTGAGCTCGTTCTCCGGATTCTTGAAGTCGTCGATGAGCTGCTCGGCCTTCGGCTCCTGGTTGTCGATGACGCGACAGAAGGCCGAGCCGTACTGCGGATACATCTCGCGTGAATACCTCCGACAGGTGCACGGCATGGAGGTGATTTCGCGCAAAGACGATGGTCTTCCCGACGTGGCTCCCGGTCGACTCGCGGATCCCTTCGTCCATCAGCGACCGCCAAATGAAGCGAGTGGTGTCCTTGTTGAAGACCGCGCGGTCGATGTCCTCGGCGTCGTAGTCGACCTGCTGGGCGGCCGGGTCCTGGTCTTCGAGCTGCTCGCGCTGATCGGCGCTCATCTGCGAATAGCGAAGACCCTTTTCGCGGAACTGGCTGCTGAAGGCCCGAACGCGGAAGGGAACGAGGAACGGCGGCTTCGAGTTGATCGCGTCGTCGAAACTGAAATGCGATGTCGGGTCTCGATCCTCGCAGCCAAAGAGCTCGTAGGTGTTGCGTTCGATGAAGCGGACCGGTGTCGCCGTAAGCCCGACCTGGAGCGCATCGAAGTACTGGAAGAGCGCACGAAACTTCTTGTATATGCTTCGATGCGACTCGTCGGCGATGATCAAGTCGAAGAAGCCGACATCGAAGTCTTCGTAGCACTGCATCATCGCCGGGTAGGTAGCCAGATAGATGCGTTTGTTGCGGTCGCTTGAGGTCGTGCTGTCGACAACGACTCGAGGCTCACCCGGCATGAACTCCTTGAAGACGCGATCGGCCTGTTTGCGGAGCTCCCGGCGATCGCACAGGAAGAGGATGCGCTTCGCCCAGCCAGCTCGCATCAGGACGTCGCAAAGCGAAACCGCGACACGAGTCTTGCCGGTGCCCGTCGCCTGAACGAGCAGCGCCCTTCGGAAGTTGGCCGAGAATCGCTCGGAGACGCGCTTGACCGCCTCGAGCTGATACATCCGATTTGCGATCGCGAGATTCGGATCGACTGTCGCCAGCGGCTTTTTGTTCGCCCGCTGGTGTGCCAGGTACTCCAGGCTGTCCTTCGAGTAGAAGCCATACACCTTGCGGTACGGGTAGCCCTGCGCATCGTCCCAAAGGAAGATGTCGACGCCGTTTGTGAAGAAGATAACGGGACGCACGCCGGTCTCGGTTTCGAGACACGCCGCGTACATTCGGGCCTGCTCTGCGCCTACCCGGGCGTCCTTGACCGTCTTCTTCGCCTCGATGACCGCGAGTGGTTTGCCGTCGTCACCATAGAGCACATAGTCTGCGAAGCCGTCGCCCGACTCGGTGCGCATCGTGGATAGCCGGACTTCCTGCCGCACTTCCTCAGTGTTTGCGCCTCGAGCTCCGACGTTCCACCCCGCTGCCAGCAGTGCTTGTCGATAAGGCGTCGCCGTGTGGTCTCCTCGTCGAACTGGAGGAACGGAAGCGACCTTCTGGCCTTCTTCTTTCAGCTGTGCGAGCTCGGTCGCATGGTCCGTGGCCGCGCGCTCGGCATCGAGCCGCTTCTTGGTCTCCGCCTCGAGCGCAAGAAGCACGGATTCGTACTTCGCCTCGGCGAGCCGCAGTCTCTCCAGCGCCTCCCTCGTCCTTCCGGCGGTTTCGGGTTCAGGCGGCGGAGCAACGTAGGCGCGTGCGTCCTGGCGGTTGCCTCCATCGACCTGCACATGGAACCAACGCGCGATGTCGAACAGTTGGTTCAGGCAGTCGAGCGAGAGATGGCTCGTGATCGGGCGACGAGGGTGCGCCGCATGATTGCCAGCCTTTCGAAGCGCGTGAAGCTTGTTCTGAACGACCTCGGGAACCGACTGCCGGAAGCCTTCGGCCGTCATCAGGTCGTTCAGGTTGTCCGAGAAGGGCGGGCGGAGCCGGTACGCCTCGTAGATGGCGGCGACCACGTGTTCGACGAAACTGCGTTGCTTCATGCAGCGAGCTCGCCGGATCCTCATGGGCATATCGCTCGGCGAACCCTGCCAGGTCGGCAAGGACCGCGCGTCTGCGCACGCAGAAACTCGAAGTTCTGCGACTTCATGTCCGACGTCTCCGGATCCATCTGCGTGTCGAGCACGCGGGCCTCTTGTCCAAGGTTCGTGCCATCACTCTTGAACCTCGTACTTCGTCAGCCAGTTCGTCAAGCGTCTGGTAGCTCGGAAGACCCACGAGTTCCGCCGCTTTCGTCTTGTTGCCGTGAGCTTCGTCCATCGCGCGCCGCAGGTAGCTGCTGAGCCACTTCCTTCAGCAAATCCTGCAAGTTGAAGCCTCCGCCAAGCGGTCGTCGGAGCACGTCCTGTCGGCTAGCGAACCGCAGCGGGAAGCAGTGCCTCGCGAACATCTTCCGAGGAGATCGTCGCACCGTCGCTCCAGATCGCGGCGCGACGAAGCGTGTTGAGCAGCTCTCGTACATTGCCCGGCCAGCCGTGGCCGATCAGAAGATTCTTTGCGCCTGCAGAAAGTTTCTTTTCCTGGTACCCGGGTTCCGATGCGGCCTCGCGATTGACCTGTTCCAGCAGACGGTCGATGAGCAGCGCGAGGTCGCCGGTCCGCTCGCGAAGCGGGGGAATATTCAGGACCGCGACGGCGAGGCGGTAGAAGAGGTCCTCGCGGAAGCGCCCATCCGCGATCTCCTGCGGTCAGCGTCCGGTTGGTGGCGGCAATGATGCGGACGTCAACCTTGATGGGCCTTGTCGCACCAAGCCGAACGACCTCGCCCTCCTGGATCACGCGCAGCAACTTTACCTGCGCTGGCGCGGGTAGCTCACCGAGTTCATCGAGGAACAGCGTGCCCCCGTTGGCGGCCTCAAAATAGCCCTTGCGCTGTTCGCTTGGCACCCGTAAACGCACCCTTCTCGTGGCCGAATAGCTCGGACTCGACGAGCTCCGCTGGGAATCGCCCCGCAATTCACGGAGACGAACGGGCGGTCTCGCCGCGGGCTCGCGCGGTGGATGGCGCGAGCGAGCATCTCCTTGCCGGTGCCCGACTCGCCTTCAATGAGCACGGGAACGTTTCTGACGGCAACGCGTCGGGCGCGTTGAATCAGGCGCGCCATCACTCGACTGCGGTGAATGATGTCGGCAAACTCCGGCGCGTCCGGTGGCTCGCCAGCGCTGCCTACGCGAAGGCGCTCGTCCTGCTCGCGCAAGAGATCCGGAATGAAGTCCGCCGAGATATCGAAGGGCACTGAAGCGGTTCGGACCCCGTGCTCCTTCGAGGACTCAATGAGTTCGGCCGGGAAGCGCGTCTTGCCAAGGAGAATCCAGACGGCCGCCATGGCCGGCGTGCCTGGGCTCAGGTGGAACGTGAGCGCGACCTCGCGCTGGCCGTCGCCGAGCGCGCGCTCCACGCCGCGCACGGCGGCTTCATAGATCTCGCCGAACTGTGTCGGTCCACTGAGTTGTTCGGGCAGGACCTCGATTCGCGCCGTCGCTCGCGCCTTGAGCCATTTCAGGTACGGCGCTGACCGTCTTCTCGTCGTAGTCCGAGAGGAGGTAGACCTCGTCGAACGCGCGGGCGTCGAGTGCCTGGGCGATAGGGCCGAGACCGACCGCCTCGCTCTCGGCGGGGGCCCGCAAGTCGGTCCTGCCCACCCACGCGACGAGCACTTTTCGCACGCGAGAGGTATACAAGAAATATTATCTCATGCACAAGACATTTTGTGATGCGCGAGTGCAGGAGACAGCGCGTTATCTGACGGTCGAAACGCCTTGGCACAGCTCATGCGATACAGGGCGTGCATGCTCGAAACGATTCGCTCCTCGCCAGCTCGAAGCCTCCGTCATCTGCTCGTCCGACGAAGTCGCCGCGGACATACGCGATCGGCGGGCGGAGAGCCTCTCCCTATTCGCGGACCTCGATGAATCGCAGCGAGAGCAGCTCGTCGTCGATGCCTGGAGCATCGGTCTGCGGGCGCTTCGCAACGCCCATTCGGCGGCGCAGGAATCGAAGTTGAGGGACGTTGGAGACGCGCTTGTGTCGGACATCGACCGCCACCTGCGAGATCACATCGACCAGCAGCAGGCAACGATTGCCGGGGTTCTCGAGCGGTTCTTCGATCCGAAGGATGGACAGGTAACGCAGCGCCTTGAAGCCTTCGTGGCCGATCAGGGCGTTCTTGCTCGCCTGCTTGAAAAGTACCTCGGACCGCAAAACAGCGTCCTCGCCGAAGCTCTCGCGCGTCAGGTCGGCGAATCGAGCCCGCTATTCAAGAAGCTCAGTCCGACCGAAAGCGATGGGGTCGTCAAGTCTCTTGAGAGTCAGCTCCGAGTCGTAATGAGCCAGGGCCACACGGAGCTGCGTTCGGGCGCTTGATCCCCTCGCCGAGGATGGGGCTGTCGCTCGGTTCCTCCGGAGTCTGCGGGAAGAGCTGAAGGGCGCCGACGAGGATCGCGCAAAGCAGCTCTCTGCTGCCCTCGCGGCCCTGGACGCCAACGACGAAGGCTCTCTGCTCAGCCGCCTGGTTCGTGAGACTCACCAGGCGCGCGAGGAAGTGCTCTCCGCGGTGAATCCTGACACTCCGAACTCGCCGATGGCGATCCTGAAGACCAGCCTCACGACACCTCCTTCAGGCGCATGCGGCCGACCAGGCCGAGGCCGCGAAACGGCAGGAGGCACGCCAGACGCAATTCGAGAAGGAGGTGCGTGAGGCGTTGGCACGAATCGAGACCAAACGCAGTCAGGACCAGAAGAGCGTCCGGGGCGGTCTCGACTTCGAGGATGCGGTCATCTCCTTCGTTCGGGCTGCAACGCAGGGTGCTGCGTGCGTCTTCGATGTCACCGGCGCGACGGCGGGGGTTGGCCGCTGCAAGAAGGGCGACGCGATCCTACGGTTCACAGGCGAAAGCGCGTTTGCTGGTGCCGGAGTGGTGTTCGAGGCGAAGCACGACGCCACTTACACCGTTCAGAAGGCGCTTGATGAACTCGACGCCGCACGCAAGAACAGAGATGCATCGGCCGGAGTGTTTGTGATGGCTCGATCGCACGCGAGCGACGTGTTCCCAAGATTTGCTCGGTTCGGAAGCAACGTTCTCGTAGTCTGGGATGACGAGGACCCTGCAACGGACGCGTATCTCCACGCCGCGATTCTGCTCGGGATGGCTCTCGTCATGCGCGTCCGAACGACTGGAGACGCTGGCGACATCGCTGCTTTGCGCGACATCGAGGCACGTATCGAGGCCGAGCTCTCGCGCCTCGAGAAAATGGAGAAGCACAGCGAGGCAATTCGCAAGAACGTGGACGGCATCAGCGACGAGATTCGCAAGGCGCAGAAGGCCTTGGACCGCCTGCTTCAAAACGCCCAAAGCACTCTTCGTGCGCTCAATGTGGAGCTGCACGACGAAGCAGCCGAGCGGGGCTCGCCGGTTCTCTTGCCGACCGGATCCTTCCGGGATGCAGTGTCGGCCCTTGCCAGCGGCCGGGGGGCAGCGTGAGGGGCGAGAGGCCGTTCGGCGACACCGAGCACGTGGTGGCCGGTGCCATCGTCCCTTAGTTGCTCATGGGGCATCTGACATTCCGTCAGACGCCCAACCCTGAGAAAGCTTGCGCAAACGTCGCGCGGCGTACCGGAGATTGCATCCGCGTGTGCATGTCTCGACGGCTGCATCGCCGAGTTCGTTGCTGAGGGCAGCGGTTGCAAGGCCGGCCTACGTCACGGCGGTCCCGCAGTTGACGACCTCTCGGAGGGGACAGAACGCCGCAGTCGTTCCGGTCGGGGAGTCTATCAGCCTGGAGTTTGTCGCGGGTTTACGCGCTGCGCTCATCAGGATACAGATCGTTTCCGAGAAAGATGATTCGTCTATCGCTGGACTCAACCACGGCGATTGAGGCGGGTGGGCGTCCCGGCAGATCGAGAATCACGCTCTCGGCGTCGAGCGCCTTGAACACCATTGGGGACTCGGAGGAGAACGTCGCTGCGCCTCCCCAACTTTCTGGCCGACCAGGCGTCGATCTACGACGACGCCATAGCGCAACCGATGCTCGATGCTGCGCGCCGTCAACGGTGATGCCGCCAGTCAATTGCTCGCGCGCGCCGCTCCAAGGATAAGAGGATTGTGGCCACGTTTGCGTCGTCTTTCTCCACTGTTTCTCTAGATCGCCAGCCACCAGCCTCAGCCAGTAACGTACATTGGGCGGCAATGCTGGATCGCGCGACATGCTCTCCAGTTGCGCGAGATTCTCATCGTCTCCTATTGAGGCCAACGCACGTCCGAGAGTGTAGCTCTCCAGCACCCAGTCGTTCGGGTCGGCTCTTGGCTGGCTAATCTGCTGAAGTAGCTCGCGACACCATCGTCGCTTGCGCATATCCTGCCGCGATTGCTGGGCCGCTTCACGGACTACTCGCTCTAGATCGCCCGAGGCACGCCGCACGGATTCGTTGTCCAAGGTTCTTTCGTCATCGATCGGCAACCAACATGCAGCCTCGGCGCCCATCATCCGCAACTTGATCGGACTGGCGCCCAGCGCCTCCGCGCACCACCGATTCAATCGCTCGACGTCGATGATCGCTAGCGAACGCGACGCGACCCTTCGCACTGCGTAGACGCCGTCGGTCACCAACGCCAGAAGCAGGTCGCTTGCGCGAGGCCGACGCTC
Source organism: uncultured Acidobacteriota bacterium (assembly GCA_963841895.1). Taxonomy (GTDB): domain Bacteria; phylum Acidobacteriota; class Vicinamibacteria; order Vicinamibacterales; family UBA2999; genus JACCSI01. The sequence continues at coordinate 107,212 of CAWJEO010000028.1, forward strand.
TGCTACATGTGTGATCGCCTGAGGCAGCGCCGCGGCCAGCGCCGCGCGTGACTCGGGCATCCATTGACTCCAGATCAGTCCCCAATCCTCATCGATGAGCCGATCTGGAGCGAGCGTAGCCAAATCAGTTAGAAGCGGCGGATTTGCACTCGCACGACGCTCACCGCGACGGATTCGCGCGACGAGCGCCTCTGCCATCGGGTCAGGCAAACGACGTTCGCTATTTCGGCTGTATCCAGAGAGCACAGCATGCGCGCTGTCGTCGTTGCCGATGCGGAGCACTTGGGCCGCGCGCTCAGCGTATCGGTGCGGTTCAACCACAGCCAGCTGGCCTGCCAAATACGCAGCACTCTCAGTGTCGAGTCCAGCGGCTGCCTCGACCACGTCTCGATGAGACTCGAGAAGTCCGAGTGCGACAACAGCTGAAAACACTTCGACACGAAACTGCTCATCCAGATCCGAACACAACGTCGTCAACAACTCGCCAGCTTCATCTGCTGAGTGTCGGTGACGATGGAGTTCTACAATCCCGTTCAGCGCCGACCGTCGTATGTACGGTTCGCGAGTTGTGTCTGCTGCGACCCCCCGAAGGACGCGATCGATCGTGTCGCTTTCGATGTGCGAACCGACGCGCAGTATCTGCGCCAGTGCAAGACTGGCGATGCTTTGGGCAACCGTCGAATCGGTGTCCGTTGCGTCTAGCAACAGCGGAATGACGTCCGCCGTTTCGGTCCGCGCAAGCCATTCTCCCAGTTCGGCTTGGGCCTCCACCGGGGCGCTAAAAGGATGTCCATCAATAGTGCCGTGAGAATCGAGCATCAGTTTCATCGCATGCAGGGTCGGCGACGAGGCTGCTAGTCGCGCCGCGGCGAGAAACTCTACTAGCTGTGCGTTGTTCTGTGACTTGCCATCACGTCCGCGATACCTTCTTACGATTGCTTGCGCGGATTCTGGCATTACTGGCAGGGCGAGCACGGCAAAGCGGTTCATGACATGCGCAACCATGTAAGGGTTGCGTTCATGACGCAAAGCGGGTTCGACCATGTCGAGAACGTCTCGACTGTGCGAGCAGAGCAACGTGTCGAGGGCAATCTCCTTGGCATAGCCCTCGGATGTCCGTCCAACGGTTTCGGGTCCGCTGCTTGCCTCCAGAAACGGCAGAAAGACGCGGGCCAAGTGAGCCGGCTCCACCGAGCGCCACCCCGCGAGTTGTTCGGGTGAAATCGCCTCTCGAACCTGCTCCGCCCATCGTGTTGGATGGATAGTCGTGCCCCGATGAGTCTTCGCCAGATAGGCGCCCAGTGACGCGATCACATTCTGCGTGTGGCACCGACCCACGATCCCGCCAGTAACGAACAAGTCGATTGCCGGATCCGAACCCGCGTTCACAACATCGAGTACCTGCCGACCAGACCGCGTTCTGGAGTGGCAGATCGCCGGGAGCATTCTCTCCAAGCCAAGCGATTCGAGAGAGTGCAAACATCGGATAGGTTGATTCTGCGGCGGACTCGGTCAGCATGCCGAGCCACTGTCGATCATGTAGCAATGCCGCTGCGGACAGCAGTTCGTCGGTCCGCTCGTGAGGTGGTGTGTTCTCGATGCGATCAGCAATCCAGTCACGGTCTTCGTTGGACGGCTCCATCCCCACGAGCAGACGAAGTGCCTCATGGCCGAGCTGTTCTCCAAGACCCCCCACTTCGCGAAGCGCCCTCACGACTGCAGCGGAACGGTAGCCGATTGCCGCAAGACAATACAACGCTGAGAGCGTGGGCTTTCGTGCGGTCTCCGCCAGAACATCTTCAAGAACTCGCGCGCGAACGAGCCAGAGAGTCTCATCTGGCAGACTACTGAGCCAGCTTGAGAGCAGTCGCCGCAACCGAGACTTAATGACACGCTTATCACCCTCGAGCGGCTCCGATAGACAGAGAGGTAAGAGATGATCTCGGATGAATCTTTCGATGCGTGTCCAATCAGTTTCGCCGCTCTTCGCGGCGGCATCGAGCAGGTGCTCAACACGTCCGGATGCATAGTCTTCCTGTGTGGCCTCGCGTAGAGCGAGCGATGCCGCTTCAATCGAGTCGGGGTAATCCAGCCGGCTATTCTCGGTCATGCGATGCCTTCGGTTGCGCGTGGGCCAATCCCCTTACACGAGCGAGCGGAATTGTTCCCAAATGACCGGAAAATTCCATTGCCAGTTCACTTTTCCGAACATTGGCATTTGGAATCGTGGACCGCAATCGACCAGTCCAGCCGTCACCGCATCCTCGAAGACTTCCTTAAGAAGTAGTTGCGCCACCCCGGTCTCAGCGAGCCCTGGGTCGATCCAGTGTGTCACGAGATCGAAGCTCGGCGCGGACGTGTCCGCATGAGTGGCGACTGCGGCGGCTCGAAGGATCCCTCGCACGACGCGCGCTTCGCAGCCGAGCCTTCTATGGACTTTGGTCTCGAACCACTCGACGTAGCGCGTCGTAAGCTCTCGCCATCGTGTGTCGTCGCCCGCTATGAGCTCGGCTCGTGCGTCCTCTCCCCAAAACCGCACGAAACCAAGAAATACGGGATGCAGGAGAGCCCGGTTGGAATCTGTGGCACGATCGCGGGTCATGCTCTGATCGAGCGTCGCATAGCCGGCCGCGCGCGGATCTAGAGTCGGCACGACTTCGTGGCGGAACCACTGTTGCCAAATCAATTGAAACTCCTCGTCGCTGAAATCGTCTAACGGCACTTCCTCCACTTCTCGCGATGGAATCTCGCCCGCCCCTTGCGCACCAACCAGTTCATCGAATTGACGCCGTGCGCGGCAGGTGATGATCAGCAGCACGTCGGATGGAGTGGCACGCTGATGCCATTCATAGAATCGCAGCACAAGGTCTTGAGCTTCTCGTCGTTCCTGCCACCTTCTTTCGTCGAGGCCGTCGAGACACAAAACCAGTACGGGACGCGGTACGTCGGGATTGGCACGAATCACGCGCCGAAGGGAACCATCCAACGACTCAGTAGGCGCGCCGTCGACGCTTCGCCAGGAGGAAACGAGCTCCGACACCGATTGGCTTGAGATGCTGCCCGGAGGCATCAACGCCCCCACCAGGATCGGTCGGCGATCGAGCGAGTCGTACAACGCTTTCAGAACGGACAGCGTCTTGCCTGAGCCGCCATGCCCCGTTACGAGAGCTAGCGCGGATTCGTTCGAGTGCAGCAGTTTGTCTACATCCGGCCTCGATATTGCGTCGCCGATCTCGATACCGCGTTGCTCGCGTGCTAGCCTAATTAGTTCCTCGCGCAACCGCGCTGCGGAATCGACTGCACTTAGGAGCTGCGCACCAGAATACCCAGCGAGCGCGTCGTCCATCGCCTGCCTGTCAATCCGTCGCAACTCTGGTGTGTTCGTCGCGATGCGCATCAAGAGCCCAACGACGCTATTCGTCGCAGCACTTGTGTAATCGACGCCGAGCCGCGTGGCTCTGTCGAGTAAAACGTTGTGATAGTCATCAAAAGTGGACCGACTGAAATCGAAGTGTTGGCCGACTAGCCGCCTGATTGTCCGAACATGAGATGCTGCGACGCGGCGGCCCGGTGGTCGAGTCCCCGCCATGATCGCGTTCGAGGCTAGACTGAGCGGACGATTCGTCTTGAGAATCCAGGCCACAACTGTCCTCGGACTCTTGACGCTCTGCTGCGAACGCTCGAACGTCATAAGCACATCGGCCAATTCACCGGGCCCAATCGGCTTCGCGCTCGCCGAGTACTTGAACTGGATTAGCTGCACGGTGTGGCCGGCACTCAAGACAGCATCCTGGCCAAAGGTCTCAGCCTCGAACACGAAGTCTTCAGGAGACGTGCTGGCCGGTGTCGAGTTGTTTACGGAAACGCTAACGGAAGCCGTCCCGACAAGCTGATAGAGGTAGCCGAGCAGCGACGAGGCTCCACCATCGTCATTCGAGCCACGAGACGATCGCCGGTGTCCGGAGCGTTTCGGAGGAGAAGCCATCAGTCAGGGTTCCAGCCGAACATGCTAGCCCCATTTTGCACACGGCTAGCCCAGTAGCAGCAGATTCATCGCTCAACTGCATGCAAGACATGCGAGCAGTGTTCAGCGTCACGCTGATTGGAATGATCGAGGCCCTCCATAATTGTTCGCGTGTCAACGCCCGCAGCGAGTGTCGGTGTCAGACGCTTAATGGAGGCGCCCGCATTGCTGTTGAGGGGCAACGCGCCAGTGCTTCAACAGGCCCCAGCCGGCTTACCAAAGGCTGCAAAAAATCATCCGGCGCTGGACGCTAATCGTCATCCAAAGGCTCGCGGTTATCGAGGTCGTAGTCGCTCGGCTCGAAGTTTCCATCTCATAACGCCTGGCCTCTTCCTGCGCCTCGCCGAGAGCCTGCGCCGTGTCCTGATACTCGTAGTGGGCCCTGCTTACCGCGCCTGCGTGCGCCGGCAACAGCCCTTCCATTACAGCGGAAAAGTGAAACAGGTTGAATCGAAAGCTCTCCTGCAGCGACGGTTGCCCTTTCGTGTCGACCGGATATCGGAACACGTACGAACCCGAGTCTCGCGCTTGAACGGCGATTGCTCGACGAGTCCGGCGACGATCGCCCAATTGAACGTGGCACGCAGGAGCGCCAGATTCCGGTTCACGGCGACGGGCCCGCCAGCACGACGCGGCTGCGATTTGCCTTTGCCATCGCTAATCAGTGTTTTTACCTCAGTAGCAGCAGATTCATCGGTCAACTGCATGCAAGACATGCGAGCTGCACCATAACAGCCGTGAAGCTTACAAAGGAGGCGCGCCGCGCACGTCGTTTACAAGAAGGCGAGGAGGCGCGGCTGCTGGCAGCATGCGGCCCGCATCTCCGCGCGGTTGTGGCTGCCCGTCGTGCGAAGCGACTCGACCGGCCCGACCTCAGATTCGAAGGAGAGTTGGTCGTGGTGGACGGCGTTCGTTTGTGCGACTGGCTGGAGCACGGGGTGGGCCGCCATCGCGCGTTCGGGTTTGGCGCCGTCATGCTCGTGCCGGGGAGAACCGCCTGAGGAGAGGGCAATGGCGTTCGCCGAGTGCGATGGGGTGGCGCTGTTCTGGGCAAGCAGCTCTTCGACAACTGAATAAGCTGAAAGGTCACGCGCGAGTCTAACCATCACGAGCGCACTTCAGCGCGATGAGAGCGGCTACGCGGGCGTCCGCCAGCGGCTTATGGGGACGCCTTGGAAGGGGACGCGCAGGTTGCCGGAGAATGCACCAGAACCAGGACACCGACACGAACGACTTACTGATGGTTCCCCCCACGCCAGCGGAGAAGCACGCCACCAGTACCCATGACCAGGCTCGACCGTGAGGGTTCCCCCGCGCGTGCCGATTCCCCCGCGCGTGCGGGGATGCAGCCGACCCTAACCCGAGGGCGATCCCATTCCCGGAGGATCCCCGCACGCGCGGGGATGCACCCGTCCCCCGATAGTCGAAGGTGGCTTGATTGGCGGTTCCCCCCGCGCACGTGCGGGGATGCACCCATCGCTCCCGCTTTGGTGACGCATCCGCCTGGGTTCCCCCGCACGTGCGGGGCACCCACGACCGACGAGAAGACGACGGCACATTCGGAGGTTCTCCCGCGCGAGCGGGGATGCACCCTGGTTCCTCATCGATCAGGCTGAAAGAAAACCCAATTCCCCCGCGCGTGCGGGGATGCTCCCAGATGGAGCAGGCCGGTGCGATAGTGACTGACGGTTCCGCCGCGCGCGCGGTGACAAATAAGTCCAACAATCAGATGTTTTTGAGACGCTCCCGATGCTCGAAAGCGTCCCTGTTTGCGGGGCGAACGTCAGGGCTGTTCTCGCTGGGTTTTTTGGGACAGCGCGATCCAGCGTTGGGCCGTCGAGCGTGAGATGCCGAGGCGATGGGCCGCCACGCGCACGGCGCCGCTGATGCGCGATCGACGTACTCCTGAGATCGCCAGCCGCGGGCCTCGGCATGCCGCCGAAGCTCCGCGAGCTGGTTTCAGGTTCTCGTTGACGACCAGCCGCCGCAACCGTCCCGTTCATTGTGATTCCTTGCGCAGCTCGCATAAACCATGCGGCGGCACTCGAATTTCATTCAATGCCCAATATGTGTCCCGCTCGATGTGTGGTCGCTGGGAAGACGACACGACGCGGGCTGCGGCGTCAGTGTATCGCTCGCATAGCCTTAGGGTCATAGAGTTACCTCTCCTGATTTTCCGAGTCCGCACCTTGCTCTTTGATTGAGTCGGCCACTTGCGCCCTCACGGATCCGAAAAGGGACTTGCGCGTAACTCGCGACGGGAGCATCACAATCCCTGATGCAAACACGCAGGATGGGGCGCCCGCCGCTCGACGAGCAGGACGACCCGAGCACCAGCGTGCACGTGCGCATGACGGCAAAGAGCTACGACGAATTGTACGCCGAGGCGCGTCAGCAGCGCGTGACCGTCCCGGAACTGATTCGACGGCGCGTGCTGCCGCGGGGCGGCGCCCGCACGAGGACGACCCCGACGCGTGACGGTCGTTTCATCGGCATCACTGCGATTCAAGATCACAATCGCACTCGGGAACGGCGCCTGGTTCTTCGCGCCGCCGAAGCGCAGACGGCCCTTCACAAACCGCACAGACACGCCCGGTCGCCAGCCGTGCCGGATGTCACTGGAAAGCAACGGGAGGGAGTCGGCATCCCAGACGTGCGCGTGCCACCAGCGCGTATCGGTCCGCGCGGGCACCAAGGCGACGACGACCAGGCCACGCCGCGCCGCCGCCGCCGCTTTCGTCATGAAGGGACGGCACCGTGAGTACGGGCGGGTTGAGGAACACGCGGGCGCCGGCCGGCAGCAGTCCGCCCACTCGATGGCCAGGGCATCGCGGGCGAGGCCGCCCGGGCCGAACCACGTCGCGGCATTTCGTGTTCTCAGGACGGGCTGCGGCGTCGGCCACGAAACGGAACTCTGCATCGAGTGCCGCGAACAGATCCGGCGGCGTCGCCCATTCGTCGCTCGCTTTGCTGAACAGGGTTGCGGTGTTCATGAGTTGTTATGAACGTAGCGCACAGTCTCCTGCTCCAATTGGCGACGACGGCGCGCCACGTCCGCCAACGCCGCCTGGCGGTCCACGTCGCGGATGTCCGCCTGGGTGTGCGCGCGCTGCTCGATGGCGTCGAGCAAGCGATGGGACGCGGCGATGGCCGCCCGCCGCTCGTCGGCCAACGTGTCGCCCGCGGGGCCATCACACGCCAGCGGCCCGGCGTCGGGAAGCGTGAGTTGGACCGGCGGCTGTGTGCCCGCGCCACGGTCGGCGTCGTCGGGGTGTCGATTGGCGGCTGCTGTTCGTGACATCGTCAATCTTCCTCCAGGCTTAAAACGCAATGTCGTCCTCGCCAGGCTCGCGCTCTTTGACGACTCGAGTTGTCGAACTCTCGTTCGCCTGCGGCTTGCGCCGGATCAATGTCAAGACCGCATCGAGATCGCCGGCTCGAAGATTTTTCGTCGTGGAGATGCCGAACTTTTCGTAGACCATCGCTTTCAACGCGTCGATCTCCCACCCGCAGCGCTTGGCCTCACCGAACATCTTTCGTCGTTCACTGTCGTTGAGGAGCCGCTGATCGGGTCGGCGTTTGGGATTGACGGCGAGGGGTCGCGCGGGCAGTTCGACGTCGTCGGGCACCGGTGCGGGCGGGCGCGCCTGGTCGGGACGCGTCGTCGACGGGACGGCCGCGGCCCCATCATCATCGACCTCCGCGGCGACGCCGAGCACGCTCGCGGCCGCATAGCGTCGAGCGTAGGTAATTTGGCTGCCCTGTTCTTGCGGTCGTTCGAACACCGCCAACGGATAGCTGCCGCGGAAGGAATTGCCCGGAGGCGTGCAACAGCACGGTGACAAGGACGAACCGGCCGTTCTCGAGCTCGGGCCACTGCGAGATTGCCAGGCCATGCTTGGACAGCGCCGGCGTGGTCGCGTCAAAGAGCGCCGCGAGATCGCCGTAGCGATAGCTGTAGCCCGCGCCCTTCGCCGAGTGCAGCTGCGCGACATGCTCTTTAACGAAGGGCGCAAACTCGAGCCGCGCCGCGGCCAGCGCCGCCGCGAGCTCGTTGAGGGTGTCGCTATGCGTCATCCGTCCTCCCGTTAACAGGGCCGATCCGTGTCGGCAAATAGGTGCGCGTCCAGTCCCGGGCGCTGGCAATAGGCGATGAGGTTCAGCAGGTGCCGCTTCCACGTCCGAATGGCCATACAGTCGGCAGGGGTCAACCGATCCACCGGCACGATGCGCAACCCGTCGCGCCCTTCGGCGCTCACCTGAAACCCGCGCCGCTCGAGCTCGAGCAGGAGCAGGTACGCCGGCGTCGGCGTGATAAACCCGCCTCGCAGGAACACGAACTTCTGGTCGAGCTCGTCAGAAGAGGCCATCGTCGGGAATCTCCGCAAACGGTGGCGACGCCGTGGCAGGCCTGTCTGGGGGGTTTGATCCGTTACACCGTAACAACCCTCGGTATTTGTTGGGTTTTTTGCGTCACGGTTTGAAAAACCGGGATCCGCCCCGTTACGGTTTGAATACGGCGATTCAGGCCCATGTTCATTGGCGTTGTTACGGTGTAACGGTTCGTCCTCCGGGGAGGGGTCGTTGGCCGGCGTGGTACCGCGCCCAGGCATCCGCAAAGGCTGAGTAGAGATAGGCTCGGGCGGGCTTGCTCTGCCCCTTGATCCGGACCGGGTCAGTCGGGAGGATGCCGTAGGGCTTGAGCAGCGCCGCCAGCTTTTGGCCGGTGATGGGCTTGCCGGTCTTGGGATGGAACTCCTTCCACGGCCGATCCTCGAGCTCGACCAGCTTCTCGCGGAGGGTCTGCGTCGCCAGGCACTCGGGGTTGCCCTTGGCCGTAAAGACGACGCGGCAGTCCGACAACAGCGTCGTCGGCAGCGTGTCGTCGGCGTCCGTTCTCGAGACGGCCTCGGCGGCCTCGCGAGCCAGTGTCGGCCAGGAGCCGCCGGCGGCGTCGGCAATGGCCAGCAAGGGACGAAAGCAATCGGCCGCCCGATCGTGCAGCGCCTCAGGCACCGCCGGATCGGCCTCCGCCAGCGTGGCCAGATGATCGGCTGCCCAGCGGACCGCCTGGCGGCGGAGCATCGCGCACGCCCGGTCAATCCGGTCTTGTCGCAGGCGTTCGACGGCCGGATCGGTGCGCGTCCGGCGTTTCATCTTGATCTCGATCGAGCGGTCGGCCAACGTGCCGGGCAGCTGGCCGATCAACGCAATCACCTTCGGACACCACGTGCTGAACAAGCGCGGCTCGTGATCGTCGCCGGCGACGCGGACACAGATCGCCGTTGTCCGGGTATGGCCGCTGTTCAGTAGGCCGCGCAACTCGTCGTCATCACGCAGAAAACAATCGGCCTCATCGATCAAGAGCGTCGGGCCGTACTTCTCGATCGTGCGAAACAGTGCCGCGGGCGAAATGTTCGCCGCGAACATGCGCCGCGGCGTCACCGCCCCGATCAGGATCAGCAGCAACGTCTTGCCGCAGCGCTTTTCCGGCGACGTGATCGCCAGAAACGGGGAGGTGAACGACGCCTCCAGCGTGTACGCGTGAACGGTCCAGAGCGCGATGATGGTGTCGGCATGCGCGGGGACTACGAAGTGCCGCCTGACGGTCGTCGCGATCGCATCGAGCAGCGCTGCGCCGTCGACGGGCGTCGGCCAGGGTTCGATCGCTTCGAACTGCACGGCGCGGCCCTGCTTCTCCCCCGCTTTCGCGGTCGGCTTACTCGCAAACGGCGTCGCCGCCGTGAACAGCGCGAACAGCGCCGCCGCGCCGTGGCGGCCGAGGTAATCATCAGGGCCGTTGACGCCGGGTGCCTCGGGCAGCTCGGCGATCCGTACCTGCGCGCCGCGCGTCTGAAGTTCGCCCGCGAGTGACCGGCGGCCGGCCTGGACGTTCTCGTTCGTCGCCGCATTACTATCGAAGCAGATGATCACGTCGCGGCCAGCCCACCGCACGCGATCGAGATCGGGCGAGAACCCTTTGACCGGGACGTGGACGCCGTGGGCATTGGGCTTCGTGCCGATCCGGCAGCGGTGCCCCCAGCAGCCGCCCGTCGCGATCACGAGCGCCGGCGCGCAGCCCGTGCGTCGTTCCGCGGCGTGAATCGCCAGCGCCGACTTTTCCGCCTCCACGATGACGACCGGCGCCTGGACATCCGCGAGTAGGGTGTCGGCCTCTGGCGCGAAGTAGAGATGCTTGCGGTCGGGGGGACTGAGGTACTTGCCGATGGGAGTGCCATCAGTGTCGAGCTCGGGACTGTCGCGGCGCACACGATAGGTGCACACGCGTCCGCTGACCGGATCGACGTAGGCAAACGCGATGCCCTCGAGGTGATCGGTCTTATAGCGAATGCCGCACTGCTCGCGGGCCTCGTGATGCGCGACCCGGCGCACCTGTGCCTGCTCGAGCACCTGGCGGGTGATGCCGATCGCCTCGAATCGCGCTAGGTCCAACGGCGTGAGGGGTGAGCCGATGCTCATGGAATTCTGTGCTCCTCCGCGCACAACGATGGTCTGGAGAGGAACTCGCGGCAGTGAGGTCCTCTCCAGACAGTTGGTGATTACGCGGTTGCTTGTTGAGTCAGCTGTTCGTATTTCCGCAGGAGCTTCCGATGCTCACGGCGGTACGCCTGCTCGCTGGCGCGTTGCGCGGCGCGCAATTCATCGAGGCGCGTCAGTAACGAGTAGTCGATCAACAAGATGCGATTTGTGTTGCGGGGTATCGACAACGGCCAGGTGCGGTACACTGTTAGCTAGCATTTGGGTTCGTAGCATTTGGGTTCGTCCTTTCGTTGAAGAAACGGCCGTTGCCTTGTCCGCGACGGCCGTTGTGCTGTACGGGGATTAGCGCGGCGTCGTCGACTCGCTGAAGGACGCGAGGAGTCGCCGAATCTGGGACACGCGCCAAGCAGAAGCGCGTGACCCGAGTTTCACCGGCGCGGGATAGATCCCCTCGCGAATCCCGCGTCGCCAGGATGATCGACTGATGGGCAGCAGCTTGAGGACAGTCGGCTCCCGCAGGTAGCCGAGATCGTCGAAGAGCAGGGTGGCCGGGTCGTTGGTGGTGGTGACCGGCGGCACTTTGGGGCGTCGTGGCATGCATTACCTCGTTGCTGCCACTCATTCCACCCCGAGAACCGGCCTGCGTACACGGGGGGATCACCAATGATCAGAACTGATCACAAATGATCACGCGCGTGATCATTTCTGATCGTCGGGGCGCGTCTTCAGCACACGTTCCAGCTCTGAGCGAGGGATGAGGCCCACTTTATTGGTCTTCACCTTCCCGTTCTTGATCCAGCGATGAATCGTGACGACGGATCGACCGACCGCCTCGGCGAATTCCCCGCGCGCCATCGGTTTCCGCAGATCCACGGATGGTGATGGCGCCGCCCGTCGCGTGAGCGCGCGGAGGGTCGTCTGCAACAACCGCCAGGACGGCCGCGTGCGGATGGCCGTGGCGATCTGGTCCCGGAACGCGGCGGCCGTGATGACCCGGGAATGGTAGGTCGCGTAGAACTCGTCCGTGCGTGGACCGATGTAATCGTTCACGGCGTCGTGCAGCGTGTCGGCGGACCAGTGCTTCGCGCGGGCGACCGCACAGAGCGTCTCGATGATCACGTCGCCATCGTGGAGCAGGTAGTCGGCCACGATGACCTGATCCCCACGCGGACTGGGGAGATACCGGGCGAGCGACTCGTCGGTCTCGGCGAACTGGAGGTCGAGACGCGACCGCGCGGCGAGCGGCACGTGAGCGAGATGCTCCATCGGCCGATATGATGCCGCAGCGTGTCAGGAGCCGTCAGGACGGCTCGTGCCCATCAGGTACAGAATGGTGGGTTAAATGGTGGGTGAACATCAGAAATCGCGGAAATTATTGACTAAATTGCAAATTGTGGCGGAGAGGGTGGGATTCGAACCCACGTGCCCCTTGCGGGACAACACGCTTTCGAGGCGCGCCCGTTACGACCACTTCGGTACCTCTCCGCACGAGGCAGGCCGGCCGCAGGAACTTCTGATTATACCAGCCCGAGCCTCATCAACGCGTCTGGCGCGACCCGGCCCCGGTCAGATCGGCGGCGGCGGGCGTCTCCACCGGCCGCGTCAGGCGATCCTCGAGATCGACATCGACGGTCACCGACAGCTCCGGCGTGCTGAGCGGCCGTGCGGCCTGGGCCCGCGGCGCGTCGGCGCGGAAGGCCGCCCACCACGCCGCCGCCTCACCGCTGGTCCACGGCGCCACGTCGGCGCAACGGCGCAGCGCGTCGCGTAAGGCCGCAGCGCTCTGCCGGCCGATCGTCGCGGCGCTTGCGAAGACACTGCATCAGCACGGCTTCGAGATCCGGGCGGAATCGGCTCGTCGACCCGCTGAGACGGCGGCACCGGCTCGGTGTGCAGGTGATGGCTCAGCACGTCCACCACGCGTCCCGCCTTCGAAAACCGGCTGGCCGGTGAGCAGGAAGTAGCCGACCGCGCCAAGTGCATAGAGATCGCTCCGCGGATCCGCCTCCTCCGGCATCGTCATCGACTCCGGCGACATGTAGTGCGGCGTCCCCGTCAGCACCCCGGGCATCGACATCGCCGCGGTCGCGTTCTCCGAGGCGAGCGGCTTGACGAGGCCGAAGTCGACGACCTTCGCGACGTCGGGCTCGCCGCCGCGCTCGGTGAGGATGATGTTGGCCGGCTTGATGTCGCGATGGACGAGGCCGTGCGCGTGCGCTTCGCTCAGCGCGCCGCACACCTGATCGAGGATCGCGACGACGCGGCCCGGCGGGCTGGCGGCCGTGATCGCGCACCAGCTCCTCGAGGTTGATGCCGTCGAGGTACTCCATCGCGTAATAGAACACGCCGTCGGGCGTGCGGCCGTAGTCGTAGATCGCGACCGTGTTCGGATGACTGAGCTGCGCGGTCATCTGCACCTCGCGCTCGAAGCGCTCGAGGTTCGCCTCGCCCGCGCGATCCGGCGGCAGCAGCTTGATCGCGGTCGGCCGGCGCAGCATCGCGTGGCTGGCGCGGTAGACGACGCCCATGCCGCCGGCGCCGATCTTCTCCTCGAGCGTGTACTGGCCGAGCCGCCGCGCCCGCGCCGCCTCGGTACGCAGGCCGAAGATGACGTGTGAGCCGATCGTCGCAATCGCGATCGACACCGCGCACCAGGTCGTGACGTTGATGGCGATCGGCACCAGGCCGCCGTTCTCGACGAACGCGAGCACGATGAGTGGCGTCATCGCGACGACGGAGGCGATGAGCGTGCGGCGCATCGAGCTGGGCACGATGATCGCACGCGCCATCACCGTGTTCGCGCAGGCCAGCAGGCCGGAGTAGGCGCCGATCGCGACTTCCAATCCGGCTATCGAGCTGGAGCCTCGTCATGTGGGCGCTCATCAGCCCGAACAGCGTGCACCCCGCGATCAGCGTGCCGACGTCGAGGAGGCGCAGCGCGTGCATCGACAGCGTGATCCGCCTGGTGACGAGCCACACGCCGCCGAAGATCAGCGATGCCAGCAGGTGATCGATGTTGCCGACCTGCAGCAGCATCGACGCCAGGTCCGGCGAGGCGCGCTGCACCAGCGGCGAGGTCGCGATGTTGGTGAGGTAGAACCCGAACGACAGCGCGAATACCCAGAACGCCCACAGTCCGATGCGGTCCTGCAGGAACGCCCGCGCCGGTTCCGCGTCGCTCGGCCGGGTCGAAGGCGCGTGGCAGACGTCAATCCGGTCGGCAGAGCTGGGGAACTTATCCATCTTCTTGATGCTACGTCGTTACCGATGGAACGTTCATGACATGAATTTCCTCAGGGCCGACCGGGCGGCGGTCCGCTGCGCAACCGTCGCAGCGTGTCGAGGTTCATCATGTCGAGCGGATCGGCAGTGACCAGGTTCGGCTTGCTGCAGTCAGGCGATTTCTCCGTCTCGATCAGCAGCGGCCGGCCGGCGAAGCGGCGATCGTGGAGCAGACGCCGAAACGGCTCGAGGCCGAGACAGCCGCGACCGACGTGCTCGTGGCGATCGACGCGACTGCCGCACGGCCGCTTCGAGTCGTTGGCGTGGACCACGCGCAGGCGATCGAAGCCGACGAGCCGATCGAAATCGTGAAACGTCCGATCGTAGCCCTGTTCGGAGGCGATGTCGTAACCGGACGCGACGAGATGACAGGTATCGAGGCAGACGCCGGCGCGCGGCGAACCGTCGAGCTGCGCGAGGATCGACGCCAGCTGCTCGAACGTGTAACCCAGCGTCCGCCCCTGCCCCGCCGTGTGCTCGAACAGGACCATCGTCTTTCGTCGTGCCCGCGCCTTGAACGCGGTGCGCACCGCGTCGGCGATCAGCCGCAGCCCGTCTTCTTCAGTCCCCGCGGTGCACGTGCCCGGATGAATGACAACGCCGAGCAGTCCGAGCGCATGCGCGCGATCGAGCTCGTCGATGAACGCGTCGATCGACATCGCCCGCAGCGCGCGATCCGTCGTCGCCAGGTTGATCAGGTAGCTCGCATGCGACACCGCCGGGCCGATACCCGCGGCATCGATGCCGCGCCGGAAGCGTGTGACCTCATCGGGATCGAGCGGCTTCGCCCGCCACTGATTCGCGTTCTTGCTGAAAATCTGCAGCGCTTCGCAGCCATGCACGACCGCTCGCTCGACCGCCTTCGAGACGCCGCCGGCGACGGACATGTGGGCGCCGATGAGGGGACGCGGGAGCGGCTTCGGTGCCAGTGTGCCAAGGTGCCAGGAGTGCCAGGGTGCTTTTGTGCCAGAGTGCCCAGCTTACCTACGAAGAGGATCGCTCCGCTGCACCCGCCACTGAAGCACCGTGGCACTGAAGCAACGTGGCCTCAAGCACCGTGGCACTCGAGCACTCTGGCACCCTGGCACTTTGGCATCCTGGCACCTCTGACCCGCGCGCGCTACCGAGTGCTTTTCAAAGAGGAACGCGCGACGGAACCGGCCGGCGCGGCGCGAAGATACTGCGCCGGCCAATCGATCGTCTTGCCGAGCTCGCGCGCGGCGCGCAGCGGAAAATACGGATCGCGCAGCATCTCGCGCGCGAGCAGGACGCAGTCGGCCTGGCCGCTACTGACGATCGCGTCGGCTTGCTGCGCGGTGGTGATCAGTCCTACTGCCCCGGTCGCAATCCCCGCTTCGCGCCTGATGCGCTCGGCAAACGGGACCTGATAGCCTGGGCCGATCGGAATCTCAACCTTCGCGAGGTTCCCGGCGCTCGAGCAATCGATCAGATCCACGCCGAGCTCACGAAGGCGGTTCGCCAACCTCACCGAGTCGTCCGGATTCCAGCCGCCCGGCGCCCAATCGGTCGCCGAGATCCGCACGAAGACCGGCTGCCTCTCCGGCCAGATGTCTCGCACGGCGCTCACGACTTCGAGACAGAGGCGGATCCGGTTGTCGAACGATCCGCCGTAGTCGTCGGATCGCGTGTTGACGAGCGGCGACAGGAATTCGTGGATGAGATAGCCGTGCGCCGCGTGCACTTCGGCCACGTCGAAGCCGGCGGCAAGCGCGCGCCGGGCGGCGGCGCGGAATGCCGACGACGACCGCGGCGATACCGTCGCGGTCGAGCGCCCTCGGCACGGGAAAGCCCGCCGTGAACGGCTCGCTGCCCGGCCCGACCGGCTGCCATCCTCCCTGCTCGAGTGGCACCGCGCCTGGCGGTTCCCAGGGACGACGAGTACTGCCCTTGCGGCCGGCGTGCGCGAGCTGGATGCCGGCATGGCGGCCGTGGTCGTGGATGAAATTCACGCAGCGCGCCAGGCCGTCGATGTGGCGCTCGTCCCAGATCCCGAGGTCGTCGGGACTGATGCGGCCCTCCGGCGTCACCGCCGTCGCCTCCGTGAATACGATCCCGGCGCCGCCGATGGCCCGCGATCCGAGATGAACGAAGTGCCAGTCGTTCGCGAATCCGTCGACGCTGGAGTACTCGCACATCGGCGAGACGAGAATGCGATTGGCGATGGTGAGCCCGCGTAACGTCAGCGGATCGAAGAGGCCGGGCATCCCTTCAGCGTAACAGCCTCAGGGACGCGGCGGTCATGGCACCGGCGGGTCGCTGCGCCGCTCGCGAAAGAATTCCTGGATGATCGCGCGGCACTCTTCTTCGAGGACGCCGCCGAGCACGTCGAGCCGGTGATTGAGTCCCGGCGTTTCGTGGGCGCGGACCGCCGAGACAAGCGCGCCCGATCGCGGCTCTGCGGCGCCGTAGACCACCAGCCCGATGCGGGCGTGAATCATCGCGCCGACGCACATCAAGCAGGGCTCGATGGTGACGTAGAGGGTGCCGCCGCTCAGGCGATAGTTCCGCAGCGCCGCCGCGGCCTGCCGAAGCGCCGCGATCTCCGCATGCGCGGTCGGATCCTCGGCGCCGATCGGATGGTTGTAACCGGCGCCGACGACCGCGTCGTTCACCACGACCACGGCGCCGACCGGCACTTCGCCAGCGGCCTGCGCGCGCCGCGCTTCCGCGAGCGCCAGCTGCATGAACCGCGCGTGATCCACATCGGCCGACATCGTCTCCTCGCGAGTGTAGTGCCGCGCCCCATCGTCTTCGTCGTGAAGAACGGTTCGAACATCCGCGCCCGCGTGACCTCGTCGACGCCAGAGCCGGTGTCGCTGACGGTGAGCATGGCGTAGTCGCCGTCGTCCATCTCGGCTCGCTTGTCTGGCGTGTCGGCGGTGACTGTCCGTCGCTCGGTGGTGATCGAGACGGTGCCGCTGCACGCTTCGCGGATCTCGGTCAGCAGCTCGCGTTGTTCGGGCTCCAGCCGTTCGCTGTCGAGCAGGAGGCGATACGGAACCTCAGCTGTTCCTTGGTGTCTTAATTTGACTGTCTTGAGAAGACATTATGGTCATTGAAGAACTCTGAATAAGTGCTTGATGGTCCTGCCGGCGGCTTCACCGCTGCTGCAGGAAGCTCGACCCACTCGGCTCTGTTCCGCGCGACTCCGTCCGACCGCCGCGAGCGTGCTGTCGGTCACCTTCGAAACCAACCCGGACGGGCGAAGATCCCGGCAGGATCCGAGCACCGACAGTGACGCGCGTCGTGGTGTCAGGTCCGACGGCCGGCGTCGTCGGTCAGTCCGCCCCGTTCACCGCGGTGGCCTACCATTCGGATAACAGCCAGTCGGACGTGACCTCGTCGAGCCGGCGGTCGTCGAGCAATAGCGGCGTCGCGGCGGTCTCGGCGGGCGGCCTCGTGACAGCCATGGCCGCAGGCACCGCGGTCATCGGGGGCGGTTTTCGAGGGCGTGCAGGGCCCTGCCCGGCGGGGACGGCTGGCGGCCCGTGTTCGTACCGGCCGAGTGCCACCTCGCACCCGGATCGCACCGTGGATGCAGCCCTCCGCCCGGAAGTTCGCGGCGTCTACGCGAGAAATGTTCGTGCGCCCTGCGCGAACCGGCCGTTTTTCGTGATCCGTCGAGTAAAACCTATGTATCATCCCCCGCGTGAATCCGCGGCATCCGCGATTGTCTGCGCCGGACCGCGACCTTTGGAGACAGCATGGCCAATTTCCCTGCGGATGACGACGAGAACGAGCCCGGACCTGGAGACGATCAGCTCGCGGCCGCTGACGTGGACGATGCGGTCGAAGAGACGGAACCTGATGGCATCGATGCCCTGACGACCGGCATTACCTCCACGCTCAACGAAGTGGTGTCACGAGCGCGGGCTGACGAGCAAAACGCGAGCGAATACCGGCGCCGTGCGCCACGGGCGAAGAAGGCGGCCCCGGCCCCGCCACCTCCCGCCCCCCCGCCGGCTGCGGTAGCGGCTCCGGCCAAGGCTGCCAAGCCAGCCAAGCCTGCAGCAGCGCCAGCCAAGAAGGCGGCCCCGAAGAAGGCAGCGGCCAAGAAGGCGGCCGTCAAGAAGAGCGCGAAGAAGGCCGCGAAGCCTGCGAAGAAGAGCGCCAAGAAGAGCGCCAAGAAAAGCGCAAAGAAGGCGGCGAAGAAGAGCGCCGCGGCTCGGAGCGCCAGGAAGGGCTCAGCGAAGAAGGCAAAAGCTGCCCGCAAGCCGGCCAAGGCCGCGAAGAAGAAGACGGTCCGGAAGGCGAAGAAGCGCTAACAGCCAGGACGGCTCGCGGCGGAGAAAACGAGACCCGGAGAAGTGCGATGAGCACTCGCTCCGGGTTTTGTCATTTTCACAGGAGGATGGCGATGTTTCGGACGCGTGTGCTGCTGCTCATGGCGACGGTGACCCTCGCCGTCCCGATCGTACGCGCGCAACGACCAGCAGAAGTCCCGGAACCGCTCGGATCGTTCGGCGAGCCCGCGATCTCTCCCGACCGATCGGAGATCGCGTTCGTGTCCGGTGGCGACATCTGGTCGGTCGCCGCGACCGGCGGCGAAGCACGCCTGCTGGTGTCGCATCCGGCCAATGAATCCCGGCCGATCTACTCGCCCGACGGCCGCAGTCTGGCGTTCACCTCGGACCGCACCGGCGGCGGTGACATCTACATCCTGAGCCTGACCAATGGCGCGTTGAAGCACCTGACCTTCGACGACGGTCTGGAGCGGCTGGACGGGTGGTCGCGCGACGGCCGCTGGCTTCACTTCTCCTCCACCAGCCGCGACATCGCCGGAATGAACGATCTCTTCCGCGTCCGGGCCGACGGCGGTACGCCGATGACGATCAGCGCCGATCGGTACACGAGCGAGTTCTTCGGCGTGCCGTCACCTGACGGCCAGCGGATTGCGTTTGCCGCCCGCGGCAACAGCGCCGGGCAATGGTGGCGCAAGGGCCACTCGCATCTCGACGAATCAGAGCTGTGGATGATGCACGACGGCGCCCCGGCGCGATACGAGCAGCTCACCGAGCGCGGCGCCAAGCAGATGTGGCCGATGTGGATGCCCGACGGCAAGACGCTGTACTTCGTGTCGGACCGAAGCGGCGCCCAGAACCTGTGGTCTCTGGCGATCGGCGGCACCGCCCGCCAGATCACCCGCTTCGATGATGGGCGCGTGCTCTGGCCGACGATGTCCTACGACGGCCGCACGATCGTCTTCGAGCGCGATTTCGAGCTGTGGCGTCTGGAGACCGCCGACGGCCGTGCCGCCCGCGTGCCGGTGACCAAACGGGGC
Source organism: uncultured Acidobacteriota bacterium (assembly GCA_963841895.1). Lineage (GTDB taxonomy): Bacteria > Acidobacteriota > Vicinamibacteria > Vicinamibacterales > UBA2999 > JACCSI01. Next base: position 126,321 of record CAWJEO010000028.1, read on the forward strand.
GTCGCGGCGACGCCGATGATCGACCACGTCACGATGACCAACGGCCTGCAGGAACTGGCGCTCTCACCGGACGGCCACAAGGTGGTGTTCGTCGCCCGGGGCGAGATTTGGGCAGCGTCCTCGCGTGAGGGCGGCGACGCGGTACGGGTGACGCGCAGTATCGCGCGCGAATCACAGATCGACTGGACGCCTGACAGCCGCAGCATCGTCTACGTCTCCGAGCGCGGCGGCGTCGGTCAGCTGTTCACCTATGACTTCGGCACGAATGCAGAGACGCAACTCACGAGCAGCACGGTTGCCGACGGTGCACCCGTCGTCTCGCCCGATGGCAAGTCGGTCGCGTACGTGCGTGACGGCAAGGAGTTACGCACGCTCGATCGCGCATCGAAGCAGGAGCGGACGCTGGCCAAGGGCTATCTGTCCCGCTCGCCACGCGCGGTCGCCTGGTCACCCGACAGCAGGTGGATCGCCTACATCGGAGTGACGACGCAAACGTTCCGCAACATTTTTGCCGTGCCCGCCGCCGGCGGTGACAGCCGCGCGTTGACCGCAATGCCGAACGGCAGCGCGAACAATGTGTCGTGGAGTCCCGACGGGACCTACATCATCTTCAACACGAACCAGCGAACCGAACCAGGCGAAGCGGTGCGCGTCGATCTCATCCTCAAGACGCCACGCTTTCGCGAGGACCGTTTCCGCGACCTGTTCCGCGATGAGCCGCCGCGTCCGCCCGGTGGCGAGCGACAGGCGGAGGCGCGAGAGAATCAGTCGCCGCGTGCGCCGGCCACGCCGGTTGACATCGTCTTCGACGACATTCGTCGACGCCTCAGCATCCTTCCCGTCGGCGTCGACGTCAACGCTCAGACGATCAGCCCTGACGGCAAACAGCTGCTCTTGACCGCGACGGCCGAGGGCCAGCAGAACCTGTACACCTACTCGCTCGACGAACTGTCACGAGAGCCCGCCGTGGCCAGACAGCTCACGTCCACCGCCGGCGCGAAAGCGGACGCACAGTTCACTGCGGACAGCAAGGAGGTGTTCTTCCTGGAGCAGGGCCGGATCACCATGATCCCGCTGGAGACGCGCACGCCACGCACCATCGCCGTGAGCGCCGAGATCGACGCTGACTTCTCTCAGGAGAAGCTCGAGATCTTCCGGCAGGCGTGGACGTATATGCGCGACGGCTTCTACGACGACAAGTTCCATGGGGTCGACTGGGAAGGCGTGCGACGCACCTACCAGCCGCGAATCAGCGGGCGCGCAGTCCCCGGACGAGATGCGCCGCCTCTTGAACTTGATGGTGGGCGAGCTCAACGCATCGCACATGGGTGTCGCGGCGCCGGGAGGACCACAAGCGCCGGGCGTCGGAAAGCTCGGGTTGCGATTCGACCGCGGGGAGTTCGAGACGAACGGGCGTCTGCGAATCACGGAAGTCGTCCCGCTCGGCCCTGCCGCGATCACGCGTCAGGTCAGTGTCGGGGACTACCTGATCGCCGTCGACGGCACCGCCATCTCGCCCTCGACGAACCTGGACGAGTTACTGCTCCATAGCCGTCAACCGGCGGCTCCCGTTGCGCCTCGCGAAGACCGCCGCCGGGCAAGACGCGCGCGAAGTACTGGTGCAGCCGGTGAGCACCGCGACTGAAAAGAACCTTCTGTATCGCGAGTGGGTCGAAGCGAATCGCCGCTACGTGGAGAAGGTCAGCGGCGGCCGGCTGGGATACGCGCACATGAACGACATGTCAGAGGGCGCGTTGCGCCGTCTGTACATGGACCTCGATGCCGACAATCGCGCGAAGGAGGGAGTCGTCATCGACGTCCGCAATAACAACGGCGGATTCGTGAACGTCTATGCGATCGACGTGCTCGCGCGGCGCGGCTATATGAACATGACGCCGCGAGGTCTTCCGATTGCCCCGGCCCGGACGATGCTGGGACAGCGGGCGCTCGAGCGGCCGACGATCCTCGTCACCAACCAGCACTCCTTGTCCGACGCGGAGGACTTCACCGAAGGGTATCGGACGTTGAAGCTTGGCAAGGTGGTCGGCGAACCAACGTCGGGCTGGATCATCTACACCGGCAACGTGACGCTGCTCGACGGCACGACGATGCGCATGCCGGGCACGCGTATCACCACGCTGGACGGGAAGACGATGGAGCTCAATCCGAGGCCGGTGGATGTGACGGTGACGCGGCCGATTGGAGAGAGCCTGCAGGGGAAGGACTCACAGCTCGATACCGCCGTCCGCGAATTGCTGCGGCAACTGAGTTCACGCCAGACCACGTCGCAGCAGCAATAACTCGCAATCCAGTTAGCGTGTGCCAGGGGCTTTCAGCTCAGCTTTCGGCCGAAATGCTGATGGCTGATAGCCGAGTGCTGAGCGCCCGGCGTCGATGCAAGTTCTCCCGGCTCAGCGTCTCGCGCGGCCGCGTCATTCGTACCGGAGCGCCTCGATCGGATCGAGCGACGCGGCCTTGCGCGCCGGGTAGAAGCCGAAGAACATGCCGATCGCCGCGGCCACGCCAAACGAGAGCGCAACCGACTGCGCCGTGACCACGGTGGTCCACTGCATGACCTGACTCACCCCGTAGGAGAACCCGAACCCTACGAGGATCCCAATCGCTCCGCCGGCCAGGCTGAGCACCATCGCTTCGATCAGGAACTGCGCGAGCACGTCGAGGTCGCGCGCGCCGACCGAGAGACGCAGGCCGATCTCGCGCGTCCGTTCGGTGACCGACACGAGCATGATGTTCATGATCCCGATGCCGCCGACGAGCAGCGACACGGCGGCTATCCCCGCGAGCAGATAGGTCATCGTGTTGGTCGTGGACGTCAGCATCGTCGTCATTTCCGCCTGCGTCCGGACGGTGAAATCATCGTCAGCGCCGTCGGTCAGCCTGTGCCGCTCGCGGAGGAGCGTCGACACCGCCGCCGACACCTGGTCGAGCGGCGTATCGTCGATCGCGGAGATCGTGATGCCGGTGACATGCTGCACGCCGAGCAGCTTCTTCTGCACCGTCGTGTACGGCGTCATCACGACGTCGTCCTGGTCCTGCCCCATCGCGGCCTGACCCTTTCGTACTCAGCACACCGACAACCCGGAACGGCTGGTTGTTGATGCGGACGGTCGCGCCGATGGGATCGGCGCCAGGCCCGAACAACTGATCGCGCGTCGCCGAGCCGAGCACGACGACCTTGGCTGCGCGCGCGAACGTCCTGCGCCGAGAAGTAGCTGCCCATCTGCACCGGCCACGACCGGAGTTCGGGCAGTTCCTCGCTGGTGCCCTGGATCTGCGTGTTCCAGTTCGACGTCTCGGCAACGATCTGCGTGCGCGTGTTGATGCCCGGCGACAGATAGCGAATCCCCGGCACGGTGGATCTGATCGCCGAGGCGTCGTCTGCCGTCAACGTCGTCACCGCGCCCTGGCCCTGGCGCACCGGCCCGAATCCGCCCGAGCCGGCATTGATCGTCACGATGTTCGACCCGGCACTGCGGATCTGCGCTTCGATTGAGGTTCGCGCGCCGGTACCGATCGCAACCATCACGATCACGGCGGCGACGCCGATGATCATGCCGAGCGCGGTGAGCGCGGTTCGCATCGCGTTCCGGCGAAGCGCCTTGATGGCGACGATGACGGTCATGGCTACGGACATTTGAAGGGCTCAGGGATCAGGGATCAGGGGTCAGGGGAACAGGGCCCAGGGATCAGGCCGCATCCGGCTCCTCGACCAGTTTCGTCAACTCGTCTTCTGCGCGGCGGCGAAGCGGTACCGCGGCGTCGCGTTTGACGCGGCCGTCGCGGAAGCCGACGACGCGGGTGCCGTACTCGGCGATGTCGAGCTCGTGGGTGACGAGAACGATCGTCAGGCCGCGTTCGGCGTTGAGGCGCTGGAAGATGCCCATCACCTCGATGCTCGTGCGGGTGTCGAGGTTGCCGGTCGGCTCGTCGGCGAGGAGCAGTTTCGGATTGGCGACCAGCGCGCGCGCAATCGCGACGCGCTGCTGCTGTCCACCAGACAACTGATTTGGATGATGGCCCAGACGCTGGCCGAGGCCGACTGCGGTCAACGCCGCGGCAGCGCGATCGCGGCGTTCCTTCGCGCTCTTCACCCCGCCGTAGAGCAGCGGCAGCTCGACGTTCTCGAGCGCGCTCGTCCGCGGCAGCAGGTTGAAGCCCTGGAACACGAATCCAATCTCGCGATTGCGCACCCGTGCGAGCGCCCGCTTGTCGAGCTTCGACACGTTCTCGCCGCTGAGGAAGTAGTCGCCCGACGTCGGCCGATCGAGGCATCCGAGCAAGTGCATGAACGTCGACTTGCCGGAGCCGGACGGCCCGGTCAGGGCAATGAACTCCGCCGGCATCACCTCCAAGCGTGACGCCGCGCAGCGCGCGGACCTCCATCACCTCGCCGTCGGCGGCGTGGCCGTCGCCACCGATGCGATAGGTCTTGGTCAGCTCGCGAACGGAAATCAACGGCCGATCGCTGGTCATCGGCCCGTCCCCGGGCGTTGAGCGTTTCCGCCGCCCTGCTGACGGTTACCGCCGGGCCGTTGCGGAATCAGCGGCGAGCCGCTCGACGGCCTCGCTGCCGTCTGCGTGGCGGCAATCCCCGTCACGATTTGCGCATCCTCGGTCAGCTCGCCGCCGACGATGGCGGTCGTCATGCCATCGCTGATGCCGGTGCGCACGCGAATCGGCTGCAGCTGGCCGTTGCTCAGCACCCACACGCGGCCGCCGCGTTCGCCATTCGCCCGCTCGCGCGGCGCGCCTTCCCCTTCGCCGTTGCGGCGCTGCCGTGCGGCCGGTGCCGCATCAGGCTGGCCGCTCGATGCCGGCGCACTATCCGCCACCGGCGTGCGCGGCTGCACCGCGTCGGCGGGCGGCTGGAAACGGAGCGCGGCGTTCTGGACGCGCAGCACGTCGTCGGCGCGCGCGATCTCGACGGTGACGTTGGCGGTCATGCCCGGCTTGAGCTTCAGCTCCTTGTTCGGCACATCGATCACCGTGACGTAGCTCACCACGTTCTGCGCGACGACCGGCTGGAGCCGGACCTGTGACACGGTGCCGGTGAATACGTCGCGCGGATACGCATCAACGCGGAACGTGACCGCCTGCCCCGCCTTGATTTGACCGATGTCCGACTCGTCGATGCTCGCGTTCACCTGCATCTCAGAAAGGTCCTTGGCGATCACGAACAACACCGGCGCCGACATGCTGGCGGCCACGGTCTGGCCGACGTCCACGTTGCGCGAGATCACGATGCCGTCCACCGGCGCGGTGATCACCGTGTGGCTCAGGTTGACGCGATTCTGGTTGAGCGACCCGCGCGCCTGGGTGACCTGCGCCTCGGCCGACTTCACCGCCGCTGCTGCCTGCGCGGCGGTCGCTTCGGCGGTTTCAACGTCCATCCTCGCGATCAGCTGCTGCTTGAACAGCTCCTGCGCCCGCCGCAACTTGAGGTTGGCGTCGTCCAGGCTCACGCGCGCGCGATCCACGTCGGCGTTGAGCCGGACGATGGTCGCGTCGGCCTGATCGACCTGCGCCTGCAGCAGCGACGGGTCGAGTCGAGCGATGACCTGCCCCTTCCTGACCTGCGAATTGAAGTCGGCGAGCAGCGCCGAGATGGTCCCCGACACCTGCGTGCCGACCTGGACCGTGGTGACCGCTTCGAGCGTGCCGGTAGCATCCACCGCCTGCACGACGTCGCCGCGGCTGACGGCGGCGGTCATGTACTGCGGCGTCTCGGCGCTCGCGGTCGAGCGGTAATAGGCCAGCCCGCCCACGGTCAGCAGGGCAATGGCGGCAAGGCTGAGGAGCAATCGCTTCTTCATGTCCTTATGAAACGTGAGAGACATGGCCGCGACATGGCGGAGATGTGACAATTCCGTGGCGCGTCGGGACCTCATCCGCGGCGCCACACTTTCTTCACAATTCGGTCACCCGGGAACCACGGCTTCGTCGTGGAATGGAGACGTGCAGAGCCACGACGTTACACTTGATGACCTGGTGCCACTCGAACCCGCCGTTTCCGCGCGCGCATCGGCACTGGTCGTCGAGGACGAGACCAACATCCGGGAGTTGGTGACGTTGCACCTGAAGCTCGAGGAGGTGGACGCCTCCGAGGCTGCCGATGGTCTCGCTGGACTCGAGCTGGCGCGAACCCGCAAGTTCGATCTGATCGTGCTCGACTTGATGCTGCCCGGACTCGACGGCGTCACGCTGTGCCGCGCGATCCGCCGCGAATCGGCTAACGTCGAAACGCCGATCCTCATGCTGACGGCGCGGCGCGACGAGTCCGACAAGGTCCTCGGTCTGGACAGCGGCGCGGACGACTATCTGACCAAGCCGTTCGGCGTCCGCGAGCTGATGGCGCGCGTGCGCGCGCTGCTCCGTCGCGGGCCCACACGGCAGATCGAGCGCGTCGACGAGACGGACAAGCCCGTCACCTACAAGCACATTCACGTGGATCCGGCGCGCCGGCGGGTTGTCGTCTCCGGGCGCGATGTCGATCTGACCGCGCAGGAGTTTCAACTGCTCTACCTGCTCCTGTCGAACCCGGGCATCGTCTTCACGCGCGAAGCGCTGCTGCGCCGGGTGTGGAAAGACGAGACGTTCGTGACCGTACGGAGCGTGGACACGCTCGTGAAGCGGCTGCGCAAGAAGATCGAGGAAGACGCCGGCGAGCCCGGCGTCATCCTCACGGTGTGGGGCTCTGGATACAAGGCGGCCGATGTCGAACACTGAGCGGCGCTGGTATCGGAGCCTGTACTGGCGGGTGGTGCTCGGCCTCTTCGCGTTCTTCGCGCTGATGCTGGCCGCGCAGAGTGCGCTCTTCGTGTGGATGGTCGATCAGACGGCGGGGTCGATTCCGGCACGGTCGCCGCGCCGCCTCGCCGTCATCGTGGCGTCAGACGTCGCGGACGCGATCGATGCGGATCCCGCGCTCGACCTGCAGCGCTACGTGCGCGAGCAGTACGCCCACGTCTTCCAGCCGTTCGTCGTCGTCATGCGTGACGGCCGGGTTGCGTCGAACCGCGACGAGGTCCCCGCCGAGCTGAAGGACGCGGTCGCATTCGAATCGACTCGGGGTGACTTCCCCTCGCGCGGCGGACGCGGCAGTGGTCGTGGCGGCGGCGGTGGTGGCGGGCGCGATCGCGGTGGACCGGATCGGCGGTTCCCGCCCAACGCCACCGGCACGGTGCAGCTCCCTCCCGAGCGGCCATGGGAGACCGTACCCATCTTTGTGTCTGGCGATGCCGTCGGCCGCGTCGCGGTGCTGGCCGGGCCGCCGATCTCTCGTATCGCGCGCGAGCTTGGTCCGACGATGGCGATCGTCGCGGCCGGCGTGCTCATCGTCGGAATGGCGCTCATCGCGCTTCTCGTCTTCGGGCCGGCGCAGCGGCGTCTGAAGGACCTCCAGGACGCGACCGAACGGCTCGGCGCGGGCGATCTCACGGCGCGCGCGCCCGAACGGGGCGGCGACGAGGTGACGGCGGTCGCGCGATCGTTCAACCGCATGGCCGACGAACTGGCGAGCCGCGCCCAGGCGCTCGAGGCCTCGGACCGCGCCAGGCGTCAGCTTCTGGCCGACGTCTCCCACGAGTTGATGACGCCGCTCACCGCGATGCGCGGCTACGTCGAAACGCTCACGATGAAGGACGTGCCGCTCGACGCCGCGACGCGCGAGCGCTACCTGCGCATCATCGACGAAGAAACGCATCGGCTCGAGCGCATCGTCGGCGATCTTCTTGATCTGGCCAAGCTCGAAGGGGGCGGCGGATCGCTCCGTCACGAACAGGTGTCGCTGCCGGCGCTGTTCGACCGTGTGCGCTCGCGTCACGAGCGCGAGAGCGCGGCGCGCGGGATTCGCCTCGAGGTTCAGGTCGGAACCGGCGCGGATGTCGTCGAAGGCGACCCCGATCGCCTCGAGCAGGCGCTGCAGAATCTCGCGGCCAATGCGTTGCGGCATACGCCTGATGGCGGCGCGATCACGCTGTCGTCAACGATCGAGCAGGGCGCGATTCGCGTCCGCGTGCGCGACACCGGTCCCGGCATCCCGCCCGAGCACCTGCCGCTCATCTTCGAGCGCTTCTACAAGGCCGACAGCGCGCGCCGCGCCGCCGGGGGCAGCGGGCTGGGGCTGTCGATCGTCAAGGCGATTGTCGAGCAGCATCGCGGATCGATCGCCGCACGCAACGACCACGGCGCCGTGTTCGACATCACGCTCCCGCATCCCGTCTGATCCTGGCCGCGCGCCGCGCGATTCTTGCAGGCTCGCGGAGTTCCTGGCAGGGGCTGGGGGGAGGGGAGGGGTCAGGTCGTGAATCGTGAACGGCGTCAGGATCGCCGTTCACGATTCACGACCTGACCCCTCCCCCCTACCCCTCCCTACCCCCTCCCTCCCCCTCATCCAACACCCGCCGTTAACTGCTTTTGCGCACGTTGGCGCGGCGACCTTCACGCGTCGGCGATTTGATACGGACTTTTTGCCGCCACGAGTGGCTTCCCGAGCCGCTGTCTGGCACAATCGTGCCCACTCCGGAACGACTCTATGAACTTTAAGCGGACTACACGACGCCTTGCTGCGGCCACCGTCCTCGCCGCCGCCACCGCCACCCTTTACGCGCAGAACCAGGCCGTCACCGTCACCGTTGACGTCAGCGCCAACCGGCGCCCGATCAATCCGGCGATCTACGGCGTGGCGTACGCGACGACGACGCAGCTTCTGGATCTGAATACCCCGGTCCATCGCTACGGCGGCAACAACACGTCGCGCTACAACTGGCAGCAGAACGCCGACAACCGCGGCGCCGACTGGTATTTCCAGAGCATCGCCGAATCGAGCGCCACGCCCGGCCAGCGCGTCGTCGATTTCGTCGCCGGCAGCAAAGCCGGCAATGCCGAAGCGATGATCACCGTGCCGATCATCGAGTACGTCGCGAAGCTGGGCGCCAACCGCAGCAAGCTGGCAAGCTTCAACAGCACCATCTATGGCCCGCAGGACGACTGCGACTGGCAATGGTTTCCGCAGGCCTGCAACGGCATGCGCAACGGCCAGCCGATCGCCGGCAACAACCCGCTCGACGCCAACGTGCTGAACCACACCACGCTGCAGGCCGGCATGGTGACGCACCTCGTCAACAGCTTCGGCTTCGCCAACGCCGGCGGCAACCGCTACTACGTCCTCGACAACGAGCACAGCATCTGGCACTCCACGCATCGCGACGTGTGGCCGACCGGCGCGACGATGGAACAGGCGCGCGACATGATGGCGACCTACTCCGGCGCGATCAAGTCGGTGGACCCCGACGCGCTCGTCGTCGGACCCGAGGAATGGGGCTGGAGCGGCTACATCTTCAGCGGCTACGACCAGCAATACGGGTCGCAGCATGGCTGGAGCTTCCTGCCCGATCGGGCCGCGCACGGCGGCAAGGATTATCTCCGCTGGCTGCTCGAGGAGTTCAAGGTCAGGTCCGACATCGATCAGCAGAAGGTCATCGACGTCTTTACCGTGCACTACTACCCGCAGGGCGGCGAGTTCTGGCCGGCGAACGACGTCAGCAGCACCATGCAGCAGCGTCGCAACCGCTCGACGCGCTCGCTGTGGGATCCGAACTACACCGACGAGACCTGGATCAACGATCGCGTGCAGCTCATTCCGCGCCTTCGGAGCCTGGTGAACACCTACTACTACCCCGGCACGCCGATTGGCATCACCGAGTACAACTGGGGTGCCGAAAATCACATCAACGGCGCGACCACGCAGGCCGACATCTACGGCATCTTCGGACGTGAGGGGCTCGACATCGGTGCGCGCTGGACGACGCCGGCGACGAGCACGCCGACCTACAAGGCGATGAAGATGTTCCGGAACTACGACGGCAACAAGTCGGGTTTCGGCGACACCAGCGTCCGCGCGACCTCGACCGCCAACGCCGACAACCTGTCGGTGTTTGCCGCGGAACGGGCGAGCGATGGCGCGGTCACCGTGATGGTGATCGCGAAAGTGCTTTCCGGTTCGACGCCGGTGACGATCAACCTGTCGAACTTCGCACCGGGATCCGCCGCCCAGGTCTGGCAATTGACGTCGGCAAACGCCATCAATCGGCTGGCTGATGTGGCAGTGAGCGGACAGAGCCTGAGCACGAGCGTGCCGGCACAGAGCGTGACGCTTTTCGTGGTGCCGGCGGGTGGCGGCCCCGTGAATCAGCCGCCAGTCGCGAACTTCGTCGCGACCCCGACGTCAGGCGTCGCGCCGCTGACCGTCGCTTTCGACGCCTCGTCGTCGTCCGATCCCGACGGGACGATCGCGAGCTATAGCTGGGCATTCGGCGATGGCGGTACCGCTACGGGCGTTACAGCGTCGCACCAATACGTCGCGGCCGGCAGTTACAACGCGGTCCTGACAGTCCGCGACAATCTCAACCTGGCGTCCACAAAGACGGTGGTCATCACGACGACGCCCGGCCAGACCGCGCCCGCCGCGCCGTCGAACCTCACCGGATCGGCGAGCGGCGCGAACGTCACGCTGCGGTGGACCGACAACGCGCAGAACGAGAACGGGTTCCATGTCGAGCGCGCGGCGAAAGGAAAGAACCTGCAGTTCTCGCGAATCGCAACGGTAGGCGCGAACGTGGTGACGTGGACTGCGTCGCAATCGAGCGGACAGTGGGTCTATCGCGTCCAGTCGCACAATGCGATCGGCGCGTCCGGCTTCTCGAACAACGTCACCGTTCGCGTTCGTTGAGGGCGGCCTTCGGCCGCAGGGCTGCTCACGCACCAGCGGGGCTGCTTACGCAGCAGCAGGGCTCGCGTCGCGCGGCATTCTTCCAGCGCGCTCGCGAGCAGGGCTGCTCGCTCACGCTCGCCAGCAACCCGCGAGGTCGAACGGCCGAGCCCCCGCTCGACGCTGAAAGCCGTCGAGCCCTGCTGTCGCGCAGCGAGCCCTTACTGCACCTGCCTCGGCTCGGCGTAAATGAAGTCGTCCATCAGCACGATGTCGCGCAGGCTGTCATCGTCCGGTCCTGGCGCCAGATCGCCGGTCGTTATCCGCACGCGCGCAATCCGTGCATCGGCGAACAGGACGCCGATGAACGAGAGGCTGCCGGTCCCCGGCGCCGCCGCCACGGTGCTGCTGTAGAGCAGGTTGCCGGCGTAGTCGTGGTACTCGACGAACGTGCTGGCGCCGCGGTTACCGCGACGGCTACCCGGACCGCTGCCGTCCGGTTGGTCGACGTCAGCGAACACCGCGCCAAACGCCTTCGTCGTCGCCGGAACGCCGCCGTTCGTGCCAGGCAGGAAGAACGTGGTATCGGTGACGTTCGACCCGACGGGGTTGAACAGCCGCAGCTGGCTGAACGCCTGGAACGCGGTTTCGTACGAGAGGTTGCCGAACTTCGTCGCCATGCCGGCTGGCGGCGCCTGAACAAAGCCGCTGCCTGGCGTCGTAAAGAGCCCGCCGCGGGCGTTCAGGAAGCCCGTGAACGGCGACGGAACGGAATCGGTCGCGCTCGACCCGCCGCCGTCCCAGTTGATCTCGCGACGGCCACTCGCCGCGCTCCCGCCGACGCCGTTGTTGATGCCGCCGATCGCGGCCCGGAACGCCTCCATCGTCCCGAGAATCGATGCCCCATTCGGCCCCGCCGCCTGAAACACCGCCGGCGGATCGTATTCACGCGGCGTATTGCCCTGCGCGCCGACGGTTCGCGATGCCGCGCCCGCCAATGAGAGAAGTCCGAGACCCAATGCAACCGTCGAGAAGTACTTCGTCTTCACGTGACACACCTTTCACCTGTTGGTCTTGCGGTTCGAATGTCCGGAGGGAGACTTCGCCTTGCGATCGATCGATTACAAGGCGTGATGGAGGCAGTGCTGGTGAACGAAGCTCACCACGTCCCTCGCGAAACGTTCGGGCGCTTCCCAGTGAAGAGCGTGTCCGTGTCCCCCGTAGAGCCGCACTTGTGCGTGCGGAATCGCACGGCGCAGACCTTCCCAATGCGGCTGGCCGCAATACGAGTCCTGATCGCCCCATACCATCAACGTGGGGGCCGTGATCCGGCTCAGCTCGTTCGAGAAGTCGGTCGCCAGGAACTCGCTGAAGGTCGCGCGCCACACGTGTGCCGGCACCTTGAGGCTCTCCGCGACGACCATGTCCAGGAATGCCTGGGACACCGGCATGGCCAGCGTCGACAGCTGGAAGTCCTCTGCGATGCGCCGATCGACGGGATCGGTCATCGTCGCGAGCGTCGTGGTCCAGAATTCCTCGACCGTCGCTTCACCGCGGATGGTGAGAAACGCGCAGGAGAGCACGAGGCCCAGCGTGCGCGACGGGTGATCGATCGCAAAGCGCTGCGCGACGGTTGCGCCCATCGAGTGGCCGACGATGATCGCGGACGGCAGCTTGAGCGCGGTCATGAACCGGTGCACGTCGTCGGCGAGATCCGCGTAACGGTAGCCGGTCAGCGGCCGCGACGAGTGGCCGTGGCCACGCTGCGAGACCGCGAACACCCGAAAAGACTTCGGCAGCAGCGGCAGAACCGGATCGAACGAACGATACGAGTCGGTGACGCCGTGCAGACAGACGACAGGAATTCCACCAGGATCGCCCTGCTCCGCGTATTCGAGCGTGACGTCATTCCCGAGGGCGACGGACTGAATCGTGCTGACCATATTTCTCCCCTGCGTGACGGCCGGCCCGGCGCTGAGGCCAGCGGGCCAGAGTGACGCCAAAGTGCTGACAGAGATCGCTGACGCTCGCGAAGTCGAACTCGACGCCGTATTCGGCGCCGATTCGTTCGAGCGTGCTGACCTCGAGCGGGACGCGAGCGGCCATGGCTTCGGCCAGGCGCTCCAGACAGCCTTCGAAGCCGCCGGGGACCAGCAGCTCCATCAGCCTGAGTTCGGACGCTCCGGCGTTCCAGTAGGTGTGCCACTGGCCGCGGGGCTTGACGACATACGAACCGGCGCGCGCCTGAATGACGCGATCGCCGAGGAGCGCGCCCATCTGTCCTGCCAGGACGTACGAGATCTCGTCCTCGCGCGAGTGGCGGTGCAACGGCGCCGCGAGCCGCGACGGCGGCAGCGAATGTTCGATGACCACCATGCGCCCATCGGTGATCTCCGAGCGCACTTTGTGGACCGTGCCCAGGTCACCGAGCACGACTTCCAGACCGTGGCTCGCGCGAACAATCGAGGGCAGGTCGGTTTCCCACCGTACGGTCATGGCTCCGATCCCGGCGCGCGGAGCGCGCCAAAGAGCCAGCCCTTGGCTGGTTACTTCACGCGGGCCGACTGCAGCGTCAGGTCCGCCTCTTTCCACGCCTTCCGGAACCGCGCCTCGACCAGCGCGGCCTCGTCCTTCTTGCCCTGCGCCTCGAGCGCCTGCTTGAGGCCGAAGAGCGACCAGCCGCTCTCGGGGTTCTTCTTGAGGTCTTCCCAGAACACCGTTTCGGCCTCGTCAGCGCGGCCCGCTTCGAGCAGCACCGCACCGAGCGTCTGCCGCACCGGCGCGTGCCAGTCGGCCGGCTCCTGGTAGATCAGCGCGTCCTCGAATCGGATCGCGCGCTCGAGATGATGCGTCGCGGTGTCCCAGTCCTTCTTTCGCGCCGCGATCTCGCCGGCGACGACTTCGGGCGCGATTCGGAGCTGCGCGAAGCCGCTGTTGGCCGAGAACGTCGTCTGTGCCTTGATCGTCGCGTCGTCGACGATCGTCCTGAGGCGGGTGAGTTCCTGCGTCGCCTCGTCGAGGCGTCCCTTCGAGGTCAGCGCCATCGCTCGCGCGTACCGCCACACGCCTTCGGTGAACGGCGTCTTCATCCGCGGACCAGCGTCGCTCAGAATCGCGTCCCACTGACCGAACCGGACCATTGCCCAATAGGGCACGACCAGGAAGCCTTGAAGAATCGGGACCGTGCTCAACGCTTCCGGCGGCACGCTGCCGGCCAGCTTGCGCGCCGAATCCAGCGCGAGCGCGCCCTGCCCCGCGGCGGTCGCCCCCATCCAGATGAAGTGGAGGTTATGCGGGTAATACACGAGCGGATACAGACCCTGCGCGCGGCACTGCGCGATGTAGTCTTCGTCGGCCTTCGCCGCGAGGAGATTCGCCTTGACGACGTCAGCGTGGCGACCGACGCGCATGTAGATATGCGCGGGCATATGGACGATGTGGCCGGCGCCCGGCATCAGTGGAAGCAGTCGGTCGGCTTCGGCCTCGGCCTTTTCTGGCGTATCGGTCGGCTCCCACAGGTGGATCCACAGGTGGAGCGCACCGGGGTGATTCGGATGACCGGCGAGCACGCGGGTGAGCGCGGCCTCGACCTCGCGGGTCTCGGCATACGGCACGCCGTCGCGCGTCCAGTAATTCCACGGCCGCAGGTTCATCAGCGACTCGGCGTAGATCGTGCGGGCATCGAGATCATCGGGGAAATCCGCGACGACCTTCATCATCGCGGCGGCGAAGGCCTTGTTCGCGCGTTCGCGGTCTTCGGGTTTGCCGGTGTAGCGCGTCGCGATGGCGTCGATGTACGCCTGCTCGCGCGGCGACGCTTTGCTCTTCAGCGACAGGGCCTTCTGCACGAGCGCGAGCGCCTTCGGCTCGTCGTCCGGCGTCATCGTCGCGTTGATGTTCGGGCCGAGAACGAACGCGTGGCCCCAGTAGGCCATCGCGAGATCGGGATCGAGGCGCGCCGCCTCAGCGAACGCACGCGCGGCCTCCAAGTGATTGAACGCGTAGGCGAGGTTCAACCCCTGGTTGACGAAGAGTTGCGCCCGCTCGACCTTCGTGCCGACCGGGAAGGTATGAACGCCCAGGTTCTGCAGGCGCGGGGCCAGCGGTTTGCCAGGGCTTGGCGCGGCATCGAAGCCGGCGGGCGTGTCGTAGTGTTTGTGTTCCGGAGCGGCCGGCTGCGCTTCGGCAATGGCAGCGGCTCCCGTCAGGCTAAGAGCAAGAATGATTCGCGACGCGTGGTGCACTTTCAACCTCCGTCCAGACGATACGAGGGGCGGGCGGTTGGATTCCTGACGAAACGGTCAGCATGCCGTAACGATTCGGTAAGATGAGCGACTGATCATGTCGACGCCGCCTGTTTCGGACGCCGGCCTGACCTTTGGCGAGTTCCGGGTCGATGCGCTGAGCGGCCAGCTCTTCCGTAACGACACGCCGATCCCCCTGACGCCCAAGGCATTTGCCGTTCTGCAATATCTGGCCGCGCGCAGCGGTCGCCTCGTGCCGAAGCAGGAATTGCTCGACGCGGTGTGGCCCGGCGTGTTCGTCGGCGACGCCGTCCTCAAAGTCGCCGTTCGCGAGATCCGCAAGGCCCTGGGCGACAGCACCGATCACCCGCGCTTCATCGAGACCGCGCATCGGCGCGGCTATCGCTTCATTGCGGCGCCTACGGCTCGGGTGGCACCAGCCACCGCGATCACGCCGAGGGTGACGGCGCCGCGGGTGCAATACGCACACAGCGGCAGCGTCAACATCGCCTACCAAGTCGTCGGATCCGGCGCGATCGATCTCGTCTTCGTCATGGGCTGGGTCTCGCACCTCGAGTACTTCTGGAACGATCCGTCGTTCTCTCGCTTCCTCATGCGGCTCGCGTCGTTCGGCCGGCTGATCCTGTTCGACAAACGCGGGACGGGCTTGTCGGATCCGGTGCCGGAGAGCCAGCTGCCGTCGCTCGAACAGCGGCTGGACGATGTGCGGGCGGTGATGGAAGCCGCGGGATCGACGCGCGCGGTGCTCGTGGGAGTGTCCGAGGGTGGACCGCTCTGCACCTTGTTCGCCGCGACCTACCCGGAAAAAACCGCGGCGCTCGTCGCGATTGGCAGCTACGCGCGCCGCCTCAGGGATGCGGACTATCCATGGGGGCAGACGTCCGACGAGCGCGAAGCCTTCTGCGGCGCCATCCTCGAGCAATGGGGCGGCCCGGTGGGGATCGAAGAGCGCGCGCCGAGTGTCGCCCACGATCCCGCGTTTCGCGACTGGTGGGCGTCGTACCTGCGAATGGGCGCGAGTCCCGGCGCCGCGGTCGCCTTGACCCGCATGAACGCCCAGATCGACGTCCGCAACGTCCTGCCGTCGATCAAGGTGCCGACGCTCGTCGTCCACCGCACCGGCGATCGCTTGCTGAAGGTCGATGAAGGGCGCTACCTCGCGTCACACATTCCCACCGCACGCTTCGTGGAGCTGCCCGGCGATGATCATTTGCCGTTTGTCGGCCGGCAGGACGACATCCTCGACGAGATCGAGCGCTTTCTCGGCAACCTGCCGTCGCGCTCGTCCGGCGATCACGTGTTGGCCTCGGTCCTGACGGTGTGGTCGGACGCCCGCGAAAACGATCGCGACCATCTGCGGCGCGTCTTCGAGCGCGAAGTGTTGGCGTGGCGGGGACGGACCGTGGAGCTCAGCGACCGCCGGCTGGTCGCGGCGTTCGACGGCCCCGGCCGCGCCGTCCGCTGCGGCTGCGCGGTGACGACGGTGGCGGATCGCTCGCAGATTCCGCTGCGTGCCGGCGTCCACATCGGCGAATGGGACCCCGCGGCGCCGGGCGGGCCGCTCACCGAAATCAGCGCCCAAATCGCCCAGGCCGCGTCACCGGGCGAGGTCCTGGTGTCGAGGACGGTCGTCGATCTGGTCCCGGGGTCGGGCCTGCAGTTCGTGGATCGCGGCGGGATGCGGGCGGCGGGCGGCGGGCGCGACCTGCCGATCTTCGCGGTCACACGATAGCGTTCGCACCCGCCGCGGCTGCTGCTAGAATCGCCGCGCGTGGACAACCTCGAGCAGACACTGGGCGGAATCGTGATGGCGCCGTACATCGTGAAAGCGATGGCGCTCATCGGCGTGCGCCGGCGGGCCGGCAGCAACATGTTCCGGCATCAGCTGAGCACGATGGCCATCCTGCTCGATTACAAGATCGTCGACAGCGTGCTGCTGAAAGCGGCCGTGATCCACGACCTGTTCGAGGACGCGCCTGGGTTGCCCGGAGTCACCGAGGAAGAGATCACGCGGATCGATGCGGATGGTCCGGCCGTGTATGCGCTGGTGATGGAAGTCACACAGCGCGGGACCGGCGCACAGAAAGAAGCCGAAGGCCGACTACCTGCTGCGGATCATGGAAACGGGAAGCTGGCGGGCGAAGACCTTGAAGCTTGCCGATCGCATCAGCAACCTCACCGCGCTGGGCTTCGTCCACGATGCGGGCTTCGTCACGCGATATCTCGGCGAAACCCGCACCTACGTGCTGCCGTATGCCGAACAAGTGAATCGCGATATGTTTCGCGAGTTGTCCGACCTGGTCGAGAACCGCGCCCAGCAGCTCGTCGCTCGACGCTAGCAGCGCCTCTCGCGCGTGCTCGAAGCGAATCGTCCCTCAGACATTCGAGACCAAGGCTTCGTTCAGCTTGATCGTGAGGTACGGATTCTGGGTAGCGCCGGCCTTTCCGCCAACGACCTTCTTCATATCCTTCGGGCTCAGATCCTTCACCGACTTGCGGGTCTTGGCCTTGCCACCGGCGTTTGCGTTGCTCGCCATGTTCGTCCCAACTCCTTGATGCTCCCAGAGGGAGCAGGAACCATGCCACGGCGGAGTGAGGCCATCCACGCCCGTCCCCTCTCGGAAACCGTGCCGCGCGGATCGGATCGAGTTGGGTAGAACGAGTCCGATGGCTCCGAAACGAGTCCGCTGCCCATAACAGTAGGGAGAACATGAGGGTGACGAAGCAAACGTATCCAAGGAGTTCCTTTCAGTGATGAAGTGTCCGTCGTGCCCGTCGTGTTCTTCGTGCTCCAGGCAAGATGCGTTGCGGGAGCGATGGGGTGCACACATAATGCAAGAGCAAAGTCTGTCGAGAGCTGACGCGATCCGCGTCACCGGGCGGACGTCTTGAAGGTGGGGATCACAATCGATGGCTAAGAAGAGAGGACGCCCGCGTGGCCGCAAGGCTGGCGTGCCGGAGACCGTCGGCGCCGCGCTCGGCACCGTCATGGCCAAGGTGGACGCCTGGGTGGCGCAACGTCAGGTCCTGGCCAATGAGCTTCAACAGGTGATCGGCCGGGCGCAGAACATGCTGGCGTCGCTTGGCCCGGTCAATCTGCGGCGATTGGGCAAACGCGGCCGGCCGACGCAGGAACCGCAGGGCGTAGGACCGATGCGCGACATGTCGATGCTGACCGCGGGGAGCGCCCCGCGTCGCAAGCGGCGGACGATGTCCGCCGAGGCCCGCGAGAAGATCGCCGCGGCGCAACGGGCGCGTTGGGCGAAGCAGAAAGCCGGCGGCGCCGCGGCCACCGCCTGCGCCGAAGTCGGCGAAGAAAGCCAAGCGCGGTCGTAAGCCCAAGGCCAAGGCAAAGGCCGAGGCTGCGAACAGCTAGTATCCAGCGCGGTCCAGGCTCGAGGCCCGCACGGCCGCCGTGGTGTGTCGTGCGGGTACCGCCGCCGGCCCCTCGCCTCCTGGCGTGACAGAATGTCGCCGGAGACATCATTGCTGACACCGGAACAACTCTCGGAACTCAGGCGGCTGCTCGATCAGAGCGAGGTCCTGCATCACAAGATCATGGCGAAGATGAGCGACGCGCGCTTCGATCTCCTTGCCGCGTGGGAGCAGAAGGAGCGGCTGGATCTGGCGATCGGCCGGCTGATCCGGGGCTCGACTGAAAAGTAGTATCGGATTGGAGTTCCCGACAGCGAACGATGCTAATCCGCGGTGGCAACGACCATCGCGTCGAGCAAGGGCAGAATCTGAAGGCCCGAGCAAACCTTGAAGCCGTTCGAGTGTGATGTTCCGGTATTCGGTTCCGCATACAGAGAGCACTCGCGAGCCGGCTCTGCTGTCGATTAGGCTCAGTTTGACGCGACCTTGCTCCCCATCCAGAATCGTCTGAGAGCACTGCGGGCGACGGTCGACATCGAACGCCGAGAGCGCTGAGTGAAAGTGCAAGGTGAGACGTAAGGGATTGACGGGCAGAGTGCGTTCACGGCTCCGATGTCTTCGGCGGACAGGCGGACTGCACGAGATCGACCTCGCGACAAGTCGGTGCCGCTACTGCAGGCGAGAATGGACGGCAGTCAACGGCCCGCGAGATGGCGCCCCGGCGCGCGCACGTTCACCAGGGCACTGGCGATCGCGCATGGCCGTCATCGTTCTGTTCGTATGCAAGGCCCTTAACCTGAAGCGTTACGGTGTCAACCTGTTCAGTGTTTTCCGTTGAGCACGACATCGCTCGTGATCGCGAAGCCTGGCGCCGGGTGCCAACGATCGGAATGCCCGTCACGTGTTGTATCGGTTGGCGCGCCCTGCAAGACTCGAACTTGCGACCTCCTGGTTCGTAGTTGGGGCGGCATCAATCACACCATATGCACTGGATCCAAACGGTCGAGCGACTCTGGATTCAAGACTGTTGGAGGGCTCTATCCGACGAGCCGCGACAGCCGCATCGCCGTCACCCATGTGCAAACGCGTCGAGCAAAGGCGCGACGTTCCGCGACGGTCGGATAATCTTGTTCGTTGAGCGCCGTGCCCAATCGGTCGTGATTGAATCGACTGATCTTCTCCAGCGCTGAGGTTAGCCGCGACGAATCGACGCCAAGTGCGTTGAGGGTGACAATCGCGATGGCGTCGCAGATCAGCTCAAGCTCCTTGATACGATTTCGGTCTCCCAGCCCGACGGCGCGCGTATATTCGTCCCACACGTACTCGTGCCCAATCTCGTGGGCGGCTACAGCCTGTAGCTCATCCGTGGTCAATAGGCGGAGCGCTGTTTCCGAAATCAGGACAACTGCCCGTGCGTGCAGGCCGGCGCCTGCCTGCGGAACGTCGATGACCTTGACGACGTACTCCGAATCGCGGTCCATTGCGTGAAAAACGCGCCTGAGCCCCGCCAGCTTCGTAAGGTCGACGACTTTCAAATCGGTGACTTCGCCTTCGGGCGGTAAGGAGGCGAGGGTGCGTGCCTTCTCTTCGGCCGACACCGGAGTGGGGCGAGCCGCGTGCAGCCACTGTTCAAAGGCACGGGGGTCCATCGCGAGGAGGTCGTTCGGACGGGTCACCGAAAGCGTCTGACCGTCGCCGACCCTTGGTGACAGCACCAGCCAGCAGCAGAGACAAAGGTTGCGGAAAGTGGCGGCCCGGAAGAGGCATACACTGTTGGCTGTTCCGGCTCGCTGCGGACAAAGTTGTGGGTGTCGCATGAGCCGACGTTAGACAGCGGCTCACGAGCGAGTCCTTTGCGGCGCAGTAGCGGCATCAAAGGAAAACTAGAGGATTCTCTTAGAAGCTGTATGTCGAGCGCGGAGCGTAGCTTGTACGAGTTCGGGGCGTACCGGCTTGACCTGGCCCAAAGAGTTTTCACGCGCGAGGGTCATGCAGTCCCCTTGGCGCCAAAGACCTTTGAGCTGTTGCTGCTGTTGGTGAGGAGTCCCGGTCGCGCACTCTCGAAGCACGAGTTGATGACAGCGCTGTGGCCCGACACGTTCGTCGAGGAGGCCAATCTCTCGTTTCAGATCTCGGTATTGCGAAAGGCCCTCGAAAAGGACGCCGGGTTCATCGAAACGGTGCCGAAGCATGGCTATCGGTTTGCTGCTGACATCAGGGCAATTGCGCCCGCAGTCCGACCGGCCTCGACACCTCTCGGCGAGGCGAGCCCCTCTCAGACGGCGCAGGCCGTCGGGCCGACAGCCAGCCGCAAGTGGGTGATTACCGCCTTCGGGGCATCGGTGCTGCTCGCGGGTTCGTATTTCATAGTCTTCACCCGCCCGCCTACGACGGTTCCACCAGCGCCAGCCGCCATCGCCGTCCCACTTACGGCGTACCCCGGCTTCGAACTCGTACCAACTCTTTCTCCGGACGGCAGCCAGGTCGCGTTCACCTGGGGCGGCCCCAACGATGATAACCGCGACATCTATGTGAAGCTGGTCGGACCTGGACAGCCACACCGACTGACCACCAATCCCCAATCGGACTTTAATCCCGCCTGGTCGCCAGACGGCCGGCTGATTGCGTTCGAGCGGTCCGGCGCCGAAGGAACGGCGAACGTATTCGCGATTCCCGCGCTCGGCGGCGCCGAACGATTGGTAGCGACGCTTGAGGCACGCGGTGCGCAGGCTCGGCCCAGAGGTAATCTCACGTGGACGCCCGACGGGAAATGGATTGCGGTTGGTGGTCGTCCGTCGCGGGAGACAACCACGGGCATCTGGCTGATCGCACTGGAGGGTGCCGCACGACGGCCGCTGACCGAGGTTGGTGACCTCGAAGCGGGCGACACGAGCCCGGCCTTCTCTCCCGACGGTCGCTACCTGGCCTTTATCCGGGCCCGCAAGAGCGCGTCGAACGCCGTCTACGTCCTCCCACTGTCATCCACGTCGATGCCGATCGGGCGGCCAATCCAGCTCACCGCCGATAGCGGGAACGTCGGGGGGCTTGCCTGGTCACCGGACGGCATGAGTCTCATTTTTTCTTCCGGAGGCCATCAGGGCGGCATCACGCGGCTGCAGAGAATCGCTTTCACGCCAACGCAATCGGCACAGCCGGTGCAGCCTGAGGGTTTGCCTTTCGGGGAGCAGGCGAGGGCGGTCACAATCTCCAGGACCGGTCGTCTCGTATATTCGGCGCAATCCAGAGACTCTGCTCTCTGGAGACTGCCGCTGACGGCGCCTCAGAGTTCTCTCGTCCCTGTACCCGTGGCTTCCTCCACCTACGACGAGCTCACGCCCGACTACTCACCCGACGGCAAACGGCTGGCCTTCGCGTCGAATCGATCGGGCGACGAGGAGATCTGGATCGCGAATGCCGACGGCTCGAGCCCGGAACAGGTGACATCGATGAAAGGACCGCTATGCGCCAATCCGCGATGGTCGCCGGACGGAAGCACGATTCTGTTCAACTCGCGCCGGGAAGGATCGGCTGACCTCTATCTGCTCACCCCGGATACTGGCGAGGTACGGCGAATCACCGACGATCCCGCAGAGGAGGTCGAGCCTCGATGGTCTCGGGACGGCCGCTCGATCTATTTCGGATCGACCAGGACGGGTCGCGTGGAAGTCTGGAAAACGTCTGCTGTCGGAGGTCCAGCTGTGCGGATCACACAGCACGGAGGGCTGGCAGCCACCGAGTCGCCCGACAGTCGCTTTCTGTACTACGCCAAACAAGGCAACTCGCTGACGTCGATCTGGCAGGTGCCGGTCGGCGGCGGTGAGGAAAAACTCGTGGTCGAGGGATTGAGCCATTCGTTGAATTTCGTGGTGGCGGATAGCGGCCTGTATTTTCTCGCCGTCGTCGACGCGAGGCCTGGGTCCCCGACGCAAGAGCTCCAGGGCCCACGTCAGACGATGTCGATTGATTTCTTCGAGCATGCGACGGGGAAGAGAACGACCCTGTTCGTCGTGGAAAAGCAATCGTGGGTAGGCATGGCGCTCTCCCCGGACCAGCGGCACTTGCTGTATTCGGTGCTCGACAGCGCGGGCGCCAATCTGATGCTCGTCGAGGGATTTCGCTAGTGGCTTCAGGTACGCCGAGGATCTTATCTCGACGCCCGCGGTCACTTTGGCGTAGACATCCACGGAACCGTTATCAACGCGCCAAAGCGAGGGCGGAACCTGCATTCGCGGCCCAAGCCTTGCGTGAATGCAAGGTACTGGAGCGTGCAGCATGGAATGCGTCACATGGTGGAAGCCCGTCCACGGGCCGCCCAAGCGCGTGAATTGGCCGATGTACCGCACCCAGGAAACAGAGGACGGGTCCGACGGACCTGACATCAAACGGTCGCCTGATCAGGAGCTACCTGATGTAGCCAATGACACGGGTATGCCGCCATTTACGGGAGAAGACCTCGAGCAGCCTCGCAGGCCAAAGCGCGAGAAGCGCCCTCAAGGCCAGCCCAGCAACTAAGTGCCGATGTGCCTTTACTCCTTGATTGAACCCCTACAATCGAGGGGCAAGGGCATTCGGTTTTGCTCGCTTGATGAGCATGAGCACTAATAAGGCTTCGGCCCCACATGCGGATGGCGAGCCGAGCCCTGCTGGGCCGGACCTTGACCGTCTGGCTGATGCGCCGCTGCCCGACGCGTCGCATGCCACGCAGGTGCCCGCATTCGCTGCAGAGGAGTCGGCGGACGAGCCGGTGCTCGACCCGAAGAACCCCGCCTCCAAACCCCAGGGGACGACCAAGGACCAAGGTGGACGAGCGCGCAACTGGTCGAGGACATCAAGCGAAGCAGCGGCATCCGAGACGCAATCGTGGGAGCGTGCCGAGAGGGACCCGCAGTTCGACATCGCCGCGGCGTGGGAGGAGCTCGACGAGCTGGATGCCGCGATCAACCGGCGCGTGATTGCCGGCCGCGCAAACCAAATATGTAGCTTGCGGCAACAAGTTGGCGCGCCCTGCAAGACTCGAACTTGCGACCTCCTGGTTCGTAGCCAGACGCTCTATCCAACTGAGCTAAGGGCGCGCGCGAAGGCTGGATCGGACGGCCCCGAAAGGCCGCCCGGAACTTCTGATCCTAGCACAGCCCCCACGGCCGTTTGAACCCGGGCCTACCGCTTTGAAGGCGCGTTTGCGGTCCCCGCCGGCGCATTCGCGGGCAGGCCGCCCAGCGCCTTGTAGACCGCGATCACGCTCGTGAAGACGGTCGATTCCGCCTGCGCCACCGCGTCCTCCGCCTGCAGCTGCGTGCGTTCGGCGTCGAGCAGGGCAAGGAAATCGACCGCGCCCTCGCGGTAGCGGATGCGCGCGATGTCCGCAGCCCGTGCGCTTTCGCGCGCCTGATCGTTCAGGCGCACCAGCCGCTGCTGCGTCTCGCGATACGCGACGAGCGCGTTCTCGGTTTCCTCGAGCGCGCGGAGCACCGCCTGCTCGAAGACCGCCGCCGATTCGCGCGTCGCCGCCTCGACCCCGCGCAGCCGCGCCCGCACGCTGCCGATGTCGAACGCCGCCCAGCTCAACGCCGGCGTGATCGCATACGCGCGCGAGTCGGCAATGTCGAACAGGCTGCCGCGCCCCGCGAGCAGGCCGAGAAATCCCGTCACGGTGATCCGTGGATAGAGATCCGCCGCGACGATGCCCTCGCGCGCGGCCGCCGCGGCGAGTTGCCGCTCCGCGGCGCGAATATCCGGCCGCCGCCGCAGCAGGCTGTTCGGCTCACCCACCGCGAGCGCTTTGGTGAGCGGCGGATACACACGCGGCGACAGGTCCACGCCAAGCCCGCCAGGACGCGCGCCGATCAGCACCGCCATGCGATGCTCCCGCTGCGCGATGTCGCTGCGAATCGGCGGGATGCTCGCTTCGATTGCTGCGACGCGAGCGGCGGCGCTGGCGACATCCTGCTCCTCGCCGAAGCCGGCGTCGCGGCGCACTTCCGCAATCCGCAGGGTCTCGCGCTGGTTGGCCAGGCTTCGCTCCGCGACGGCCAGCTGTTGCTGGCGCCCGCGGACCTCGAAGTAGGTCCGCGCAATCTCCGCCACCACCCTCACGCGGACATCGTCTGCCGTCGCCTCGAAGCTTTCGGCGTTGGCCGACGCCGATCGAATCTGGGCCCGGACCCGCCCGAAGAGATCGAGCTCCCAGAAGCTGTCGAACCCGGCGCGGAACGTGTTGAGCCCGCGCGGCTCGTCAGAAAAACCGGGAATCGCCTGGTCGCGGCGGTCGGCGCTGGCGCCGGCAGTGACCGTCGGATACTGGTCGCGCCGCACTTCGTCGAAGATCGATCGCGCCTGGTCCACGCGGGTCAGGGCGATCCGCACGTCGTGGTTGGCTTCGAGCGCGCGCGTCACCAGCGCGTCGAGCACGGGGTCGTCGAACTGCGCCCACCAGCGCGGATCGAATGGCTGCTCGACGACGAGCGACGGCTCGACGTTCCGGAGCGCCGCCGACGACACGTCGGGCGTCGCGTACGGCTTGCGCGCGGCGCACGATGCGGCAAACAGCGCCGCGACGATCAATACAAGGATGCGAGTCATGACTATCCCTTGAACCTTCCTCACCCGATCTCTCCAACCGGAGCGACCTGCCCGACCTTGCCCTACCGTCGCCCTACCTGCCCCACCTGCCCTACCTGCCTGAATCGGCTCGTGAGCAGATAGAAGACCGGCGTCAGGAACAGGCCGAAGAGCGTCACGCCGAGCATCCCGGCGAACACCGCGATGCCCATCGCCTGGCGAATCTCGAATCCGGGGCCCGAAGAAAACACGAGCGGCACGACGCCCATGATGAACGCCAGCGACGTCATGAGCACCGGCCGCAGACGAACGCGGCAGGCGTCGATGATGGCGTCACGCGGCGATTCGCCCTCGTGCTCGCGCTGGCGCGCGAACTCGACGATCAGAATCGCGTTCTTGCACGCCAGGCCGGCCAGCACCAGGAAACTGATCTGCGTGAAGACGTTGCTGTCGCCCTCGGTCAGCCAGACCCCGGCGATGGCCGAGAACAGGGTCATCGGCACGATCAGAATCACGCTGAGCGGCAGCGTCCAGCTCTCATACTGCGCGGCCAGGACGATGTAGACCAGCAGCACGCAGAGCGGGAACACGTAGATCATCGTGTTGCCCGAGAGGAGCTCCTGATACGCGAGCTCGGTCCACTCGAACGTCATGCCCGGCGGCAGGTGCTGCCCGAGCACGTCGGCAATCGCCTGCTGCGCCTGACCCGAGCTGAATGGCGGCGCCGGCCCGCCGTTGATCTCCGCCGCCGGATGGCCGTTGTAGTGCATGACCTGATCGGGGCCGTAGCCGCGCGTCACGGTCAGCAGCGATCCGAGCGGCACCATGTCGCCGCGCAGGTTGCGCGTCTCGAGCCGCCGGATCTGCTCGGGCTGCAGCCTGAAGCCCGCTTCGGCCTGGACGTTGACCTGATACGTCCGCCCAAAGCGGTTGAAGTCGTTGACGTACAGCGACCCGAGGTACACCTGCAGGGTGTCGAAGACCGACGTCAGCGGCACGCCGTAGGTCTTGACCCGCTCGCGATCGACGTCGGTGTCGATCTGCGGCACGTTGACCTGGAAGCTCGAGAACAAGCCGGCGAGCTCGGGACGCTGATAGCCCTGCCCGATGCTCTTCTGCACCGCGCCGTACAGCTCTTCGAAGCCGGCGCTCGCGCGATCCTGCACGTAGAGCTTGAAGCCGCCGACCTGCCCCAACCCCTGCACGGGCGGCGGCGGGAAGATCGCGACGAATGCCTCCTGCAGGCTCGCGAAGCGGCCGTTCAGATCGCCGACGATTGCGCCGGCGCTGAGTTCCGGCGTCGCCCGTTCTTCAGCCGGTTTGAGGACCACGAACACGATGCCGGCGTTCGGCGCGTTGACGAAGCCGTTGATCGAGAGCCCGGGAAACGCGACTGCATTGGCGACGCCGGGGTGCTCCAGCGCAATCGCCGACATCTGTTGAATGGCGGCTTCGGTGCGATCGAGCGAGGCCGCGTCGGGCAGCTGCGCAAACGCCACCAGGTAGCCCTTGTCTTGCGTCGGGACGAACCCGGACGGCACGCGCGAGAAGCCGACGAAGGTCAGGCCGATCAGCCCGAGATACAGCACGATGGCCACCGCGCTGACGCGGAGCACGCGCGAGACGCCGCCGGCGTAGCCGGCCGACGCGCGGCCGAAGAAGCGATTGAAGCCGCGGAAGAACCAGCCGAACAGCCGGTTCGCGACGCGCTGGGCGACGTCCGGACGCGCATCGTGCGGCTTCAGCAGCCGCGACGCCAGCGCCGGGCTCAGGGTCAGCGAGTTGAACGCCGAGATGACCGTCGAGATCGCGATCGTCAAGGCGAACTGACGATAGAACTGCCCGGTGAGCCCGGTGATGAACGCCGTCGGAATGAACACGGCGCACAGCACGAGCGCAATCGCGATGATCGGTCCCGACACCTCTTCCATCGCCTTGCGGGTCGCCTCCATCGGCGTCTGACCGAGCGCGATGTGACGCTCCACGTTCTCCACCACGACAATCGCATCGTCCACCACGATGCCAATCGCCAGGACGAGACCAAAGAGCGAGAGCGTGTTGAGCGAGAAGCCCAACATCAGCATCACCGCAAACGTGCCGACGAGCGACACCGGCACGGCGACGAGCGGGATGATCGACGCCCGCCACGTCTGCAGGAAGACCATCACTACCAGCGCGACGAAGACGATGGCCTCGAACAGCGTCACGATGACCGCCTTGATCGACTCGCGCACGAACACCGTGGGGTCGTAAACGATGCGGTATTCGAGGCCGTCGGGAAACGACTTCGACAGCGTTTCCATCACCTCGCGCACCTGGTTCGACGCTTCGATCGCGTTCGATCCGGGACGCTGGAAGATGCCGATGCCGATCGCCGGCTGGTTGTCGAGCAGGCTCCGCAGCGCGTAGGCGTTCGACCCGAGCTCGACGCGCCCGACGTCGCGAATCCGCGTGATCTGCCCTTCCGGGGTGGCGCGGACGATGACGTCGGCGAACTCGTCGTCGGTCGTGAGCCGGCCGCGGGCGTTGATCGACAGCTGGAACGTCGTGTCGGTCGGCGCCGGCGGCGCCCCGAGCACGCCGGCGGCAACCTGCACGTTCTGCTCGCGAATCGCCGACACCACGTCGGCAGCCGTCAACCGCCGCGAGGCCAGCCGATCGGGATCGAGCCACACCCGCATGCTGTATTCGCCGCCGCCAAACACCTGCGCGTTGCCGATGCCCTGGATGCGCGCGATCTCGTCGCGGACCTGCAGGTGCGCGTAGTTCGAGAGGTAGAGGATGTCGTAGCGCGAATCGGGCGACACAAGGTGGACGACCATCATCAGGTCGGGCGACGACTTCTCCGTCGTCACGCCGATGCGCTGCACTTCGGCGGGCAGCCGCGGCAGCGCCTGTGCGACGCGGTTCTGCACCTGGACCTGCGCGTTGTCGAGATCGGTCCCGATGCCGAAGGTGATCGTCAGCGTCATGACGCCGTCGGCGGTCGCCTGGGAGTTCATGTAGAGCATGTCCTCCACGCCGGTGAGCTGGTGCTCGAGCGGCGATGCCACCGTTTCGGCGATGACGCGCGGGTTCGCGCCCGGGTAGATCGCCCGCACGACCACTGTCGGCGGCACGACCTGCGGGTACTCACTGATCGGGAGACGCAGCACCGCAAGGCCGCCGCCCACCACGATCAGGAGCGAAAGGACCGCCGCGAAGATCGGACGATCGATGAAGAAGCGTGAGAAGTTCATGATCCGCTCCTACTTCACGGTCGCGGCCGGAGCGGCGGCGCCCGCCGCCGCATCCATCTGCACCGGCACGGGCGCGACCTTGGCGCCAGGCCGCACGCGCTGCAGTCCGTTCACGACGACGTGATCGCCAGCCGCCAGACCGGTGCGCACGACCCGCAGGCCATCGACGAGCGGGCCCAGCGTCACCGCGCGGTACTGGATGGTCTGCTCCGGCCCGACGATGAGGACGAACTTCTTGTCGAGATCGGTCCCGACCGCGCGGTCCTGCACGAGCAGCGCGCGATTGGTTCCGTTCCCGGCGACGCGAAGCCGGACGAACAGCCCGGGCGTCAACGCCCCGTCGCGATTGGGAAACGCAGCGCGGCCGCGAATCGTCCCGCTCGCCGGATCGAGCCGGTTGTCGAGGAAGTCGAGCCGCCCTTGGCGCGGGAAGCCTTCTTCGTCGGCCAGTGCCATCCGAATCGCCAGACGAGCCGCCGACGCATCCGCCTTGCCGGCGCTGCGCGCCAGGGCGCTGTAGCGCAGGAAGATCCGTTCGTCGGCGTCGAAGTGCGCGTGAATCGGATCGAGCGACACGACCGTCGTCATCAACGTCGCTTCGCCGGGACCACTCGAGACGAGATTGCCTTCGGTCACATACGCGCGGCTGACGCGTCCGGCGATCGGCGACACGACCCGCGTGAATTCGAGGTTGAGTTCGACGGCGCGAAGGCGCAGCCTCGACAGCCGCGACTTGTGCGGTGGCTTCCTGCGCGAACGCCGAGCGCCGATCGCGCTCTTCGAGCGACATCGCGTTCTCGGCGCGCAGACGCTCGGCGCGCTGCAGTTCGGAGGCGGCGCGCTGCACGGTCGCGCGCGACCGCATCAGCTCGGCACGCAGGCGATCGACTTCGGCGAGGAACGGACGGTCATCGATCTGGAACAGCGGGTCGCCCTTGCGGACGATGGCGCCTTCCCTGAACCGCACCGACGACACGTAGCCGGAGACGCGGGGACGCACGTCAACCGACTCGACGGGCTCGAGGCGGCCGGTGAATTCATCCCACTCGGTGATCTCGCGATCGATCACCGTGGCAACCGAGACTTGCGGCGGCCCCTGCGGGGCCGGCTGCGCCGCGGTCCGGGTGCAGCCCGCCGCGACGACAGCAACGAGGGGAACGATCGCCAGCGCCAGCCGCAGGCGGAACCGGATGTCCGACATCCGGGTAAAACGATGTGTTGACATAGGCAACATCGTGACGCCCGGAAGGAAGCGGAACAATCGGGCAGGGGCCGCATGAGGGGCTCCGGCATGAGCGCGAGGGGATTCCCGGTCCTCTGGCGCAGCCCGATCTACGACCTTTGGACGAGGCGGACGGGCCTGCGGAACGGGTAAAGTGGAACCTGAGCTCTCACCCTACGTTCCCGACAGACGCCGAGCCATGTCCCACGAACTCGATCGCACCCACGGCGCCGACTGGATCGACGAACTCGCACGGCCCGCACCGTCAACGCCGTGTGATGCCGGCGAGGCCGTGCCGCCCGCCTCTCTCGAGGTCCTTCGCGCCGAACTGAGCCGCGAGCGCGACGAGCGCCGCCGCGCCGAGTGCTTCTCGAAGGTACAGACCGATGCGGCTCAGCTGGCGCTCGATCTCCTCGTGCGCGAGCCGGACATCGAAGGGTTCTTCGGCGCCTTCACCAAGGCGCTCGTCGAAGACTGCGAGAGTCACGCCTGCGGCGTCTGGCTGATCGACGACGACCATCACAGCTGCGATCTGTGGATGGCGTTCATCGGCGATCGCCTCTACACGCGCTCGACCGCCGACTGGGGCACCATTGCGCTGCCCCGCGAGAGCATGGCGACGCATCTCTATGCCTACCGATCCGGCTGGAGCCAGAGCGTCGTCTACGGCGGCGAGGATCCGCGGCTGCCCGAGGCGGTGCGCCACTTCAATCGTGGCGCCGACGTTCAGTCACTCGCTATCGCACCGCTCGTGCTCGGCGGCCGCAATCTCGGATGGATCGCCTTGTCGAGTGCCGGCTCGTCAGACTGCGAAGTGCAATGGCGCGTCGCCGTGCTCGAAGCCATGGCTCGTCAGGCGACGCTTGCGCTGCATCAGAGCCGGCTCTCCGAACAGCGGCGGCTCGAAGAGCGCCGCAAGGCCATTCTCGAAGAACGCAACCGGCTCGCGCGCGACATCCACGACAACCTCGCGCAGGGCTTTGCCGCCATCCTGATGCAGTTGCAGGCGGCGCAGCGGGAAGCCGGCGCCGTGGCGCCGGCCGTGGCGGCAAGCATCGAGACCGCGGTTCACCTGGCCCGCACGCACATGACCGAGGCGCGCCGGTCGGTGTCGTCGCTGCGCCCCAACGTCGGCGACGGCGAAGACATCAGCACCGCCCTGAAGCGCATTGCCGACGTCGGCCGCCGCACGAACGAAGTCCCGATCGATCTCAACATCGACGACCTCCCCCGCTTCGGCGGCGGCGTCGAGCGCGAGATCATCGGCATCGCGCAGGAGGCGCTGACCAACGCGCTCCGCCACGCCCGCGCCCGTCGCATCACCATCCACGCGTCAACCGTGCAATCGATCGGCTTCCGCCTGTCGGTCGCAGACGACGGCCGCGGGATTGCCAAGGACGTTCATTCCGGCGGTTTCGGGATGACGAGCATGCGCGAGCGCGCCGATCGCATCGGCGCATCGCTCACCATCGTCACCGCGCCGCGCAAAGGCACCGAAGTCGTGCTGGCGTGGGAGCCGGCGTCGCTGCCCACTCAGGTCCATGTTGCAGCAAGCTGAAGTCACACCGGCGGCCGACAAGGCGCGCGTGCTGATCGTCGACGATCACGCACTGCTGCGCACCGGCGTCGCCAACATCATCAATCAGGAACCCGACCTGCGCGTCGTCGCCGAGGCCGGCAACGGCCTCGAGGCGATCGAGGCCTACGAGGAGCATCATCCCGACGTCATCCTGCTCGACCTGCGCATGCCGGTCATGGAGGGAGTCGAGGCCGTGCGCCGCATTCGCGAGCGCGACCCGCGAGCCCGGGTCATCGTCCTGACGACCTACGACACGGATGATGAGATCGCACGGGCGCTCAAGGCCGGCGCGAAGGCGTATGTGCTCAAGGACATTGCCGCCGACGAGCTCGTGCGATGCATTCGCGCCGTGCTGGCCGGCAAGACCTATCTCGCGCCGGCGGCGGCTGCGAAGCTTGCCGAAGGGGTGATGCACGTGCAGCTCACGCCGCGCGAGCTGTCCACGTTGCGCCTGATGGCCGACGGCAAGGCCAACAAGGAAATCGCGAGCGAGCTCGGCATCAGCGCGCGCACGGTCAAGACCCACCTCGGGCACCTGTTCGAGAAGCTGGGGGTCGCCAGTCGCACCGAGGCCGTGAAGGTGGCGACGCGGCGAGGCCTGGTCCGACTCGATTGATCTGACGCGCGTGGCCCGCTTACTTGCCGGGACGCTTCAGGTAGTAGACGCCGTTCTCGACGTCCACCAACTCCCAGCCATCACCGCCGAGCTGATTCAGGAGGCCGATGACGCCGTACGGGTGCGAAATCGACGTCTTGTGCTGGTTCGGCCACCGAATCTGCAACAGCTCTTGCGGCTCCGCTGGTGATGTGCCTTCCGAGTAGAGGGTGACGTAAATGGCGCAGTGTTCCCAGGTATGCATGACGGAATCAACGCTGCGGCGAGGCCGAAGCGACCGGTCGTGTCAATCCATGGCCAACGGGGAACAGGCCCGGCAACGCAATGGGCAGGCGGCCGCCAATTGAAATTTCGCCGCTGAGCGCGCGCACCGCCGACTCCTCTGCCACGTCCGAAAAGTCATACGTCAACAACATGGCGGGAAGATCGGGCACGCTCATCGGCGCGTACGGGCTGCCGAAAAACGACGCCACAAAGGGCTGACTCCGACGCATGCTGCCGCGCCCGAGGTCCTGTAGCAGCGACGTCACCGGTGCTGCGAGATCGAGGCGGTTCGTGCCCGACGACGCGCGGACGAAGACCGCGGCAACGATTGCATCGAACCGCGGCGCCATCGCGCGGATCAGCGCCAGCTCGTTGGTCGTGGTCTGATCGGAGACTTCGATGGCTTGCACGTCCGGCCATCGTTCGCGGAGCGCCGGCAGGAACGCCCGGCTCGGCGCGGCGATCCGCCAGCCGCGCGGGTAGTCGAGGACCGAGAGAAACAGCACGCTGCCTGAGCGCGCGACCTTCAGCGGCACGTTCGACTGCTCGTCGCGGATCAGCGTGATCGCCCGCTCGCTCACCTGCCGCGCGACCGACGCGTGCTGGCGCGTCCCGACGACAGTCGGCACGGCGTCGAGCGCCACCGCGCGCGTCTTGTGGAGACCAAGTCGCGCCTTGGCCTCGAGCACGCGCCGGACCGACGCCTCGAGCCGAGGCCTCGGCAGCTGTCCGCTTTCGGCGGCGGCCTTCAGGCCGCGAAACGCGTCCATGGGATCCGGAGGGTCGAGGACGACGTCGATCCCCGCGAGCACTGCCTTCACGGCGTTCTCGCCGGGGGTCCCCATCTTCGCGACCGCGTCCATGTTCATGGCGTCGGTGTAGATGAGGCCCTGGAACTTCATCTCGTCACGGAGCAGGCCGCTCACGACCGGGCGGCTGAATGTCGCCGGACCGGCGGTGCTGTCGAGCGCCGGCAGCTCGATGTGCGCGACCATGACGCCGGCCGCGCCGGCGCTGAGGCCGGCCTTGAACGGTGCGAGCTCGATCGCATTGAGACGATCGCGCGGATGCGGAATCACGGGCAGCCCGAGATGCGAATCGACGGCGGTGTCGCCGTGCCCGGGAAAGTGCTTCATCGTGGCCAGCATGCCGCCCTGCTGCAGTCCGCGCACCCAGGCGGACGCCAGCGCGCCCACCCGCGACGGATCCTCGCCAAACGAACGAATGTTGATCACCGGATTGCGCGGGTTGTTGTTGACGTCGGCCACTGGGGCGAAATCAACGTGGACGCCGAGCGCGCGTCCTTCGAGCGCGGTGATCCGTCCTGCCTCGAACGCGAGCCGATCGTCGCCGACGGCGCCAAAGGCCATCGCGCGTGGAAACCGCGTCGCGCCGGCGAGCCGCATGCCGACGCCCCACTCGAAATCGGCAGCGGTCATCAGCGGCAGCGCGGAGATCGCCTGCAGGCGGTTCACCATCGACGCGACGGCCAGCGGCTGGCCGAGGACGATCGGCCCGTAGGTCGGATTGAGCAGCACCTGCGGTACCGGCTCTTCGCCGCCGAACGCAATGACGCCGCCGACGTGCGCCTCGCGCACGAATCTCGAGAGCTCTTCGAAGATGCCGGAATCAGAACTGGTGTAGACGCCGGCGAAGCGCGGCATGATCAGCTGTCCGACCATCTGATCGAGCGTCATCTTCTTCAGCGTCGCATCGACCCAGCGCTGCGCGTCGCGATCGAGCGGCGTCTGCGCGGCCGGCATCGCAACGAGCGCGAAGACGGCCATCACCGGGATGAGGCGTCGCGACATGGGACTCATTGTAGGCCAGCGAGGACTTGGCGTTTCTTGCGGCTCTACAGTCTACGGCTAGTCGACTGTGGACCGTGGACCGCACCGCGCAGGCAGAGCTGAGACCGAAGGCCGTGATGGCTGGACTTGCTCCTATAATCCTTGTGTGTCCCAGCACGAGCACAAAGCCGCCGCGCCCGCACGCGTCAGTTGCTTCGTCGTCACGATCAGCGACACGCGGAGCGACGCGACCGACACCAGCGGTCGCGCGATCAGGGAAATGCTCACGGCGGCCGGTCACGAGGTCTTGGGGAGCACCATCGTCAAGGACGAGCCCGCTGATGTCCTGCGCGTGGTCTCGGAGCAAGTCGCCAACCCGAACGTGCACGTCGTCATTACGACGGGCGGGACAGGATTGACGTCGCGCGACCGCACCTACGAGGCGCTCACGTCACTGCTGGAACGGCGTCTCGACGGCTTCGGCGAGCTGTTTCGCATGCTCAGCTACCACGACATCGGCGCCGCGGCGATGCTGAGCCGGGCGGTCGCCGGAACCGTCGGCATGACGTTCGTGGCCGCGCTCCCGGGGTCGGAGGCCGCCGTCCGCCTGGGGATGGAAAAGCTACTGGTTCCCGAGCTCACGCATATCGTCCAGCAGCTACGCAGTGAACCCGAGACTGCGAAACCCCGAAAAAAAAACCGCGAAACCGAGAACCTAGAAACTCAGGAACTTAAAGGAACCCAGGAACCTCGAAATGTCCACCCAGATGCGGCCGATTCGCGAGACGATCCCGCTCGAAGAAGCGCGCGAGCTGATTGACGGCGCGATCCGGCCGATCGCGCGCACGGTCCGCGTCGCGCTCATCGAGGCGAATGGGCGCGTGGTCGCCGAACCCGTGGCGTCCACACGTGATGTGCCGCCTTTTGCGCGGGCCGCCATGGACGGATATGCCGTCGTCGCCGAGGACACTTTCGGCGCCAGCCGCTACGAGCCGAAGACGCTGCGGGTCGTCGAGAAGATCTACACGGGGCAGATGCCGACGAGGATTGTGGGCGCAGGCGAAGCCGCGGAGATTGCGACCGGCGCGCCGATGCCGGAGGGCGCCGACGCGGTCGTGATGGTCGAGGAGACCGAGCGCGCGGATACCGGCGACGTGAGAATTCTGACGCCGGTGTACCCGCGTCAGAACGTCGGACGACAGGGCGCCGACATCGTCACCGGGCAGGTCGTGCTGCAGCGGGGTGACGTGCTCAATCCGAGCCGGATCGGTGCGCTGGCGGCGCTCGGCCTGGCCGCGGTGGACGTCTACGACAAGCCGCGCGTCGCGATTCTTTCGACCGGCGACGAGATCGTCGATCCCAGGCGCCGAGCTGAAGCCCGGGCAGATCTACGACATCAATCGCTCTACGCTCAGCACGGTGATTGCGGATCACGGCGGCGTGGCGCGGCCGTACCAGACCGCGCAGGACACGATTGAGGATCTCGAGCGCGCGATCGATCGCTGCCTGGACGAGGACGTGATGGTCTTCTCGGGCGGCAGCTCGGTCGGCGAACGCGATCTCATCCTCGACGTCATCTCCCGGCGCGGCGAGATCCTCTTTCACGGCATCGCCGTGAAGCCGGGCAAACCAACGGCCTTCGGCCTGATCGACGGCAAGCCGGTGTTCGGGATGCCGGGATACCCGACCTCGTGCCTGTCGAATGCCTACATGCTGCTCGGTCCCGCGGTGCGGCGCATGGCCCATCTCCCGCCGTACCGGATGCGAACGATCGAAGCGCCGGTCGCACAGCGGATCGTGTCGACGACCGGGCGGCACCAGTTCTACACGGTGCGGATCGTCGACGGGCAGGCGCAGCCGGCGTTCAAAGCCTCCGGCGACATCACCTCGATGTCACAGGCCGACGGCTACATCGAGATTCCGGCCCAGACCGACATCGTCGAGAAGGGCGAAATCGTCGAGGTGAAGTTGTTCTGAGGAAGCTCAGAATGCCAGCAGGCTCTCGACGGCGAAGACCGTGAGGCGATCGCCGGCGAACAGACGCTGGACAACCGTCCCGGCCGACATCACGCCGAGCGATCCGCGAAGGCTCCACTCTCTCGAGATCTCCGCCTGCGCCGACACCTGCAGCAGCGTGCCGAGCGCGGTGTCAAAACTCGAGGGGCGGCTGGTGTAGCCAAAGAAGCTGCCGCGCGCCGCGGTCGCGCCGGTGCCGCTGTACCAGCGATCGTTGACACTGGCCAGCGACAGGCGATGGAGCGAGGCGTCAATGCCAAGCCGGGGCCGCGGCTGCAGACGGACCTCGCCGAACACATCGAGCAGATTCATCTGCGCGAACGTACCGGCGAGCAGCGCGTGGGCGAGACGAGGGAAGCGCCGGAAAGAACGTGTGATGGGTGACGTCGGCGCGATCGTCATCGCCAGACGCGTAGGTGATGCCGGCACGCAACCACGGCCGCCACGGCACCGCCAGCCATCGATAGCCGCCCTCCGCGATCGCGCTCCAGGCCCGATGCGGCTGGCCGTACCAATCGCCGCGCTGAAAGGCCACCCATGCCAGCGCGTCAGCCTGCCCGCGGCCCGGGTGGGCGAGGGTCAGGAGCGAGGCGCCGTAGGTCTGCACGCCGATGTCGACGGGCTCGGCCGGGAACCCGCTGTTGTCCGGTCGATTCCGTGCGGTTCGGCGGTCGCGATAGTGCTGCGCGAAGGCCTGCACTTCGAACGCAGGCGCGGGCGAAGGCGTCGCCGCCACGAACAATGGCTCGACCTTCGCAGCGATGCGTGCCATCGGGCCGACGTCGGGGCGCGCGGCCGGCGTGCCCCAAATGGACAACGATGCGGTCGCGACGCGCACATCGCTGATCGTGGCGTTCGCTGATTCTTCGTAGGCGCCCTGCGAGGGAAAGAGCACCGCCGCTGTCGCGTGCCACTGCCGGCGCGCCACGTCGGCACGAACACCGTCAACGGTTCGCTCGAACGGCGTCCACTCGACCTCGCCGAGGAGACGTCCCTGGAGGCGGTCACGCTTCAGCCGCTCGAGGTCTGCGGATGCAGATGCGGCCTCACCGCTCGATTGGAACGCCATGCGGCCGACCTCGAACGACACGCCGCCGGGGAGATTCCTGACACGGAGCGAGAGCGCCTTGAAGTAGAGCTGATAGGCGTTCGGAGCGCGCGCAGCGTCGTAATAGAACGCGCCTGGACCGAGCGGCCCCAGCCCCACCGCGTTTCGCGGCAGAGTTCAGCAGCTGCGAGTACTGAAACGCGCCATAGCCTTCGAAATGGCGCGTCGCGGTCGCCATGCCGAACGTGATGCGATTGCCGGTGAGCAAGTAATCGGGGTCACCGCCTCCGGCGAACGGCTCGAAGAACGACCACGCTTCGATGCGGCTCGCATCGACGAGCACAGGGACGACCTCGACGTTCGGTGCAGGCTGCTGTCCGCGCGCAAGAGCCGGGGATACAACACAAACGGCCGCAACGACGAGCGCTGCGGCCGTTCGTGACTCACGATTCCGACGAGGCACCCGCTAACCTTTCAGCAGCCGGTTGACCTCGTTCCAGTTGACGACGTTCCACCACGCGCCGAGGTAGTCGGCGCGGCGATTCTGGTACTTCAGGTAGTAGGCATGTTCCCAGACGTCCACGCCGAGAATCGCCTTCTTGCCGTCCATCAGCGGGTTGTCCTGATTCGGCGTGCTGGTGATCTCGAGCTTGCCGCCGTTGTCGACGAGCCAGGCCCAGCCGCTGCCGAAGCGGCCGACGCCCGCGGCCTGGAACTGTTCCTTGAACTTGTCGAAGCTGCCGAAGGCAGCGTTGATGCCGTCGGCGACGTCGCCGGACGGCGCGCCGCCGGCGTTCGGCGCCATCAGCTTCCAGAACAGCGAATGGTTCCAGTGTCCGCCGCCGTTGTTGCGGACCGGCCCGCGAATGTCCTCGGGGACGGTGATCACGTTGCGCACCAAGTCATCGAGCGACTTGTTGTGCAGCTCGGGGTGCTTGTCGAGAGCCGCGTTCAGGTTCGTCACGTAGGTCTGATGATGCTTGCCGTGATGAATCTGCATCGTCTGGGTGTCGATGTGCGGCTCGAGCGCGCCGAAGTCGTACGGCAGGGCGGGCAACTGGTGGGGCATCGGGAGGGTCTCCGTAATCTTGTGATCTGATGATCTGGTGATCTGATGATCTGGTGATCGAAAGTGGCAACCTTGCCGATCTCCAGATCACGAGATCAAAAGGTCACGAGATCACCAGATGTCTCGTAATCAGTGAATGCTCAGCATCCGCTCAAAAGCGATCCTAGCCCATTTTTTCTGGTCGTCAGGAACGGTGACGCGGTTGTACACCTCGCCCTCGACGAGCCCGTCGAGCACCCACAAGAGGTGGTTGGGCGAGACGCGGAACATGGTCGAGCAGAGGCAGCCCACCTGATCGAGTGACAGCACCGTCTTCGCCGGCGCAACCTCTTCGGCGAGGCGGTGGACGAGGTGGATCTCGGTGCCGACGGCCCAGGTCGTCCCGGGCGCCGCATCGCGAACGGTCTTGAGGATGTACTCCGTCGAGCCGCTGTCGTCCGCTGCCTGGAGCACGTCGAA
The DNA here is from genome assembly GCA_963841895.1 of uncultured Acidobacteriota bacterium. GTDB lineage: Bacteria > Acidobacteriota > Vicinamibacteria > Vicinamibacterales > UBA2999 > JACCSI01. Next base: position 164,550 of record CAWJEO010000028.1, read on the forward strand.
CGGCACCTCGGGGTGGACGATGACGCGGACACCGGGATGCTGCTGCCGTACGGCCTCGATCTGCTTGACCGTGAAACGGACGTGCACCGAGCAGTGACCCTTCCACAGAATCATGCGGGCGCGATCGAGCTGATCTTTCGTCAGCCCCCCGTAGGGCTCGAACGGATCCCACACCACCATCTCGTCGAGCGGGACGCCCATCTTCCATGCGGTATTCCGGCCGAGGTGCTGATCCGGCAGGAACAGGATCTTCTCCTTCTGCTCCCAGCCCCACTTCAACGTCGCGGCAGCATTGGACGAGGTGCAGATCGTGCCGCCCCGCTCGCCGACGAACGACTTAATCGCCGCCGCCGAGTTGATGTAGGTCACCGGCACGGTGCGCGACGCCACGCCCATCTGCTCGAGTTCGAGCCAGCAGGTCTCGAGCTGATCCGGCGCGACCATGTCGGCCATGGAACAGCCGGCGGCCAGATCCGGGAGGATCACCTGCTGGTGCGGCAGCCCGAGGATGTCGGCGCTTTCGGCCATGAAGTGCACGCCGCAAAAGACGATGAACTCGGCGCGCGGGTGCTTGGCGATCTCGCGAGACAGCTTGAACGAATCGCCGGTGTAATCGGCGAAGCGGATGACCTCGTCGCGCTGGTAGTGGTGGCCGAGGATGACGAGGCGGTCGCCGAGCGCGGCGCGCGCGGCCGCAATCCGGACCTCCATCTCGTCGTCCGACAGCCCGAGGTAGGCCTCGGGCAGGGGTTGACGCTCGTGGAGACTTTGCTTCTCCACCGTCGTGAGCATGGGCAAGAACGTCGCTGCAGCAGTCATCTCAGTGACGCGTGGCCGAGGCCCGCGGGGACGCGTTCGGATGCGAGCTTGTGAAAATTTTCGCAATCTCCGGACGCGAAAAAACCAAGCGCTGCTTCCGGCTCATCTTGCCGGGGCGTCACTTGGTCTGGTTCTGAGTATAGCAGGAAGGGATCGGGCAGAAGGAGTCAGGAGTCGCGCGCTGGGCCAGGCCCCTGACAGCGCACGAAGAACCAAGCACCTGGGACCGCCGAGGAACAAGGAACGAGGAACCAGGAACTACGAGTGCGCGTGCCGGGTCCAAGGCCCGGCACGCGCACGACGTTATAGAGCGTGTCGCGCTCGATCGGTTCGCGGCCGGCCTCGCGGATGAGCTCTTCGATCTCGTGCGTCGACAGCGCCGACGGCGTGCGCGAGCCAGCCATGTGGTAGATCGTCTCTTCCTGCACCGTGCCGTCGAGATCGTCGGCGCCAAACCACAGCGCCGCCTGCGCAACCTCGACGCCGCACGAAATCCAGTAGGCCTTGATGTGGTCGACGTTGTCGAGCATCAGCCGTCCCACCGCGTGCACCCGCAGGGTGTCGCTCGCCGATGGCGCCGGCAGCTTGCGCATCTGGTTGTTGTCGGGGTGAAACGCCAGCGGGATGAACGCCTGCACGCCGCCAGTTTCGTCCTGCAGCGTGCGAATCCGCATCAGGTGATCGACGCGCTCCTCCATGGTCTCGATGTGACCGTAGAGCATCGTGATGTTGGTGCGCATGCCCAGCCGGTGCGCGGTCCGATGGATGGCAATGTAGCGATCGCCGTCGCACTTGTCGTGACAGATCTTGCGGCGCACCCGCTCGGCGAAGATCTCGGCGCCGCCGCCCGGCAACGAATTGAGCCCAGCCTCGCCAAGCTCGACCAGCACCTGCTCGTCGGTCATGCCGTACAGGTCGGCGAAGAACGCAATTTCCACCGCCGTGAAACACTTCAAGTGCACGTCCGGGCGAATCGCTTTCAGGCCGCGGAGCAGGTCCTTGTAGTAGTCGAACGGCAGCCCAGGGTGCAGGCCGTTGACGATGTGAATCTCGGTGAGCGGCTCGTGGGCGCGCTGCCGGAGTTTGCCCAGCACCTGCTCGACGTTCATCGTGTGCGCGCCAGGATCGCCGGGACGCAACCGCGCAAACGAGCAGAAGAGGCACGACGCTTCGCAGACGTTGGTCGCCTCGAGGCGGAGGTTGTGATTGAAATAGGTCCGAGCGCCGTGCCGCCGTTCGCGCTCCCGGTTGGCGAGCCATCCGACCGCCAGATGGTCCGGCGCCTCGAACAACCGCACGCCGTCCTCGAACGTGAGGCGCTCGCGCGCCTCGACTTTCTCCGCGATGTCCGTCAGCTGCGCGTGCGCGACGCGAGGATGCATGTTGAACCCGTGTATGTCCGTGTAATCCGTGTAATCGGTGGATCTACTTGATGCCGATGACCTGAACCCGAATCGTGCGCGGCCGCGGGCCGTCGAGCTCGGCCATCAGCAGCCGCTGCCACTGCCCGAGCACCACTTCCCCGCCGCTGATCTGCAGCGTCAGCGAGTGGCCCAGCAGCAGCGCCCGGAGATGCGAATCGGCGTTGGCGCGATCGCAATCCGAATGCTCGGGATCGTTATGACGGTAGTAGTGATCGCGCGCGACCGTATCCTCGAGGAACCGCTGGATGTCCTCGACGAGCGCCTTCTGCGACTCGTTGACGAACAGCGCGCAGGTCGTGTGCATCGACCACAGCGACACCTGGCCCTCGCGAATGGCAAAGGGCCGCACGTATTCCATGACCCGATCCGTGAGATCGAGGATCTCGGTGCGCTGGCTGGTGTCGACCAGGAAGTTCTCGCCGTGAATGACGACGGGACCCGCCGTCACCGAGGCCACTTGCTGCACGGGACGCTCGCGGAACGTGGCCGTCGATCGCTTGCTCATCAAAAACCTGATCTTATCCCGCCCGAGGCCAGCGGCAAACCTCGGTCGGGGCGCCTGATATACTCAGCGCTCAACCGACGCCAACCCGGGCAGTCAGGGAAGCTGGGTGCAACTTCTCAATTCGCTTGGACCTGAAGTGAGCTGAGGGTTAAGTCCCACACGGTTTCGCCACTGTAAGCGGGGAGCGCGCGTTCTGATCGCCAGCCGGGCCGGGCCCGACCGGCGATGGGGCCCGTCCAACGGGCCTCGTCACTGTCGCCACGATGCGATGGGAAGACGTGAGCGTCGCGTCCCGATCCGCAAGTCAGGAGACCTACTGCAGACGGGTCGTCTTTCGGGCGACCGCGGCCATCAGCCGCGTCGCCCACCGGCGCGACAACGCCGGGGAGGACCCATGACCGCTCGTCACGCGGCGCTACGTCGCGCGATTCTTCTGCTCATCCTCTTGGTCGTCGAGTGTCGCGTGCTGGCCTTCGCTGGAGTGCGCGTTGCTAGCAGGCCGTTGACGTCTCGTTCGACTACCGCGGGACCGGGCGTGGCGCGCCCGAGAACACGGCCGATCTGTCAGGCAGCCGAAGCGCGGGCATCGAGCCGCTCCGGCCGCTCGTGCTGGATCGCGTGTCGGCCACCGATCCCGCGCGGCGGCATCGTCGGCATCCTCGGCCCGAACGGTTCCGGCAAGACGACGCTCCTGCGCCTGCTCAGCGGAACGCGTGTCCCCAGCCGCGGCCAGGTTCGGCTCGACGACATCCCGCTGACGCGACTCTCGCGCCGCGCCGTCGCGCGCCGCATCGCCGTGGTTCCACAGGAAACGCAGCTGGCATTCGAGTACACCGTCATGGAGATGGTGCTCATGGGCCGGCATCCACATCTCGGATTGTTCGAGATGGAAGGTCCGGGCGACCTGGCGGTCGCCCGCGATGCGCTTCGCGCCACCGGGACCGCCCAGCTCGAAGATCGCCGATTCAGCACGTTGAGCGGTGGTGAAAAACAGCGGGTGGTCATCGCGTCAGCGTTAGCACAGGCGTCCGACATCCTGCTGCTCGACGAGCCGACGGCGTCGCTGGACCTGCGCTATCAGATCGAGATCGCATCACTGCTCGCCCGGCTGAACGCCGAGCGCGGTCTGACGCTCGTGATCTCGACGCACGATCTGAGCCTCGCGGCCAGCCTCTGCCGGCACGCTCGTCATGCTCCGCGAGGGGAAGGTGCTCGCATCGGGCCCGACCGGCGACGTGCTGACGACGGCGCACGTGCGGGCGCCTTTACGACGTGGAGGCCGACGTGGAGGTGCACGCCGCTTCCGGCCAGCTGATGGTTTACCCGCGCCGTCCGCAACAGCCCGACCTCCGGTCCCACTAGGCAGAACCGCCAAATCGCACGAAGATGAAAGCGTCTGCCCTCAAAGCCACGGATGTGACCATCGCCAGCGCGCGGTCGACGAGCGTGAAGCGCCGGCTGTTCACCGTAGTCCCGCTCTTCGGGCTGGTGACCGCCGTCGTGGTCATGGTGGCGCCAACGCTTGGCAGCACGCCGATTTCGCTGGCGCGCGTCTTCGACCCTTCCATTCCGTGGGCCGACAACGTCGACGCGCAGATCTTCTTCGTCGCCCGGCTGCCGCGCGTCCTCGCGGGCGCCCTGGTCGGTTCGACGCTCGCCGCCGCTGGCGTGGTACTGCAAGCGCTGCTGCGCAACCCGCTGGCCACGCCCTTCACCCTCGGCGTTTCCGCCAGCGCCGCGCTCGGCGCGATGCTGGCGATTGCGTTCGACCTCGACGCCAGTCTCTCGGGCGCCGCGGTCCCCGCCGCCACCTTCACGGGATCGCTCATCGGCACCGCCGTCGTCTACTTCCTCGCGACGCGCATCGGCGGGGGGATGTCGACCAACGTGCTCCTCCTCGCCGGAGTCACGCTCAATACGTTCTTCTCGGCGCTCATCACGGTCGTCCAGTTCCTGATCGATTTCGCCGACTGGTATCGGACCGCGCGATGGCTCATCGGCAATCTCGACGTCAGCAGTTACGGCCCCATCATGGCCGCAACGCCGCTCATCGGCGGCGCGTTCGTGCTGTTTGCGCTGCTTCCCCGGACGCTCAACCTCCTGACGCTCGGCGACGATGTGGCGGCTGCGCGCGGCGTTGACGTCGGCCGGGCGCAGCGGATCGCCTTCTTGAGCGCGTCGTTCGCCACCGGCGCCGCTATCTCAATGGCCGGACCGATCGGTTTCATCGGCATCGTCGTGCCCCACCTGGTCCGGCTCATCGTCGGCGCCGATCATCGGATCCTCCTGCCGGCAGCGACGCTCTTCGGCGCCGCGTTCCTCGTCGTCTGCGACCTGATTGCGAGAACGGTGATGTCACCGATCGAACTGCCGGTGGGCATCGTCACGGCCATGATCGGAGGGCCGTTCTTTCTATGGCTGTTGGTGAGGAAGGGATGAGCCGGCGTGCGCTGATCGGCGCGGCGTTGGTCGTCGCGCTGCTCCTTTCGTCGTCTGCCGGCATCGAGACGCCGGCGGCGCAATCGCTGTCCGCGAAGCGAATCATCTCGCTCGTGCCGGCGTTGACCGAGATGGTCTTCGCCATAGGGGCCGGCGATCGGGTCGTCGCGGTCAGCAGCTATGACGACTTCCCACCGCAAGTGCAAGCGCTGCCGCGGGTTGGCGCGCTGCTGGATCCGGACGTCGAGCGCATCATCGTATTGAAGCCCGACCTGGTGCTGGTGTACGGCAGCCAAACCGACCTGATGACGCAGCTCACGCGTGCCTCGATTCCGTACTTCGAGTACCGGCACGCCGGGCTGGCCGGGGTGACGGCGACGATTCGCGCGCTCGGTCAGCGCACAGGCCAAGCGTCCGCCGCCGAGTCGGTGGCCGCCGGCATCGAGCGCCAGCTGTCCGCGATCCGGCAACGGACGGCGAACCTGCCCAAGCCGCGCACGCTGCTCGTCTTCGGCCGCGAACGCGGCGCGCTCCGCAACATCTACGCGAGCGGCGGCCGCGGCTTCCTCCACGACATGCTCGAGGCTGCGGGCGGCGTCAACGTCTTCGCGGACATCAGCGCCGAATCGGTCCAGGCCTCGACCGAGCTGATTCTGACGCGCGCGCCAGAGGTCATCATCGAACTGCGGACGACGGACATGGGCGACGAACGCAACCGGCAGCGCGAGATCGAGACGTGGTCGACCATCGCGAGCCTCCCCGCCGTCCGCAACCGACGCATCTACCTCCTGACGCGCAAGGGCCTCTCGGTCCCGGGCCCCGGGGTCGGCGAAACCACCGCCGAGTTTGCCAAGGTCCTCCACCCGCGCTGACATGAAGATCTGCGTCAGTTGGTCAAGCGGCAAGGACTCGGCGTGGATGCTCCACGTCCTCCGCCAGCAGCATCCCGAGGCCGTGGCGGGACTACTGACGACGCTCAATCAGGCGTTCGATCGCGTCGCCATGCACGCCGTGCGGCGACAGCTGCTCGAGGCGCAGGCGTCAGCCGCGGGCCTGCCGCTCCACGCCGTGGATCTTCCCTGGCCCTGTTCGAACGCCGAGTACGAGGAGCGCATGGGCCACGCAGTTCGGGCGCTCGTCAACGACGGCTTCACCCATGTCGCCTTCGGCGATCTGTTCCTGGAAGACGTCCGTCAGTATCGCGAGGATCGCCTCGCAGGCACGGGTCTGACGCCGCTCTTTCCGCTCTGGAAGACGAAGTCAACGGCAGCACTCGCCGCCGAGATGCTCGCCGGCGGGCTGCGCGCCTATCTCACCTGCGTCGATCCGCGAAAGCTGGATCGCTCGTTTGCGGGCCGAGCCTTCGACGCGTCGCTCGTCGCCGACCTGCCCGCCACGTGCGATCCGTGCGGCGAGAATGGCGAATTTCACTCGTTCGCCTGCGCGGGGCCGATGTTCTCAGCGCCGATTCCGGTGCGGGTTGGCGACGTGGTGGATAGGGACCGGTTCGTCTTCGCCGATTTGGATTTCGCAGATTAAAGGATCCGCAGATTTCGCAGATTAGTAGTGGAAGATCCGCAGATTTCGCAGATTACGCAGACTTACCGAAATCTGATCGATCTCGTGATCTGATGCATCCGCAGATTAATCGCGTAATCTGCGGATATCGACTAACCACTCTGCGAAATCAATCCAGAGTCTCTGCGTAATCATTTCGCGATGCGCCCCACCTCAATCCCCCGCGCGAGTGAGTAACGTCGTCCCGACCGCGCCGACCATGCACGTCTGGCGAGTGAGCCCGGTGAGCGCACGCAGCCGATAGACCGACTCGATGCCGGTGCAGTGCGCGCCGATCAGTTCCTTCACCTGGAAGCGCTTCAACTGGCCCGCGGTCCAGGCCAGCGTCTTCTCGTCGGCAGCGAACAGATGGAGACCGCCAATCACCGCCTTGATCGGGGCGGGATCGATCGTCTTGCGCACGTGATCGAGCGTGTTGATCACGCCGGCGTGGCCGCAACCGAAAAGCGTGACCAGGCCCTGCGCTGTCTGCACGACCAGCGTCATATCTTCCGGCACCGTGTCCTCGACGTCGCCCTTGTCGCTCCTCACCCGTCCCAGCGAGCTCCAGTTTCGTTCGGGGTGAAGACGAGGAACGGGGCCGGTGAGCCAGACGCCGGGCACGATCTCGACCGGCGCAGCGACATCGACCACCGTCGCGCCCGTAGCTTCGTACTCCTTGCGAATGCGCATCATCCGCTGATCGACTTCCGCCGAACCGTTGAGTCGCGGCCAGAAGAGGCCGTGGCCGGCGTAGACCTTGCTCACCGCCTTGGGCGAAGCCGCCATGAGCTTCCTCCGAAGCGTCAGGAGCCCCGTCGTGTGATCGGCGTGGTTGTGGCTGAGCACCACCATCTCGACGTCTTTCAGGTCGACACCAAGCGCAGACAGGTTGCGCAGAACGGTGTCTTCGTTGGCGCCAGTGTCGAAGAGTATGCGCCGGCCGTCGGCCTCGACGAGCGCGGCGAAGCCCCACTCGCCAAACCCTTCATCGGCGAGCATCGTCGACAGGACCTTGATCTCGAGCTTCGAGACACGGTGGGCCGCGCCGACTGCTTGCGCTGCCGCAACCGACGGGGCGACTGCGAGGACGGCGGCGGCCAGCGCGCACGAGATCAGTCGACGAACCTGACGCGTCATCGGAGCTCCACTTCTTGGGTTCACAGGGGCTTTCCGCTCACGAATGGACACCCGGCGCTTCGTGTCCGGTCCGCTCGACGTATTCGCTGTACGAACCCGGATACGCGTGTGGATCGGTGTCGGTGCCGCTTTCACCGCCGAGCTCCAGCACCCGATTGCTGAGGCCGCGCAGAAAGCTGCGGTCGTGCGAGACGAACAGCATTGTGCCCTCGAACGGCCCGAGGGCGGCGACGAGCATTTCCTTCGTCGCCAGATCGAGGTGGTTCGTCGGCTCGTCCAGGACCAGGAAGTTCGGCGGATCGAACAGCATCCGCGCCAGGACGAGCCGCGTCTTCTCGCCGCCGGACAGTGCCCGGATCTTCTTGTCGATTTCGTCGCCCGAAAACTGGAACGCGCCGGCCAGCGTGCGGAGCACGCCAAGCCCGTCGTGCGGGAAGTCCTTCTGCAGCTGTTCGATGATCGTCAAGTCGGGGTCGAGCAAATCGAGCGACTGCTGGGCAAAGTAGCCAAGCTTGACGCTCGCACCCAGGCGGAGCTGACCCTGATCCGGCGCCAGAACGTCAGCCACCATCTTGAGCAGCGTCGTCTTGCCGGCGCCGTTCCGGCCCATGACCGCCCACCGCTCGCCGCGGCGGATCGTCAGGTTCAGCCCGTCGTAGATCACGCGCCGGCCATAAGCCTTGCGGACACTCTCGAGCACGACGACCTGCTCACCGGAGCGCGGCGGCGTGCGGAAGTCGAACTGGACGACGCGCCGCTTCTTGGGCAGCTCGAGCTTTTCGATCTTGTCGAGCGCCTTGATGCGGCTCTGCACCTGTGCCGCCTTCGCGGCGTGGGTCTGAAAGCGGTCGATGAAGCGTTGTTCCTTGGCGAGCATCGCCTGCTGCCGCGCGTAAGCAGCCTCGCGGTTGGCCTCGCGCAGCGCCCGCTCCCGCTCGTAGAAATCGTAGTTGCCCGAATAGGTCGTCACCTCGCCGCCGTCGATCTCGGCGATCCGGGAGACGATGCGGTTCATGAAGTCGCGGTCGTGCGACGTCATGAAGAGCGCGCCCGGCTGGCTCTTGAGGAACTGTTCGAGCCAGATGATCGATTCGATATCGAGGTGGTTGGTCGGCTCGTCCATCAACAGCACGTCGGGCCGTCCGAGCAGCACCCGCGCCATCGCGACGCGCATCTTCCAACCACCTGACAGCGCGCCGACGTCGCCGTCGATCCGCTCGTCGTCGAAGCCGAGGCCGTGCAGGACTTCGCGCGCCTGTCCTTCGAGCGCGTAGCCGCCGAGGTGGGCGTAGTCCTCCTGGACCTCGCCGTAGCGCCCGAGGATGGCCTCCATGTCGTCGGCTCTGTCGGGATCCGACATCGCGAGGTTGAGCGATTCGAGCTCGTGGTGCAAATCGCCGAGGCGGCCGCTGCCGGCGATGGCCTCGTCGAGCACCGAACGGCCGCTCATCTCCTCGACGTCCTGGCGGAAGTAGCCGATCGTCAGCTTCTTCGGGACGGTCACTTCGCCGTCATCCGGCCCTTCTTCGCCGGTGATCATGCGGAAGAGGGTCGTCTTGCCGGCCCCGTTGGGCCCGACGAGGCCGACTTTCTCGCCTGGGTTGATCTGGAACGAGGCGTCGACGAAGAGGACTTGCCGGCCGTACTGCTTGCTGACGTTCGAAAAGGCGATCACGGATCCCCCATTATGCCGCGCTGGCTGGGGCGAGGCTGGTTGCGGCGCAGCCGGGGGGCTGAAGGCGCGGATTGGCGCGGAGTTTCGCAGCCTGACACTACCTCATCGGCTGAGTCGGGGACGAGCGCTGGGACGGACGTTGCCGCAGGTAGCGGTCTTCAAGTATAAGAAGCAGCTCAATTCAATGAACGGCGGCGATCGGACCCCCGGCCGGTTCGTGCGCTGGTTCTGGGTCGTACTGATAACGGCGGCCGTGTGCCGCATCGGTGCGGCCTGGTATGCCGGCCTCGAGCACAATCGCGGCGATTTCTACGCGACTCTGCCCGGGGCTTACGCGCAGACCCTCAATCCGGACCTCTGGAACAGCCCGGACCTGCGTCACGCCGACGGCTACCAGCGGGCCGAGTATCTCTACGGGCCGACGCAGTACCTCACGATCCTGCCGCTGGTCTTCCTCGATTCGTACGACGCGATCGCCCGATTCCTGCTGGTGCTCTACGCCCTGCTGATCGCGATCTCCGGGGCGATCATGTGGCGGGCGTTTCGGCCTGAAGGCGCCCCGCGCTTCGCCACGGCAGCGGCCATCGTCGTCAGCACCGGTCTATTCATGCCGGTGCTGCAGGCGTACGGCCAGCGTGAGTTCGAGATCGTGATCCTCTTCGTGACCACGGCGGCGGTCTATGCGATTGTCACGTCGCGAGAAGGGCTCGGCGCCGCGCTCGTCGCGTATGCCACCTGGTTCAAGTTCTTTCCGCTCGCGTTTCTCGCGTACTTCGCCTTGCGGCGCTGGCGGCACGCGGTGATCGTGTTCGTTGCCGTGTCGGCGGTCCTTCTTGCGCTGACGCAGATGATGCTGGGCCTGACCCGGTTCCGCGCGGTGGTCGAGCTGGCCGGCGTCGAAGCGACCGCATCGGTGCCGCACGACCGCTTCTGCGAGACGTGGAGTCGGCCCGAGACTCGGCATCATGCCGTGGCGACCGCCACGCGCGCCGGGGTCAAGTGGGCGGTCTGCAGCTTCGCGGATCGATGGTCGTGGCTGAACGCGCAAGTGCTCCACGTCGCCACTCTAGTGATCGTGATGGCGACCTTCGGATTTGGCTACAGGCGACTGCGCCGGGCGACGCTCGACGAGGCACAGGAGCGGTGGCGCCGCTCACTCGAGACGGGACTGGTCCTGACTCTTCCCTGGCTGTTCTCGCACGCGCACTACTACTATCTGGCATTGGCGATCCTGCCACTCAACGCGCTGCTCGTCCGGTACGTGGCAGACATCTCGGCGGGCCGACCGCGCCGATTGCTTTGGATCTGGCTGTGCTCCTACACCCTGCTGAGCGCTTTCATCATTCCGCCGAGCGTGATCTCATACGTCGTCGGCATCGACTTCTGGCAGTGGTATATGCGCAACAATCTGTGGTTCTTCGGCGAGATGCTGCTGATCGGGCTGGTGCTCTGGGAATACCTCAGCATCCCGATCATGTGCAGCGACGCGCCGGCGCGAGCCGCCGTCCGCGGGCGGCTGGCAGAAGCGCGATGACAGCGGCGCTCCGCGCGCTCCTCGTCGTCACAACCCTCAGCATCGGCACGTCGGCAAGGCAGGGCGCCGACACCATCTCCTACCATTTCTCGTACTCTCAAACAGGCGCGACAACGGCGCAGATCGAGATATCGCTGCCGACGCCGCTGACGTCGCCGGGCGTGCTGGTGATGCCGCGCGCCATCCCGATGGGCTACGGCGAGCAGTACTACGACGCCTTCGTCGGCGATGTCCGCGCGCGTTCGGCCGACAAGCGCGAACTGACCGTCACGCGCCAAGAGGGGCCACGCTGGTCACTGGCGACTGGCACTATCACCGTCTCCTACACAGTCGACCTGAAGCGCATGGAACGGGAGGTGCTCGGCGCGTCGGACAGCTCGCGCGTCCGTGACGGCTATCTCGGCGTCCTGGGTTATTCGGTCTTCGCCTACGTGGACGGCCTCGAAACCCGGCCGATGCGCCTTCGCATCGACGCACCCGCGCAGTGGCCGGTGTTCGCAACCCTGGCGGCCAGGTGGCCAGTCCCGCTTGAACACATCGTCAACGCCGAGGCGCGCGACTTCTACGAACTGGCCGACAGCCAGATCGTCATGGGCCCGCGGGCAACCTTCCGCCGTCTCACCGAAACACCAGCGCCGCTGTACCTCGCGGCCTACACGGAGGGCGACGTCGATCTCGATCGCGTCGGCCGCCTCGCGACGACCGCATATCAGCGTGTCGCCGACTACTTCGGCACGGTGCCGTTCCGGCACTACACGATGCACCAGGAGCTGCTCACGCCAATCTCGCCGCAACACAACTACGGCATGAGCATGGAGCACCTCGACTCGAGCACCTACTATCTCGCCGCGTCCGGCGGCCTGACGTCGGCAGCGACGCCCGACGATGAGGCCCGGGTGCTCTACAACTTCGCGCATCACGTCAGCCACTCCTGGGTGCCGAAGCGGTCGTACGGGCCGGGCTACTTCCCCTTTCAATGGGAGCTCGCGCCGGTGCTCGACTCGATCTGGTTTGCAGAGGGCTTCGGTCAGTACGCGGCGATCATGGCGATCTCGACGGCGATGCCCGACCCGGCGGCGTATCGCAAGGGCATGCTGACGCGCCGCTTCCAGGCCAACATCGATTCGGCGCCGCCGTTCTTGAGGAAGCTGTCGTTGATCGAGCTCAGCCGGGTCGCCTCGACGCGCTACTCGGAAGATTTCCGCACCGGCCGCCTCGTCTTCTCGCGCGGTGGACTGCTCGCCGCTGAGCTCGACGACGTGATTCAGAGAGATTCCAAAGGCGCGAAGAGCTTGCGCGATGCGTTCCGCTTTCTGGTCGCGTGGACGGCGCGCGAACGCCGCGCGTTCAACATCGAGGAGCTTCCAGGGATCATCCAACAGGCCACGGGTGTGCCGGTCGGTGACGTCTTCAAGCGTTGGCTCGCCCCGATGTAAATCGCTCAGCCGTTGCAAGGTCATCCGCGCGCGTGCGCCGATCACAAGAGAGGCGCAGTCCTTGCAGCCACTCGCTGAATGATGCTCAGCCATCGCGCCATGGCCGTCGTGATCTTCTCGGCTGGGTTGCTTGGCCTTGCTCAGGCACAGCAACCCGATTCTCACACTGCCTCGATTGACGAGCTCTGGATCGAGCCGGTCGATCTCGAGAAACGTGACCTCTTCCGCGGGCCGCCTGAAGGCCCGCCGCCGCCGGCCGCCGGCGACAGCTTCGCGTTCGTGGCCCGCGATACCAGTGGCCGCAGCCCAGGCTACGACGTCCGCGATCGCCAGGGCGTCGTCTGGAGCGTCAAGCTCGGGCCTGAAGCGCAGGCCGAAGTGGTCTCGTCGCGCATCCTCTGGGCGATCGGCTTTCATCAGCCGCCGTCGTACTACCTCGAGTCGTGGACCATGACTGGCCAGGAGGCCGGACCGCAGACGGCTGGTCGCTTCCGCCCCGAGATCGAGGCGTGGAAGGCCGTCGGCGACTGGGAGTGGGCGGCGTATCCGCACGCGCGCTCGCCGGAAAACGGTGGCCTGCTCGTCGCTCAAATGATCCTCAACAACTGGGATCTGAAGACGTCGAACAACAAGATCATCGAGCGCAGCGCGAGTCGCTCCGGGCCCCGGCGGCTGTACGTCGCCCGCGATCTCGGCGCCTCGCTCGGCTCGAACGAGCAGGCCAAGTGGCTGCGGTGGACACAGCTCCGGATGAGTCAAGGCACGAAGAACGACTTGCCAGGCTTCGAGGAATCCGGCTTCATCGACGGGGTCGAAGACGGCTTCGTGAAGTTCTCGTACAGCGGGCCGAACAAGCCGATCGTGAGCCGCATCATGCCGTCGCACGTCCGGTGGGCAGCAGGGCTCCTGTCTCGCCTGTCAGATGCGCAATGGCACGACGCGTTCCGCGCCGGCGGCTACTCACAGGAGGACGCCACCCGGTTCATCGTGAAGATCAAGGAGAAGATCGCGGTGGGGATGGCGCTGGAGTCGCGGTGAGGGCGGGGCCCAAGCGATGACAAGATCCAGCCACGAAGGCACGAAGATCACGAAGGATAACCTCGAATCGGATCCGGTTCCGATATTTGGAATCTTCGTGTTCCTCGTGTCTTCGTGGCTAGATTTCTCGTAGGTCGAGCCCTGTTGGCTCACCGAGGTCGTTGGGAATTGATCCGCGTAATCACCGCCTCCATCATCTCCACGGTCGTCGCTGTCCCACCAAGATCCGCTGTCCTGATGCCGTCGCCGAGAGCGTCCGCGACGGCCGCGATGATGGCGTCGTGGGCCTGGCGTTCGCCCAGGTGATCCAGCATCAGCGCGCCCGCCCAGATTGCGCCGATCGGGTTGGCGATGCCCTTGCCGGCGATGTCGGGCGCCGAGCCGTGAATGGGCTCGAACATCGACGGCGCGGTTCGCTCGGGGTTGATGTTGGCACCAGGCGCAACCCCCATGCTGCCGGAAATCGCCGAGCCGATGTCAGTGAGGATGTCGCCGAAAAGGTTCGAGGCGACGATGACGTCGAGGCTGTGCGGATGGGTGATCATCCGCGCGGCCAGCGCATCGACATGGTAGCGGCGCACGTCGACGTCCGGATAGTCGCTCGCGACGCCCTCGACGACTTCGTCCCACAGGACCATCGAATGCTGCAGCGCGTTGGACTTGGTGGCGCTCGCGAGGAGCTTGCGCGGCCGCTGCTGCGCCAGTGCAAACGCGTACCGAACGATCCGCTCGATGCCGCGCCGTGTGAAGATCCCGGTCTGCTCGGCTAGTTCGTCCGGCGTTCCGCGGTGCACGCGACCGCCGACACCCGCGTACTCACCTTCTGAGTTCTCACGCACGCACAGCATCTCGATATCGGCAGCCGAGCGCCGGGCCAGCGGCGATTCGATGCCGGGCAGCAAACGGACCGGACGCAGGTTGACGTACTGGCCGAATCGCTGCCGGATCGGGAGGATCAACTCCCAGACCGACACGAAGTCCGGCACCGACGGAGCGCCGACCGCGCCCAGATAGATCGCGTCGAACGGTCGCAGCGTGTCCAGACCATCGTCCGGCATCATCCGGCCGTTGGCGAGGTAGTAATCGCATCCCCAAGGCAGTTCCACAAACTCGAGCGAGAATCCGCCGCTCGCCGCAACCGTCTGCAACACCCGCATCCCGGCGGGAATGACTTCCTGGCCGATGCCATCGCCGGCGATGACCGCGATTCGATGAGTCCGCATAAATGAATCGTGGTGATCTGGTGATCTGGTGATCTGATGATCGATGATCTGTGAATGATCTCTGATCTAGAGATCTCGAGATCGCGATCCAGATCACAGATCAACAGATCACCAGATCGCCACATGGCGTTACATTCCCGGCGGCGTAAACCGCCCATCGGCAGCAAGCCATCCCCCATCGGCAAAGATGATCGTTCCGGTCACGTAGCTCGCGGCATCCGAGAGCAGGAACAGCGTCGGTCCGACCATCTCCGCCGGCTGGGCCCACCGCTGCATCGGATTCTTCTTGGCATAGGCGTCGTACCAGGCCGCGTTGCTCTTGATCGGTGCCGTGAGTGGCGTTTCGACCACACCCGGACCGACGGCGTTGACCCGCACGCCGTCAAGCGCCCATTCGGTGGCCGCGGTCTTCACGAGCAGGACGATGCCCGCCTTGGTCATCGAGTACACCGACTGCCCTGGCTCGGTGACGAGCGAGCGGATCGACGAAAACAGCACGATGCTGCCCGATTTCTGCGCGGTCATGATCCGCCCGGCCGCCTGCAGCACGTTGAAGTTGCCGCGGAGGTTGACGCGTACGACGCGATCGAACTCCTCGCCCGTGTACTTCAGGATCGGCTTGCGCACGTTGATGGCCGGCGTGCACGCCACGGCGTCGAGCCTGGCATGCGCGTCGACGATGCGCGCGAAGGCGGCCTGGACGCCTTGCTCGTCGGTGATGTCGACGGCGCCGAACAAACTCGGCTTGCCGGCGCCACGGATTTTCTGCGCCACGGCGGCCGCGGCGTCCTCGTTGACGTCCAGGCACGCGACCGTCGCGCCCTGATCGGCGGCACCAAGGGCGACAGCTTCGCCAATGCCTGATCCGGCGCCGATGACGGCGACGACCTTCTGTTCGAGTCGAAACAAATCAGCCATGGTGAGGAGTAGATGAGGGTCGAAGACTCAGTGAGATGAGGAACGCGACGGCCGCCGCGAGTGTGCCGAGGAGTGTCGGATCGAGCACGCCGAAGCCGCGGCCGGCGTTCAGCACCTGAAGGCCGATGCGGACAGCGAGCCCGGCCGCAATGGCCGCGAACGCCTCGCGGCTGCCGGCCCGGCGCAGGAAGAGGCCGCCAACGACGGGCACGAAGAGCGACACCGCCAGCAGCGAATAAAAGACGCTCAATGCGGCCACGACCGACGGCGGCAGCACGATCGCCAAGGCGACCCCCAAGGCCCCACCAACCAGCGACGCCATCCGGGCGACGGACAGTAATCTGCCGTCGCTGGCGCCGGGATTGATGAACCGTTTGTAGAGATCCTGGGACAACGACGTCGCGAGCATGAAGAGAATAGCGTCGCAGGTACTCACTTCGGCCGAAAAGACCGCCGCCAGCGCGAGCGCGCCGAGCATCGGCGACAGGTGCTCCGTGAACATGATCGGCAGCACCGTTGCTTCGGCTGTAATGCCAGGGTGCGCGACGCGGGCGGCCATGCCAATCCCGACCGGGAGGAAAGCGAAAAGGAGCAGCACCGCCGCCTGGATCCCGATGCCCAGGCGAACGGTCCGCTCGTCTTTCGCGCCGTAGGCCTTCTGCACGAGGCCTGGCGAGATCACAAATCCCGGCGCCAGCAGGAACAGGAAGGCCCATCCCGATCCCGCGCCAGTCGAATAAAAGATGTCGGTGAAGCCCGGCTTCGTGGCGCTAACCGCCTGAATCGCGCCGATCCCGCCGACGCTCGCGATGACCAGCGGTACCGCAATCACGAACCCACCGAGCAACACGACGAGCTGCACGAGGTTGACCCAGGCCGAGCTCAACAGGCCGCCCGCCACGAAATACGCCACCATGACGATGCCGCCGATGAGCGCGCCGCCCCACCGCGGAACCCCGGCGACGACCTCCAGAATCGCCGCGCCAGCAATGAGCTGTCCGGCAAGGATGAAGAGCGTGCCGACCCAGATCAGCGTGGCGATAACGCCGCGAACCGCTGGACTGTAGCGCCACTCGAGGAAGTCACCCGCGGTATAGAGGTTCTGGTCGCGCGCAATCCGCCAGATCCGCGGCCCGATCAGAAAGGCGAGGAAGAGCGAGCCGATGGCGGCCGACCCGTTCCACCACCACGCACTCAAGCCGTCGCGGTAGGCCTGCCCGGCCGCACCAATCGTCGAACCGGCACCGATGTTGGCGGCAAGCACCGTCGAGAACAGGAGCGGCGCCGTCAGCCGGCGGCCGGCGACGAAGAAGTCGCCGGCACCGCGCACCATTCGCGCAATCGCCAGCCCGACCACGACGAGCAGGACCGAGTACGCTGCCAGCAGGACGAGCGAAAGGTTCAACGGGACGCCTCGAGCTCGTTGCGGTAAATCGTCTTGCCGGCGAGATCGTGGAGTGCGGCGGTCAGCGTCCTCGTCTTCGGATCCACCTTGAGCGTGCCGAAGAACTGGAACCCGTCAGATGGCGGTCGGTTCGGCTTCGTCCCTGGCGGGATGCCGATGAATCGGGCCTCGGGCCCGAACGTCGAATCGAGCTCGTTCGGTCCGAACGTTCCCGCGTGAAGCGGGCCGGCGACGAACTCCCAGAACGGATCGAAGTCGGTGAAACGGGCGCGTGCCGGGTCGTAGTGATGCGCGGCGCAATAGTGCACGTCGCCCGTGATCCAGACGACGTTCCGGACGCGGCGTTGCTGAAGGAACCGCAGCAGATCCGCGATTTCGAGCTCGCGGCCGAGCGGCGTCGTCGAATCGCCGTTGGCGATCGCCTCATAGAACGACGGCATGTCGCGAACGATCACCCCAATCGGCATGTCGCTCGCGATCACCTTCCACGTGGCGCGACTGGCGGCAAGCCGCGTCTTGAGCCAGTCGAGCTGTGCCGACCCGAGGATGCTCGAGCTCGAGTCGAGCCGCGTTTGACGATTCTCGCTGTTCGCGCCGCGGAAGCTTCGCATGTCGAGGGCGAACACTTCCACATGCGGCCCCAGCGACAGCGTGCGATGAATGCGATCGCGGTTGTTGGGATCGATGGCAATGGGGTGATGCTCGAGAAACGCCTGGCGCGCGCGCGCGGCGAGCAGCGCCATGCTCTTGACCTGGTAGCGCGCGTCGCCACTCAGGTCGCGGGCGTCGTACCAGTTGTCGCGGACCTCGTGGTCGTCCCAGATCGCCATCTGCGCGACCTCGGCGTTGAAGCGCCGCATGTGTGCGTCGGTGAGGTTGTACTGGTGGCAGCCGCGATACTCGTCGAGCGTCTCGGCGGCTTTCGACTTGGCCGGGGTCACGACGTTGCGCCACACCCGCCCGTCGTCCAGCTTGACCTCGGCGACGAGGGGCGCGTCGGCGTAAATGGTGTCGCCGCAGTGGATGAAGAGGTCGGGCTGGGCGCGCCGCATCGTGTCGTACAGACGCAATCCGCCGAACGTCTCGTCGATGCCCCAGCCCTGGCCAACGGTGTCCGCTGACCACGCAATCGTCACCGGCCGTGCCGGGTCAGCGGTCGCCGTCGTGAAGCTGCCGATCAGCGGATCGCTCGAGACCCGGATGTCCGAGAGATCCTGAAACGTGACCCGGTAGAAGATCCGCTGTCCCGCCGGCAGATCGGAGAGCGTGAGACGCGCGGTAAAGTCGGTGCTTTCGAGCGCGGACGGCCCAGGCACGCGCCGCGCATCGCGGAAGCTCTCCGTCGTCGCGTACTCGACGAACATCCGCGACGGCCGATCCGCGCGACTCCAGACGGTGGCCTGAGTCCCCGAGACGTCGCCGGCAGCCACCCCGTGCGGCAGCTGCGGCTTCGCGCCCTGCGCGCGGACCAACGCCGGCGCGAGGAACGCGGCGCCGGTCCCGAGCGACTGCCGCACGAAATCGCGTCGATCGATCCGTCGCGGCAGAATCACTTGAACCTGGCGGGAACCGTGCCCAGCTCGCGCGCCGACGGGACGCCGTTGGAACTCTGCGCCGTCGCCGCCGCTCTGACGATCGCCTCGGCCATGGCCTCGGCGGCCAAGGCGCCGACGATGGTCGGGTTCACCTCGCCGTCCCAGCGACCGGTGGCCAGTGCGAAGACGGTGTCGCCGTCGCCGACCGTATGTGACGGCGTAATCGCTCGCGCAAAGCCGTCGTCGGCCATCATCGCCACGCGATTGATCTCGACCTTCGTCATCTTCGCATTCGTGGCAACCAGGCCGATCGTCGTGTTTTCGCCCGCTCGCGGCGCCGGCCGCCGGATCAGAGCGCCGCTTCGCAGCAGCGTGCGAACGTCGGCGAGCGACTTGCCGTCCTCGCTGCGAACGCCGGCCACGGTCTTGCCCGTCGTCGGGTCGATGATGTCGCCCACCGCGTTCACCGCGACGATCGCGCTGACGACGAGGCCATTCGGCAGTGCGATTGAAGCCGAGCCGATGCCGGCTTTCATCGAGCGTCCCATGCCCATCTTCCCAACCGTGGCGCCTGCGCCCGCGCCGATGTTGCCCTCCGGCACGGCCGCGTCGGTCGCCGCTTGCGCGGCCTTGTAACCGCAGTCGGCGGTCGGGCGAATCTGCGGCTTGCCGCCGAACGGCAGGTCGAAAAGAATCGCTGCCGGCACGATCGGCACCACGCCAACACCGACTTTCCAGCCGATGTTCTTCTCCTCGAGATAGCGCACCACACCTTGTGCGGCATCGAGACCGTAGGCGCTGCCGCCCGAGAGCACGACGGCGTTCACTTTGTCGACCATGTTGGCTGGATCGAGCAGATCCGTCTCACGCGTGCCCGGCGCGCCGCCGCGCTGAGACACGCCGCCGACGGCGCCGTCACCCTCGACGAGGATCACGGTGCAGCCGGTCGGCCGCTCGGTCAAGGTGTGGTGACCGACACGGATGCCTTGGACATCCGTGAGGCCCTTGGCTGTCTGGGCGGCTGGCGAGGCCGCCGAGAGCCCAACACACACACCGGCGGCGATTGCCGCAGAGACCAACTTGAAGACCGTGGCTTCGTTACACATAGTGGTGGCTCGAACTTTGACCTGTCAGTTTCCAGTTACCAGTTCCCAGTTCAAAGGCGTCATGCCGGCAGGGCCACTTCCAGCAAGGCGCCTTTTGAACTGGCAACTGGCAACTGAAAACTGACGCGCTCGCCTAGAAGCTGTACTTCGCGGCGAGCTGAATGATTCTCCCGTCCTCCGAGCTCGTGAGTCGGCCGAAATTGGGCGTTCCAATCTGTCCGCTCGGCTGACCGAAACGGGTCTGGTTGAACAGGTTGAAGGTCTCGAGCCGCAGTTGCACGCGGTGACTTCGCGGCAGGTCGATGTTCTTGAACAGCGAGAGGTCGGTCCGCGCGAACCCCGGGCCCCGAGCGCTGTTGCGCGGCGTAGTGCCCGGCTCTGCCGTGTCGACCACCGCGCGGCGCGCGAAGCACGACGTGTTGAACCACTGATCGATCGTGTTCGGCGCGTCGGCGTTCGGATCGCACGTCTGGTTCGGACGATTGGTCAGATATCGGATGCTCAGCGTCGGGTCATACACCGTGAGCGGGAACCCGGTCTGCGCCTGCACGATGCCATTCAGCTGCCAGCCACCGAGCAGCGCGGTCATGGCGCCGCCCCCGGCGGGCGACGGGAGTTCGGCGGTGAAGCTGAGGACGATCCGGTGGCGGACGTCGAAGAGCGCGTCGCCCTTCTCGAGCTCGAGCGCACGCTCGATCGACGCGTCGTCGCCAATCGTCACCGGCAGCACCGGCCGCGGCTGCTCGGCGTTGGCGATGTTGAGCCCCGAGATGTGATCGACCGCGTGGCCGAGCGTGTAGGAGAGCAGGAACGACAACCCCCGGGTCTGTCGCATGCGGAGGCTGGCCTGAAGCGAGTCGTACCAGGATTCGCCCTCGGAGAACGTCGGGCGCACGAGGGCGAACGCCGGGAAGATGCGCGCCCCCGGCGCGGTCTGCCCCGGCGTGTACACCCCCGGGTTGACCTCCATGAAGATCGGCATGTTGCGGCCGCGCGAGCCGACGTAGCCAATCTCGGCGCCGAGACGCTGCCCGATCTCCTGCTGCCAGGTGACGTTGTAGTGCATCGCTGACGGCTGCTCGAAGTCGGTGCCCCAGCCGATGAACGTCAAATTCGGCGGGAAGTTGGTCGGCCCACCGCTGATCGCGGTCAGCGGATTCTGCAGGGTCAGAGCGGCCGGCGGCGAGTTGACCTCGACGAGCGGCGTGAACGGCGGCGCCAGCACGCCGTTCTGGAAGAAGTCGCCCTGGCCGGCGAGCGCGTCGTAGAAGATGCCCCACGCGGCGCGCAGGCTCGAGCGGCCGGTGCCCGTCGGATCCCAGGCCAGACCAACGCGCGGCGCGAAGTTGTTCTTGTCCGTCGCGTAGGTGCCGCGCGGCACGCCGTCATCACCCGGATAGACCAGACCGAGCGGCGCCTGCGGGAACCGCGTCGATTGCTGGCCGGGCCGGAACGAGTTGAGCGCGTCGTTCGCGTCGACGAACGGCACCGACACCTCGTAGCGCACGCCGAGGTTCAGCGTCACGTTCGAACGGGGCCGGAACTCGTCCTGGAGCATAGCCGCCGTAGATCCAGCCGTGCCCGTCTTGCGGGGTATTGGCCGTCGTTCGCCGGAACTGGGCCGGAAGCCCGAGCAGGAAGTCGGCCGCGGCGTTGCCGCTGATCGCGCCATTGAACAGGAAGTCGCCGTTCGGCCGGTTCACGAACGCGATGAACATGTGCTGGCGTTGCACGCTGCCGCCGAACTTGAGCGAGTGCTGGCCGCGAATCCAGGTGAAGTCGTTGCCGATGTCGACGACTTCGTTCAGCCGGTCGACGAATGGCTGCTGCGGATCCCCGAGCATGAAGAACCCGTTGACGTTGATGTTCGCCAGCCCGCGCGCCGATTCGACGTTCTGCGGCACGTTGATGCTGTAGGCGGAGTTCTCGAGGCCGCTCGTCGCTTCGGGATTCGCGGCGATCCGGTTGTAGGAAAACCGGAACTGGTTGATCGCGGTCGGGCTGAAGACGTGGGTGTCGCCGACCATGATGTCCTGCAACGTCGCCGACGCGGCCGTGCCGATCGGCCGAGTCGTCGGCGGCACGATGCGCTCGGTCTCGCTGCGGATGTAGCGGACGAGCATCGTGTTGTCGTCGATCAGGTTGTAGTCGAACCGCATGCCGAGCTGGTCGCGGTCGTCTTTCGTGTCGGGCGACACGATGTAGCGGTTGGCGCCGGTGTTGGCGCGCGGGACGAAGTCGTTCAGCAGCTTCGCCGCGGCGGCGTCGATCCGATTCGCCGGGATCTGGTTGTTCGGGAACGGCTGGCCGGTCAGCGGATCTCGAATCGTCGTCGTGCCGAAGTTCCCGGTCCGCTGGGCGTCGCTCAGCACGACGAAGTTCTGCGTGTTGCCGCTGGTGTTGCGGAAGCCTTCGTAAAACCCGAACCCGAACAGGCGATCGCGGACGAGCGGACCACCGACGCTGAACCCGAACTGGTTCTGCTTCAGCTTCGGCTTTTCCTGGTCCTGCGGCGCAAAGAAGTTGCGCGCCTGCAATGCGTCGTCGCGATTGAATTCCCAGACGGCGCCATGGAACTGATTGGTGCCGCCTTTGGAGACCACGTTGATGACCGACCCGGCGCTGCGGCCGTACTCCGCCGCGTACGAGTGCGTCAGGATCTTGAACTCCTGGATCGCATCGGGCGGCGGGCGGAGGACGAAGCCGGTATTGAACGAGTCGTTGTTGCTGGCGCCGTCGAGCAGGAAGTTGTTCGACTGATTGCGCATGCCGTTGACGCTGAAGCCCGACGTCGTTGCGCCGAAGCCCCCTGGCGTCGCTTCGCCGGACGCGCCACCGAGCGACGCCGGCGGCGCCACCACGCCGGGCAGCAGGGTGCCCAGCTGGGTGAAGTTGCGGCCGTTGAGCGGGAGCTCGGCCACTTGTTTCTCGTCGACGACGATGCCGAGCGTGGCGTTGGAGGTCTCGACGAGCGGCGCGTCGGCGGAGACCATGACGCTCTCTTCGAGCCCGCCAACCGCGAGCTTGATGTCGACGCGTGCCGAGCTTTCGACGGTCACTGTCACGCCGTCACGGACGAAGACCTTGAACCCGCTCAAGGTGCCCTTGACCTGATACGCTCCGGGACGGAGCAACGGGACCGTGTAGAACCCGTCCTCACGCGTGACCGCGGTACGCACCTGGCTGGTCTCGACGTTGGTGACTTCGATCATCACGCCCGGCAGCACCGCGCCCGATTCGTCGGTCACCGATCCGGCAATGCTGCCGGTCGCCTGCGCCCAGGCCGGCGTGCTGCCGGCCAGGGCGACGAACGTCAAAAGGAGAAACGCTCTCGAGAATACCGTCCGCATGACCCGATCTCCTCTAGTTCCTGGGTGCTGGTCAACTGTCACGCGTGACGCATCGGTGTCTATGAGACCAACTGCGTGCCCGTCAATTCCAATATCGCCAATGCGAGAACCTTCGTGGCATTCACGAGATCGTCGATGCCGCACCACTCGTCGGGCTGATGGGCCAGGTCGAGGATGCCGGGACCGTAGGCGACGCAGTTCGGAATGCCGCCAATCCTGTCGATGTGCTTGTGATCATACGTGCCCGGGCTCGCAATCTGTGCCGCCGGCCGTCCCAGCACTTTGGCGATGCCGCGCTCCAGCGCCTGGATGACCGGCGCCCCGGCGGGCGTGCGGACCGGGTGCACAACCATCAAATCACGAAGCACGTAACGAAGCTGTGGCGTGTCGGCGGCGGCGCGCTGGAGCAGCGCCTCGATTTCCGCCTTCGTCTGGTCAAACCCCTCTTCCAGAAGGAAGCGCCGGTCGAACACCGCCCGGCAGCGGTCGGCCACGCACGGCGTCTGGATGCCGTCCACCGGCTGGCCGCCGGCAATCGCGTTGATGTTCAACGTCGCATGGCGGGCAGCGTCGGGCACGACCGGAACGGCGGTCGTCCGTCCGGCCAGCGCCGGCTGCAGGTCGCGGCGCATGCGATCGAGGATGACGCCCATGTGATCGATGGCGTTGACGCCGAGAAACGGCATGCTGCCGTGGCCGATGCGGCCCTGCGTCTCGATCTCGAACCAGTACGACGCCGCGGTGGCCGATGCAGATGCGATCGACGTTCAGCGGCTCGGGGATGATCACGGCGTCGATTCGATCCGCCGTCAGTCGCTTGTGTTCCGCCAGCCAGGCGACACCGGCGAAGCCGCCGCTCTCTTCGTCGACCGTCCCGCTGATTTCGATCGACCCCTCGAGGGCGATGCCGGCGCGGCGAATCGCCTCTGCCGCGAACATGGCCGCGGCGATCCCCGCTTTCATGTCGCACGAGCCGCGCCCGTAGATGCGGCCGTCGCGAATCACCCCGCCAAACGGATCGACAGACCAGCCGGCGCCGGCAGGGACGACGTCGAAATGGCCGTTGAGGTGCACGTTCGGCCGCTCGGCCCGCCCTCGCCGCGTGCCGATGACGTTGATCCGCGGATGGCGTGTGGTGTGTTCGGGCCGGCCTTCCGCGGCGTGATACTCGACGCCGAAGTCGAAGTCGGCGAGACGCGCGCCAATGTGCTCCGCACACTCGGTGTAGAACTCGCCGGGCGGATTGACGGTGGGAATGCGAATCAGCTCCGCGGTAAACGTCGCCAGTTCGTCGGCGGCGTCATCGACAGCGGCAAAGAGTCGATCGAGAGTGCGGGGAGAAGGCAACATCGGAACGCCTTCAATAGGATACTGGGAGGAAGCAGTAACCAGGGATCAGGGATCAGGGATCAGGGATCAGGAACGAGGAACGTTGTACCCGAAGCGGATTGTCTGTCTGACCGAAGAAACCACCGAGACGCTCTACCTCCTCGAAGAAGGCGAACGCATCGTTGGCATCTCCGGCTACACGGTGCGGCCGCCCGAGGCGCGGCAGAAGCCGAAGGTGTCGTCGTTCCTGCACGCGCGCTACGAGAAGATCGAGGCGCTCAAACCCGATCTGATCCTCGCATTCTCGGACCTGCAGGCGGAGATTACCAACGAGCTCGTGCGCCGCGGGCTGCCGGTGTTCACCTTCAATCAGCGCAGCGTCGCAGAGATTCTGCAGATGGTCCGCGTGCTCGGCGGGATCATCGGCGTCTCGGACAAGGCGGAGGCCCTCGCCCGGCGGCTGGCTGATGGCCTCGAGGAGATTCGTGGATCGGCGGCGCGGTTGCCGCGACGGCCACGCGTCTACTTCGAGGAATGGGACAACCCGCTCATCAGCGGTATCCAGTGGGTCGAGGAACTGATCGAGATCGCGGGCGGCGACCCGGTGTTCCCGGATCTGCGGCAGGCGCGGCTCGCCAAGGATCGCATCGTCTCGAGCGAGCAGGTGATCGCGGCCGCGCCGGAGGTCATCATCGGCTCGTGGTGCGGGAAGCCGGTGCGGACCGAGAAGATTCGCGCCAGGCCCGGCTGGGACACGATCCCGGCCGTGCGTGACGGCCATATCTACGAGGTCAAGTCGACCTACATCCTGCAGCCAGGCCCGGCATCGCTCACCGACGGCGTGGACGCAACTGCACGCCATCATCAAGAAAGCTGTCGGCGTCCCGACGGTTGCTGCCAGATGAAGGGCTGCTCACGCAACAGCAGGGCTGCTTACGAGGCAGCAGGGCTCGCATGCGCGCTGGAGTCAGTCACGAACAGCGACTGTCGGCGCCTGATGACACCGGCCGCGGCCCCGCGGGCGAAGAGGACCTCAATCGCTCGACGGCCCTTCGACGCCGAGATCGACCGAGTAGTCGTTGACGTAGAGCGCGATGTGCTGCGCCATCACGTCCTCCGCCATCTCCTGCGCATGCGCGCGCACGAACTCGCGCGACGCCTCAGGGTGGGCGAAGGCATATTCGACGCTCGCCCGCATGACCCGGTTGATCGCGCGCTGAACGTCCATCGGCAAGTCGCGCCGAACCGCAATCGCGCCCAGCGGAATCGGCGCTCCGGTCTGCTGCTCCCAGTGATCGCCGAGATCGACGACCTTGCGCAGCCCGCGCGCCTCGTAGGTGAACCGGTTCTCGTGAATGATCACGCCGGCATCGACGTCACCAGCGAGTACCGCACCTTCGATCGCCGAGAAGACCAGCTCCACTTTCTTCGTCGCGGCAGGGAAAGCGAGACCCAAGAGCAGGTTGGCCGTCGTGTAGCGGCCTGGAATGGCAATGGCCAGGTCACCGGCCGCAATCTCGTCGATGCCGATTGGACGCCTGGAGATCAGGAGCGGCCCGCAGCCGCGGCCGAGCGCGCTGCCGGCGTCGAGCAAGGCAAAGGCGTCGGCGCAGTAGGCGTACGCGTGATAACTCAGCTTGGTGACGTCCACCGTGCGCGCGAACGCTGCCTTGTTGAGCGCTTCGACGTCTTCCATCACGACGTCGAACGCGAGGCCGTCGAGATCGATTCGGCGATGGACGATCGCGTCGAACATGAAGCAGTCGTTCGGACACGGCGAGAAGCCGAGCGTCAGCGTCATGCGGATTCCAGCAGCTGCAGGGCGGTCGCATTGAGCGCGTCGACGGCGGCGCCGATCTGCCACGCTCCGCGATTCCGCCGCTCGACAACGTTGGAGACCGCCCGGACCTGGGCGTAAGGAACCTCGCGCAACGCGCAGGCGTACATGAACGCCGCGCCTTCCATGCTCTCGACCTGCGGCTGAAAGCGCTGCACGACGGCGGCGATGGTCGCGTCGTTTCCGTGGACGGTATTGACGGTGATGCCGCTGACGGTGGCGAGCCGTCGCAGGGACGGATTGACGGGCGGTGACGCATTGACGATCGCGCCGTCCCGGAACGGCGGCTCGTCGGGCCCGGGCAGCCCGAGATCATGAATGGTCAGGAAGCCGTCGCCGTCCTCAGCGCCCAGCTCGGAAAATCGATCCGCGGTGACGTGCACAACCGTTCCCAGCGCCACAGCGCGATCGAAGGTCCCGCACAGTCCAAGGTTCAGCGCCAGGGCGTAGTCGCGCGCCGACAACGCCGTGGCGCACCACATCGCGGTCGCGACCATGCCGACGCCGGTAATCAGGAGGTCGACCTCGTGACCGGCCACACGCCCGCTGCGGGAACGTTCAGTTGAGGCCGCGTCGATGCCAGCCGCGGCCGAAAGGGGTGCAACTTCCGCTGCCGTCGCCGCGACCACCAGGATGCGCATCCGGCGCGATCATAACAACCCGCCCGTCAGCACAGGCTATTGGGTGCAGCGCGGCGCGGCCACCGCGACGCCCTGCATCACGAGCGCCTTGTATTCGGCGAGCTCCTGTTCGCAGCGCGACTTCTTGCTCTTGTCCCACATGTACTTCGCCGCCCAGACCGCCATCGCCGAGAACGGGATCGGCGGCGACTTGTAGGCTTGCGGGGTCAGGACATCGAGGATCTCGCCGTGGGTCGGGGCGCCGTACGGAGTGGCACCGTTCAGCGAGAATCCTTCGAGGAAGTTGATTTTCGGCGCCTGCCCGACGACATCGACCGAGAACGAGAATCTCAGCCGGCCATCCTCGACCACCGTGGCCTCGGCGTCAGCCTGGGCCTGGGCCTGGGCCAACTCGCGTTTGATGCGCGACAGCGAGACGCCCATCTTCGTCGCGTCGACAGCCGGCGCCACCTCGTCCTTCTTCCCGTCCTTCTTTTCGGCGGGGCTCTGCTCCGCCTGCGCCCGCGCCATCGCGGGGGCGGCCAGGAGGCCGGCGAGCAGGAAGACGACGCCTCGACGCATATGGGATAGACGAATCGGGCGGGCTAAAGGGCGGGCCGCAGGTCCAACCCTACCTGCCCCACTTGCCCCACCTGCCCCACCTGCCCTACCTGCCCTACCTGCCCTACTACCACAGCCCCAACTCCAGCTTCGCGGCCTCGGACATCATGTCCTTGGTCCACGGCGGATCCCAGACGATCTCGACCTTGGCGCTCGTGACACCAGCCACCGCGGCCGCCTTGTCACGGACCTCGACGGGCAGGCTCTGCGCCGCCGGGCAGGCCGGAGCGGTCAGGGTCATGCGCACGCCCACCTGGCCGTCCTTATCGACAAGGACGTCGTAGATGAGCCCCATTTCCTTGATGTTGACCGGGATCTCCGGGTCGTAGACGGTCGCCAAGGCGTCGAGCACCAGGGGTCGGATCTCGGCCATCTTGACCGGATCGGGCACCACGTCGTCGATGGCCTGACTGAGCGCGTTGGCCGGCGAGTCTTCGGGCGAGTTGCTGATGTTGTGCACAGTTAGAAACCGTCGGTTGGTCATTCTGGAAACTGCCAGTTTTTACTCTGTCGAAACCGGCCCGGCGCCCGCGTCCGAGACCGCGGCCTTCAACGTATGCCACGCCAGGCTCGCGCACTTGACGCGGGTCGGAAACTCGCGAACTCCGGAGAGCACCGACAACTTGCCAAGGTCGGGCGCCTCGCTCTCAGGCGCCGAGGTCACCATATCGTGAAATCGATCGAACAGGGCGCGGGCCTCGTCAACGGTCTTGCCCTTGAGCGCCTCGGTCATCAGCGACGCCGACGCCTTCGAGATGGCACATCCCGTGCCCTGGAAGGCGAGGTCGCTGATCCGGTCGCCGTCGAGCGCGACATACAGGGTCAGCCGGTCGCCACAGAGCGGGTTGTAGCCCTCCTGCTTGCGGCTGGCGGCCTCGATCGTCCGGAAGTTCCGCGGCCGCCGGTTATGGTCCAGGATGACCTCCTGGTAGAGATCGGTCAGCTCGGACATTACCCGAACACCTCTCGGACCCGCGCCAGCGAGACAACCAAGGCCTCGATGTCCTCGCGAGTGTTATAGATGGCGAGCGACGCGCGAATCGTCGCGGTGATGCCGAAGCGATCCATCACCGGCTGCGCGCAGTGCTGTCCGGTCCGGACCGCCACGCCCTCGCGGTCGAGAATCGTCCCGGCGTCGTGCGGGTGGACGCCGTCGATGACGAACGACAACACGCCGGTCTTCTCGCGCGCTTCACCAACGATGCGCGTCCCCGGGATCTCGCGGACGCGAGCCGTGGCATATGCCAGCAGCTCGTCTTCGTGGACCAGCGCGGCGGTCCGATCGATCGTGTCGAGGTAGTCGATGGCCGCGCCGAGACCGACGACGCCGGCGATGTTCGGCGTCCCCGCTTCGAACTTGTAGGGGACGACGTTGTATGTCGTCTTCTCGAAGGTGACCGACGCGATCATGTCGCCGCCACCGCGATACGGCGGCATCGCCTCGAGCAGCTCGCGGCGGCCGTAGAGGATGCCGGTGCCGGTGGGCCCGAACATCTTGTGACTCGAGAACACGTAGAAATCGCAGTCGAGGGCCTGGACGTCGACGACCAGGTGCGGCACCGCCTGCGCGCCGTCGACGAGGACCACCGCGCCGGCCGCGTGCGCGGCAGCAATCATCTCGCGAACGGGATTGATCGTACCGAGCGCGTTCGACACGTGGCCAACCGCGACGATCTTCGTCCGCGGTGAGAGCAACGCGTGATAGGCCTCGAGATCGATCTCGCCGCGATCGTCGATCGGCGCCACCCGCAGCAGCGCGCCGGTCTGCTCGCACAGGATCTGCCACGGCACGATGTTCGAGTGGTGTTCCAGCCACGACAGCAGCACTTCGTCGCCGGGCTTCAGGTTCGACCGCCCGTAGGTTTGCGCCACCAGGTTGATCCCGTCGGTCGTTCCGGTCGTCAGGACGATGGTCTTGGCGTCGGGCGCATTGATGAAGCGCGCGGCCTTGGCGCGGGTGCCCTCGTACGCCTGGGTCGCGCGCTCGCTCAGCAGATGCGTGGCCCGATGGATGTTGGCGTTGGCGTGGCGATAGTAGTCGTCGAGGGCGCGCAACACCGCTTCCGGCTTCTGGCTCGTGTTGGCGCTGTCGAGATAGACCAGCGGCTTGCCGTGCACGAGTTCGCGCAGGATCGGGAACTGTGCCCGAATCGAGCCGATATCAAAGGCCGGGCTGAAGCCCGGCGCTACCACCTGGTTGTGGGGCTCGGCTTCAGCCGGGCCTGGAGATCGGCTGGCAGAGGTTTCAAGCTTTGTGGTCGGCAAGGTCTCTATCCAATTGCATGAAGAGTTCCCGCTCGAGCTGGTGGCGCAGCGACTCGATCGCGATGCCTTCGAGCACCTCGCCCGCGTAGGCGTGAATGAGCATGTCGCGGGCGTCGCGCCTGGTCAGGCCGCGCGCCTGCAGATAGAACAGCGCCTCCTCGTCGAGCTGTCCGATCGCCGCGCCATGCGTGCACTTCACATCGTCGGCGAAGATTTCGAGCTGCGGATTCGAGTTGACCTGCGCCTCGTCGGAGAGCAGCAGCGCCCGGTTGGTCTGCTTGGCGTCTGTCTTCTGCGCATCCTCGCGAACGATGATGCGGCCGTTGAACACCGCGCGCGCCTTGCCGTCGAGGATGCCCTTGTAGAGCTCGTGGCTGGTGCAGTGCGGCGTGGCGTGATCGATGGTCGTGTGGTTGTCGACGAGACGATCGCCGTCGACGAGGTAGCAGCCGTCGAGCGCGCAGTGCGCGCCCTCGCCGGCGAGGATTGCCGAGATGTCGTTGCGGAGGAGCTTGCCGCCGAGCGTCACCGCCCGCGAACGGAAGGTCGCGCTGCGCTGCAGGTGAACGCTGATCGCCGCGACGTGATAGGCGGTGTCGGTCTCGCGCTGGTCCGTGTACACGTCCAGCACGGCGTTCTCGCCCACGGTCACTTCGGTGACGGTGTTGGTGAAGTGCGTTTCGCCCGCGGCGCCGAGGAACGTCATGGCGACGCGCGCCTGACTGTTCGCGCCCGCCGCGATCAGCGTCCGCGGATGCGCCATCGCGCGGCCGGCCTCGCCGGTGATCACGATCACGTGGATCGGCCGCTCGACGATGGCGTTTGCGGGAATCACGATGAACGCCCCGTCTTCCAGAAACGCGGTATTGAGCGCGATGAACGGCGTGTGCTCCCACACCTGGCTCAGGAACGCGCACTCGGGCCGATTGTGCGCGACGGCCGTGGCGAGGCTGCCGGCCAGCAGGCCCGGCGTTTTCGTGGCGACGTCGGACAGCTCCGGCGCGAAGCGGCCATTCAGGATCACGATGCGGGCTTCGGTCTCGGACAACCGCACCCGCGCCATCAGCTGCGCGGCGTTGGTCGGCTGCTTCTCGGCCAGCCGGAACCCGGCGTCGGCGATCGGCGCGGCATTCGTGAAGCGCCACGCCTCCTGGCGAACCGTCGGAAATCCGGCGGCCGCGAACCGGGAAGCGGCGCGTTCTCGGAGCTCGCGCAGCCATACCGGCGCGGCGGCGCCGCGACCCTTCATGAATCGGGCATGTTCGGCGAGCACGCCCTCGAGACGTTCGGCGACTGGCGACATGCTCAGCCCCTTGCTCCGGCAGTTTCGAGCCAGCCGTAGCCCTTTTCCTCGAGCTCGAGCGCGAGCTCGCGCCCGCCGGAGCGGACCAACCGTCCCTCGCTCAAGACGTGCACGAAGTCGGGGACGATGTAGTTCAGCAGCCGCTGGTAGTGGGTGACGACGATGAACGCGCGGTCGGGCGATCGCATGGCGTTGACGCCGCTCGACACGATCTTGAGCGCGTCGATGTCGAGCCCCGAATCGGTTTCGTCGAGGATGGCGAGGGCCGGTTCGAGCACCGCCATGTGGAAGATCTCGTTGCGCTTCTTCTCGCCGCCGGAGAAGCCCTCGTTGACCGACCGCTGCAGCATGGCCTCGTCGACCTGCAGCTGGCGCGCCTTCTGCTTGATGAACGTCATGAAATCGATGGCGTCCATCTCCTCGATCCCCTGCTGCTTGCGGCGCGCGTTGAGGGCGGCCTTCAGGAAGTAGGCGTTGTTCACGCCCGGGATCTCCACCGGGTACTGGAACGCCATGAACACGCCTTCGCGGGCGCGCTCGCCGGCGATCCATGTCGAGCAGGTCCTTGCCGTTGTAGAGGACCTCGCCGCTCGTGACCTCGTAGCCCGGATGACCGGCCAGCGCGCGCGCGAACGTGCTCTTGCCCGACCCATTGGGTCCCATGATGGCGTGGACCTCGCCCTTGTTCACGGTGAGGTTGACGCCGCGGAGGATCTGCTTGTCCTCCGCTTTCACTTCCAGATTCTTGACTTCCAGCATGGACATATATGAATTCGTTTCAAGTCACAACAGAGGTTCGCTTACCGGACTGTAAAGCTCGCCACGAAGGCACGAAGAACACGAAGGTTTGAACGTTAGAAAATTCTTCGTGGCCTTCGTGTCTTCGTGGCTAGTTCTTGATGGCATCCGTGCCCGAATGGTCAGCCAACCGACCCTTCCAGAGAGATCCCCAACAGCTTCTGCGCCTCGACCGCAAATTCCATCGGCAGCTCGCGGAAGACTTCCTTGCAGAAGCCGCTCACGATCATGTTGATGGCGTCTTCCTTCGCGATGCCGCGCTGCTCGCAGTAGAAGATCTGGTCCTCGCCGATCTTCGAGGTCGAGGCTTCGTGCTCGACGCTCGCCGAGGTGTTCTTGATCTCCAGATACGGGAAGGTATGGGCGCCGCAGCGATCGCCGATGAGCAGCGAGTCGCACTGCGAATAGTTGCGCGCGT
Source organism: uncultured Acidobacteriota bacterium (assembly GCA_963841895.1). Taxonomy (GTDB): domain Bacteria; phylum Acidobacteriota; class Vicinamibacteria; order Vicinamibacterales; family UBA2999; genus JACCSI01. Next base: position 196,845 of record CAWJEO010000028.1, read on the forward strand.
GGGCGGCGTTCTTCCCGATCTTCACGGCGCCGCGGTAGGTGTTCTGTCCGCGCCCGGCCGAGATGCCCTTCGAGACGATCGTGCTGCGGGTGTTCTTCCCGAGGTGGATCATCTTCGTGCCGGTGTCGGCCTGCTGGAAGTTGTTGGTCACCGCCACCGAGTAGAACTCGCCGACCGAGTCGTCGCCCTGGAGGATGCAGCTCGGGTACTTCCAGGTGATGGCGGAGCCGGTCTCGACCTGGGTCCAGGTGATCTTCGAGCTGCGACCCTTGCACAGCCCGCGCTTGGTCACGAAGTTGTAGATCCCGCCGACGCCGTTCTTGTCGCCGGGGTACCAGTTCTGGACGGTCGAATACTTGATGGTGGCGTTCTCGAGCGTCACGAGCTCGACGACCGCGGCGTGCAGCTGGTTCTCGTCACGCTTCGGCGCGGTGCAGCCCTCGAGGTAGCTCACCGTCGCGCCCTCGTCGCAGACGATCAGCGTCCGCTCGAACTGTCCGGTATCTTTCGCGTTGATCCGGAAATAGGTCGAGAGCTCCATCGGGCAGCGCACGCCCTTGGGCACGTAGACGAAGCTGCCGTCGCTGAACACCGCCGAGTTCAGGGTGGCGAAGAAGTTGTCGGTGTAGGGCACCACCGAGCCGAGATACTGCCGCACGAGGTCGGGATGCTCGCGCACCGCCTCGGAGAACGAGCAGAAGATGATCCCGAGCTTGGCGAGCTTCTCGCGGAAGGTCGTCGCCACCGACACCGAATCGAACACGGCGTCGACCGCGACGCCAGCCAGCAGCTGCTGCTCGATGAGCGGAATCCCCAGCTTGTCGAAGGTCGCCCGGATCTCGGGGTCGACCTCGTCCATGCTGCCGAGCGACTTCTTCTCCTTCGGCGCCGCGTAGTAGCTGATGTTCTGGTAGTCGATCGGGGCGTACTTGACGTTCTGCCAGCTCGGCTCGGTCATCTTGAGCCACGCGCGATAGGCCTTCAGCCGCCACTCGAGCAGCCACTCGGGCTCGCCCTTCTTCTCGGAAATCAGGCGAACGACGTCCTCGCTGAGGCCCTTGGGGACGATGTCCTGCTCGACGTCGGTGACGAAGCCGTACTTGTATTCGGTATTCGCGAGTTGTTCGATGACGTCAGTTGACGTGCTCATGGGTTCCTTCGGTGTCAGTTACAAGTTACAAGTTACAAGTTCAAAGTTTTGTTCTACGTTCCGCGTCCGGGTTCGAGCCCAGCGGTCCACTTGGAACTTTGAACTTGTAACTTGTAACTAACGGCTCTTTACGCGGAGAAGCTCTCCCCGCACCCACACGTGCTCTTCGCATGCGGGTTCTTCAACGTGAAGCTCGTCGCCAGCAGGTTGTCCTCGTCGAAATCGAGCACCGTGCCGTCGAGCAATTTCAGGCTTCGCGGATCGACGAAGATCCGCGCGCCGTCAGCGCCTTCGAAAATCTGATCGGTCGGGCGCGGTTCCTTGTCCCAGCCGAAGATGTAGCTGAAGCCGGAGCAGCCGCCGGCCTTGACCGCGACCCGCAGACCTCCGGCGTCCGGCAAGCCGTTCCTGGCCAGCTGCCGCTTGATGACCCGCGCCGCGCTATCGGAAATCTCGATCATGTTTCCGCTTCCAGTCCTCAATCGCGTGCCGCGCGGCTGCCGTTGCCATCGCCGCCACGCTGGCCCGTTCGACGGGCAACTCCAACTCGGCGACGATCGCCAACGCGTCCATGTCGGACGCCGACTCGATCGCCGCACCCTGCAACCGCTCGGTGACCAGGCTCGCGCTGGCAATCGCCGCGCTGCACCCGAACACCTTGAATACCGCCTCGCTGATCCGACCCGATGCTCGATCGATGCGGACCTGGATGCGGGTCATCGTGCCCGAGTCCAGAGTGCCCGCCTCGCCCGTCCCAACGTCCTCGGCGTCGCGCGGCATCCAGCCGACGTGCTTCGGATCGCGAACCCGCTCGAGAACAGCCGGTGAGTAACGCATCCGCGCTCCTACCCGCCCTACCTGCCTGACCCGCCCGACCTGCCCTACGCCGGCGCCATCGCCCGCAGCCGCGTCACGACCTCGGCGACGCGCGCGATCGCCGTGTCGATCTCGGCCTCCGACGTACGGCGGCCCAAGCCGAACCGGAGCGACGCAAGTGCGAGCCCGGTCTTTCGTCCAAGCGCCTTCAACACATGCGACGGTTCCGCGGCCGTGCACGCGGCTCCCGACGACACGGCGATGTCCTCGCAGAGGCTCACCAGCAACGGCTCGCCATCCACACCCGGGAAGCTCACGTTGAGGTTTCCCGGCAGTCGCTGATCCAACGTCCCGTTGACGATCAGATCGGGCAGCTCACGACGAAGACCCGTCAGCAGGCGATCGCGCAAAGACCGTAGCCGCTCGGCTTCAGCCGGCATCTCCCGCGCCGCCATCGCCGCGGCTTCCCCAAACCCGACGATGCCCGGGACGTTCAAGGTGCCCGACCGCATGCCGCGCTCGTGACCGCCGCCGTCCATCTGCGAAGCGACCAACACCCGTCGCGGCTTGCGGCGGACGTACATCGCGCCCACGCCCTTCGGCCCGTACAACTTATGCGCCGTCAACGACGCGACATCGACGCCGGCGCTGACGTCGAACGGCACTTTCCCCACCGCCTGCACCGCGTCGGTGTGCAGGAGCGCGCCCTTGTCGTGCGCGATCCCCGCAATCTCCGCCAGCGGTGCCAATACCCCAATCTCGTTGTTGGCGGCCATCACGCTGACAACCGCGGTGCGATCGGTGACCACGCTCCGCAACCGCTCCAAATCAATCCGACCGTCGGGCTCGACCGGCAGCACCGTCACCGTGCAGCCGTCGCGCTCCAACCGCGCGCACGTGTCGAGCACCGACTTGTGCTCGGTCGCCACCGTGACGACATGCGGCCGCGTCGCCTTGCTGATCTCCAGCACGCCCTTGAGCGCGAGGTTGTTCGCCTCGGTCGCGCCGCTCGTGAACACGATCTCCTTCGCGTCAGCGCCGATGAGCGCGGCGACCTGAGCCCGAGCCCGATCGACCGCCGCCTGCGCGTCCCAACCGAACCGGTACCTGCCGGCTCGCCGCGTTGCCGAAGACCTCCGTGAAGTACGGGACCATCGCCGTCACGACCGCGGGGTCGGTTGGGGTCGTGGCGTGGTGGTCCAGGTAAATCATCAGAGAGACCTGTCAGTTTTCAGTTTCCAGTTAACAGTTCAAAAGGGGCCTCAGTGCCACTCTCGGCAACCCGGCCCTTTGAACTGGAAACTGACACTGGAAACTGATAAGCGTCAGTTTCCAGTAACGAACGTCATCCGCGACACCGTCGGTGGTTCGGGCGGCGTCGCATCGGGGTCGGCGGCCAATTCCGCCACGCTGACCGTCGTCAGCGCCTCGAGAATGCGGCCGCGAATCTTCCACAGCGGATCGCGGATGCTGCACTTCGAGTACTGCTCGCAGCGATGGTCGTCGGGCGAGCAGGCTGTCACGGTCACCGGACCGTCGACGGCCTGGATGACGTCGGCCACCGGAATCGACGCCGCGGTCCGGCCGAGTCGATAGCCGCCGCGCGTCCCTTGCACCGATACCAACAGGCGCGCCCGGACCAGCCGCTGAAGCACCTTGGCCAGCAGCTCGAGCGGAATTTCGTAGGCCTCGGCAATCTCCCGGGCGCTGCACGATGCGGCGGCGTCCTGACGGGTCGCCAGGTGTTTCATCGCCATCAGGGCGTAATCCGCCTTTTTCGACAGCCTGAGCATGCGTGGTCCTTGCTCGTTCGTGACTCGTCTGTAAATCCGACCTAGTTGGTCCTAGTTTGTCACGAAACCGTAGATCCGGAGAAAAATCGCAGGGGCAGGTCTGAATCGTGAACGGACCGATTCACGTTCACGACCTGAACCCCGCTGCCCCTTGGCCCCACTAGCCCACTGCCCATCAATATTTGGGCTGGCTCGGGTCGACCTGATCAATCCAGCCGAGGATGCCGCCCTGCAGGTTGCGGACGTTCTTGAACCCGATCGAGCGCAGGAAGCCGGTAGCCTTCGCGCTCCGCACGCCCGATTTGCACTGGCAGACGATCGCCGCCGTCTGGTCGAGCTCCTGATACCGCTGGGGCAGTTCGCCCAGTGGAATCAACGTCGAGCCGGCAATGCGATTGATTTGGTATTCCTGCGGTTCGCGCACGTCGACGACAACGATCGGTTCGCCACGATCGAGCCGCTCTTTCAATTCCTTCGGCGTCATCTCGTCGGTTGTCGTTTCCACATGCTCCTCCGCCTTCGGCCCCACCCCACAGAACTGCTCGTAATCGATGAGCTCGGTGACCGTCGGGTGCGTGCCGCACACCGGGCAGTCCGCATCCTTCCGCAGCTTCAACTCGCGGAAGCGCATGCGCAGGGCGTCGTAAATCAGAAAGCGGCCGATGAGCGGTTCGCCCTTGCCGAGAAGCAACTTGATCGCTTCGGTGGCCTGGATCGTCCCGATGATGCCCGGCAGGACGCCAAGCACGCCGCCTTCGGCGCAGCTCGGCACGAGCCCCGGCGGTGGCGGCTCCGGGTACAAGCAGCGGTAGCACGGCCCGTCCTTGGTCGCGAACACCGACGCCTGCCCTTCGAACCGGAAGATGCTGCCGTAGGCGTTGGGCTTGCCGAGAATCACGCAGGCGTCGTTGACCAGGTAGCGCGTCGGAAAGTTGTCGGTGCCGTCGAGGATGACGTCGTACGGCTCGAACAGCTTCAGCGCGTTCTCCGAGCTGAGGGCGGTCTCGTAGGTCTGAATCTCCACGTGCGGGTTGAGCGCGTGCAGTCGATCCTTCGCCGAGTCGAGCTTCGGCCGGCCCACGTCGGGCGTGCTGTGCAGCAACTGCCGCTGCAGGTTGCTGGTATCGACCACGTCGAAATCGACGATGCCCAGCGTGCCGACGCCGGCCGCCGCGAGGTACATCGCCGCCGGCGATCCAAGCCCGCCCGCGCCGATACACAACACCTTGCCGGCCTTGAGCGCGCGCTGGCCGTCCATGCCGACTTCAGGAAGGATCAAGTGACGGCTGTAGCGGCGGACCTCGTCGGCGGACAACTGCGGCAGCGCCGGTGGCGCCGCGACCGCACCGGTCCCGCCGGCCACCGACGGAATGATGCTGACGCTATCCCCCGACTTGAGCGGCGTTTGATCCTTCTGCAGATAGCGGATGTCTTCGTCATTGACATAGACGTTGACGAAGCTCCGCAGCTTGCCCTGATCGTTATAGAGATGCTGCTTCAGCCCCGAGAACCTGGTCGTCAGATTGCCCAGGAGCTCGCCGATCGTCGCGCCGTCGAGTTCGACGACGTCGAGCTTGTCGGTGTAGGGCCGGAGCGGCGTGGGAATGTGGATTTTGACAGGCATGGCGTTGGATTCTCTCGACGATTACGCAGGAGCAATGACGTCTTCGGGATCGAACTGCGAGCGATCCTCACGAAGCCGCCACGAGGTGAGCGCGCCGGGTTCTCCATCACCCACCGAAATGATGATGTAGGAGAACGACGGCCACGCGTGATCGAGGTCGTACTGCGACGGGCGCGCGGGATGATCCGGGTGCGAGTGATAAAAGCCGAGCAGCTCGTGGCCGCCCGCGGTCGCGCGCGCTTCGGCCGCGCGATAGTCGGACGGCCGCACGAGAAATCGCCGCCGCGGGCCCTCTTCGGTCGTGTTGGGCAACGCGAAGGTCTCGACCACGACGCCGTCCCGTCCGAGCAGGGCGCCGCAGCATTCGTTGGGATACGTATCGCGGCCGTGATCGCGGATCGACGCCACCACCGCGGCATTGAGCGTCAGCCGCCATCAGCGCTCCTCCGCCCAGAACGACTCGGACAAGTAGCGCTCGCCGCCGTCCGGAAAGATCATGACAACGACTGCCGGCGCCGCCGGTGCTTCCGCGGCGAACACGCGAAACGCGCCGGCCAGCGCCGCGCCACTCGAGATGCCGACCAGCAGTCCCTCTTCGGCGGCGAGGCGCCGCGTCATGACGTACGCGTCCTCGGTCGAGACGCCGAGATCGCGATCTGCCACCGCCGTGTCATAGATACCGGGCACGATCGCCGACGCCATGTGCTTGAGGCCCTCGAGCCCGTGGAGCGGCCCGTCGGGCTGCAGCGAAATCAGGGTCGCCGAGGGTTTCAGCTCGCGGAGCCGCCGCGCGGTGCCGACGAAAGTGCCACTCGTCCCGAGCCCGGCGATGAAATGCGTGATCCGACCGTCGGTCTGCTCCCAGATCTCGGGCGCCGTCGAGTCGTAATGGGCGCGCCAGTTGAACGCGTTGTTGTACTGGTCTGGATAGAAGTAGCGATCGGGATCGGCCGCGAAACGGCGCCGCGCTTCACGAATCGCGCCGTCCGAGCCTTCGAGCGGGTTGGTGAACACGAGCTCCGGGCCGTACGCCGTGAGGATCCGCCGCCGTTCCGGGGTGATGTTCTCGGGCACGCAGAGCGTCACGCCAAATCCGAGGGCAGCGCCGATCATCGCGTAGGCGATGCCGGTGTTGCCGGACGTGGCGTCGAGGAGACGCTTCCCCTCGCCCAGCTGGCTGCGTTCGAGCGCCTCGCAGACCATCCGCCGGGCCGGCCGGTCCTTGACCGATCCGCCGGGATTGAGCCATTCCGCCTTGGCGTAGAGCTCGACCCCCGGCAAGGAACGTTCGATTGCCGGCAGCCGCAGGAGCGGGGTGTTGCCGATCGCATTGAGGATCGACAGGCCCCGGGTCCGATCCGGGGCCGCACAGGGCGACGTCATATATCCGACCTAAGAGGTCCAATATATACCAGATGTCGCCGCCCCTAATCCCTGATCTCTACCGCGGCTACTGCAAGGCGACCGTCAGCTCGTACTCGAGCCTTGGAAATGTGTACCAGAGCACGATCTGATACTCCTCGCCGCTCGTCACCGGCGCGGTCAGGATTGCGCTGGTGGGGCTCCACTGCTGCGCCCAGACCTGACCGTGACGCCCCTCGAGCGTCACGTCGACGCCTTGCGGGCCGAACCTTCCGGGGGGCTGGGTGTCCGGGACATAGCGCAAGGTAATGTCAGCGTCCCGCTCGCGGGCGCTGTCAACGGAAGTACTGGCAGGGCCAGCCCGGTTCCTCGAGGCACTCGGGTGGCGGCGTCGCCAATGATGCGATCGATCGTTTGCCCGACTTCGATGCGCGTGAAGTCGGAGGCGACGCGGCGGCACTGGCCGCGCCGCGGGTGGCGGGCGGCGCGGTCGGTGTTTGCGGCGTTGCCGTCGGTGGGCGTCGTCGGCAGCCGGAATGTCCGGCCCGATTCGCTGCATGCCAGCATCGCCAGTGACGCTACGCAGAGCAGGGCAATTCCCTTCACTGGCGGATCCTCCTATCGGGCGACTGCCGGAACTGGCGCCAAGCACCGAGCGGAAGAAGAACGATTCCCAGAAGTTGCACTGGGAGTCGCGCAGGTAGCTCGCCACGCCGGGGCGATCCGCGAACACGAAGTGACGGCTCGATCGCGACGGATCGACCGCGGCTTGCGGTCGAGCGACCGGTAGGGCGGCCATTGCTCCGGAACGCCGCGCGGATTGGGGTCGCCAGTTTCGATGAAGCGGCGCCAGAACGTGCTCATCGTCTCGTAGACGCGACTGGTCAGCGCGGCGTCAGGACAGTGCGCCCGACGGCGTGACGCGAAGTTGTTGCCGAAAGCACGATTCGACTCGAGCCCATGAAACGGACGGCCGGCCAAGATGCCCTCGACGGCGATATTCGAAGGAATAGAAGAACACCGGCGCACCGTCACGTGGTGCATCGCGCGGGCGGTTCGGCGTGCCTCGCACACGAACTCGGCGTCGCCCGTCAACCGGGCGAGCGCGTCCTTCGCCGTCGGGAATGGCGAAGCCGGATACAGCCGGAGGATCGCATCGGCATCCATGCCGAACTCGGTGCGCACGGCTGCGCTCGGTACTGCAGCGCATCCAGCACCGAGGGAAAGCTTCGATCGACGAACGTCCAACCCTCGTCACCGTTGGCGCCGATGATGGTCGGCACGCGGCTGAACTGCCCGCGTCGAAGCAGGTCGCGCGGCTGGTCCGGAACCTCGAAACCGTCGACCAACGGCTCCCAGTCCACGCGGCCGGTCCTCGAGAATTTGCGCCTGCCGATGAGGCAGGGCGCGCAAGCACGAGATCGATCGAGATCTCGATGCGCAGGCACGTCACCACTCGCTGCAGGATTCGTGCACCCGATCGCGGTGGCGAGCTGCGTCGCCCTGGTCTTCACCCTCAGCCGTGGTGGACGCTCGCCGTGGTCGCTGATCCCGCTCTGAATGATGGCGCGCTGGAACAGCCCGCGGCTGGCAGGCGAGACGAGATGCAGGCTGGTGCTCTCGCGCCGGCCGACGTGCCCGCCAGTGTCACGTTCGAGGATCTCCCCCGAAGGCGGCGATGTTCTGCCGGACCCACCGGAGCGCCGCGCGCTGATCGGCGAGCCCATAGTTGCCGGACGAGGGATAGTTCGGGTCCTCGAGCTGAGGGCGCGTGAGCGAGGAAGCCGAGGGGGCCAAGCCGGTAGTTCGGCGCGACGACAACGGCGCCTCGCTCCGCCGCGAATCGCGGCCCGTCACTCGCGGGAAAGTTCGCGTTGGCCGCCTGGAAGCCGCCCGTGTGGAGCCAGACGAGGACCGGGAGCGGGGCGCCCGGCATGTCGCGGCCGGGGCCCAGACGTTGAGTGCCAGGCAGTCCTCCATGCCCTGAATGGCGCCGGTGTTGATGTTGAGTTGCGGGCACTGGCGCAGCACCGTCGCATCCAGCGTGATCGGCGCCCACGGCGCGCGCGGCTGCGGGGGACGCCATCGAAGATTCCCGGTTGGGGCTGCCGCATAGGGGATGGTCAAGTATGTGCAGGTGGCGCCGCGAAGGGCGCCCTGGATATCGCCATTCGCCGTGGTCACGCGGCACGACGGGGACTGCGCGTTGAGGGTGCGCGGGTCCGCAGTCCAGAAAAAGGCGGCGACGGCACAAAGAGCGGCCGCGCTCCGCACCACGACGAGCAGATGGGTCTGGATGGTGTCGAGCTTCATGCGCTCATAGACGGCCGTCGCCCGTATGGAGGCAACGGGCACGAGCGGGCATCGGCAGGTGCCTCCTAATGCCCCTGGGGTGACAGCGGGTCTGGCGAACACGTGACGAATCGCTGGCCGTGGCCGTGACTGGGGAGTAGACTGCAGACCCTCGAAGCGGCCGTATCTCGCATCACAGGAAGGTCACTGTGGCTGGCGATGACCTCGACTCGGCGGATCGCTCTGGCGTCCTGGAACGGCTCGACTCCTGGAAGGAGATCGCCGCCTATCTGAAGCGCGATGTCACGACCGTGCGGCGATGGGAAAAGCGCGAGGGGCTGCCGGTCCATCGCCATCTCCACGAACGGCGCGACTCGGTCTACGCCTATAAGAACGAGATCGATACCTGGTGGGCGGGCCGACGCAACCACCTTGTCGAACGCGCGGCGGCGAACGGGGAGAGCGAACGGCGAGGCGAACGGGGGCGACGGCGGCCCGCCGCCGGCTGGGCTGTCGCCGCAGTCCTCCTGCTTTCGACGCTGACGCTGGGTTCGCTGCTGTGGGTTCGCACCCGGGACACGTCAGATGGAGCCGAGCGACGCTTCTCGATTGCCCCGCCGCACGCGACGGCTTTCGGCGCGGTCAGCTTGTCGCCTGATGGGCGTTATTTCGCCTTCACGGCGACTTCGACGAGCAACGGTGGAGACGGCCTGCTCTGGTTGCGCTCCCAAGACGACGTGGTTCCCCATGCCTTGCCGGACACAGAAGGGGCGGCATTCCCGTTCTGGTCGCCCACCAGCGATGCGATCGGGTTCTTCGCCGGCGGCAGGCTCTGGACGGTGCGCGTCGATGGCGGCAGCCCGCGCGTCGTGTGCGACGCGCCTGAAGGGCGAGGCGGCTCATGGAATCGTCAGGGGCGCATCGTGTTCGCGCCCGGCCGCGAAGGCCCCCTCTTCCAGGTCGCCGCGGATGGCGGTAATCCCGTCGCCGTGACGGCTGTCGATCGTCCCAACCAACGCGGACACGTGTGGCCGGAGTTTCTCCCGGACGGAAACCGCTTCCTCTATCTTGCCGACAGCAACACGCCGGAGAACCATTTCCTGGCCGTCGGCTCGCTCGACGGCGCGATCGGGAAACAGCTCTTCCCGTTTGCATCGAATGTCGCTTACACGCGCGATGGCCTCTTGATCTTCGCGCGCGATCGGCAGCTCCTCGCACAGCCGTTCGACGACGACCGACTGGTGCTGTCCGGTGATCCAATCACGCTCGTGGACAAGGTGCAGCAACCCGGCTCATTCGATCACAAGGCCGATTTCGCCGTGTCCGAGAATGGCGTGCTCGTCTATCGCACCAGGCAATCGCCGGCAAACCGTCTCGTCTGGCACGATCGCGTACACCCGCGGTCAGCGCTGGTCGATGCGCCGGCAGAGTATTACGAACCGGCACTCTCGCCTGACGAGCGCCGACTGGCCGTCGCCCTTTTCGATCCGAACCCGTCGAAGCGGTTTGGCTACGGCACCGACAACGTGCGCGCTGACATCTGGATGGTGGATCGCGACACAGGCACACGATCGCAACTCACGACCGATCCGGCCGCAGACTGGGGGCCGGTGTGGTCGCCCGATGGCCGCAGCCTCGTGTATTCGTCGGAGCGACGCGGCACGCTCGAGCTGTACATGCGCGATCTCAGCGTCGAACATGGCGTAGACGTGCTCCTCCCGTCGGAAGGGATGAACCCGGTCGCCCAGTCATGGTCTCGAGACGGACGCCTCCTCGTATTTGCGGCGTTCGATCCAGAAATGCACACGGACCTGTGGCTCTTGCCTATCTCAGGCGATCGCGTGCCGACACCGCTCCTGCGCACGAAAGCCAACGAGTATCAGGGGCAGATCTCTCCTGACGGCCGCTGGATTGCCTACACGTCGAACACGTCGGGGCAGGAAGAGGTCTACGTCCAGAGCTTCCCGTCACCGGGACAACAGAAGTGGCAGGTGTCGACGAGTGGCGGGGGCGACCCTCGGTGGCGCGGCGATGGCCAGGAACTCTTCTACATCGCGGCCGATCGCCGACTCATGGCGGTGCCGGTCAAGCCGGCAATGGCCTTCGCCACGAGATGGCCGTGCCGCTCTTTGACACCGGCGTTCCACCGAGCTGGTACGAAGCCCGCAATCTGTACGACGTCAGCCGCGACGGCTCGTTTCTGTTCATGACGCCGATCGAGGACGACCGAACGTTGCCGTTCACGATGGTGCTGAACTGGACGGCCGGCATCGAGCGCAGCGATCAGCGCTCCCAGTAGAGCGGGCCGCGCTTGCGCGTGCCGCTGGCAGTCTCGTTCAACGTGGCCGCGTCGTAGAGCCGGCCGTTCACCATCACCATCGACACCGAGTCGGTGTTGCGGATGTTCTCGAGCGGGTTGCGGTCGAGCACGACGAGGTCGGCGAGCTTGCCGGTCTCGATCGATCCCAGCTCCTGGTCGAGGCCGAGCGATTTCGCCGGCGTTGATCGTGCCGGTGCGGAGCGCGTCGAGCGGGCTCATGCCGCCCTGCGCCAGCATCCAGATCTCCCAGTGCGCGCCCAGGCCCTGCAGCTGCCCGTGCGCGCCCGTGTTGATCGTCACGCCGGCGTCGGCGAGCCGCTTCGCGCTGCTTCGCGATGCTGACGTGATTGAAGTCGTCGTCGCCAGCCGCCTTGATCCGCCGCCGCGAGCGGGCATCGACGACGTCGCGCGGCACGAAGGTCAGGAGCCGCTTGTGCTCCCAGACGTTGTCGCGCTCGTACCAGAAGTATTCGCCCGACAACCCGCCGAAGCCGACGATGAGCGTCGGCGTGTAGGCGACCTTGGTCTTCGCCAAGAGGCCGATGATGTCCTGATAGAGTGCGCGACCGGCAGCGAGTGTTCGATGGTCGTGTGGCCATCGGTGATCATCGTCGAGGTCATGATAGAGGAGCGATCCGCCCTCGGGCACGACGTTCATCTGCAGCTCGCGCGCCGCCTTGAGAATCATCTGACGCGACGTCGCGGCGCTGCTGGTTGTAGCTCTTCACCGACCAGGCGCCCGCCGCCTTGAGCCGCCGCAAATGCGAGACCGCATCGTCGTAGTTCTCGATCGCGGCTTTGAAGGGCGATTCGGCGCCGTAGAGGATCGTGCCGGTCGAGTAGAGCCGCGGCCCGAGCTTCGCGCCAGCGCGGATCATCTCGGCTGTTGGTGAAGACCGTTCCGGTGTCGTTCGACGGGTCGTGCGAGCGTCGTCACGCCGAACGCAAGATTGGCGAGCAGCGGCCAGCTGGTTTCCGCGAGCAAGGCCATCGCCCTCGCCGCCGACGATGCGCGTGGGCGTCGATGAGTCCGGGGATGATGGTCTTGCCGCGCGACGTCGACGCGCGTGGCGCCGGCGGGAATCGGCACGCGACGCTGCCGGCCGACGGCCGGATGCGATTGCCCTCGACGACGACGGTGGCGTTGTCGAGCACCTGCGGCGCCGGCCATCGTGATGACGCGCGCGCCGGTGAGGGCGATCGTCGCCGTCGGCACGTCGGCTTTCGTCGGTCGAAGCCGATCGCGACGCCCGTCGCTTCGGGCTCGCAGCCGCCTCGGTGCCGCCCTTCGAGGAACGGGAAGCTCGCCTGCACATCGCGCGTGAAGAGCTCCGGCCCGAGCGACCAGTGCACTCGCCGGCTGTCGGCGGACCAGTGCAGGAAGAAGCCGGCGTCACGCGAGATCTGATGCCACCGGCAACGCGGTGGCGCGCGGCGCGAGATCCACCGGCCGGCCGGTGCGCGCGAAACGCCATGACGTAGACGCGTGCCAGCGCTCGGCAAACGCCACCCATCTGCCGTCGGGCGACGGGACGATGGCGGTGGCGTTCTCGGAACTGAAGTGGACCACTTCGTCGCCGCCGCTCCTGGTCACGCTGGCGAGGATGAAGCGGTTGTCGCGCGCTGCTCGCGGAAGTACGATCGCGCGTGCCGGTGTGATCGAACTGCGGGTCGACGCCGCCCTCGCGGACGAGCGACGGCGACGCCGCCGTCTGACCGGCACGACGAAGATGCCGGCGTGCTCGCCGTCCGGCGTCACGCTGCGGATGCCGTCGGGCCTCACCGTGCGATAGACGACTGACTGACCGTCGGGCGAGAACGACGGCTCGACGTAGTGCCCCGGCCGCTCACGAATCGCGCGCGCCGCTGCCATCGGCGCGACACGTACGCGGACGCGCACACGGCCGAGGCTGTCGTGACCACGTCGTAAACACGATCGACTGGCCGTCAGCGCGACCAGGCGGAACGAGTTCGACGGCGCGCCGTCGTTCGGTGTCAGCCGTCTGCGGCTCGCTGCCGCCGAGCGTCTCGATCTAGATGCTTTCCCAGCGCGCTGTAGACGCGACGCTCAGTGCCGTCGGGCGAGATGCGTGACGCCAGCGCAGCATGCGCACGGCGAAACGCTCTTCGTGGACACTTCGGCGAGAATCGGACCGCTTCGGTCACCGTCTGCTTCGACCGCGCGCGCGGAATGGCGATGGGCGCGCCGTTGCCCTCGCTCGCGGCCACGTCAACCCTCCACAGCTTCCCTGCGCCCAGATCACGATGTCGCGGTTGTCGGGCGTCCAGGCGTACTGCGGATAGACGCCATGAATCGACCAGCTTCCTGCAGATCCTGGTCGAGGCCGTCGAAGATGGGACGCTCGGCGCCGGTCTCGAGATCGCTGGACGAAGAGCACGCTCTTCGAGCCGCACGCGGCGGATGAACGCCAGCGTCTTGCCGTCGGGCGAGACCCGTGGCGTCGATCGAACCGCCGGGCCGGTCCGGTGAGCATCCGCTCGCGCCCGGTCGTCGAGGTCGCGGCGGAGAATCGCGAAGATCACGCCGTACGGATCCTGTTGTAGTCGAACAGTCGGGCCGGGCGAGACGTCCGTCGGCTGAAATAGAGCGTGCGGCCGTCAGCCGAGAGCGCCGGCTCGCCGGCGTCCTTCTGTGATGCTGGGGCGTTCGGTCACCTGCACGCCCATCGGCGCCGGCTGGCGTGAAACATCCAGATCTCCGCCGGCGCCAAGCGATCGCTCGTCACGAAGTGCCGGCGCGCATAGATCGCACTGGCCATCGGGCGCCCAGGTCGGACTGTTGATCAACCACGTTGCTTCTTTCGAGATCTGTTACGGGCGTTGCTGCCGTCGGCATTCGCTGATCCAGATGTTCAACAGCCCGTCCGCGATCGCTGATGAAGGCGATCCGACTTGCCGTCAGGGCTGAAGCGCGGCTGCATCTCGAAGGCCGGGCCGCCCAGGATGCGCGTGGCAGGCCGGTGACCGCCCTTCGATCGGCATCGTGTAGAGGTCGCCGAGCAGATCGAACACCAGTCGCCGGCCGTCCGGGCTGACGTCGACGTTCATCCAGGTCCCCTCGCTCGTCTCGAAGGACACCGTGCTCGTGGGACCAGTCGGGGCGGTCACATCCCACTTCGCGGGGTCAGCGCGTTGCGCGTAGGGCGAACCGGCGAAGCAGGCAACGGAGACGATCACCAGCACGAGGCGGATCGAAGTCATGGCGACGGTATTGTAGGATCGCCGGCCGTGACTCCAGTCGATTACGAGAAGGCGCGCCGCTACTTGATGCGGCGCGATCCGCGGCTCGCCACCGTAATCAAGCAGGTCGGCCCGTGCAAGCTGGCGGACATCCCTGAAACGCCGCCGTTCATGGCATTGTCCGAGGCAATCGCCTCGCAGCAGCTCTCGGTGAAGGCGGCCGACACCATCTTCGGGCGCTTCTGCGATCTCTTCCCGCCGGATCGCCTGCCCGATCCCGCCAGGCTGCTGGCGCTCGACCACGACGTCGTCCGCGGCGCCGGTTTCAGTCGATCGAAAGTTGCGTTTCTCCGCGATCTCGCCGCGCACGTCGTCGAGAAGCGGCTGCCGCTGGATCGGCTGCACGACAGAGGACGATCAGACGGTGATGGAGCAGCTCGTCGCCGTCAAAGGCATCGGCGTGTGGACCGCCGAGATCTTCCTGATGTTCCGTCTCAAGCGGCCCGACATCTTTCCGGCCGACGATCTCGGCCTGGTGAAAGCCGCGCAGCGGATCTACGGTCTGCGGCAGCGGCCGGATCCGCAAGCGACTGATCAAGATGGCCGAGCCGTGGCGGCCTTACCGATCTGTCGCCGCGTGGTATCTGTGGCGCAGCCTGTCGCTCGTAGATGGGACGAACGGCAAGACGGCAGGTCCAGGCGGAAGGAGGCCGCAGCGCTGAAGCCGCGCCGCGAAACACGTCATTTCAAGGTCGCGGTCAGCGTGACGTGGGCGCGGATCTCGATTTCGCCGGCGACGACCGGCGTCTGCGCCTGCTCGGCTGCCGCCGACTGCCGCATCATCATCATCGGTTGCGGCGGCGGCATCGGACGCGTGCCGGGCTCTTCGACGCGGGTGACCCGATCGATCGTCCGGCCGGCCCCCGACGGCGGCCGCCTCGGCGCGCGCCCGCGCGTCGACGGTGGCGCGCTTCAGCGCGTCGCGCTCGAGCGACTCCCGCTGCTTCACGTCGAAGCGAACGCCCTGGACGGAAGTCGCCCCGCTCGCGACCGCGAGCATCCATCACCTCGCCCACCTTCGTCACGTCGTCGATTCGGACCTCGACGATGTTGCGGGCGACATAGCCCTTCGGCACCTGCCGGCCGTTGACCCACTCGGCGTCGATGTTCAGTTCGGCCGCGATCGTGCGAATCGCATCCTTCGCGATACCGCCAGCCGCAAGCTTCTGTTGAATCGCGGTCATGGACTGGGCGGTCTGGGCCTGCGCCTCGCGCGAATTGCGCGCCCGATGCTCCGCAACCAACGTCACCCACGCCTGGTCGGGGGCCGCTTTGACCAGCCCTTCGCCGGTCACGACGACAACGTCCGGTTGGGTCTGCGCGCTCACCGCCGCCGGCGCAAGGATGGTGCTCAGAACGAGGGCGGCAATCGTTGATACGCGCACGGCAATCACCTCGCATCCAGTGTACAGCCCGTACCGCGGCCACCCGCGCACGACGCAGACCTCAGCCGCATCGCGCATCTCCCGTCTACTCGCCTGAGTAGGCGACGCGGAAGCCGACGCTATAGGTATAGGTGTCGAGGGGGACTTTGTGGCGATGCGCGCAGCGCAGCTGTGACACATCGTGCGTGACCCACGACCCGCCGCGCACGAGGCGCAGCGCGCCGTCACCAGGACCGATGGGATTCTTGCGCGGACCGCCGCGGTAGGTGTCGGCGCGTAGAAATCGGCGACCCATTCCCACACGTTGCCGCTCATGTCGCAGAGCCCGAAACCGTTGGCCGGGTAGCTGCCGACAGGACGGGTGCCGCGATGACGCTTGAGCGCCGGGTCGGGGAGGAAATTGGCGCGCGACGCGTCGATGTCGTCACCCCAGGGATAGCGCGCGCCGATCGAGGTCCGCCGCGGGCCGCCCGTTCCCACTCGGCCTCGGTCGGCAGCCTCACCGGCTTTTCGAGGCGCTGGCCGAGCCAGCCGCAATAGGCGACGGCGTCGGCAAAGGTGACCATCGCCACCGGATGCTGCGCCCGATCGCGCGGCGGATCACCGTTGCGCCAGATGTAGGCGCCGCGAGATCGCGGAAGGTGGCTTCGCTGCTCGGGCGACACGACCAGCGGCAGGTCGCGAATCGCCGGGGCGCGGATGTCCGGTCGTGTGCACGAACTCGGCGTACTGCTCTTGCGTGACCGGATGGATCGCGATCTGGAACGGGTCGAGTTCGACCCGGTGCGGAGGCCGTTCGTCCTCGTCGCCTTCAGGGTCGCCCATGGTGAACTCACCACCGGGGACGCGGGCGAAACGGGGCACCAACTCGTCAGGCATCAGGGCTGTGGGGAGCACCAGTCAACGGGACATCGATGGCGGCCGCGCGGCCGTCCATCCAGCGAAAGTATACTGCCCGCGCATGAAAGTCGAACAGTTTGCGATGGAGCGCATGCAGTCCACCTGGGAGAACCTGGTGGACTTCAACCTGTCGGAAAGCGGCGTTCATCCGCTGACCCCGCGCGAGCTCGTCGGCGAGAGCGGACTCGACGCCGTGCTCGACCAGCCGCTGGTCTATACGCAATCGAACGGGACGCCGGAGCTGCGGACGCGGATTGCCGATCTCTACCCCGGCGCGACCGCGGATCACGTCCAGGTCACCAACGGCGGCTCGGAAGCCAACTACATCTCGGTGTGGCGGCTCGTCGAGCCCGGCGACGAGGTGGCCATGCTGGTCCCCAACTACATGCAGACCTGGGGACTGGTGCGGGCCTTCGGCGGGACCGTCCGCGAGTGGCCGCTGATCGAGGATCGCGCGGCCGGACGCTGGCGTCCGGATCTCGACCAGCTCGCAAAGGTCGTGTCGGAGCGGACTCGCGCCATCATCATCTGCACCCCGAACAATCCGACCGGGGCGCGGCTGACCGCGGCCGAGCTCGATCGAGATCGCGGCGATCGCGGCGCGTCACGGCTCGTGGGTGATCTCGGACGAGGTGTATCGCGGCGCCGAGCTCGACGGCGCGGAGTCGCCGTCGATGTGGGGCCGCTGCGATCGCGTCATCGTGACGAGCGGCCTGTCGAAGGCGTACGGGCTGCCCGGACTCCGCATTGGCTGGATCATCGCGCCGCCCTCGCTGGTCGCGTCCACGTGGTCGTATCACGACTACACGACCATCGCGCCGGGCGCCCTCAGCGATCGGCTCGCGCGTGTGGCGTTGAACGTGGACAAGCGCCCCGTCCTTCTCGAGCGCACCCGCGGCATCCTGCGCGCGAACCTGCCGGTCATCGAGGCCTGGCTGCGCGACCATGACCCGGCGCTTCTCATGGATCGTCGCCAGAAGCGGGCGCGATCTATCTACGCCCGCTATCACTACCGGGTCAATTCCACCGAGCTCGTCACCCGTCTGCGCGTCGAGAAGAACGTCTCGTCGTTCCCGGCGATCACTTCGGGATGGACGGCTATCTGCGCCTCGGCTTCGGCGAGCGGCCGCACTATCTGCGTGACGGGCTCGATCGCGTCCACGCCCTGCTCTCGACGTTGCCTCTCGCGCATGCGGATCCGGCCCATCACTCGGTGGGATCCAACGGATGAGGCCGCCCGAGCTCGTTCTCGCTCTCGTCGGCTTCGGCAACGTCGCGCGGCGATTCGTGCGGCTGCTCGACGAGGCCGCCGACCGGCTCGACTTCACGTGGCGGCTCGTCGCCATCGCGACCCGCCATCACGGCAGCGTGATCGATCGCAACGGCATCGACGCGACGCGGGCAGCGACGCTCGTCGAGGCGTCGCAATCGCTCGATCGACTCGACCCGGCTCCCGACGAACGCAGCGGCCTCGACGTCGTCCGGCAGGTCACCGACCTCCTCGCGGACGAAGCCGGCGAGGGGCACCTCGTCGTGGTCGAAACGACCGCGCTCGATATCGATCGCGGCGAGCCGGCGCGCGCGCATGTCCGGGCCGCGCTCGAAGGGCTGGCCCACGTCGTCACCGCCAACAAAGGACCGGCGGCGTTCGCCTACGCCGAGCTCGAGGCGCTGGCCGAATCCGTCGATCGCGTCTTCTTCTTCGAAGGCGCGGTCATGGACGGCGTGCCGGTGTTCAACCTCGTGCGCGAGACGATGCCAGGCGTCGTGGTCAGCGGATTCCGCGGCGTCATCAACACGACCTGCCACTACATGCTGTCGTCGATGGAGCACGGCACGTCGCCCGACGATGCGGTGCTCGACATGCAGGCTCGCGGCATTGCGGAGGCCGATCCCTCGCACGATATCGATGGCTGGGACGCGGCGGCGAAGACCGCGGCGCTCGTGAACGTGCTGATGGGCGGGCGGATCACGCCGCACGACGTCTCGCGCACCGGCATCCGCAACATTTCCGGGCGAGAGGTCGCCGAAGCCCTGAAGCGCGGCCGGCGGATTCGCCTGGTCGCCTCGGCGTCACGCCGCAGCGGGCGGTTGGACGTCCGCGTCGAGCCCGAGCTTCTCGATATGGCCGACCCGCTGGCGTCGCTTGGCGCGCTCGAGAACGCGCTTTACCTGCACACGGATCTGCTCGGCGATGTCGGGATCGTCCAGCGCACGAGCTCGCTGACCCAGACCGCGTATGCACTCGTCAGCGATCTTTCGCACATCAGTCAGCGTCTGCAAGAGCTGTAGCCAACGCCTCGGCATCGAAGCCGACGATGGTCCTGGTGCCGATGACCGTCACCGGCACCGCTCGGAACCCACGTGCGATCAGCTCGTCGTAGGCCGTGTGGTCTTCGTCAACCAGACGCTCGGAGAAAGGCTGGCCGTTTCGTGAAAGAAACTCTTTCACCTGCTCGCACGGGCGTCAGCCAGCGCCGGTGTAGACGATGATTTCCATGCGATTCGGCGGTCCTGTGGCCGCCCGGTAAAATAGATCGGATGAGCGGAGCGCTGTCGGGTCTGACCGTGATCGACTTCACGCGGGTGCTTTCGGGGCCCTATTGCACGATGGCGTTGTCGGACCACGGCGCCCGGGTCATCAAGATCGAGCATCCGGTCCGCGGCGACGACACTCGTCACTGGGGGCCGCCGTTCATCGGCAAGGAAAGCGCCTATTTCCTCAGTATCAACCGGAACAAAGAAAGCGTGACGCTCGACTTCAAGAAGCCCGAGGGCCAGGAGATTCTCGAGCGCCTGCTGGCCGGAGCCGACGTGCTGGTGGAGAACTTCCGCCCAGGGACGTTGGACGACGTGGGTTTGGGCGCCGCGGCGGTGATGGCGCGGTTTCCGCGGCTGATCTACTGCTCGGTGTCCGGCTACGGGCAGACCGGACCCCGCCGTGAAGAGGCGGGTTACGACGCGGTCATGCAGGCCGAAGGCGGGCTGATGAGCATCACCGGCGAGGCGAACGGACCACCCTATCGACTCGGCGTGGCGATTACCGACATCGTCTCAGGGCTCTTTGCCGCGCAAGGGGTGTTGGCCGCGCTCGTCGCTCGCGACCGCACCGGACGCGGGCAGCACGTCGACATCGGCATGCTCGACGCGACGGCAGCCCTCCTCACGTATCAAGCCGGCAACTTTTTCACGACGGGCGAGGCGCCAGGCCGTCTCGGCAACCGTCATCCGACCATCGTTCCGTACGAATGCTTCGCAACGATGGACGGCGAGTTCGTCATCGCCGGCGGCAACGACGCGATCTGGCGGCGGCTCTGCACCGCACTCGACCTGCCGGAACTCGCCGCCGACGAGCGGTTCGCGACCAACCAGGGCCGCGTCGAACACTACGACGAGCTGAGGCCGCAGCTCGCCGCGCAGCTGAAGAAGCGGACACGGGCGGAGTGGGCGGAGCGCTTCAACGCCGCCGGCGTGCCATGCGGCTCGGTCCGCAGCATCAGCGAGGTGCTCGCCGATCCGCAACTCGCGGCGCGAGAGATGGTCGCCGAGGTGCAGCATCCGACCGTGGGTGCGGCACGCGTCATTGGATCGCCGGTGAAATTGTCGGATACGCCGGCGACGGTGCGAACCGCGCCGCCGATTCTCGGTCAGCATACGGCCGCGGTCCTGGGCGAACTCGGCTACGGCCCGGACGATATCGAACGCTTCAAGAAGGCTGGGGTGGTCTGACGTGGCAGATGTGGCAGTTCTCCGCAAACGAATCAAGGCGGCAATCGAGTCGGGGCGCCAAGGCGCCGCGGCGCGACGCGAGCGCGCGACCGCCGCTTCGCGGTCGTATGAAACCTTCCTGAACGATGTCGCAACGCCGGCGTTTCGACAGGTAGCCAACGTGCTGCGCTCGGAGGGGCTTCCTTTCGACGTCCAGACTCCTGGGCAGAGCGTGCACCTGGTGTCCGACCGCGGACGCGACGATCGCATCGAGCTCGAGCTCGACACGACGCACGACCCGCCACTCCCCACTCTCATCGTGACGCGCAGCCGCGGGGGGCGACTCCTGCGGACCGAGCAGCCGGTGAAAGCGAACGTCGCCGTCGACGCGCTCACCGAAGACAATCTGATCGAACGGCTGCTCGCCGAACTCAGGCCCTGGTTCGAGTAGCTAGCGGGGCTCCGGCCCAACCCGTCGAGCAAGGATGATGTCGGCGTCGCCGCTGATTTTCGCGCCACGTGCAGCGTCATGAAACCGCCGAAGAGCGGGACGATTCTGACGTCCGCGAATCCACGCGCTCTCAGGAGCTCGGCGACGCCGTGCGCACCCGGATACCGGCGGACTGATTCCGGGATGTAGCGATAGGTGTCGGGGTCACCGTGGAGAGCCCAGCCGAGCGCCGAGCCGACGACGGTGAGATACGCCAGGTAGACGGCGCGGACGAGGGCGGAGCGTGGACGATTGAAGTCCAATGACAGCAGCCGGCCATCGGGCACGAGGACGCGGCCAATCTCGTCGAGGGCATCGGCGAGCGTCGGCACATTGCGGAGACCGTAGCCGGTCGTCACGACGTCAACGCTGGCGTCGGGAAACGGCAGCGCCATCATGTCGCCGACGAGGAACCGTGCCGCCGCGGGGCCATCGCCTCGGGCCCGCTTCGCATTCGCCAACTCGATCATGCGGGTCGTGATGTCGAGCCCGACGACCGCCGCCCCGGTCCGGGCGGCTTCGAAGGCGATGTCGCCGGTTCCGCACGCGAGATCGAGGACGCGGTCGGCGGCGTCAATCCGCGCCTGCCGGACGAGCAGACGCTTCCAGGCGCGGTCGCGCCCGAACGACAGAAACCCGGTAATGAAATCGTAGCGATCGGCGATGGTCGCGAACAGCGACCGGACGTAGCGCCGTTTCTGTTCAGGTGAGGTAAACGCAGACGACAGCCGCACGACGAGCGATCATGAACCGGACCGCGACCGTCCGCAAACGGTGGTATTCGCGCAGCTATCGGCTAGCGGCTCACGTCGATCGTGCCGGTCATCATCTGGGCATGCGGCCGGCAGAGATATTCGACGGGACCGGCCGCTTCCGGCACGACAAACGTGGTCGCGGCGCTCTCGGCCCGAGGGAATCGCGTCGACGGCGACGTTCCATGCCGGAATCGCGACATCGTGGATCATGCCGGCCGCTTCGTTCTTCAACACCAGGCGAACCTTTTCGCCGCTGCGGAACCGCAGCACGGGGTTGGACGAGCCGGGCGACTCGGGCAGCGCGAACGTCATGCCGCGGGTGACGAGCGTGACCTCGCGAACGGCCGCCGTCCGGCACGCTCCCGAGAAACCAATCGCCAACGCCACCACTCCGATCCCGATCGTCCCGAACGTCTTTCTGTGCTTCATCGCCATGACAGCTTTCAAGGTCCTACCCGACGATTAATCCGGTTACGTACATCACGAGCACGCCCGTCGCGAGGCCCGCGACGACGTGGGCTTGGCGAAGGAACGACGACACGCCGCGGTCTCCAGCGCTGTGCACCAGAATCTGCCGCGTGACCTGCGCGATCCCGCCGACGCCCAACGCCAGGAACAGCACGGCGAGCACGGGCGAATTCACGAATGCCCCAAGCCACGCGCCGAGAATGGTCGGAACGCCGCCAATCGCGCCAAGCTTGAGCAGCCCCGCCAGCCCAACCGACGACTCGTTGCCGGCGCGCGCAAGCGGCGCGACGATGGCGAGGCCTTCGGTCGTGTTGTGCAGCGCGAAGCCCACGATCAGGAGCGTGCCCAGCGTCAGCTCGCCCAGCGCGAACGCCGAGCCGATGGCGAGCCCTTCGCCGAAGTTGTGGAGGCCAATGCCGACGGCGATCAGGACGGCGAGAACCCAACCCGAGTGGACGCCCGGCTCGCGGGGCGTATCCCGGCGGCGGCGCGCCAGCCAGGCGCCGATCAGTTCGAGCGTCAGGTAGGCCGCGCTCGCGCCGAAGACGAAGAGCGCCGGCCCCTGCAGCGAGCCGGGGACGAGGGCCGCCGATTCGAGGCCGTCGTGGGTCGCATCGACGAACAGATAGGCCAGGAGGCCGATCGTGAGCGCCATCAGAAACTGCAGACCGCGAGTGCCGATGCGGCGCATCAGCGGATACCACAGCAGTCCGATCGCCGACCGGGATCACGCCGACATAGAGGCCGATCAGGGCGAACACACCCAGCACGCGCGCGTTCGCGCGCGGCGTCTCGATCGCCACCGGAATCTCTCGCTCGAAGGTCAGCCCCGTCGAGGTCATGAGCTTCACGACGTGCGTCTCGCCGTGTACCCAGGGATACGGAATGCTCAGTTGCGCCCGATCGAGGTGGGCCAGTGTTTTTCCCGGACTCGCCTCGAACGTCCAGAACGCATCGTCGACCGCGACTTGCGCGATGGTGACAGCGTCAGGACCGTCGTTGAAAACGCTGACGTCGATCCGGTCGGGCGTCAGCGTGATCTTCGTGATGGCAAGCCGTTCGACCGGTGGGACGCTGCCGTCCTGCAGGAGGCCACTCGGACCCATCCCGACGATGAGCGCGATGAGGATGCCGAGCAGCACGAGCGGCGCAAGGCCCAGGACCCACGGAGAAATGGCCGGCTGCGAGACGAGCGGCGGGGCAGAAGCGGCGCCGAGCCTCAGGATTCACGGCCCGTCTCCTCGGCCTTGAACAGGCCCATCCACCCAAGCTCCGCGAACTCGCTCTGGTGCGCGTGGAACATGAACTGTCCCGGGTAGCGGAAGGTCGTTTCGAGAATCGCGCGCTCGCCCTGGCAGAGGGTAATGGTGTCGGTATGGTCGCTCGGCTCGCGGCGCGTGCCGGGCTTGTAGGCGTCGAAGAACATTCCGTGGAGATGGAAGCTGTTGATCAGGTCGAACTCGGTGAGGTTCACGAGATAGATCCGCACCAGGCGCCCGACGGTCACCTTGATCGGATCGGTCATATAGGCGTTGGCCACGGTGTTGACGGCGTACACCTCGTTCTCGTTGTCGAAGTTGGTGTCGAACCCGTTCATCACCATCACCAGCTCGTCGGCCGGCGGCCGGCCGCCGCGCGGATCGACAATGAACGTCCCGTACAGACCCTTGTGAATGTGGCGTTTCAGGGGCACGGCGTGGCAGTGATAGAGGTGCAGGCCGGCGGGCTCGGCGTCGAACTCATAGACGAACGAGTCGCCCGGCATCACCTGGTGCTCGGGCAGCGAGCCGTCCATCGCGGGCGGGTGCCAACCGTGGAAGTGAATGGTGTGAGGGTGCGACCCCTGGTTCACGAAGCGCACCCGAAGCCGGTCGCCCTCGGTCGCGCGGATCGTCGGTCCGGGGACTTCCCCGTTGTAGGTCCACGCGGGAAACTTCACACCCGGCGCGATCTCGATTTCACGATCGACGGCGTAGATGTCATATTCGCGGAGCAGCGAACCATCGGGGCGCGGCGTCTCGCGGTAGAAGCGACGCTGCTCGTCGGCCGGCAGCGCGTTGAAGTTCCAACTGCGGACGAATCGGGTGGGGTCGAACGTCGCTGGATCGACGCGCCCGACGGTGCCAGCTACGTGTCCATGCGCGGAATGCGCGGTGTGCGCGACGTCTGGAGATGTGCCCTGGCCAAAGGCCGCGCGGCTCCACGCGGTGGCACCCGTCAAGAGCGACCCGAACCCTGCCGCCTGGAGCCACGACCGCCTGCTCAGTTTCGAATACATGGGAATCTCTGACCCGACCTGAATTTTGACTAATCAAAATCATACTCGGTCGCCAGCTAAACCGTCAAGAGGGCTTCTCGGACGTTTCTGCTAACATCTTGAGTCCAAAGCAGTAAAGGGACCCATGCTGCCGTCCAGCACCGTCGAGAACTACCTGAAGGCCGTCTTTCTGGGCGAATCGCAGCTCGCCGAGGGCCAACGGCTGCTCCCCATGGGTCAGCTGGCCAACTCGCTTGGCGTCGCCCCTGGCACGGCCACCACCATGGTGAAAGCGCTGGCCGAATCAGGGCTCGTCGAGTACCGAGCCTTACAACGGCGTGCGCCTCACCCCGGCCGGCTCACGTCTCGCTGCGTTGGTACTGAGGCGCCACCGACTCGTCGAGCTGTTCCTCGTGCAGGTTCTCGGCATGCGCTGGGATGAAGTCCACGAGGAAGCCGAGCTCCTCGAGCACGTCGTCTCGGAGCGACTCATCGAGCGGATCGACGAGATCCTGGGCCACCCCGAAGTCGACCCGCACGGGGACCCGATCCCGAGCCGCGAGGGCGAGTTGGTTCAGCGGCCGATGGACTCGCTGCTGACGTGCCCGCTGCACACGCCGGTTGTCGTCACGCGGGTGGCCGATCAGGCGGCGGCTTTTCTGCGCTTCATCGAAAGCCACGCCCTCAAGCCGGGGCAGGCGATCGAAGTCGTGGCGCGTGACGACAGCGCCGACAGCGTTCGGCTCAAGACGAAGGACGAGCGCCAGATCACGATCGGGATGCGGGCGGCGTCGAAGGTGCTCGTCGAAGTCGAAAAGGGCCGATCGCTCAAAGCGATCGAAGAAATGCGCTGAGCGCTTGCCGCTCGGCCGGCGAGAGCGCCTCGTACCGGCGGCGGGTGGCCTCGGCTTCGCCGCCATGGCGGCCGATCGCCTGCTCGATCGTCGCGGCGCTGCCGTCGTGCAACAACGGACGGCGGAAGCGCAATCCCCAGAGAGCCGGGGTGCGAATTTCTTCAGGCCGCGCCGCCGCCTGCGGAATGTCGTCGCCGGTTCCGACGTCGTGGAGCAGGAGATCCGAAAAGAGCAGCACCGGTTGTCGATCGAACGCCGGCTCGCGGCTCGGACCGGTGGTGAACGCGGGTGTATGACACGACGCGCATCCCACGCGCGCGAACACCTGCTCGCCCTGCGCCGCGAGCGGACCGCTATCGCCGCGACCGGCCGGCGCCAGGAACCGCATGAACGACGCGAAGTTGTCGATGCCGCGGCGCCGCGTGGCCGGATCGACGCGATCTTCCGGATCGGGGAACGGATCGCAGCGTCGATACTGCTCCGGGGTCAATCCAACGCCGAGCTCTTCGCGAAACAGATCGTTGGTGATGCCCATCTCGTTGCGATAGGCATCGGCGCCAAATACCAGCAGCGTCGCGTGCTGCCCTTTCCAGCCGAACCTGCCGACGCGTGGCATCGCCGGTCGCAAGGTCACGCACGACCGAGGCGCGGCCGCTGATGCCGTTGCCGTCGCGATCGTCAGGATCGGCGCCGGCCAGAATCGCTTCGTCCGGGATCGCTTCGACCAGCCCAATCCCGAAGAGTGGAATAGGAATGCGGCGGGCGATGATGACCGCCTCGGCGGGGAGCTGGACCTGACAGCCGTGCAGCGGCGTCGAGAACAGCTGAAAGAGCGTCTCGCCGTCGGCAGAGAGCGGCACCGGACGGCCTTGTGCATCGCGGCCCGCAGCACGAATCTCTGCGATGGTCCCTCCGCCGCCGATCACCGGGACGTTGTGGCAGACTGCGCAGCTCGTGCCGTTGAATGCGGGGCCAAGACCTTCCTCCGCAGTTTCGACTTCGAGGAAATCATCGAGGCCGAGACGAAACTCTTCGAGATCGACCGGCGAGATGCCGAGCCAGCGGCTCGCCGAGCCGCTGGCCTTGTGCGTCGACTGCCGACGACCCGCCACACGAGCGCGGCTACCAGCAGAAGCGCCGCCGCGCCGATCGGCTTCATCGCTCGCCTCGTGGCGCGACAACCTTGATGGTCCCGCGCATGAAGCTATGACCGGCGCCGCACATCCGGGAACACTCGAAGGTATAGCGGCCTTCGCCGGGCGGCGTGAAGCGAACGGTCGCGTCGCCGCGCCCGCGCTTGGGAATGCTCACATCGACGGATTGTCCGAGGATGCGAAAGCCGTGCGACGTGTCGTCGCTCGACAGGAGAAACTCGATCTCGGTGCCAGGCGCAACAGTCACTTCAGAAGGCGTGAAGGCAAAACGCTCGGCCGTAATCTTCACGACGCGCGGCTGCGTCTCCGTGGCGCGAACGGCCGAAACCAGCGTCACAACGAGGCTGAACAACACCACGCCGGCGACACCCAAAACCTTGCTCATGATCTTTACCTGCTACCTGCTCCACCTGCCCCACCTGCCTCCCGCCGACCTGCCCCATCTAGAACCACCAGCCCAGCCCGACGTTGATCGAACGAGGCGCCCGGCGAATCGTCGCCTCGCTCGACTGATGGGTGTAGTCGAACTTCACCGCCACGTCGGGATCGAGGTAGTAGGTTGCGCCGAGCGTCCAGGCACGGCGGTTGAAATCCGGAATCGGCTGATAGTCGTCGGGCATCTTGAACTGCGTGTCGAAGTCTTCGTACCGCGCGAAGAATGCGACCTCGTGCTGCGATCGCGGCACCCGGAACAATCGGCTGGCTTCGAGGTAATACCCTTGCAGCTGACGCGCAATGTTCGGCGAGACGCCGATCGCCAGCGTCAGGGCATCGTTCAGCGCCGCGGCATCGCCGATGAAGACGCGCGCGTACTGCCCACGGGCTTCAAAACCGTTCCGGCGGAATCGGGCGTCCATTTCGACGACCCCGACTGACGGATCGAGGCGCGGAAGGTTGAACCCGGTGTCGCCGCGCCAACCACTGAGACCCACCGTCAGGCCCGGGACCTGCGTGAACTCGATGCGCCCGGTCAGCGCGACATTTCTGACGTTGGACTCGCTGCCCTTCTGAATGCCGCCGCGCAGCCCCTCGTCGGCGCTGAACTCGGTCGCATCGAGCGGCGCCATCACATAGCCGCGGTACGAAAACGCGGATCCGATCCGGCCGTGCACGCCGGCGCCGAGGTCGAACCAGGTCGTCGGCACGATGACCGTGTCGACGAACGGTCGCTCGACGCCGTGAAACACCGGCGGCTCGTGACGTTCGTTGATGATCCCGACCGGCACGAGCAGCATCCCCGCGCGCAAGTTGAACGACGGCTTGATCAGGTAGTCGATGTAGGCCTGTTCGAGTTCAAGCTCCCCCGCCTCTTCCAGCCCTTCGACAAACGCATGTTCGAGCTCGAGCTCGCCGACAAACCGCAGGCGGTCGGAAAAGCTGTGGCTGAAGAGCAGCACAAAGCGATGAAAGTCGAGCGTGGCATCGCCGTCGGCGCGATCGAGCGGCGCGTTCAGGTGCATCTCCATGTAGCCGGAGATGGGGCCAGTCCGCGGCTGGTCGCCGGTGGCCGTTTGCGCTGCCGCCTGAGCCGCCAGCTGACAGAACGAGGGCGGCGACGAGGGCGCTGCAGCGGTTTTGATGTGTCATGTCTTCGTTTTTGATGAATCAAAAACGAAGATGAGAATAGGCAAGACCTCAGCTGGTGTCAAGCCTGACCTGCGATGACCCGCGGAAACTCTTTCCGGAAACGCGGAAACGCGGCGCCCCGTTGGGGCGGGGAGGGTTACTTGTTCTGCGTCGAGTAGACGCGGACCGCGCCCTGTTTGTCGAAGGTCACGACGTTGTAGGTCCGCGGCGGCACGCCGGCCACTTCCATCCCCGGCGACCCCGTCGGCATGCCGCCGACCGCGATCCCGACGACCGCGGGCTTTTCCTTCAGCAGGCGATGCACTTCTGCGGCGGGGACGTGCCCTTCGACGACGTAGCCACCGACGAGCGCCGTGTGGCACGACTGCGCGGTTCGGGGGATGCCGCGCTTCGTCTTCAGCGCGTCGAGCGACGCGTCGTCCATCTCGGTCACCTTGGCGGTGAAGCCCGCGGCCTGGACATGCTCGACCCACTTGCTGCAGCAGCCGCAGGTCGGCGACTTGTAGACCTCCATGGTCGGCGAAGCCGTACGCTGCGCTGAAACGATGGCGGCGGTGGTCAGTGTCGCGGCGAGTCCCGCGCCGGTAAAGGCAATCTTCATGTCACCCCTCTTCCGTATCTTATGCCGAGTCCGGGGACTGACCGCCGCTCGCGGCTACCGCACAACGACGGGGGAGAAAGCGTCCGGCAACAGGAGCCGCGGCTTCGATTGACCGTCCGCGGCGAGCACCCAGATGCCGGTCCCCTGATCGGTGGCGTCGTGGTAGATGACCTGGCCATCGTCCAGCCACTCCACCTGATCGTCCACCGTCCGACCGTTTTGATCGAGCGGACGCGTGGTCAACGTTGCGAGATCCAACACCAGCAGCTGCCAGAAGCCGCGCTCGCCAACCCGCTGCTTGACGACGAGTCGAGTCCCGTCAGGTGACAGCGCCTCGGTCGCAAGATTGGCGGTCAGCGCCCGCAGCCGGCGCTCGCGCAGTGATCCGACGACCACATATCTCTCGTGCGGCGTTGTCAAGGTCGCGAAGATTCGATCGCCGTCTTTGTCGAACGAGACGCTCGCAAAATCGATGGGCCCGGTAATCGCAGCCGCAAGTGCGGCATCGATCGCAAATTCGCGGAGATCCGCGACGACACGTCCATCACGGAGATCGATCAGCACCGATTCAATCGCGAGCCGTTCGCCGGCAGGCGATTCCTCCTCGGCGTAGGTTGTCACCGCCGCGAGCCGACCGTCCGGCGAGACCCGGACGCGCGTCGGCACGCCGGCAAGTTGCAGCCGCTGAGTGCGCCGCAGCGTCCGGTCGAACAGATCGGCCACGTAGGTCACGGTCGTACCGTCGGCAACCTCGTGCAGGCACACGCCCTGGCCTCCAGCAAAGTGCACGCGGCCGCAATGAAGCGGCGTCACGTACCGGCGATCGCTTCTCGAAGGAGATGACATCGCGACCCGCCCGTGGGCCCGGGCCGGCGCGAGGGTCCTGAACATCAAAAACGGCGGAAGGAGCGGACGGCTCGCGGTGCCAACGACATACGACTCGTGGCCGCCGGTCGAATGCTTGACGGCTGGCAATCGTCCAGAGCGCGCCAGCGACAAGCACGATCAGGCTGACCGTTGCCAAACCGAACACGGTTTGCGCGCGCTGAATCACCGCGGGCTCGCGTAGGCGTACACCGTCGAATCGGGCACACCTGCGGCCGCGAACCCTTCCCGGCGTTCGCGGCACTTACTGCACTGGCCGCAGTGCAGCGGTACCGGCGCGTCAACCGGATTCATGCACGACAGCGTCAGTGCCAACGGAACGCCGAGCTGCACGCCGAGCCGGATGACGTCCGCTTTGTGCATGTGAACAAATGGCGTTGCGATCTCGATCGCATGGTTCAAGCCGAGCGACAGCGCTCGCGCCATCGCGGCGAAGAAGTCGGGCGTCGCATCAGGAAACGGGTTGCCCGCGAGCGGCCCCATCGCGATCCGCGACGCTTTTCGCGTCGCCGCGAGGACGCCGGCCTTCGTCAATAGCACCAGATTCCGTCCCGTCAGGTAGACGTCTTCGTCCGGCGTGTCGTACGCCGGCGGCTTGCCAACGATTGCCCAGTGCGACGGCGCGTAAACGTCGCGCATCGTGAATGCAAGCGTCTCGACCGGTGCCACGTTTTGCGCGAAGGGCGGCGACGACAGGAGGTGTGACAACATTCTCTGCTCGGCCGCCTCCCATGCGAGGCCGACGCTGACGTAGGCCGGCAACACCGCGCCGGCACGCGCTTCCTGCGCCAGCAGGACCGCGCTGTCGAGACCGCCCGAGAGCAACACGATCGTCATCCGGTGAATCGTCCGCCCGGCCGGCCGGTGTGGTCTCTCTCAGCCGTCATGTCGGAATAACAATACCGCGGGATAGACTGAGGGCCATGTACTCGGTTACCAAGAAGATCGACTTCTGCTACGGCCATCGGCTGCTCGACTACGACGGCATCTGCAAGCATCCGCACGGGCACAACGCGACGGCGGAGGTCGAGGTGCGGACCGACACGCTCGACAACCGCAACATGGTCTGCGACTTCAGCGACATCAAGCGGATCGTCAAGGGCTGGATCGACCGCGAGCTCGACCACAAGATGATCTTGCGCCACGACGATCCGCTGGTGGCGCCGCTCCAGCAGCTCGGCGAACCGATCTTCATCGTCGACAGCAATCCGACGGTTGAGCGCATTGCCCGGCTGATCTTCGATCAGGCGCGCGAGCATGGATTGCCGGTGGTCCGCGTCACCGTCTGGGAAACGCCGACGTCGTTCGCGACCTATCAGGGCGATCGCTGAGTCCGATGATCGTCGTCTTCGATCTCGACGGCACGCTCATCGACTCGGTCGGCGATCTCGCCGCCTCGGCGTCCGAGCTGGTAACCGCGCTCGGCGGTCGCCCTCTCGATCGTGCTGAGGTTGCCGACATGGTCGGCGACGGCGCGGCGCTGCTGGTGCGACGGGCGCTCGAAGCCGCCGGACTGTTACCGGACACGCCTGGCGCCCTCGGTCTGTTTCTCGAGATTTACGATCGGCGACTGCTCGACACGACGGTGCCCTACCCCGGCGTTGCCGAGACGCTCAGCGCCCTTTCGCGACGGGCGCGGCTCGCCGTTCTGACCAACAAGCCGCTCGTCTTCTCGCAGCGGATCCTCGACGCTTTCGCCTTGAGTCCGGCCTTCGATTCCGTGATTGGCGGCGACGGCCCGTATCCGCGCAAGCCAAGTCCTGACGGCCTTCGTGCACTGATTGGAGGGACGTCACCAGCGCTGATGGTAGGGGATTCACCGATCGACCTGGCGACGGCAACGGCCGCGGGGTG
The DNA here is from genome assembly GCA_963841895.1 of uncultured Acidobacteriota bacterium. Lineage (GTDB taxonomy): Bacteria > Acidobacteriota > Vicinamibacteria > Vicinamibacterales > UBA2999 > JACCSI01. The sequence goes on from CAWJEO010000028.1 coordinate 228,361, forward strand.
CGGATTTGCCTGGGCAAGCTATGGGTTCGGCGCGGCGCGATTCGATGACCGCGTCCCACAGACGCCTTATACGTTGGACCGTGCGTCCGATCTCGTCGCGGTCGTGGATCGCTACGCAGCGGCGATGTCGGGAGCCTGACGCGAGCGACAATCCGACGATCAGTGCTCGATTCTGATCGTACCGTCGCCCGAGCGCACTTTGACGGTGCGGCCGCCTGAACCCAGAGTCGCCTTCAGCGTTCGGCGCCGCTCGTCGCGCGTCGCACCGTCGCGCGCTTCATCGCTGACACCAGGCAAGCGGGCGCGGACCGAGCCGTCGCGGGTTTCGGCATCGAGCTGACCGTTGAATCCGGTCGGGAGCGTCACGGTCACTGATCCATCAGTGGTCTGCAGATCCCAGTCCTCGGTCATCGTCGTGTCCGGCGCGATCTCCAGTCTGATCGCGCCGTCCGAGGTCCGGGCGCGAAGCATGGTGGGCTTGGCCTCGAGGCCGATGCTGCCATCTTCGGTCTCGACGTCGACCTTGCCCTCGATCCGCTCCATCCGGATGGAGCCATCGCCCGAGCGGACGGTGATGTCGCCACTCAACCTGGTGGCACGCACTGAGCCATCGCCGGTGGTGATCGCGATCTTGCCGCTGAGGTCTTCGACCGTGATCGATCCGTCGCCGGTCTTGGCCGCGAGCTGGCTCTTTCGCGGCAACGCCACCCGCAACCGCGCGCTCGGACTGAAGTGGGTGCCGATCTGAATGCCTTCGAACTCTTTGCTGCGACCCGGCCCCGTCACCTTGATGACGATGCGATCGCCCTGCTGTTCAGCTGTGACGTTCATCTGATCGACGAGCGTCTGCTCCATCGCGCGACGCTCGATCTCGACTTCAACCTCGTTCCGGTCCCACGAGTGCACTTCGATCGCCCCATCGAAGGTGTCGAGCTGCACGTCAGGAATGCCGGCCACCTTGAACGACTTCGTCTCGCGCGAGACGACGCCTTCGGTGTTCAGGTTGACTTCGCACGCCGCCAGCGATACGGCAGCGGCACACAGCGCGATTCGCGACCCCGCTCCGACCCAGCGATACACTGGCATTGACAGCACTCCCTCAAACCTAGACGGACCCCGGGTGGGCAGGGTTCCGCCAGAGCTGCCCGGCGATGAACGTCCACTGCACCTGCCGGGCCTGGTTCAAGACCACGACGTCTGCAGCCGCACCGACGGCAATCCGTCCCAGATCCATTCGTCCCAACTGGTCGGCCGGCGTCGTCGCGCACATCCGGGCAGCCTCTACGACCGTCATTCCAAGCGTCGAGAGCATCCGAAACGCCCCGTCCATCGTCAACACGCTGCCGGCGACGGTGCCGTCCTCGAGCTCGGCGGAACGCTCGGTGACGATGATGGGCCGGCCGCCAAGGCGCGCGCGCGATCCGACCGGAAGCCCGGATCCGGCGGTGCCGTCGGTGATGGCCATGATGCGGGACGCGCCTTTGGCCCGGAGCGCCACGGTCATCATCGCCGGGTGGACATGAAAGCCGTCGCAAATGAGCTCGGCCCGGACGTTTTCGGACTCGAGCACGGCGCCCGGGACGCCAGGAGCACGGTGCGACATCGGCGACATGCGGTTGAAGAGATGCGTCGCGTGCGACACGCCGGCCGCAATCGCTTCGTGCGTCTGCTCGTAGGTGGCACCACTGTGCCCGATCGAGACGCGATGCCCACCGCGGACCAGCCGCCGAACGAGATCGAGTCCGCCGTCCAGCTCCGGGGCGACGGTGACGATGCCGACCGCCCGCGCCTCGGCCTCGATGACCGACAGAATCTCGTCGCCGGCAAACGAGCCGTCGGCTTCAGCGTGTTGAGGCGACACGGGAGGCGGAAGTCGGAGGCACTCCCGCGGCTGCGCGCCGCTGAATGCCGGATTGATGAAGTTGCTCTCCAGGTGGGCTGGCAGAACTCGCGAGGCGTCCGGCGCTGCTTCGCCCGCGGCCGCAGCGACCGCCGCCAACATCCGGCCGAGCACCGTTGGATTGCAGGCCACCGACGTCGGGCAGAACGACGTCACGCCGTATCTCGGCAATCGCCCCGCGACCCGCCCAATGGCGCCGGCGTCGTCGAGCACATCGTGGCCCTCGACGCCGTGGACGTGGACGTCGATGAAACCCGGGACGATCAGCGCGCCAGAGCAGTCGAACCTGGTCGCGCCGCCCGGCGTCTCGACGACCCGCGGCTCGATCGCGACGATGCGATCGCCGTCGAGGAGCAGGCTGGCCGCCGGCAGCACACGATCGGGCAGAACGAGATCCGCGCCCGCGAGCAGAATCATGAACGCGCGAGCATCGCAGCCCGCGCCGCGCCGATCGCGACGGCGTCCGCCCCGAGAGTCGAGACGACAATCCGGAGCCGCTCGGCATGCGTCGGCGGCAGCCGGCGGTGGCACTCCTGGCGAACGGGCTCGAGCATAATTTCGCCGACCGTGGGAAGCATGCCGCCGAGCACGATCCACTCGGGATCGAGGATGGTGACGAGGTTGGCCACCGCCAGCCCGACGTAACGGATGGTGTCGCGCACGACGGACACCGATACGCCGTCGTTCGCGCGCGCGGCGCTGAGGATGTGATCGACCGTCACGCGTGAGAAGTCGCCCGCGACTTGCGCTTCGACGGTCGAATGGTCGCCGGCCTTGATGCGCCAGACGAAACGCTTGACGATGCCGGCAGCGGAGATCTCCGCTTCGAGCCCGCCATGACGGCGGTAGTCGTCGCGCTCGACCGGGTTCACCGCCAGCCACGCGATCCCGATCGCCGAGCCGTGCGCCCCGCGCAGCAATCGGCCGTCGACAATCGCGCCGGCGGTCACATGGCGGCCGACGCTGAGCGTCGCCACGTTCCGGCTCTCGACCGCTGCACCGCACCACGTTTCGGCGAGGACGGCGGCGGCACCGGCATCGATCATCGTCCCGCCAACGCCTGCCAACGCCTCGCGAGCCTCAGCAGACACCGGCTCGCCTGGCTGCAGCGTGGCGAATCCGAGCTGCGCCTCGTCGCCAGCCGCGGCCTTCGTGGACTTGCGCGCCAGCTTCAACGCCTGCGCGATGCCAGCGCTCGTCAAGGGCTGCTCGAACCGCGCCACAACCGCGCCCGTGGGATCGACAACGACCGCTCGGAGGGGCGTGTCGGTGAGATCGATGCCGATGGTCATCGCGCCGCCCCGAACTCCGGAAACACCTGCAGCTTGCTGCCCTCGAGCGGCAGGGCGACGAAACCGTGTCCGTTCAGATGAAACATGTCGCGGTTGACGCGATCGAGGAGTCGTTGGAGTCCGCGCTCGTCCGGCGCCGAGAGTACTACGACCCCGGCCGATTCCTCAGGCGGAAAGTGGCGGTCGTCCAGGTAATCGCGGTCGATGGTGATCAGCGTTCGCCGCAGCTGTCGCGCGAGACGGAAATGCTCGGTATCGTGGGCGCGGCGCAAATCAGGATGCTCGATGACATAGAAAACGTCCCACCCCAGGGACGTGCGCATGAAGCTGACGACCCCAGCGGGAATGTTGGCGTCGGCGTAGACACGAGGACCGACGGCTCCCTCATCCGCGACGGACGCCAGCTCCGACCAGAGCGTTCCCATAACTGCGTTCGCAGCCCGATTGTCGTCAGGTCCGGGTCAGAATGGCCTTGCGGGCCCGCCGCGCCTTCTTCTCCGGCGCTGGCGTCCGCGCCTTGATCGCCTCGGCCTTGAGCGCTGCGACCAACGCATTGCGTTTGTGCACCAGCCCCTTGCGCTTGCGGCGGCCGTTCTTGTGACCGCACGCGTACTCGCAGAACAGCGGAAACGCGATGGTCGAGTCCGCGTACGCCACTACGGTATCCGGCAGCACACCGGGGTTGACCTTGCCCCAGCTCACCGCCTCGGACGGCGTCGCCCCCGACAACCCTCCCCACACGACCTGATCGGTCGTGATCTGGATGAAGTAGTCGTTGCCGCCTTTTGGAATCCCATAGACCTCCCACAGCGTGGGCTGTCCCTGGAGGTAGAAGTTCTTCGGCGATCCGCCGCCGAGGATCACGCAGCCGTTCTTGTCGCCGCCGAGGATGATCGCGCAGATCTCGTTGACGTCCTTGTTCGGGTTGATCATCAGGCGGCCGTCGTGCATCAACTCGTGAAAGGCGACGTTCATGCCAATCGAGCTGTCACCGGGCGATGAGGTGTAGATCGGGACGCCGAACTTCGCGGCGCTCGCGACGATCGAGTAGTCCTCGCAGCCAGGCCGTGCCCGGCGCAGGTATGCGCCCAGCGTGTAATGAAACTCCGCGGTCGAGACGGGACCGTCGAGCTCGGTCTCGGTGAGGAACTCGCGGATGAACAGGTCGGTGTCGAGCAGGACCTTGGCCGGGAACAGGACGTCGTAGATGCGGATCACGCCCTGCTCGTAGAGCACGCGGTCGTCGAGAAACGGCGAGCCGCGGTGCAGGGTGAAGTTCAGCGCGTAGTGCAGATCGTGATACAGGTTCGCGCCGGTGCTGATGACGAAGTCGATCAACCCGCGCTCCATCAATTCGATCACGCACCCGCCCAGGCCGGCCGGGGTCAACGCACCGGCCATCGTCAGACCGATGGTCGTGTCGTGCGACTTGGCCAGCATCTTGTCGGCATAGATGTGGCAGGCCTCGCCCAGCCGCGCGGCGTTGAACGCCTGGAATCCTTCGTCGATCAGACGACGAAGGTCGGCGCTGCCGCGTGGACGGTAGTAGCGAATCGGTTTGCCTGACAGGAAGGACTTTGGCGACTTCTGCGGCGAGCCTGGGGCGCGATGCGGCATTGTCGAAGGTGCTGTTAGAGTAGCATTTGCCTGTGAGCGATCAGCTGTGGATTGCACTGGGTGTCGGGGTGCTGATCGTCGTGCTGCCGCTGCTGCTGTTCTGGCTGAAAGGCCGGCCGTTTGCCGCGGGCGACGTCTTTCGAGCAAGCCGACTGTCGAAGGGCAATCGCTTCTTCCCGACCCAGGTCCTGATTACGCCGACGAGCGTCGTGCACTACACGCCCGAGCTCATCGGCCGCCGGGAGCAGTCGATTCACATGGCCCACGTCGCCTCCGTCAGCATCAACACCAATATGCTCTTCTCGGATGTCGTTATCGAGACGAGCGGCGGCACCGAGCCCGTCCGCTGCCACGGTCACCGCAAGCAGGACGCCATGCGGATGAAAAAGCTGATCGAGCAGCACCAGACGGCGTATTACCGGGCCCCGCGCGACGCCGGCCCGGAGCCGGCAGCCCCCGCCCCGTGAAAAATCGCGTGAAACCCGGCAAGATCGTGACGAACGGGTAATCTTTCGCCGTCCCGGGCCGATAGATCGAGACGGCTGTGGACGATCTCATCTTTGCCGCCCGGCGGGCCTCCGCCGGCGCGCCGCGCGCTGAAGCGGACCTCGACTCGCGGTTTCGCACCCTGGTGCAGTCGCCGTTGCGCGCCGGCATCCTCCGCTTTCTCAGCGCCCGCACCGACGAAGCGTTCGACATCGAAGCCTTGATGCAGACGTTCGGCCGGATGCGTCAGGATGTCGACAACTGCGTTCGCGAACTGGTCGAGTCGACCGTCGTGCGGCGGAGCGGCGACGATCCGCCCCGCTACCAGTTCCCGGCCCGAGAACGAGTCGATGGCCCGCCTCATCGACAGCTTCCTCGAACGGCGCGCCGACGTCGGGATCGAAGACACGGCGCCGTCGGTGCTGCGCTTCCGCGAGATGATCGGCCGCGACGAGAAGATGCTGGCCATCTTCGAGTGGATTCGAACTGCGGCGAAGTCGGACATCGCGGTGCTCATCCTCGGTCCGACCGGGTCAGGCAAGGAGCTCGTCGCGCGGATGATCCACGAGCTGTCGCGACGCGGGCAGGAGCGCTTCCAGGCCGTCAACTGCGCCGCGCTCCCCGACACCCTCTTCGAATCCGAGATCTTCGGCTACGAAAAGGGCGCGTTCACCGGCGCGCACGACCGCAAGCCGGGCCGCCTCGAGCTCGCCAACCACGGGACGCTGTTTCTGGATGAAGTGGGCGACCTGTCGCTGGTCGCCCAGGCCAAGCTGCTCCGCGTCCTCGAAGAGCGGCGGTTCGAACGGCTGGGCGGCAACCGCTCGATTCAGGTCGACTTCCGGCTCATCTCCGCCACCAACCGGCCGCTCGACCTGTTCGTCCGCGAGAATCGCTTCCGCGAAGATCTCTATTACCGGATCAACGCCTTCTCCATCCGGCTGCCGTCGCTGAAGGAACGCGTCGTCGACATCCCGGTCCTCGCCAATCGATTCCTCGCGCGTTACTGTGCGGCCAACGGGCTGCCGCTCGACGCGAAGCAGTTTTCGAACGAAGCACAGGACCTGCTGACGACCTACCACTGGCCCGGCAATATCCGCGAGCTCGAAAGCACGGTGTCTCGCGCCGCGCTGTCGGCCCCCGGCCGCGCGATTCGCGCCGCCGACCTCGAGTTCATGCACGAGCACACGGGCAGCACGGAAGAAGAGGTGCCGACCAACCGGCTGCCGACTCTTCGACACGCCGAGCGGGCGCACATCATCCGGGTGCTCGAGGCAGTGGCGTGGAACAAGCTGGAAGCCGCCAAGGTCCTCGACATCAGCCGCGGTACGCTCTACCGCAAGATCGAGGAGTTCGGTCTCGAGCCGTCCACGGAAGGCGGAGCTCGCGGCCGTCGGCCGCGGCGCGACGTACCCGCGTAAAGCCGCACACATCCTCGGCAGGCTCGGTTACAATGAGCCATCGATTCACGAGCACGCCACACACTGAAGAGTGCTGATGCGCTCGCTACCCGTTAAGGCCCGGCTCTACGTCGGCGCAGTCATCCTGGCGGGGGCGGCGCTTCTCGTCATTCAAGGCCGGCACGCCAGCTTCGACCAACCGCTGCTGTTCCTCGGCCTGCTGGTCCTCTCGTCTCTCACCTCAGCCTTCAAGGTCAATCTGCCGCTCGCCAAGAGCGGGTCGACGATGTCGGTCTCCTACGCGATCGACTTCACGTCGCTGATCCTGCTGGGACCGCACGCCACGATGCTCGTCGGGGTGGCCAGCGCGTGGAGCCAGTGCACGTTCCGGATGCAGGAGAAGAACCCCGCCTACCGGACACTCTTCAGCATGGCCTGCCTCGCGATTACGGTACAGGCGGCCGGCTATGTTTATGCCGCTCTCGGCGGCACGCCCGGCATCCTGGCGACCACCGCCGCCGAGGTCGCCAAGCCGCTCATCGGCGCCGCCACCGCGTATTTCATCGGCAACACCTTGCTCATCGCCGTTGCCATAGGACTGTCGACGGGTGAGCCCGTGCTCCGCGGCTGGTACCAGAACTTCCTGTGGAGTGCGCCGAGCTATTTCGTTGGCGCCGGCGTGGCGCTGGGCGCCGCCTGGGCGTTGATCCGCTCGGGCATCTGGATCGCGGTGCTCCTCGCCGCGCCGCTTTACCTCACCTATTACACCTACAAGGTCTACCTCGGGCGCATCGACGACGAACGCCGGCACGTTGCAGAGATGGCCGATCTCCATCTGGCGACCATCGAGGCGCTCGCCCTCGCGATCGACGCCAAGGATCAGACGACGCAGGCGCACATCCGCCGCGTGCAGGTCTATGCCGCCGGGCTGGCCGGAGCGCTCGGCATGCCCGAAGGCGACATTCAAGGCGTCAAGACCGCGGCGCTCCTGCACGACATCGGCAAGCTCGCGGTTCCCGAGCACATCCTTTCCAAGCCGGGTCCGCTGACGCAGGAAGAGTTCCAGAAGATTCGCGTCCACCCGCAGGTCGGCGCCGAGATCATCAGCGCGGTGCCGTTCCCTTACCCGGTCGCGCCGCTGATCCTGAGCCACCACGAGCGCTGGGACGGCAAGGGCTATCCGCAGCGGCCTCAAGGGGGAAGAGATCCCGCTCGGCGCGCGGATCCTCTCGGTGGTCGATCACTTCGACGCGATGACCTCGGATCGCCCGTACCACAAGGCGATGACCAACGAAGCGGCGATGGCCTTGCTCAACCAGGAGAAAGGCAAGGCGCTCGACCCCACCGTGCGTCGAGACGTTCGTCCGGATGCTGCCCGATTTGTCGAAACAGGTCCAGCAGCTCGAGGACACGCCGCGCCGCCTGACCGTGTCGCCTTCACCGGAAGGGACCGTGGCGACCGCCGGCACCTGGACCGACTCGAAAGCGACGACGGTCTTCGACGACATCGCCCATGCGCATCGCGAAATCTACGCGCTCTACGAGATCGCGCAGACGATGGGGACCAGCCTGGGGGTGTCCGACACGATGGCGCTGATCACGTCGAAGCTGTCGAGCCTCGTGCCGTTCAGCTCGTGCGCGCTCGTTCCTCTTCGACGAGGAGACCGAGACGCTTCGCTGCCGGTTTGCGACCGGCGACGAAGCCGACGCGATCGGCGGCGATGACCCTCGAGAACGGCCAGGGGTCGTCGGGATGGGTGGCGCGGAACCTCGCCCGCTGGTCAACGCGCGCCCGAGCGCCGACTTCGAGGCGGCAGGAATTGTCGCCACGTCACCTCGCTGCAGTCTGCGCTGGTCGCGCCGCTGGTCTTCAACGATCGCTTCATCGGCACGCTCGCCGTCTACTCACGTCGAGTCGGACTTCTATACCGACGATCACCGCCGCCTCCTCGAGCGCGTCTCGAACAGGCGTCGGCGGTCATCAACAACTCGATCGTGTTCGAGCAGACGCAGGAAGATTCGCTGACCGATCCGCTGACGGGGCTGCCGAACACGCGCTTCATGTTCATGCACCTGACGCGCGAGCTCGCCCGCGCTGAACGCCTGAAGACCGAAGTCGCGTTGCTCGTCATGGACCTCGACAACTTCAAGGAGATCAACGACACCCACGGCCACCATGTCGGCGACCGCGCGCTGCGTGAGGTCGCGACGGTGCTGCGCACCGCGATCCGGCCCGTACGACATCTGCGTGCGCTACGCCGGCGACGAATTCATCGTCGTGCTTCCCGGCTGCGGCCGCCGAAGAAGCGGAACGCAAGCGGCTCGAGCTGCAGCGCACGGTCGATAGGTGTCTTCGAGGCGCGGCCCGGGCCGCCGCTGCCGCTGGCGATCAGCGTCGGCGCGGCGATCTTCCCGCAGGACGGTGAGACCTACGAAGCGCTGCTCGCGACCGCCGACAGCCGCATGTACCGCGACAAGACGCGCCGCAAGCAGCAGCCGCGCGTGCAGGCCGCGGCGACGGGCACCGACGGACGGCCGGCCGCCGTGTCTCCGTCGCCGCCCGAGCCGACCGAAATCGAGATCCAGCGGGCCGGCATCGGTCTGCTGTAATCGCGCGTCGAACGGACCGCGTTGCCGCGGATCAACTACCATCCCCCACCGTGCAGACCCTTGTGCTTCCCGCGACCCGAGTCGTCCGGGCCACGCCGCGCACGCGTCTCCTGACGCTGGGACTCGACGGCCATTCGTTTTCCTTCACTGCTGGACAGGCGGTGTACGCCGGTCTGGCCGATGGCGTGGTTCGCCGCCCCTACTCCATCGCCTCATCGCCGACGCACACGATCGCGACGAAGTCACTCGAGCTGCTCGTCCAGACTGACGATCACTCCGCGCCGGATCCGCACCTTGAACGGGTCGGGGACGGCACGCCAGTCCGGCTCGAAGGGCCGTTCGGTTCGTTCGGGCTACCGCTTCCCATCGCCGAACGGCACGTCCTGTTCATCGCAGGCGGCACTGGAATCGCGCCGCTGCGGTCGATGCTCGGCGAACTCCTGGCTCACGATCCAGCCGTCACGAACACACTCTTCTACAGCGCGCGCAACCCGCAGGAGTTTGCGTTTCGCGACGAGCTCGAGGCACTCGTCGCCCGAGGACAGCTGACGCTCCATCTCACGGTGACTCGGGACCAGGATTCGCCGTGGACGGGAGCACGCGGCCGGTTCGACGCCGCGCAGATCATCTCGGCACTGACGGCGGACACGCGCTGCGCGGTCTGCGGACCACCAACGCTTGTCACCGATTCGATTGCGCTTCTGAAGGAGGCGGGAGTGTCGGTGGAGCGAATCGGTTGGGAAGCGTTCTAACGAGTCACGAGTTACAAGTTACAAGTTCAAAGTGAACAGAGAGACAGAGACCGAACCAAACACTTCTGAACCGATCACTTTGAACTGGCAACTGGTAACTGATAACTCGTTTACATTCCTACCGTGTGGTAGCCCGCGTCGACCATCACCACTTCACCGGTGACGCCACGCCCGGCCGGCCCCAACAGGAACACCGCCGCATCGGCCACCTCGCTGGCCTCGATGGTTCGTCGTAACGGCGCGCGCTCGCGAACCACGCCGAGAATCTGCGAGAAACCGCCGATGCCGGCCGCCGCCAGCGTCTTGATCGGGCCGGCGGAGATGGCGTTGACGCGAATGTTCTGCGGCCCCAGATCGGCGGCGAGATATCGCACGCTGGCTTCGAGAGCGGCTTTCGCCACGCCCATCACGTTGTAGTTCGGAAACACCCGCGTGCTTCCAAGATAGGTGAGCGTGAGGATACTGCCGCCGCCGCGAGCTTCCATGAGCGGCTTGGCGCCGCGCGCGAGGGCCACGAGCGAGTAGGCACTGATATCGAGGGCGAGACGGAAGCCGTCGCGCGAGGTCTGCACGAATGGATTGGTAATGTCGTCGCGGTTGGCGAACGCAACACCGTGCACGACGAAATCGAGCCCGCCGTGCTCCTGCTGAATCCGCGAGAAGACCGCATCGATCTCGCTGTCCTGCTGAACATCGAGCGGCAGAACCAGCGGCCGCGGGCTCAGCGTGTCGGCGAGTTCGCCGACGTGCTCTTCAAACCGACCCTGATACGTGAGAACGACGGTCGCTCCCGCCTCTGCGGCGGCTTGCGCGATGGCCCATGACAGCGAACGTTTGTTGGCGACGCCAACGACCAGACCGATCTTGCCGGCGAGGGGCGACATGCGGTGAAGGATGCGTCAGCGTTTCTTGCCGCCGCGACGAGAGCCGCCCGATCGGCCCTGCGGCCGCCCTTGCCCTCGCCCGCCTTGCGAGCGCTGCTGCTGGCCATTGCCGCCATGGCCGAAGCGTCCACCACCGTGGCCGCCGTGGTCCGCCTGCTGTTGATGTCCACCTCCACCACGACGGCGGCCGCCCGGGCGCTGCCCGCCGCGTCCGGTGTTCGGCTGCCGAATCGTGAACTCCGGCATCGCGCGCGTCACGACCGGCTGACCTTCGGGTCGAGGCAAGGTCGCGCGGATCAACGGCCGGCGAACCGGGCCTTCTTCGTGGATCACCGGTGGGCCGCCCTCCGGCACGGTTGCTGGGGATTCCGGCTCCGGTTCCAATGCACGACTGGCCGCTACGGCCGCCGGCCGGACCGCGCGTGTCGGTGGATCGACGTGATGGCCGTTACCCGACTCGTCGAACGCCGCGGCGACTGGAAAGGCCTCGGGCTCGTCGGGAACAAAACTGTGATCGGAATCGGGGTCGGCGAGTTGAGCGATGCGGGCGACCGGCTGGGGGGCTTGCAAGCCGTCGAGCACCTGGGTGAAGAGCGCGGCCTGCGGTCGCTTTCGCCGCTGGGGTGGCACTTTTCCCTCTTTGTACTCATGTTCTGCGTCACAGACGACGCAGCGGGTTTGTTTGATGTGATCCTCGATCATCGCGACGACTGCGTGATCGGTGATACGGCGCTCGCGCGGACAGTAGTCGTCCAACACGTCGCCGGGCCGAAACCGGCGTTGCTGCATGCACTCCCCCGAAAAACAAGCCTCAGATCACGATGCAGGAGGGAAATCGGGCACCGATGTCGTGCCGGGCGTCAACCGACGCCGAGAACCTCGAGTTCGCTGAAACTCCGGACCCGCCTTACTGACACTTGGTAGCGAGCTTCGACGAGGTGCCGCCGAAGCAGCCTGATGGCCACGATGGCGGACGAGAGGTTACTCAAGTGTAGCAATGCGCCTTGAAAACAACAACGAAATTTGCGCCGTTCGTGTTCACGTGCCGGGTGCCCGCGGTCAGCGGGCGACCGCGGCAAGCCAGGTGCGGGTTTCGCCAAGGGCATGGCGAACCGCCTCAGGCGCCGTCGACTGCGGCGTCTTTCGCGCTCGGACCGAGGCCTCCGCGGTGACGGCCTGCGTGACGTCGTCGCCGAAGTGCGGGCTGAAGCGTTGCCACTCCGCGACGCTCAATCCGTCGAAGTCGCGGCCTTCAAGGAGCAGCTGCCGGACCATCCCGCCGACGATCTCGTGCGCGTCGCGGAACGCGACGCCGCGGCCGACGAGGTAGTCGGCGGCGTCGGTCGCGAGGAGCAGACCGGACGCGGCCGCGCGCGTCCGATCGGCGCGGAGTGTGACCTGGCTCAACACGGCGCGGCTCGCTTCGAGGCACACCGTCAATGTGTCCTCGGAATCAAAGACCGGTTCTTTGTCTTCCTGCAGATCTTTGTTGTAGCCGGTCGGCAGCCCCTTCATCGTGACCAGCAGGCCGGTCAGATCACCGATGCTGCGCCCCGCCTTCCCGCGGACCAACTCGAGCGGATCCGGGTTCTTCTTCTGCGGCATCATGCTGCTTCCGGTGGCTGATCGATCCGACAGTTCGAAGAACCCAAACTCTTCGCTCGTCAGGAGAATGAAGTCCTCGGCGATGCGGCTGAGGTGAACCATCGCGAGCGTGCACCCGTAGACGAAGCTCGCGGCAAAATCGCGATCGGACGAGGCGTCCATGCTGTTGAGCACGACGCGGCTGAATCCCAACCGATCCGCGAGCGCTCGGACGTCGATCGGATAGCCGGTACCGGCGATTGCCCCCGAGCCGAGCGGGAGCGCGTCCGCTTCAGCCGCAGCCGCCGCCAGCCTGGCGTGATCGCGGCGGAGTGCAGCGGCGTGGCTCAACAGGAAGTGTGAGACGAGGACAGGCATCGCCCGACGCAGGTGCGTGTACAACGGCATGAGCGCATCGCCGGCGCGTTCGGCCTGGTCGGCGAGCGCGGCCACGAGCGAGGCCACCTTCGTCTGCAGCAGCGGAATCCGGCGCCGCAGGTACAGGCGCAGATCGACGGACACCTGCTCGTTTCTCGATCGGCCGGTGTGTAGCCGGCGCCCCGATTCGCCAATCCGCGCGACGAGTTGGCGCTCGACGAAGCTGTGCACGTCTTCGTCGGGGCCGTTCACCCACGACGGATCGCGCCGTCCCTCATCGAGAATCGCGTGCAACCCGTCGCGAATAAGGTGTCCGTCTTCAGCCGTCAGCGCTCGGCACGCGACGAGCGCCTCAGCCCACGCCAGACTGCCGGTCACATCGTCTTCGAAGAGCCGTCGGTCGAAAGGAAACGAGACGCCGAAATCGAAGGCGGCCGGATCCGGCGCGCTGTCGAATCGACCTGACCACAGATGCTGCGTCATGTTCAAACCGTCACTGCGGATTGGACCGTGCACGCGCCGTCGTGCGCTCTGAGAATGACCTGCCCGGCGTCGGCGCCGTCGAGTTCGCGGAACACCTGATGAAACACTTCGATTGCCGGCATCCCGGCAATCGTCTCGAGGCTGTCGACCAGCTCGGACAGCGTCATCGCGATGTCGTTGAGTGCCACGGGCTCGCCGCCCTCGACGGTCAATGCCATGGTCGCCGGGCCGGCCAGCGCGGGCCGAACGACGCGCGTCCAACCGGCTACGCCTTCGGCAGCTTCGTAGCGCCCCTTCTCAATCTCGGCAATCCCCCGGACGGCGTGCGCAACGAACGCCGCGCTGAGCCCGGCGAATGCCTCGCTCCGTTCGCCGGCGGTGCGTCTTCGCGACGCGGGAAGCATGGCTGCTCGCACGAACTCGTCACGGACATCGAGCGCATGACAACGCGCCGCTCCGGCTGCCAGAGCGGCAGCTTTGAGTTCGGCGAGTGCCTGGCCGTCGCCGAGATCGAGGGCCACCGCGACAACCGTGGCGGGAGACGACTGCACGAGTCGCGACAGCTGTGCAGATGAGTCGCGATCGCCAAGAAAGCCAACAACGAGCGGCGTGGACATTGTCTCTGTTCGATCCGGTCCCTTCAGGCCTCTGACGCGAGGCGTTCAAGCGTCGTGCGCGTCGAGATGGCACTACGCGCATCGCGACAGACCACGAGAATCGTGTCGTCGCCGGCAATGGTGCCGACGACATCGGTCAGCCGGGCGCGGTCGATCGCGAGGCCAAGCAGCTGTGCTTGCCCTGGCCCGGTTTTCACAACCACCAGCTGCTGCGCCGCATCGACGCTCAGCAGAAACTCACCGAGGGCCCGCGAGAGCGCCATGACTGCGGTCGCGGTCGAGCCCGACTCGCCGCCGGCGGCCTGATAGGCGCCGTCGGCGGCGCGTTTGACGAGCCCGATTTCCTTGATGTCGCGCGACAGCGTCGCCTGGGTGACGACGAAACCCATGCTGGCGAGGCGCTGACGAAGCTCTTCCTGGCTGTGGACGGGCTTCTGCTCGACGACTTGGCGGATGGCCGCGAGCCGGCGGTGCTTCATATCTATGCGTTACAGTGAATCAGTATACAGAACAATGCGATAGTTGTATCAGCGAAATGCATTGACACCGGTCGCTCACGGTATGTATAACTATTCTTTCTGATGCATAGAGTTGCAGTGATAGGGGCTACAGGTTTCGCCGGCCAGGAGCTGGTCCGGATACTGGCGCGCCATCCGGCCGCGACGTTGACCCTGGCGACCGCGTCGCAGGCGACGAGCACGCCGCGAAAGATGCCGGCCCTCGCTCGCCTCTGGGACGGCGAAGTCCATCCGCTGGACTTGGAGAAGGTCGCGGCGTCCGCCGATGTCGCCTTTCTGGCGTTGCCCGAAGCGGCGTCCGCCGAAGTCGCGCCCGTCCTCCTCGACAAAGGTCTGCGCGTCGTTGACCTGTCCGGCGCCTTTCGCCTGCGCGACGACGCCATCAGGCAGCGCTGGTATCCGGCGACTGCGTCGATGCCTGCCGGCGTCGCGTACGGTCTGACCGAGTTCGACCGCGACGCGATTCGAACGGCACGACTCGTCTCGAATCCTGGCTGCTACCCGACAGCGGCGCTCTTGTCCTTGCTGCCGTTGCACCGGGCCGCCCTGCTTGCCGCATCGAGTGACGTCATTGTCGACGCCAAGTCAGGAATCTCCGGGGCGGGTAAGGCTCCATCCGAGCGAACCCATTTTTCGGAGAACCATGGCAGCGTTGCGGCGTACGGTGCGTTCGGGCATCGCCACACCCCCGAAATGGAGCAGGCGCTCGGCCGTAGCGTGACGTTCGTGCCGCACCTCGTGCCGCTCGATCGCGGCATCCTGTCTTCAGCATTACGTACGGCTCGTGCCCGGAACGACCGCAGCGCAGGTCGCGGACGCGTTTGCCTCGGTCTATGCCGACGAGCCGTTTGTTCGCGTGACCGGCAGCGATCTTCCTGAGATCAAGCACGTGGCCTGGACCAACTTCTGCGACATCGGCTGGAAGGTGGACGAGGCCACGGGGCGAGCGCTCGTGGTGGCAGCGATCGACAACCTCGTGAAGGGCGCGGCCGGCTCTGCGGTTCAGAATTTCAACGTCATGACCGGTGGCGACGAGCGCGCCGGGCTCCGATGAAGGCCCGTACCGCATCGCGGTCGCGGAGGCGTCGCCCGGCAACTGTCACGGGTCCGACCGTGCTCAAGCTCGGAGGTGAGCTGCTCGAAGAGCCCGTGCGGCTCAAGGCTATCGCCCGAGTCATCGCGAAGGTTGCGCGTTCGCAGCCGCTCGTCGTCGTTCATGGCGGCGGACGTGAGATCGACGCGGCCCTCGCGCAGGCCTCGATCACGAAGCAGCAGGTCGACGGGCTGCGAATTACCGATGACGCGACGCTGCATGTCGTCGTTGCCGTGCTCGCGGGATCGATCAACACGCGCTTTGTCGCGACGGTGAACGCGGTCGGCGGCCGGGCTGTTGGATTGACGGGCGCGGACGCCGGCGTCGGCCTCGTCAAGGCCGCGCCGCCTCACCGCGCGACCAACGGCGAGCTCGTTGAACTCGGTCGCGTTGGCGAGCCGATCGCGAAGGCGGAGGCTGCGCTCGTCAAGCTCTTGTGCGGGCAAGGTTACGTGCCGCTGATTGCCTGCGTCGGTGCAGGCCGCGACGGCCAGCTGTTCAACGTGAACGCTGACACGCTCGCTGGCAGTCTGGCGGCGCGGGTCGGGGCGGCCCGCCTCGTCGTCGCCGGCGCCACCGCGGGCGTGCTCGATGGCGAAGGCGGCACGATCGATGCGCTCGATCCGACAGGTATCGACCGGATGGTTGATTCAGGCACGGCGACCGCCGGCATGGTCGCCAAGCTCAGGGCTTGCCGGCAGGCCGTCGACGGCAACGTTCCAGACGTGTTCATTGCCGATGGCCGTGATGCGGCACGACTGGGGCGGCTGCTGGGCAACGGAGCCAACCGGCGTGGCCCGTGGACGCGCATCGTGCCGGCAGCTGCACGCGGCAACTAACGACGGGAACGAGAGATGAGCGAACTCGACTTCGATCAGGTGAACGCGCTGGATTCCAGATACGTGCTGCAGACCTACAAGCGCGCACCGCTGGCATTTGTCCGCGGCGAGGGGACCCGTCTTTTCGATTCGACGGGTAAGAGCTATCTGGATTTTCTCTCGGGCATCGGGGTCGTCGTGCTGGGTCACGGCCATCCCGCGCTGGCACGCGCGGTGGCGGCGCAGGCTGAAACGTTGATCCAGACCTCGAACCTGTATCACCACCCGCTGCAAGGACAGCTGGCTGCACGTCTCGCGGCGTTGTCGGGGTTGCAGCGCACGTTCTTCTGCAACAGCGGGACCGAGGCGGTCGAGGCCTGCCTCAAGTTCGCGCGCCGGTTCTGGTATTCAAAGGGCGAACGGCAGCGCACGGGTTACGTAGCCTTGAAGCACGGGTTTTCCGGCCGGACGATGGGCGCGTTGTCGGTGACGGCGAACCCGCAATACCGTGAGCCGTTCGAGCCGCTGATTCCCGGCGTCACCTTCGTCGATCCTGACAACCCAGCCGATCTTGAAGCCGCGGTGAACGATCGGACGGCCGCCATCATCGCCGAGCCGATTCAGGGCGAAGGCGGCGTGCGGCCGTTGTCGATGGCATTCGCCGCGGCGATTGAACGCGCCTGCGCGCGCACCGGCGCTCTGTTGATCGCCGACGAAGTGCAGTGCGGCCTGGGCCGTACCGGCGAAGTGTTCTATTCGCCGGTCCTTGGCCTGACGCCGGATCTGATCTCGGTCGGCAAGGCGTTGGGGTCGGGCGTCCCGATCGGAGCGGCTCTGGTCGCCGAATCGGTGGCCAGCCAGATCTTCGCCGGCGATCACGGCAGCACGTACGGCGGGAACCTGCTGTCAACACGCGCGGGGCTGGTCGTGCTCGAACAGCTGACCGGGACGACCGAGGCGGAGCCGTATCAAGCGCCGGGTGGCCTCATCGGCCACGTTCGACGAGTCGGGCCGGTCTTCGATGAAGCGCTGACCGGTCTTGCCGGCCGCCATGAGGTCGTCTCGGCGGTTCGGGGCGTTGGCGTGATGCGGGCTCTCGAGCTCGCGATCGACGCCGGACCAGTCGTCGACGCCGCCCGCGCAGCGGGCCTGATCGTGAACCGGACCGCGGAAAAGGTTGTCCGGATGCTGCCGCCGCTCACGGTTTCGACCGATGAGATTCACGAGGCCGTCAGCACGCTCGACCGCGTCCTTGCGGGAGTGGCCAGAGAGGTAACGACGTGAACGCTGAGCTTGTCACCACCTCGACCGCCGTTCGCCGTCAGGCGAAGTCCCGATCCCGCTCGACTCGAACCGCACCGCGCGTGGCTTTCAGGGCGGGGGCAGCCGTCGACGCGCCGCAGCTCTATCGGCTGATCGAGACGTATGCCGGCGAAGGCCACTTGCTCGCGCGCCGGCTCGATGAGCTCACCGCGAATGCGTCCCGGTTCGTGATCGCGGGGCGGCGGGGCGCTGTCATCGGCTGCGCCGAATTGGCCCCGCTCAGCGGTCGCGTCGCCGAGGTGCGCTCACTCGTGGTCGACGACTCGGCGCGGGGCCTTGGGATCGGCCGAGCGCTCGTGGTCGCGCTGCAGGATCGCGCTCGAAGCGAGGGCTTCGAGTCGCTCTGTGCCTTTACGCACGATGCCACGTTTTTCGTCCGTCTCGGTTTCTCGCTCGTGCCGCACGCCTGGGTGCCCGAGAAGATCGCCAAGGACTGCGTGACCTGCCCGGTGTTTCGCCGCTGCGGACAGCACGCCGTCGTGCTGCCCGTCGCCAAGGCATCGCGCACGGCGTCGGCGGCGAGCGTTCCGCTGGCGACGTTGAGAGGCTGACCGTGATTCGTAACGTGCGACCTGTCACCACGCCGATTGCTGGCGGGATCACGGCTCCTCAGGGCTTCCGCGCCGCCGGTCTCGCGTGCGGAATCAAGAGCAGTGGCAAGCCCGATCTGGCCATCATCGCCGCCGACCGCGCAGTGTCAGCGGCGGCCATCTTTACGACGAACCAGGCAAAGGCAGCGCCGGTCCTCGTCTCGCAGGAGCATCTCACCTGGAGCGACGGCCAGGCGCAAATCATCGTCACGAACAGCGGGTGCGCCAACGCCTGTACCGGACCACAGGGTCTGTCTGATGCTCGCGAGATGGCGGTGCTGGCCGCAAACCGGATTGGCTGCGCCCCATCACATGCTCTCGTGGCGTCCACCGGCGTCATCGGGGTGAACCTGAACATGGACGCGGTGCGAAACGGCGTTCCCGCCGCAGTCGCCGCGCTGTCGCGCGAGGGTCACTCTGCGGCCGCTGATGCCATCATGACGACCGATCCGTTCCCGAAATCGTTCGCCGTCGAAGTACAGACGTCGGCTGGGACGTTTCGGGTTGGCGGCATGGCCAAAGGTTCCGGGATGATCGAACCGCGGATGGCCACGATGCTCGGCTACTTGACGACCGACGCCCGCGTGACGCCAGCGGTGCTGCGACGCGCCCTGATCGAGGCCTGTCAGGTACTCGTTCAACGCGATCACCGTCGACGGCGAGAGCTCGACCAACGATTGCGTCTTTGCGTTGGCGAGCGGCGACAGCGGCGTCGACATCGACGAAGAGCGGTATGCCGCCCTCTTCGAGGGCCTGCGCGCGGTCGCGCTCGAGCTTTCGCTCGGCATCGTCCGCGGCGGCGAAGGCGCGACCAAGCTTATCGCGGTGACCGTCACTGGCGCGCGATCGCCGCACGAAGCGTGGACTGCGGCGCGGGTGATCGCCAATTCGCCGCTGGTCAAGACCGCGGTGCACGGCGGCGATCCGAACTGGGGACGGCTCGTCGCTGCGGCCGGCCGCTCCGGCGTGAGCTTCTCGCTCGAGAGCGCGATGGTGCGCATCGGACCGGTCGTATTGTTCGACGACGGCCAGCCGCACGATCACTTGGCCGCCCGGGCCGCCGAGTATCTCCGCGGCAAGGACATCGAGATCGAAGTCAACGTGGGCGGCGGCGGCAGTCACCGTGCCACGGTCTACACGTGCGATCTGTCCGCGGAATACGTCAAGATCAACGCGGAATACCGGACCTAACCATCACCCCGGCCGCGTCGAGACGAGCGGCCCACAGAGGCAGCATGGGCGCTTCGATGCGAGCACTCGACGACGTACCGCGGGTCGCGTGCAAGGACTTCCTCTCGATCCTCGACTTCACGCACGAGGAGCTGGCGAACGCCATCGCCCTCGCCACCAAGTTGAAGCGCGAGCGATCGCTCGGCCTCCGAGCGCCGACGGCCCACGCCCTCGACGGCCGTCACATCGGCCTGCTCTTCGAGAAGCCGTCGCTGCGAACCAGGGTGACGTTCACGATTGGCGTCCGTGAGCTCGGCGGTGACATGGTCGAGATCCCCGCCGACGTCATGCATGCGGATCGCGAGCCTGTCCACGACGTCGCCCGCAATCTCGAGCGATGGGTCGACGCCGTCGTCATCCGCACCTTCAGCCAGGACCGGCTGGTGCAGGTGGGCGCCTCGACAAAACGGCTTCACGTCATCAACGCCCTGTCCGACGAACAGCATCCTTGTCAGGCGCTCGCTGACGTGCAGACGCTGTCGGAACTCTGGGGGACGCTGCCGGGCCGGACGATCTCCTTCGTCGGCGACGGAAACAACGTCGCGACTTCGATGGTGCACGCCGCGATGATGCTCGGCATGTCGGTGCGGATCGCCACACCGAAGGGCTACGAACTCCCCAACGACGTCGTGCTCGAGGCGGCTCGCGTGGCCGCGCACGGCGCCGAGCTGGTGCAGTTCGTCGATCCCAAGAAGGCGGTCGAAGGCGCCGACGCGGTGTACACGGACGTGTGGACGTCCATGGGCCAGGAAGTCGAGTACGCGGAGCGCAAGAAAATCTTCTCGCGCTACCAGGTCAACGAAGCGCTGATGGCGCGGGCCAAGCCGCAGGCCATCTTCATGCATTGCCTGCCGGCGCATCGCGGCGAGGAAGTCACCGACGACGTGATCGAATCAACCGCGTCCGCCGTCTTCGATCAGGCAGAGAATCGGCTGCACGCACAGAAGGCGCTGCTGCTGATGCTGGTCGGCAGCTGACGCTCAGTCCTGCTGCGTGGTCGTCGGCCGTGCCTCGGGTTTCAGATACTTGTCGTACCACGCGACAATCCGGTTCTCGAAGTCGATCGACTCGCTGACACTGTTCGGCGGCCGGTGGCCGCCGTTCACGTAGCGCACCCATTCAACTTCGCGGCCAAGCCGGCGCAGGGCGTAGTAAATCTCCCGCGACTGGCTTGCGGGAACGTTCGGATCCTGATCGCCGGTGATGTTGAGCAGCGGCGTCTTGATCCGATCGGCACGAAAGATCGCTGAGTGCTCGAGATAGCGCTCCGGGTACTCCCAGAGCGTCCCACCGATGCGGTCCTGACTCTTCTCGGGCGCGTGAGTGTTCCGCACGCCAAGCCGGGGGCTGTCAGTGTAGAAGCTGACCATGTCGACTTTGCCTGAGACGTTGATCGCGGCCTTGAACCGTTCGGTTTCGGTGAGCAGCAGCACAGTGGCGTAGCCGCCATAACTGGTGCCGTGCACGCCAAGCTTGTCCGGATCGGCCACGCCCATGTCGATCAGACGATTCGCGGCTGAGGTGACGCCCTTGCTCCATGCTTCGGCCGGGCGGCCGACGACCAGATTCACCGATGGATGGAAGACCGCGTATCCACGGTTCGTGAGAAGCGCCGCGCGAGCGTTGAAGCCGTTGTCGAAGAACGTTTCGTAGATCTCGAACACGGTCGGATAGGTTCTGCCCTTCTGGTATCCCACCGGATAACGAAGCACACCGTAAAGCGTCTTGCCGTCGGCGTCGCGATAGGCGACCAGCTCGGAGGTCGGCAGCGACTTGGTCGCCAACCACGGATTCAGATCGGTCAGCTTCCGCGCGTTTCGGAACGACGCATCCGCAACGTACAGCTCGGCCGGTCGGTCGCCGTCGGACATCTGATACACGACAGTGGTGCCGTCGAGCGAGTAGCGGACGTTCTGATAGAGGCTTCGGTCCCTGATGAGCGCTGTCTGCTGCTTGCTCTGGAGATCGATCCGGACGACGCCGCGCTCCCAGCGATCCGGCGCGCTCCACTGCAGCAGTAACGCATCGCCGGCCGGCACCCAGCCGACGAGCGACACCCTGGGGTTCTTTTCTTCGTTCTTCTCGTCGAGCTCGAGCACGCGGTCCCGGCTTCCGCCGTTCACGCTCGCGACGTACCAGCCGCGCTTGCTGGTGAGGACAATCCTGGAGTTGTCACGGCTGAAAGCGCTCACAGCGAACGACTCGGCGTTCTCGCCTTCGGCCTTCGGCGTCAGCGATCGCGGCGTGGCGTCGTCGATCGACTGAACGAAGACCTCGCCCTTCTCGGCCCAGGCAAAGACGCGTCCGTCGTCCGACCACCGCGGGTTCATGGTCTTGAGGACCTTGGCCTCGACGAGGGTTCGCGGCGTCGCCGCCGGCCCGGCCGTCAGGGCAACGACTTTGAGATGGTTTTGCGTGCCGGAGATCACGTCATAGTCGGTCTTCTCCGTCGAATCTTCGCGAAAGGTGAGTGCCTGGCCATCGCGCGTCAGTTGATAATCGGTGACCTTCGACTTCGTCAGCAGCGTGCGGGCCTCTCCGGTCGCCGGATCGACCGCCGCCACCGAGCGCTGCCGATCCGATCGGCGCAGCGCATCCCAATCCAGAAATGGATCTTTCGAGGAGTGCACGACGATGGGCCCGTCGACGAGTTTCCTGAACGACGCCTGCGCCGCCTGGTCGTCGGCCGCGTCGCGAAGGGCGACGATCAACCGCGAGGCATCGGCCGTCCAGGCGAGCTCTGAATTCGCGGCAATCGGGGCACGCCGCGGCACTTCGTTCAACGACTTGCGGCTGGCGTCCCAGATCCAGGCGGTGGTCACGGGGCTGCGATCGGCGCCTCCAGCGGTCGTCAGGATCGCGAGACGGCTGCCATCCCTCGTCCATGCGGCTTGACGTACGTTCATGAGTTGCTTGAACGGCCGCTCGCTGGCTCCGCTGCGCGTCTCGATCACGCGCAGGTCGACGAGGGCTGGAGCGACGTACGTCGGATCACCGAAGCGGCGATGATCCGTCTCCGCATTGTCCTGAAGGGTCCGCACCGTGACCGCAACGCGTGTCCCATCTTCGCTGAGGTCGAGAACCGACGCGGTCGCAACTTTGAGCATGTCTTCGGCCGTGAACGGCGCCAGTTGCTGTGCAGCTGGAATGGTGGCGCCGCTGGTCAACGCAACGAGCGCGACCGCCAACATCAATACGCGTCGCATAGGATCTCCATTTCGGGATCACCCGATCTACCGCACACGACGAGCGCGAACCAGGGTCTGGATTTCGTCCGGCCGCGCATTCTCGAAATACAGCCGTTGCCGACCGTCGGCATCCTCACTGATCACCGCAGGAATCGAGCTGGCCACGACCGTCCAGCCGGCGGGCAGAACGACTGTGTTGCGTGGCCGTCCGAACGCGCGATCCCAAACCAGGTCCTCGCCGTCGCGGAGGTATCGCGCGGGGTCGGTGTAGGTTTCGGAGATGCGCAACCGGTTGGATTGTCCCTGTTGAATCGGAGGAAACGAGATGACCACAACCTCGGTATCGGGCTGGACCGGCTCGCCCGGATCGAGCTTGCGCCGGGCTAATTCGGCGCCCGTGATCGTCTCCACCTTCAGGCTCTCGCCGGTGTCGAGGCTCTTTGCCGACGGGTTCGAGACGCGACTCCCGGCACGAACGACGTTGAAGTAGTGCTGCACGCCTGGACGCGATTCGGAGTAGTCGTGGTAGAGGCTGAAGGAATGCGAATCCGGATCGTTGAGGAAGTAGACGATCTCGCGGTCCTGATGGGCTCGTTCGACGAGCCGCGATGCTTGCGACGCCAGCGACGTTGCGGCCGACGCGCCCCGAGTCGTCGGGATCGCGGGCTTGAATGGCGCGAGCCCTTGACGAGCCTTGATCACGAGCGGCGCCGCGGCGGGGCCGGGATTCATGAAACTGATCTCGACGCGCCCGTCGGGTGTGGACAGAACCTGCGACGGCACGTTGCAGCTAACGAGTCGGTAGCCTTGCGGCAGCACGACAGTGTTTCTGCGGATTCCGAGCGACCGATCAAAGACGATCGTCTCGCCCTCACGGAAATAGCTCTTGGCATCCTTGTAGGTCTTGTCGATCAGGACGCGGCCTTCTCCGCCCGGCGGCACGGGGCGGGCGAGATGCACTTTGATGTATTCGGTGTCGGGATCCGCGGTGGGATGGCCTGCCGTGCGCGCCTCCTTGCCGGTCACGACCTCGAACTTGAGTGGCTGCCCGGTCGTGAGGTCGATGACACGCTCGTCGGTGGCAACGCTCCCGGGACGAATCGTGTTGTAGAAATAGCGTGCGCCCGGAGTGGTCGCGGTGACCTCGTAGTAGATGCGGAACTGAGCGGACTCTGGCGCGAGAAGCTCGTAGCGCGTGTAATCGTCTTCCTGGGTCTGGCGTGGTGCTGCTGCAGGCTGGGAAGCCGGCGATTGCGCCGCAGCCGGGGCGGCCAGTAAAAGCAAGAGAAGAACGGCGAGCGAGCGATTCATCGGCCCGGAGTATACGCCCAGCCGGCAACGTCGGCAGTACACTCCGCGTGTGGCGGTAACCCTCGGACTCGTCTTCTCGCTGGTGCTGCTGATTTTTGCGATTCTGCCGGTCCTGACGTTCCTGCGCCTGGCCCGGATCAGCCGCGATATCGAGGCGCTGACGGATCGCGTCGCCCGGCTCGAACAAGCGCCCACGGTCCTCGGCCCCGGCCGCTGTCGCCCCGTCAAGCTCACCGCTCCAAGCCGGGGAAACACCCGTTCCGCCGATTCCGCCAACCTGGGAAGATCAAGTAGAGGCGCGCCGCACCCGTTCGCACCTGGCGCACCCGGTGCACCGGTCGCACCCGCACCCAGTGCACCCCTTGCACTGAGTGCACCCGACGCACCTGATCTGGAAAGCCGCATCGGCGGCCGCGGCCTGCTCTACACCGGCGTCCTCGTCCTGTTGCTCGGCGTCAGCTTCTTCATGAAGTACGCGTTCGACAACGAGTGGATCGGCGAAGGCGGGCGGGTCATCATCGGCAGCCTGGCCGGCGTTGGCCTCATTCTCGCGGGGCTCCGCTTCGTCCGCCGTGGCCTCGATGCATTCGGTCAGGCGCTGACCGGCACGGGGCTAGCCATTCTCTACCTCGCGATCTACGCGGCGTTGAACTACTACACGCTGATCGGGCCGAGCGCGGCATTCATCGGTATGGGCGTCGTCACTATCGTCGCCGCTTTCCTGGCGGATCGGCTCGAGTCGCAGCCACTCGCCTTCATCGCGGTCGGCGGCGGGTTCCTGACGCCGTTCCTGATCGGTGGCGAGCCGCGGAGCCCATTTACGCTCCTCACCTACGATGCCGTGCTCGTCGTCGGAACGATGCTGCTCGCACGCCGCCACGTCTGGCTGGCGTTGAACGCTGCGAGCTACGGGCTGACCGTGCTGACCATCCTTGCCTGGGCGGACACTCAATACACCAGCGATCTCTGGCTGCGGACCCTGCTCTTCCTGACGCTGTTCCTGACCGTTTTTCTGATTGTCATCAGGGATACAGCACGCCTCGGCGGCATGAGTGCTACTGCGACGATGCTGCTCCTCAGCACGGCGCCAGTCCTCTACCATGTGGCCGCGATCGTCCTGACCGCCGCGCACCCGCCTGCGGTCCATATCTATCTGATCGCGTTCACGGCCGCCGGATTGTGGTTGACCGCGGATCCTCATCGGCCGTGGATACGGCTGCTGATTGTCGTTGGCAGCCTCGCGCCGATGTTCGGCACGTTGACGCTCCCGGATGGTCGATCGTGGCTGCTGCCGAACGTCGTGGCCATCGTGGCCGTGGTCGCCTTGCATACCATCGCCATCGTCGATCGCGTGCTTCGTCAGGAGGAACAGTTGACCACGCCTGACCTTGTGGCACTCCACATGTCAGGGCTGGGACTGTTTGCCCTCCTTTACGAAGCGTTGCAGCCAGCCTACCCGGATTTTCGTGGCGGACTTGCGGTGTTGATTGCGGGCGGCGCCGCGGGGCTCTGGTGGATGCTGGTCTCGAAGGATCGCCTCGCGGCGCTCAACGCCGTCGCCCTCGCGTTCACCTTGATCGCCATCGGCATCGCCGTTCAGTTCGATGGCCCGGTCGTCACGATCGGCTGGGCGGCAGAAGGGGCGGCCGTTGCCTGGGTGGGGCTACGCGCCCGCAATATCACTTTCCAGTTCGGCGGCCTGGCGCTGTGGGCACTCGCCGCCCTTCGCTTGACCGACGGCTACTTCGAGACGCCGGCGGTCTTCGTCGCGCTACTGAACTGGCGCGCGGTGGCCACGTTGGTCGTAGTCGCGCTTGGTTACGCACTGGCGTGGTTCTTCAATCGATCGGATGCGCCGCGCGCGGGCAGCCTGCGGGCTGGGCTCCATGTCGCGGCGAGCGTGCTGACCATGATGTGGATCACCGCGGAAATCCAGTCGTACTGGGACGTCCGCGCTGACCAGGCGAACGCCCATCTCTACCAACAGGTGATGCTGTCGCTGGCATGGGGACTCTACGGCGCGGTGCTGATCGCGCTTGGCATGCGCCGCGAGTATCCGCCGGTCAGATACATCGGGATGACGATTCTCGCGATCACAGTCCTCAAGGTGTTCTTCTACGACCTGTGGGAACTGGGCGGGATCTATCGCGTGATCGGATTCCTCGGGTTCGGGCTGCTCCTGGTGCTGGTGTCCTACTTGTATCAGCGCGGAAAAGTTGCGGCGAAACAGAAGCCCGCTGGCCCTCCGGAGCCACGATCTGCTCCAGAGGAGCCGCACGTCTCGTAGCTCGGTACTCAGGCGGCTTCGTCCAAAGCAACCGGTTCTTCGCGGCGACGCCGGCTGCGCCACGCGGTGAACCGTCGCCAGGCGAGCGCCAGCCCTGTCCACACGAGCACACAGCCCGCGGCCGACGCCAGCCCGGCGATCACCTGTCCGGCCGTGCCCCACAACTCGCCAGTGTGACCAAACCGCATCCAGGTTCGAAGGCGCTGCCCGCTCGCAAGCTGCTCGTAGGGCTCCCATCTGACCACGCGTGAGTTGGCCGGATCGATCGTCAGGGTTGATCGAGCCATCGGGTTGATGCGTTCGCGGTCGTTCATCGTAAACGTCACGGGCTGTCCGACACGCTGCGGCATCCGCATGGCGATCGATCGCCACGTTGGCATGTGCGATTCCGCGAGTGGCCAGATTCCATCGAGAGCAATCGGAACCGCTGGCGCAACCGCAGCCGGTTCACGGCGAGCACCGTCGCCATCAGGCGCCGATCGCTGCCCCTCGCGCTGGCCTGGGGGTCCGGCCTGGGCTTGTGGCGCCGGCGGCGTCGGCGGCCGCTGCATCCCCGTCACGCTGTAAATCACGTCGTAGGTCTTCGGGAACGAGATGCACATTCCGGTGAAGGTGAGGACCACGAGTATGGGCGCCGACCAGATGCCGAGCACGTTGTGCCAGTTGAAGTCTCGGGCTTTACCGCGGAGGCCCGAGCGGAACCAGCTGACCGCACGCACAGCGGCGCGAGACCATACGACGAGGCAGCCAGAGATACATCCCGGTCAGCGCCAGCACCAGGAACGCCGCGTTCGACACGCCGGTGATCCATCGGCCGACAGGACGGCTCTCGCCGTTCATCGCGAGCCAGCGATGCCAATCCGTCGAGACGCGGAAGAAGCGCCGCCACGGCGTCGTCACATCCAACTGTCCGATGATCGCGCCCGTATAGGGATCGACCCACAACGTCGTCTGAGCGGCCGGAGGCGCGCCCGCTGCCGGCGCATCCCCCTTGGTCAGAGTCACGACCGCGGCCAACGTGCGATCGTGCTCGACGGTCAGGCCAGTCACCACCATGTCCGGTCGGTCGCCGCGGACGCGCGCGAGCAACGCGTCCGGTCCAAGCCACGGCGTGTCCGCCGATCGCGGCACCACCGTCCGCTGATCGCGTTCGGCCCAGAGCAGGATCTGCGGCTGCAGGGCCAGCGCGGCTCCGGTAATCGACATGATGAAGACGATGACGCCAGCGGTGACGCCGGCAACGAGGTGAGTCCAAAACAGCGCTTTGCGAACGGTCACGATACGACGCTCCGGGGTTTAGAACCCGCAGTTGACTTGAGTGGACACTCGACTAGCTAGACCTCGGCCCACTGCCGAAGGAGGTTGTGGTACACACCGGTCAGCTGAACAACCGGTGCGTGGAGAGCGGGTTCGCTGGCAACCCGTTGGATAGCGGTGTCGAGATCGAAAAGCAGCGTGCGCTTGCCGTCCTCCCGGACCATGCTCTGGATCCAGAAGAACGAACTGATCCTGGCGCCGCGAGTGACCGCGCGGACGTGGTGCAGGCTGGTCGATGGATACAGGACCATGTGCCCGGCCGGCAGCTTGACGGTATGCACACCGTAGGTGTCTTCGATGACCAGTTCGCCGCCGTCGTAGTCCGCCGGGTCGGTCAGGAAGAGGGTCGCCGACAGATCAGTGCGGATGCGATGCGGCGTGCCGGGCACCTGCCGGATGGCGTTGTCAACGTGATTGCCGAACGACTGGCCTGAATCGTAGCGGTTGAACAGCGGCGGAAAGACTTTCAGTGGCAGCGCCGCTGAGATGAACAGCGGGTTGCGATTCAGCGACTGAAGGATCAGCTCACCCGCTTCCCGTGCTGCCGGGTGTCCTTCAGGAATCTGCAGATTGTCCTTGGCCTTCGCCGACTGATGGCCGGCGGTCACGCGCCCATCGATCCACTCAGCCCGAGTGACGAGGCCCCGAGCAGTCGTGAGCTGCTCAGGGCTTAGAACGTCTGGGATCTGTAACAGCATGACTAGAACTTGACCGAGCTCGAGAGTTGGACCGACCGTCGCGGCCCCGGAATGTAATGGCCGCCGCCAATCCGGTCGACGTAGCTGGCGTTGGCGAGATTGTTCACATTGAGCCGCAGAGTGAGGTGCTGATTCACCTCGTACGACGCGAGCGCATTGATCACCCAGTAGCTGGGCACGACGGCCGTGTTCGTCGCATTGCGGAACACTGCGTCCATATACTGCGCGCCCCCGCCAAGCGAGACGTCCCACGGCAGCTCGAAGGTCGTCCACAGGCTCAGGGTGTGTTCCGGAGTGAGGGCCAGTGCGTTGTCGATCTCAGCGGCCGTATTCGATGCGGCGATGTCGCTCTTCATGAACGCGTACGCGCCGAACGCTGACCAACGCTCTGACAGTCGCCCGGATGCACTCAGCTCTATGCCATCGACGCGCTGCTCGCCCGCCAGCACCGTCGGGGGATCGCCGGGATTGACTCCTGGCGTACGGGCATTGGTCTTTTCCGTGCGGAACACGGCCGCCGTGAGCGACAGACGTCTCGCCGAGTACATCCCACTTGGTGCCGGCTTCGATCGATCGGGTTTGTTCGGGGTCGAGGAGGACTGTTGCGGCAGTCAGCGCCAGTCCTTCCGCCGACGGGTTGAAGGACGACCCGTAACCGAAGTACACGCTGCTGGTGGCAACAGGCTTGTAGACCACCCCGCCCCGCCAGCTGATCATGTCGTCGTTTCGTTGGAGCGCCGTGATCTCGCCGGTCGCCGCCTGCGACTCGTAGTCGACGTCGAAGCGATCCCAGCGCAGTCCGCCGGTCAGCTCGAGGTGTTCGCCCAGCGTCACCGTGTCAAACGCGAAGAGGGCGGCCGAGCGAGCGGTGCCGAGGTTCTTCGCGCCAGTGCGGGTGATCGGCCCGAAGTAGGGATCATCGGGATTCGGCGCGTACAGATCGGCCGGTGGCGCGGTCGGGCCGGTCCGCAGATAGTTCTCCGACCGCTCAGAGGCAATCTCCACCCCGGTCACCAGGGCATGGCCGGCCTCGGCCGTTTCGAATCGCGTCGTCAGGGTCGTCAGGTTCGCCGCGATGTGATCGACCATGTCGCGCGACTGAAGCTGGCGGTTGATCGCGGTACTGGTATTGACGCTCGCAAACCGGGGAGCGGTGATGACCGAATCGCGCGTCGTCTTCCCATAGCGGGTGATGTTCCGGACCGTCGCCGACGGGGTGAAGTCGTGATCGACCTGCACGGTGCCGATCCCCGTTTCCGTGTCCTCGTAATCGCGTGACCGAAGGCCGTAGAAGTTCGACTGATCCACGGGGGGCTGGGCGTTGGAGTACGCCGCAAGTTCGGGGTTCGTGTTGACCGGGACCCACGGCAGTCCGTATTCGGGCAGATTGTCCTGTGCGAGATGGGAGTAGCTCGCGGTCAGTCGCGTGTCGGTGCCGATACCAAAGCCGACCGACGGCGCGACACCCCAGCGCGCCCCCTCGACGGCGTCTCGCCCAGGCACCGCGGTGTCAGTCCACATCGCGTTCAAGCGGAACGCGGCGTTCGGAATGCCGAGCTCCTCGAGCGGCTGGTTGATATCGAACGTGCTCCGCTTGAACTCGGCGTTGCCGGCCGACACGACCGCGTCATAGCCGGTCGCGGCATGCGGCATCTTGCTGACGAGATTGACGGCGCCGCCCGTCGATCCGCGTCCGGCGATGGCCGACGATGGTCCTTTCGCGACCTCGACCTGCTCGACGTTGTAAGGGTCGCGCGAGTAGCCGCCAAAATCGCGGATGCCATCGACAAACATGTCGGTCCGCGCGCTGAAGCCGCGAATCGTCATCTGGTCACCAGCCGGCACGCCGCCTTCGCCGGCCTGGAACGTGATGCCGGCGACGTTGCGCAGCACGTCGCGCAGCGTCGTCGCGCCCTGTTCGTCGATGACCGAGCGCGGGACGACCGTGATCGTCTGCGGGACGTCGCGGAGAGGCTCGGTCAGGATGGGGCTGGTCGCGCGCGGGATCTCGCGACCCGAAACCTCGACGAACTCGGTGACGCCGACATTGACGGTGACGACGTCGGCAGCCGTGAAGCGGATGGTGTAGGTGGTGTGGGCGAGCAGCTGCAACAACGCCTGCTCGGCGGTCATCCGCCCGCTGACCGCGGGCGCCATGACGTCGGCGACACGCGCCGGATCGATCACCACCTTGATGCCGGTGGCGGTCTGAAAGGCGGAAAGCCCGTCGGCGAGTGTGCCGGCGGGAATGTCGAAGACGAGGATCTGCTGGCCATCAGCGCTCGGGCCGCCGACCGAGGGCACGCCGACGGCCGCGACCTGCGCGCGTGGTGACGCTTCCGCGACGCTGGCGCCGCGACCGAGCGCGGTCGACGCGACAAGGGCCCCAACCGCCATCCAGTGCATCGAACGCGAGGGCATGGACGACGAGAGTGACGAGGTGTTTGGAGAGTGCGGTCGGGATGAGCGGAACGATCGGAAGTACTTCGGCGGACGAGCCATACGGCCTCTCTGGTGCGAGGCGGCGGCGTCACGGCTTGGATACAATCGACCTGCCGGACGCGTCACGCGCCACGCGTGTGATGAACGGTCTCTACCCGGGACTGGCGTTCGGTTGCCCGTCGGGTGTGTCAGCACCCGACGGGCGCTCCTCTGGAACTCAACAAGTTGAGAACTGGTCTCAACTTCTGAACTGGAGTCTAATCCGACCAGATTGGTCGGTCAAGTCAAATTGAGACGATGTCTCATCTTTGTCACTCGGCGGTACGGCGCGGGGTCGCGACGGCGATCTCGGCGCCCGCGGCGCTGCGGTAGACTGGCGCCAGACCCCCGCCGCTCTCCCCGGTGAACGGCGTTCCACCGTGAACACCCCCACGAGGCAGCCAGACAGATGCTGATCGATCTCAACGCCGACCTTGGCGAATCATTCGGCGCGTGGCACATGGGCCACGATCAGGCACTGATGGCGAGCATCACCTCCGCCAACGTCGCCTGTGGGTTTCACGCCGGCGACCCGAGCGTGCTGCGCCAGACGGTCGCGCTGGCGGCGGCAAACGGCGTCAGTGTCGGCGCGCACCCTGGCTTTCCCGATCTGGTCGGATTCGGTCGACGCGAAATGCACGTCAGCCCGAGCGAGGTCGAGGACTTGGTGCTCTACCAGGTCGCCGCGGTCGCCGGCGTGGCCGCTGCTTCAGGCACGCGGCTGCAGCACGTGAAGGCCCACGGCGCTCTCTACAACATGGCCGTTCGTGACCGCGGCCTCGCAAACGCGATTGCCCGGGCCACCGCAGCGATCGATCGGACGCTGATTCTCTTCGGCTTGCCCGGTTCCGAGCTGATCAAGGCTGGCCAGGAGGCCGGTCTTCGCGTCGCCGCCGAGGCATTTGCCGATCGCACGTACGAACCGGACGGCACCCTGACGTCTCGGCGCAAGCCGGGCAGCGTGATCCACGAACCGGCGGCCGTCGTCGCTCGCGCGGTGGAGATGGTCGCAACCGGGCAAGTCATTGCGACAGACGGATCCCGGCTTGACGTTCACGCCGACACGCTCTGTCTGCACGGCGATACGCCGGGATCGGCCGAGCTCGCACGCCAAATCCGCGCCGCGCTCGAAACCGCTGGTGTGATCGTCCAGCCGTTGTCACGCCGACCGGCCTGACGTCTTCCGTCGTGGAACACCGAATCGGCTCTGTGACGCGAACCGCGGCGCTCGCGCTGCTCGCGGTTGCCGTCGCCATGACGTGGCCACTGGCCCGCCTGTGGTCGCCTGAAATTCCCAATCACCCCGACGCCTCGTTCAATGTCTGGCGTCTCGCGTGGGTCGCGCATCAGTTGCGTGAAGACCCCACCCGTCTCTTCGAGGCCAACATCTTTTCGCCGGCAGCGCACACGCTCGCCTATTCGGACGCCGTGCCGCTGCTGGGATTCGCCGGCGCGCCGCTGATCTGGGTGGGGATCCATCCCTTCGCGGTCCACAACCTTCTCGTCGTCGCGGCGTTCTGGTCGGCGAGCTACTTCACGTATTGGCTGTGTCTTCGGTTGACGTCGAATCAGTGGGCCTCGGTCCTCGGAGGCCTCGTCGGTGGTTATGCCCCGTACCGATTCGGCCACGTCTCCCACATCGAGCTGCTATGGACGGCCTTCCTGCCCCTCGGCTTCTCGGCGCTGTTGACACTCCACGAGCAGCCCTCGCTCCGAGCGTCGCTCCGGCTCGCGCTCTGTGTCGTCCTGCAAACACTCTGCAGCATCTACTACGGCATCTATTTCGCGATCTACCTGGCCCTCGCCTCCGTCGCGTTGGCCATCCGGAATCGGGGCGTTGCAGTGTCTCGAGTCGCGATCGCTCTCGCGCTGGCGGCCGCCATCGGGTTGGTCATCCTCCTGCCCTACGTCCTCATGTATCGCGCTGCCAGTACGTTGGTCGAGCACCGGACAGGCGAGGAGATTGCGCGGTTCAGCGCCACGCCACTCGACTACCTGCACGTTTCGCCCGAACACACGCTGCCGTTGCCACGTTCGGAGCACGCCCCGGAAGAGCGGTCGCTCTACCCCGGCCTGGTGGCGGTCGTGCTGGCCATCATCGGAATTGCGGCGCGGCCCGGTGCGGCGGTGATTCACGCGGTCCTGGTCGGGCTGAGCGTTGACCTCTCCTTTGGTACAAACGGGCTCCTGTATCCGCTGCTCCTCGAAGCCATTCCCCTGCTCTCCAGTCTGCGCGCGCCGTCGCGATTCGGCGCGTTCGTGATTCTGAGCCTCTCGGTGCTGACGGCTCTTGGCGCAACTCGGTTGCTTGAAAGAAACCGCTCCGCTCATCGCATCGGGGCAGCGCTTGTCGCACTGACGTTGGTCGAATACTGGGCGGCTCCGGTGAACGTTCGCAGGGAGCCAATGACGCCGCCTCCCGTGTACGCGTGGCTGGCTCAACAGCCGAAAGCGGTGATCGCTGAGTTACCACTACCGGTGCCGGAGCGTCTGTGGGGCCACGAAACCGAATATCAGCTAATGTCGATCTATCACTGGCAGCAACTCGCGCACGGCTATAGCGGAAATGCGCCGAACGACTACATCCGCTTTCTGAATCACATGCGTAGCTTCCCGCGCGACGACAGCCTCAACGCCCTGCGGGCAAAGCGCGTGCGATGGATCGTCATCCACGAAGCGCTTTTCGATAGCGCACGCCTGGCTGCACTCCTGGAAGAGGTGACCAAGTCGGGCGCCCTCCGCCTGCACGGTACCTATGCCGATCGCTGGGGCCGCGCGACGGTCCTCGAACTCCTACCGACAACTTTGTAAAGGCGGTCACGAAAACTGTCACGTGATCTGGTGACGTGCGATCGCGCGTCGACGCGGAAAACTCAAGAAAATCGAGCAATCTGCTGCGATGCGCGTGCGGCACGGAGCTTGGATTCCTGAGCGGCGTCGCCAGTCTGTTGTTTACGGCAGGGTGCCGTAAATGCTGGGGGGAGCCAGGCTGGCGGCAATTCTTCGGTCGCTCGGGCGGCGGCGTCTCACGACGCTGCCGCCCGTTCTGCCAACTTCGCGGCTTAGACCCCAGCCCCTTCCGGATACTGCAGCGCCAGCTTCAACTCTTTGGCCAGGCCGTCGACGCTCGTGCCCTGGCGCTTCCACGCCCCTTCGGTCTCGAATCTCAGGGCGCCGATCCGGCGGCCCCACGGGGCGATCACGCGGCCAATGGCGCGGAAATCGGTACGGTCGGCGTGCTGCTGATCGATTCGCTGGATCACATCGGGTGCAACCCTGATGAACGCGCGCAAGGCGGTCGCCGACTTGATCGAATACTTGCGACCGTTCCAAGCCGACTCGAACAACGAGGCGACCTGGCGCAAGTAGTTCACGAAGAACCGCTTTGACTCTTCGCGAAACTCGGCCGCCTTGCGATTGCCGCCAAGCGCATCCTCGTTGGCAAACAGCCGCTTGAGTTCCTGCGCGAGTGGCGCCTGTGCCACATGCCCGCGCCCGACGCCCAGAAGCTTGATGTCGCCATAGAGCGGCGACTCCTCGCGATCGTTCAGCGCGCGGACAACGTCGTGAGCCGCGGCAAGCGACTCGTCACGGTAGAGCTGCCGTCCGGACAACGACACGAGATGCGACGAGTTGAGCCGCGTGTGCTTTGCGTTGATCGTGACAAACATCTGCACGACGTGGTCTTCGGGCAACCGATCGAAAATAATCGCCGGGACTGAGAAGGGCTCGTCCGCGAAGTTCTCAATGTCGGCGTGCAAGGCGAGGAGCCGATGTTGGCCATCGATCGCGCGGAGAACACCTTCGCGCTCGGGAACCTTCAGGCGTCCGACGACGCTTCCCGCCTCAATGGGTTCGAAGCTCAACTTCTCGTCGGCGGAGATGATGACGGCGCCAGGAATCGACGGTAGGTCCCTCGCCTGCCGGCACTGCTCGTAGTACTGCACCAGCTCTTCGATCTTTCGACGGATGATGTGACGCTGGTAGGCTTTCTCACTCGAGGCGATGCGACGCTCGAGGAGGTCCCATTTGATCTTGCTCTGGGGCGGGGCTTTACGGCCGCCACGGACCGGCGCCTGGCCTTGCTCGCCGTAACTCAGGACCTCAAAGCGCACGAGCTTGTCGATATCGCTGGCGGTCAGAGAGGCTTGGTAGAATTGCACCCCGAACTGCTGCATCCGAATCGCGGCAACGCTGATCATAGAGGTCAGTCCAAACTGCCGGATTCTATCGACCGGCTCCCGGCTGCTCAATGGTAATTTACCGTTGCCCGGCCAGACCGTGCAGGCCTTTCCCCCTAATCGCCGTATCCTGTTGACGACAAAGCGATTACAATGCCTGCCGCCAAGTTCCCGACTGCGGCTGAGCTAAGGGCGCGGTACGATCGAGCTCCCTTATCCGCAGCCGAATGCACTCCGCCCCGACCACAAGTGGCGGATTGCGCCCGCCGTCTGGTTGAACGCCCTTTGGCGACCAGAGTCCGCGCGATTCGCGCCACGCCGAGTGCTGGTGGCGGGCTGCGGGACCGGTCGCGAGGCCTTCGCCATCCAGTATCGTGTGCCGGAGGCCGAGGTCGTCGCGGTCGATCTGAGTCCGCGGGCGATAGCGATCGCGAAGGACACCCAGAGGCGGTCCGCCGCTTTCAGCCGCATCCGATTCATGGTCGCGGACCTCGGCCAGGAGCGATCCCTGGCCCGTGCGGGTAACGAGTTCGACTTCGTCTCGTGTCACGGTGTGCTCTCGTACGTTCCACACGCCGAACGCGTGCTCGCCAACCTGGGCAGACGGCTGTCTTCCGACGGCGCCCTTTACCTCGGCGTGAACGGCGTGGTGCATCACAGCGTGCGTTGGCGCGCGGCCCTCGTCGCAATGGGGTTCAATCCTCGGCTGTGGCGTGATGACCGGGCCACCCGCGACGTGTTACGGCTGTTCGATGCGATGGCGGAACGAACGCCGACCATGCACCTCGCCCGTCGGCCCGCGTCGTACCTCGCGAGCGATGTGTTTGGGCCACCGTTTCGCAATCTGTCCCTGGCGTCTTGGGTCGCAATGGCGACGCGCGCGAGCCTGCATTTTCGCGGCAGCCAAACCTGTGGGGAATCTCTAAGTGGCCTCTTCGAGCACAGCCTTGCCGACATGCTGCGGCCGCGATCGCGCGCCGAACATCATTTGATCGAGGAACTATTGATGCCGGCCGGGTTTCACCGGCTGCTGTTCACGGCCCGGCCCGCGCCTGTGCCGCCATGGATGGATCCCGAGTCGCTCCTCGCGTGGCGGCCAGTTCGGTTGCGCCTCTATACGATGCGGGTCGCGCGCCGGAACCGGACTGCGGAGATGCGGCGCGTGACGATCAAATCGCGTGCGCTGAATCTGCACGTCGATCTCCGACTGGAGAAATGGGAGCTGAGGCTGCTGCGGCGCGCGGACGGTTCGCGATCAGTGCGGGAGATTCTCGGCCGCGACGCGGGGACCGTGCAACCCGCGGCGGTCGCCGAGTCGCTGTATCAGTGGCACTTGTTGTCGCTGGCTGAACTTCTGCCGCCAGCGCAATCCG
Source organism: uncultured Acidobacteriota bacterium (assembly GCA_963841895.1). GTDB lineage: Bacteria > Acidobacteriota > Vicinamibacteria > Vicinamibacterales > UBA2999 > JACCSI01. The sequence continues at coordinate 264,772 of CAWJEO010000028.1, forward strand.
TGTCGGGATCGCGCCGGCGGATTCGTGCGCCAAAGCGTCGCAGACAAAGCGACGGGCGTTAACTACTCGAGGGGCTTCTCGCCCGCCTTGCGACCGCCCTTCGGATTCTTCTTCGCGCGCAGGTCTTTCACTTTCACGGTCTTGGCTGCCTTCTTCTTCGCAGTCTTCGCCATCTGTTGCGTCTCCTCCTGATCGAATTGCGATCGGTTCGGTGTGTTCGACGCGGCAGTGTCTCATAACCCGCGTGCCTGACCAACAGTGGTACACTTTCGCCGGAACATGCGACCATCGATCAGGTCGGTTCGCGCGACCGAGTCATTCGAGGAGTTGTGATGAGCACGTTGAATCGTGAGCGAGTCGACCCAACGGCTGCCCGAACGGTTTCGGGCAGGCGTGGTGTGCTGGTGTGCCTCACCGCGGTCGTCATCGGCGTCGGTGCGTCGCAGGCGGCCCAACAGGCTCCGACCACACCGCCCGCCGCCGTCGTCGCGCCCGCTGACGATCCGGACTTCGCTTCGGTCGTCAAACAGTGGACAACCAAACCGGAGTTCCTCAGCCCGCTCGTCGATCACCTTCCGAAGAAGACAGGCGTTCCCACCCCGAAGGACATCCTCGGCTACTACGTCGGCGCCCCGAACAAGCTGACCTACACCGCCGATCAACAGCGATATTTCCGGACGCTCGAGAAGGCCCTGCCAGGCCGAGTCAGGACCATGGTTGCGGGGAAGACCGAAGAAGGGCGCGACATCCTGGTGGCGTTCATCAGCTCGGAGGAGAACCTGAAGAACCTCGAGGCCAATCGGCAAAACCTGAAGAAGCTCGCCGATCCTCGTGGTCTCAGTGATGCGGACGTTCAGAAGCTGCTGGCGTCAACCAAACCGCACTATCACGTGAGTGCCGGCCTCCACAGCGCGGAAACCTCACCGCCGGAGAGTGTGCTGGAGCTCGGCTACCGACTGGCGGTGTCCGAAGAACCCTACATCCGCCAGATTCGCGACAACGTCATCGTATCGATCACGCCGAGCACCGATCTCGACGGTCGCGATCGCGCGGTCGATTGGTACTACGCCTACAAGGTGAACGAGCTTCCGAGCGGCGGCGAAAACTACGGCGGCCCGCCGTATTGGGGCAAGTACGTCTTCCACGACAACAATCGCGACATCAACTACGGCGTCGATTCGCTGCGCGCGCATCTCAACTGGTACCTGAACTGGGTGCCACCGATCTGGCACGACCTGCACGAGGCTCAAACGCTGCTCTACACGTTCAGCGGGCAGCCGCCGCAGAACGCGAACCTGGATCCGATTCTCTACACTGAGCTCCCCTTCTTCGCGACCTACGAAGTCAACAAGCTGACGTCGTACGGAATGCCAGGCGTATGGCACTTCGGCTTCGTCGACACCTGGTCGCCCGGCTACCTTGGTTTTGCGGCGAGCAACCACAACGGCATGCTCCGCATGTACGAGATCTTCAACCAGGGCGGCGCGACCACCAAGAAAGCCCGGCTGCAGGGCGCTCAAACGACGCGCGAATGGTATCGGCCGTTCCCCGCCCCGGTCGGCGAAATCGATTGGTCCATTCGCAACTCGGTCAACTACGCGGTGTCCGGCGTGCTGACCGCGCTCGAGCTGACCTCGAAGTTCCCGTCGATGGTCGTGGAAAACTTCTACAAGAAAACAGTCAACTCGATCCAGGCCGGACAGACCAAGGCACCGTACGGGTTCGTCATCCCGGCAGGCCAAAAGGACCAAACGCAGGTCGATCGCGTGGTGAACCTGCTGCGGCGCCAGGCCATCGAGGTCCACAAGACGACCAGCGCTACGACAATCGCCAAGGAAGCCGTCCCGACCGGTAGCTATGTCATCAAGCTCAATCAGCCGTACGGTCGCCTCGCAAAAACGCTGCTCGAGAAGCAGACCTACCCGGATCCGAACTTGAGGACCTACGACGACAGCGCGTGGACGATGGGGCTGGCGAGCAATGTCGTCGTGAAGACGTTCGACGACAAGGCCATTCTCGACGTCCAGGCCCAGTTGCTCTCTGCCGACGTCGAAACCCGCGGCGCCATCGCCGGTACCGGCCCGACGCTTGTGGTCCGCCACAATGGCTCGCTCAACCTGATCACGCTCAGATTTCGACTGAAGAACCTCGTCATCAAGGCAGCCAAGAGCGGTTTCAAGATTGGCAATGACGAATACCCCTCCGGATCGTTCATCCTCTCGCCCGCGAGCGGTGACGCCGATCGCGTCCGCAAGGAGATCGAAACGCTTGGTCTTCAGGCCACGGCGGTCAGCGCGGCGCCGCAGGTCGACACCGTCGACGTGGATCTGCCACGCATCGCCGTCTACACGACATGGGCGAATACCGAGAAAGTCGGCTGGGTCAGGCTCGCGTTTGATCGATGGGAGATTCCATTCGATCTGATTCACAAGGATCACGTCCGCGCCGGCGCCAACCTCCGTGGCAAGTACGACGTCATCGTGATGCCGCACCAGACCCAGGGCGGCAAGGCGCTCGTCTACGAGCAGGCCAAGCTGTCAAAGCCGCTGCCGTTCAAGAAGAACGACACCTACAAGACGTTCGGCATGTACGCAGAGACCGACGACGTGCGCGGCGGCATGGGGATCCAGGGCGTCGCCGAATTCGAGAAGTTCGTCAACGACGGCGGGCTGCTGATGACCTTCGGCGTTGCGAGTTTTTTTCCCGCCGAATTCGGGCTCGCGCGCGCCGTCGACGCCCAACGCCCGAGCGGCACGTGGTACGCGCCGGGGCCCTATGTGCAGAGCGAGATTCTGCGAACCGATCACCCCGTGGTCTTCGGTTACAGCGACAAGCTCCTGCCGGTTCGTTGGGCCGACGGCCCGATTCTTCAGGCGGGCGCCAATCCGGAGTTTGCGGCCTTCGTCGGATCCACCCCTGACCGCACGAGCGTGGTGGCGCGGTTCCAAGGCGGTGATGCCGGCGTGTTGAGCGGGCTGATGCGCGGCGCCGACCAGATCAGGAATCGGCCCATGGTCGTCGACGCGCCGACCGGCAAAGGCCGCGTCCTGTTCTTCGCCAACAATCCGATCTACCGCTGGCAGACGTTCGGCGAACACGGCATGGTGTTCAACGCGCTGCTGTTCTACAACGACTTCCCGGCCCCGCCGCCGGCGGCGGCCACGACCACCCCGCAGTAGTTGACCTCAGCGGATCGTCAAGAGCCGGTAATTTGCGGGATGGAGAAACTGGACGCCGTCATTCATCAGCACCGCGTCGTCTTCGATCGGAATGCGGAGTTTCGCGCCCATCCACTCGGGGATCGGGGTGTAGGCGAAGTACTCGAACGCGAACATGTGTTCGGTGTGAAGAACGAAGGTCGACTGGAGCGGCTGCCAGGTCGTGAGTGACGGCCCGATGTCGTGGCCGGTATTGCCGACTGGATGGAATCCGTAGACGACATCGGTCTTCTCGTCATTGTTCGGACGATTGAACTCGATCACGCCATAGCCGGCCTCGCGTAAGGCCGCATCCATCCGCTTCATCGTTTCGTCGGCTCTCGCCCCCGGTTTGACGACGCGCTTCAACACGTCGCGGACCGCAATCGCCTTGTCGAACGCGCCTTGAATGCTCGCCGGCGGCGACGTTTCGCCGGGCCTGAGGACGTAGGCCACCCGCTTGACGTCGGTGCCGAAGTTCATCAACTGGACGCCCCAGTCAATCATCATGACGTCACCGGGCTGGATGATTCGCCCGGTCGATGTCGCCGCAATGCCTTGCGGTCCCGTGATGTAGACGGACGGCATGTCGAATTCCGATCCGAGCCCTTGTTCGAGGAGCCGGTCCTGAAGCCACCACGCCACGTCCTCGAGCGTCGTTTGGCCTGGGGTGATGACGGCGTTCGACAGGGCCCGTTCTGCGAGCCGAACCGCGATCCCTGCCGCTTCGCCGAACGCGACGATCTCAGAGGCGACACGATGCGATCGGAACTGCGACACCAGCCGTTCGGCGCTGACCAGCCGCGAGGCGTACGGTTCGCCAAGCGTCTTCTTCAACTGCGCGAGCATGGTCACCGAGAGCCCATCGGCCGGTCCAATTTCGTCGGACATGTTGACGCCGATACGCTTCGGATCGCGGGCCTTCACGAAACTTGCGAGCGTCGATGCCGCAGCGAACGTGTCATAGGCGCCCGACTGCTCGACGAGGTAACCCGATGGTCCGAGCGCGGCCCGTTCGATGCGCGGCGCGCCACGATCGGTGAAGACGTAGTAGCCGATGCCGCTGACGTAGCCGCGCCCGAGATCGTTCCAGAGTGGCTCACCGTGGTTTTCCTTCACCGCCACGATCCACATGTCGATCCCGTTGTCCCGCATGGCCCGCGGCAACACCTGCTCGAATTTGTCGAGACGGATCTGGCGCTCGGTTTCCCAACGGCGGCGCGCTTCCTGCGCCGCCACGGGGAGGACGTTCCACGCACTGAGGCACAGACAGACGACGGCAATCCAGTAGGGTATTCGTCACGGCCACAGTGTAGCCGCGGTCTATCGAAGTCGGCTCAGGAGACGCGTTCGACGGTCACGTCGATGATGTCCGTGGCCTCGGAGTTCAAGTAGTCCCTGAGGATTGCGACGTTCCGCGTGTTTGCGCGGAACCACATATCAGCAAGGTCCCCGGCGACGGGAACAGCCCCGACGACGACATCGAAGAGCACGTTCGCGAGCATTCTGGCAATGACATCGTGTGGAACGCCGTACTTGAGGCTCTTGCCGATCAGGAAGACCGAGATAGCGCCGGAGACGAAATCGCCAGCGACCGGAAAGAGTCCGAGCACCGCATCGAGACCGACCGGACCAATCCCCGGCAGCCTGACCGCGCCGTCCATCAGCAGGGCGATGCGCTCGATCGACTCGACAAACTCCTGTCGAGCGGCGTCCTCGGACACGCCGCCTGCGCGGGCATAGGCGCCAAGGCGCGTCAGGCGGGGCACCGGGGCAGCGGCCGGGGAACCTGGGCGGCGGCCAGTCCGCGGTCCCGCCGCACGGCCCGCGAGGTCGGACAGGGTGTCGCCGATGCGATCGGCAACGCGGTCCGCGGTACGCTCGAACAATCGCCGCAGCACGAAGTAGCCAGCGACCCCGATCCCCGCGAGAAGGAGTATTCCGATGCCGATGCCGGCCAGGATCTCCATACTGGCAGCTTACGTGCTTTTTGCCGTCCGGCGAGCTCGGCCTTCGGTGACAATCGTTTACACCACAGCTCGGCCAATCGGGCAGACTAAATCGCCCCCGGGGCACGATTACTCGTCAGGGACTCTTCTCCAGCACCCTTTGATCACCATGCATTGGACGCTTCGTGCGGTTCGCCTGATCCTCGCCGGCTTGATCGCCATCGGAACCGGACTCACCGAGATCGCCGCCGCAACTGATAACCCGATCGACTACGCCACGGCGCGGAAGGACCGGCGTTTGCCGGCGGTGCGGGCGACGTCGCCCATCACGCTCGATGGCCGACTCGACGAGCCCGGGTGGCTGAACGCGCCGGTCGCAAAGGACTTCATCCAGAACGATCCCAAGGAAGGCGAGCCCGCCACCTTCGACACCGAGGTGCGTCTGCTCTACGACGACGACGCCCTGTACATCGGAATGTTCGCGAAGGATGAAACGCCGAGCGGGATCATCATCAACGAGCTTCGCAAGGACTTCAACACCGGGTCGGGTGACAGCTTCCAGGTCGTGATCGACACGTTCCAGGACGAACGCAACGGCTATCAGTTCGCGGTCAATCCGGCGGGTGCCAAGTGGGACTCGCAGATGTCGAACGAAGGCCGCGATCAGAACAGCAATTGGGATGGCGTGTGGGACGTCGGCACCCGCGTCGGCGAGGATGGCTGGTACGCCGAAATTCGCATCCCGTTCCGCACTCTGAAGTTCACCCAGGCGTCGCAGCAGACCTGGGGCATCAACTTCCAGCGCCGCCTGCGACGGCTCAATGAGAACAGCTACTGGTCTCCTCTCCCGCGCATTCATCAGTTGTCGCGCGTGTCGATGGCCGGAACGCTCGAGGATCTTCAGGGGCTCCGCCCCGGCAACAACCTTCGCGTCAAACCGTACGCGCTCGCCAGCGCGAACCGGGTTCGTCAAGGCTCGACGACCGGCGACTTCGACTACGGAGCCGACGTCAAGTACGGCGTTACGTCCGGGCTGACCTGGGATTTCACTTACAACACCGATTTCTCACAGGTCGAGGCCGACGAGCAGCAGGTCAACCTCACCCGCTTCAGCCTGTTCTTCCCGGAGAAGCGCGATTTCTTCCTGGAGAACTCGGGCATCTATCAGTTCGGCGTCGGTACCGCCGGCGGTGGTGGTGGTGGCGGCGGTCGTCAGAACCCGTCGCAGGACATGATTCTTTTTTTCAGTCGCCGCATCGGCCTCTCATCGACGGCAAACGCCATTCCGATTCTCGGCGGCACCCGCTTGACCGGTCGCGCCGGTGGCTTCTCGATTGGCGCGCTCAACATCCAGCAGCGTGCCGAGACGCTGGACGACGACACGGAGATCACGCCGTCGACGAACTTCACCGCGCTGCGGCTGCGCCGCGACATCCTCGCGCAGTCCGATATTGGCGTGATGGTCTTGAACAAGGAAGTCAGCGGCGGTCTGTTCAATCGAGTCGTCGGGACCGACGCGAACTTCCGGTTCTTTCAGAACCTCGACGTGAACTTCGCCGGCGCGAAGACCTTTTCGCCCACGACGACCGTTCCCGGCGAGGGCAACGACTGGTACTCGAAGTCGAGCTTCAACTTCCGGACCAACCGGCTCGAGATGCGCGGCGGCTACCAGACCATCGGCGAGCGGTTCAACAACGAGATGGGATTCGTGCCGCGCCGCGGGGTCAATAACGGCGAGCTCCACGTCGGCGCCCGGTTCCGGCCGCAGTGGTCATGGACCAAAGGGTGGTTGCGGGAGACCTACCCCCACTGGCAGGTCGAGAATTTCACCCGCCGCGAGGGCGGACTCGAATCGCGCTACATGGATTGGCACTGGCCGCTGACGTTCCACAACAGTTCGTTCGTCGAGGTCGGCATCAATCCCAACGTCGAAGTACTGAGCAGCGCCTTCACGATCAACAGCCGCCGCAACATCCAGGTCCTGCCCGGGCGCTACGAGTTCAACGAGTACTTCGTGCTCGCCAACACCAATGCGGCCGCACCGGTATCATTCAACACGCGCTATTCGATCGGGGACTTCTACGACGGCTATCGTCGCGGTTACACCGTCGGCACCACCGTCCGGGCCAACGAGCACTTCAACGTCTCAGGCACCGTGCAGTTCAACGACATCGATCTGCCGCAGGGCGCGTTCACGACAACGTTGCTGACCGGGCGGATCAACTACTTCCTGAACACGAAGGTCTTCTTCAACGCGCTGCTGCAGTACAACACCGACGCCGAGCAGTGGAGCTCGAACGTCCGCTTCAACGTCATCCACCGCCCGCTCAGCGACATCTTCATCGTCTACAACGAACGCCGCGAATCGCGGAGCGGCGACCTCATCGATCGGGCAGTGATCGCGAAGATGACCTACCTGATCGCGTTCTAGCGGTCAGCGCAGTACGGGGGCAAGCCAGCGGAGCGCCCCCGTCAGTTCGTGGCGCTCGAGCCACCGGTTCTTCACCAGAACCAGCCAGTAGACGACGAGCGTGATCACCGCCGTGCCGATCAGCGACTGCCACAGCGGCAACGTCTGCTTGATTGGCTCGGCAATCACGCCGTAGACCATCTCGATGTGAATCCAGTAGGCGAAGAGCGACGAGCGGCCGAGCGTGGCCATCGGCAACAGAGCCCGGCGCCAGACGACGCGTTCGATGAGCCATGCCGCCGGAACGGTCAGAGTCGCCACGCCGAGCCGGATGAAGAAGAACGTCGGCGAATCGTGCCAGAAGCGGGCGGTTGGAAAGAGCGCCGGACGGAATGACGCGGTCCACGCCAGCCAGATCCCGAGGACTGCTGCTGTCCAGAGTCCAAATTGCAGATAGACGTGACGCCGGGGTGACTCCCGGACGGCATCGACGAGGTCGCCAACCAGCGCCCCGGCAAACAGGAACCCAGCCCACGGAAACAGCGGGAACGCCGTGTAGACGCCTGCCGGGCGAAGATAGGCTTCGATCGGATCCGGAAGCGGCGACAGCCACGAGGTTGCCCTGACGAAGGGCGTCACGAAGCTCACCCCGACGGTGAGCATCGTGAAGATTGCAATCCGCCGCCGTCGATCGGGGCTCGCCTGCCAGGCCCATGACGCCGCGACCAGCGAGAGGCCCATGGCGTTGAGCATGTCCACCCTGAGGAGGTTGGCCAGCGGGCCCATTCCAAGCAGTTGCGCCTGCACCCGGAAGATGAGGCCGAGGGCAAAGATCTCCCAGCCGCGCGCTCGCGCGGCAGCGGCGCCGGCCGCATGACTGCCCGCGCGCCGAGCCTTCGAGGCGGCGGACATCGAGCCGGCCAGTCCGGCCAGGAACAGAAACAGCGGCGACGCCAGCCCTCCGATGAAGAACAGTGTGAGGAACGCGTCGCGCTGACGATCGGCGTCGCGCGTCCACGAATCGATCACGTGGGCGAGGATCATGGCCACGACCGCGAGGCCGCGAAGCCAATCCAGATACAGCAGCCGGTCAGCCCTTGCTCCGGCAGTCGTCGTCAGGGCTTGACCTCGAAGGCAGTGACGAAGTCGATGTCGGGGCGGAGAGAGTTCGAGACCGAGCAGTATCTTCTCGTGCGACAGGGCTATCGCTCGCGTGACCGCCTCTGGAGGAACCTCACCGTGCACGAGAAAGCTCAGCTTGACGCGGACGAATCGACGGGGAGGGTTCTCAGCGCGATCACCCTCGAAAGCGACGTCGAGTCCACGGAGCGGATGTCGGCCTTTGCGAAGGATGTCGACGACATCCATAGCCATGCAACCGGCGATACTGATCGCAAGGGCCTGCACCGGAGAGATGCCGGCCTTGCCGTCGCCGTCGAGGACAACGGCATTCGAACCCACCGTCGCGGAAAAGCGGAGATCATCCTGCCACGTCAGCGACGCGGTCATGGGGTGAGCGCCCATGACAAGAGACTACTACTCTCGAGTCAGGCCTGCTTGGCGGCGATCTTCCCGCCGCCCTTCAGCATCGAGACGAGGAGCCAGCCGAGAGGGAGGGCAATCAGAAGGTAGGTCAGATACTGACCGTAGACGCCATCGGGGCCGTACGGTTCAGTCGCCCAGTGCAGCGCTTCGCTTCCTGGAAACAGGTTGGCCTCGGTCAGTTCGTGAAATCCGTAGATCACGAGCTGCACGACGAAGATCAGCAGGAAAATCGCGGTGACCTGGAAGAACAAGCCGAGGTTCACGCGGTGGCCGTATCGCGACCACAGCCACGCCACGACCGCCGCGAGCACGGTGCCGGCCGCGGCCCCGAGAATGATGTCGATGGCGCGGACCTGGAAGATCAGCGTACCCATCAGCAACGCGGTCTCCATGCCCTCGCGCGAGATCATGAGGAGGGTAAAGAGGAAGACGCCAAGCCACGCCTTGCGACCGGCGTTCTGGGTCGACTTCTGCAGCTGACCTTCAATCTCGCCTTTGATTCGGCGGGCGGTGCGCCACATGTGGACCGTCAGCGAGGCGACCGAGGCGGCCGCGACAAGCGCCAGGATCCCTTCCCAAAGAGCCTGGTTCGACGCTTGTGAGAAAAGCCAGCCGGCGAGGATGCTCAGCAGCACCGACACGACGATCCCCCATTGCACCGCCGGAACGAGGTGGCGGCTGCCGCTCTTTTTGAGGAACGCCAGGCTGATGGCAATGATGAGAAACGCTTCGAGGCCTTCGCGGAAGGTGATAACGAATGCTTGCAGCATGATGACGGACGGGTCGGCACGTCTGCCCCGGCGACACGCCGGGACCAAGGCTCCGAGGAAGATGAGATTAAGTCTCAACTCGAGTGTACTCACAGACGGGCTACCGGGCAAGATGGTCTTCCCGCGTGCCGTCGATCCGGCTTGCGGTCGGGAAACCGCAGGGGTACAGTCGCTTGCTGGTTTTTTAGCAGCTGGGGTGAACCCCGCGTGCCCCCGGCGCGTCGAACACTGAAACGCCAAACGAGACGGCGCCAGACCGACATGGCTCATTCCGCAGATCCCCTCTCACGCCGCGAACGCCAGATCATGGACATCGTCTATGCGCGTGGTCAGGCCACGGCTGCAGAGGTGACGACGGCACTGCCGGATCCCCCCAGCTATTCGGCGGTGCGCGCACTCCTCCGCATCCTCGAACAGAAGGGGCACCTCCGGCATCAACAGGATGGACCCCGCTACGTCTTTCTTCCGACGGTCTCGCGTGACCGAGCCCGGCGGTCGGCGTTACGGAACCTCGTCAAGACGTTCTTCGAAGGATCGACTGCGCGGGCAGCCGCAGCGCTCATCGATCAAGGCCAGCTCTCGGAGGACGAGTTCAACCGGCTGGCCGATGCGATCGAAAAGGCACGCCGGGAGAATCGGTGATGCTCGAGCTGGCCGTTCGTTCCACCGTCATCCTCGGCGTGGCTTGGGCCGCAGCGCTTCTCCTCAGGCGTGCATCGGCAGCGACCCGACATCTCGTCTGGCACGCCGCCGTGGTCGCCGTGATTGCGGCGCCACTCCTCGCGCCACTGACGCCAAGCGTCCCAATCGCGGTCCCGCACGAAATCGTCACCGCCCCGCGGCACGTGGCCACGAGCAGCGCGGTCTCCCCGGTCACATCTTCGTACGCGACGCCTGGCGTTCAGGCCTCGCGAGCTGCCAAGCCCGTCAGCTCCGACGACCGAGTCGCCGCTTGTGGCGGTCATGCGCGTCGCCCCTTATGTTTGGGCGATCGTCTCTGCCGCGTTGCTCATCTGGTTTGCGGCGGGGTGGGTGATTTCGGCTGCGGCGGTCCGTCGCGCAGCCAACGCCCCCCTTCCTTGGCTTTCTGAACTGAACGATCTGCAAGAACGACTGCACGTTGGGTCGGAAGTGGGCCTCAGGGTTGTCGACCGTCTGAGCAGCCCAGTCGCCGTGGGTCTGCTTCGTTCGACGATTCTGCTACCGGCGAGCGCGGTTGAATGGAGCGGCGAGCGACGTCGTTCCGTCCTTCTCCACGAGCTCGCCCACGTCAAACGCAACGATTGTCGGGTGCAGGCACTCGCGCAAACCGCTTGCGTCGTTTACTGGTTCAACCCGCTCGCCTGGAAAGCGATGGCCGCTCTTCGCGTGGAGCGCGAACGGGCCTGCGATGACGAAGTGATTCGGCATGGCACGCTGCCCTCGGACTACGCGGCTCACCTGCTCGACATCGCCCGCGACCTTCAACCGACGTTTGCGCCACACGCCGCGCTGGCCATGGCTCGCCCATCCGAGCTCGAAGGACGGCTTCTCGCCGTTCTCGCCACCGGACGCGCGCGCGTCCCCGACCCGGCCTCATCGTGGCTCGTCGCTCTGTTGATTGCGTCAACGACCGTCGTCGCTCTCAGCGCGACACCCGTGATGGATCCGGTCCGAGCGCCACTCCCTCAGCAGCCCTCCCGGGCTCTCCGACAGAGCATGCTCGGAGCGGTCGCCCTCCTTTGCCGAGCAGGCCGCACTCAGCCGCGCCCAGGCCGAAGCGGCCAGTGTCATCGAGAGCTCGTCCGACCCCGGAGCCCGCGAGCGCGCGGTCCTCGATCTGGCGGCGTCAGCCACTGACGCAACGATCCCTTCTCTCTTGAGCGCGCTGGACGACGAGAGTGAGGACGTGAGGGAGAAAGCGGCGTTGGCACTCGGGCTGCTCTCGACGCCTGAGGTCATCCCGTCACTTCTGAAGGCGCTGCAGGATCGGTCGCCGCAAGTCCGCGAGAAAGCCGCGATGGGGCTCGCGCTCCGCCGCGACGCTCGCAGCGTCGATGCCTTGATTGCAGCGATCGACGACTCCGATGCGCAAGTCCGCGAAAAAGTGGTGATGGCGCTCGGCACGTCGAACGATCGACGCGCGCACGCGGTGCTCGTGCGCGCGCTCGAAGACCCGGACGGGCAGGTTCGAGAAAAAGCCGTAATGGGCTTGAGTCTCTTGAGCTCAGGACAGCCGGACGAATCGACGTCCGAGACGGCCCGCGGCGGTCTCCGGGACCTCGTGCGAACGCTGATCAGCCTCACGCGTTAAGCCCGCACGCCGTCAGTCCCTTGAATCCCGGCTGCCGGTATCCAACCGGGCAGCCCTCCCCTTTATACTTTCCTCGCATGTCTTCCCCACGGCGCACGACGAACTCTCGTCGCACGTTTCTCAAATCGATTCCAACGGTCGTGGCAGGCGCCGCAGGTACGGTGCCGACCGAGTCACTCGCTGGCCCGGGTCAACAGGCGCCGGCGGCATCCGATCCGATCTCGGCCGACGCGCTCGATATCGCGCAACAGTTGATTGGGGTCAATCTGCCGGCCGGCGAGCGCGACAGCGCCCGGCCGCTCGTGACGCGTCATCGCGACAGCTACGACGCGATTCGCAAGGTCACCTCCCAGCGGAGACCGAGCCCGCATTCAGCTTTCGCATCCCGCTTCCGGCACGATCGCGGCAGGAATCATCGCGCGGCGAGCCAGCAGGCTCGCCCGCCGAGGGTCACGAGCGCTGCGGTCCGTCCACCACGTCCGCGCGCCATCGAAGACCTGGCGTTTGAACCCGTCAGCACGCTGAGCGAACTCATCGCTGCCCGCATTGTGTCGTCGACGGAATTGACGACGATGTATTTGCAGCGGTTGAAGCGATACGACCCGGTCCTCCACTGTGTCGTGACGCTCACCGAGGATCTGGCGATCGCTCAAGCCGCCGAAGCCGATCAGGAGATCAAGGCCGGCCGTTATCGCGGCCCTCTCCACGGCATTCCGTACGGGATCAAGGATCTCTTCGCGGTGAAGGATGTGCTCACGACGTGGGGCGCCCAGCCGTATGCCGATCAGGTGTTTCCCTACGATGCGACCGCGGTGACGCGCATGCGCGAAGCCGGCGCAGTGCTCGTCGCCAAGCTGTCGACCGGCGAGCTGGCGGTCGGCGATCTGTGGTTCCGCGACCGAACCCGAAACCCGTGGAACCCCGAACGCGGATCGAGCGGCTCGTCGGCCGGCCCGGCTTCCGCGGCGTCGGCCGGACTCGTCGGCTTCGCAATTGGGACCGAGACCGGCGGATCGATCGTATCTCCGGCGAGCACATGCGGGGTTGTCGGCCTTCGTCCGACCTATGGTCGCGTCAGCCGTTTCGGCTGCATGACGCTGCGCTGGACGCTCGACAAAGTGGGACCGATTACCCGATCGGTTGCCGACGCGGCGGCGGTCCTCACCGCGCTCCACGGCCCTGACGGCCGCGACGAGACAGTTCCGGATCTGCCGTTCTTCTGGGATGGCGCCCGCAGCGTGAAAGGGCTTCGTATCGGCTACATCGAACGTGAGCTCACCGGCCCGTTCGACGCCGAGGACCGTCAACAGGTCGCAGCACGACGGCCACTGCTGGAAGCGGCGATGAACGTTTATCGACAGGCCGGCGCGACGCTCGTGCCAATTACGCTGCCGGATCTGCCTGCGCAGGCGCTTTACGCAATCCTGAACGCCGAGGCAGGCGCGATGTTCGACGAGCTGGTCCGAAGCGGCCAAATCAACGAGCTCACCGACAAAGGCGTGAACGGCAGGGCCAACCAGCTGCGCGCCACGCGATTCATTCCGGCGGTCGAATACATCCGGGCGCAGCGCATCCGGACGCTGCTGGTGCAGCAGATGAATACGCTCTTCGACACGATCGATCTGTTCCTGTCCCCGTCGCAGAGCGAGAGCGTCACGATGACGAACCTGACCGGGCATCCGGCAATGGTGGTGCCGGCAGGATTCGTCGAGGGACTACCAGTCGCGCTGATGTTGACGGGCAGACACTGGGGCGAAGCAACGCTGGCACGCGCGGGCGCGGCGTTCGAGGCGGCCACCGATTGGCACACGAAGCATCCACTGCTGGATGCGTAGAGGATCGACTAGTCGACCTGGACGACCGAGCGCATGCTGCGATGCCGAGAGACCATCTCGGCTGACAGCATTTTGCTCATGTAAACCTTCGACTCGAGGTTGTCGGCCGATCGCTGGTACTTCACCACGTCGAAGTGCAGCTGGGTCAGCGTGCTGCGCATGTCGTAGTACCGGTTCTTGGTCTTGACGACGACTTCCTGGAAGCCGCCCGCCACCGCCCACACTTCGCTCTCTTCGGTCAGCGCGCGGAAGTGACCCTGCCCGCGCCAGTCGCGGCGCGTGGCGCCGATCCACGAATACAGCACGCGGCGTCCTTCAAACTGGATGCTGCCATCGAGACGGTGGACCAGATCCTGCAGTTTGGGATCGGTCTCGTGCGCCCGCACTTCGTGCACGACCTTGTACCAGACCGGCACGCGCATGCCGGGGTCGTCAGGAAGCGGCGCCTCCGCCATCAGGATGAGTGACTCTCGTCCGCGCAGGCGCTCGATCACCTCCGCAGCGGTCTTGCGCCGCGGAAACTCGCCGAAGAACTCTTCGATGTATTGAATCTCGAGGGCGCCGGTCTCAACCGGGTATTGCTTGATCAGATACTCCACGGGTCAGTGGGAATTATAGAACTGTCCGAGTGAGGCCAGCCGGGCGGCCAAAAAACGCTGCTCCGGCGCCGATCCGGCAAGCGCCTGAGCTCGACGGTAATCCTGCCCAGCCCGCTGCCGATCGCCAGCCTCGCGCCACAGCTCGGCCAGGACCGCCGGGAGCAGGTGATAGCCGCCGAGCTGCGGATGCCCGGCAAGCGCTTCGATCTCGGCGATGTGGGTGGCCGAAGGCTGAACCTGCATTTCGGCGATCACGCGGTTCAGCGTGGCGATCGGCGACGCGGTCGCGTGCTCCAGCGCCCGATAGCAGCTCGCAATCCGCAGCCAGTCTGTCTCGCCCCACGTTGCCGCCACGGCATGACACGAGGCGATCTCGGCCTGGAGGTGATAGACGGACACCTCGGCCGCCCGTCGCCGATCGGTCGAGCGCACGCAACCCCTCGGCAATCAGCTGCCGATCCCACTTCGATCGATCCTGATCGCGCAGCAGGAACAGCTCGCCATCGGAGCTCACTCGCGCCGGAAACCGCGCCGCGTGCAGGAGCAGGAGCGACAACAGGGCCCAGGCCCGAGGCTGCGCCGTCGCCGGGTAACCGGTCAGGCGGCTGGCGAGCCGGATCGCCTCGCCCGACATTTCTTCGCGGATCAGCCGCTCGCCCTCGGTGGCCGCGTAGCCTTCGTTGAAGAGCAGGTAGATCGCTTCGAGCACAGAGTCGAGCCTGGCGGCCACATCGGCGGCCGCCGGCGGTCCAAATGGGACGTTGCGCTGCCGCAGCAGCCGCTTCGCGCGGACGAGTCGCTGCGCGATCGTCCGCTCGTCGGCGAGAAACGCCCTGGCGATTTCGCCGACGCCGAAGCCGCCAACGATCTTCAGCGTCAACGCCACGCGCGCATCTGCGGTCAAGACAGGATGACAGGTCATGAACATCATCCCGAGCTGGTCGTCGTCGAGCGCCTCCGCTTCGCCGGCGAGCCGCGACGTGGCTGGCGGGTGGCGATCAGCCGCTCTCGCCTCGACGAGCAAGACCGCGGCACGCGCGTCGACGATGCGTTCATGGCGCAGACGATCGAGTGCTCGGTTACGAGCCACGCGAAACAGCCACGCCGCCGGGTCGGCGGGCATGCCGCGATACGGCCACTGCTGCAGTGCGGTGACCAGCGCATCCTGCACCGCCTCCTCGGCCAGCGACAGATGCCTGGCGCCGATCGTGCGCGTCAACGTGGCGACGATCTGCGCCGACTGCCGGCGGAACAGGTGCTCGAGGATCGCCGGGACCTCTCCCGGTGGAGATCGATGGTCGGTCAGGCCGTTGGTTCCACTTCGCGGATTTCGATCGAACCGAATTCGAGATGGGGGCAGTCGTCGCAGAGTCGGACGACTTCGTCGTAGCTCGCGGCCTCGAGGACAAACAGGCCGCCGATGACCTCGCGCGCTTCGGCATACGGGCCGTCGGTCACCTTGGCAGCGCCGGTCGGTCCGCGCATGACGCGGCCCTGTCCATCGACCAGCTTGTGCCCCGACACTGCGCGACCGCCCTGCTGCACGCGCTCGCGCCACGCGATGTAGCGCTGAATCACTGCCTGGATCTCTGCTGGGCTCATCTCGGGCGGCATGGTGCCCGAGTCGTGCAACAACAACACATAGTTCGGCATCGTCAACTCCTTGTCATCAAAGCCCGCCGTGACGGCCACATTCGCGGGTCCTGATGTCTTGACGATCGACGCACGCAAGAATCGACGTCTACGATCGCGGGGCGTTCAGTACTCCATGCCCAGGACGTTGCCGTCCGCATCGACATCCAGCTTGTGGGCCTGGGGCGTCTTGCCCAGGCCCGGCATGAGCATCATGCTGCCGGCGATCGCGACGACGAAGCCGGCGCCGGCCGATAGGGTCGCGTCGGTCACATTCAGCGTCCAACCTGTCGGCGCACCCATCTGCTTCGGGTCGTCGGTGAAGGAGTATTGGGTCTTGGCAATGCACACCGGGAGGTTGCCGTAGCCCAGCGATGCGAACTGCTGGAGCCGCGCCTTTGCCGACGGTTTGAAAGACACGCGTTCCGCCCCGTACACCCTTGTGGCAATCTGCGCGATCTTCGCCTCGATCGGGAGGTCGCGATCGAAAAGTGGTTTGACATCGTCGTGGCGGGCTGCACCCGCGGCCGACACGACTTTGTCCGCGAGGTCCGTCATACCCTCGCCGCCCCGAGCGTAGCCCTCCGACAACGCCGCGTCAGAGCCGAGTGACACGCAGTAGGCCCGCACGCGCTCGAGATCCTCCTCCGAGTCGGTCGGAAACCGGTTGAGGGCGACGACCGTCCGCACTCCCCAGCGGTGGAGGTTCTCGATGTGCCGTTGCAGGTTCGGAAAGCCCTTCTCGACTGGCCCGGATCCGTCAGTCGATCCGCCCTGGGCGCGAAGCGCTTTCAGGGTCACGATGACCACCGCGACCGACGGCACGTGCCCGCACATCGGCATGACGAGGTCGAAGAACTTCTCGGCGCCGAGATCGGCCGCAAACCCGGTCTCGTTGACGACGTAATCGGCGAGATGTAATCCGATGCGCTGTGCGAGCACGCTGCTCGTGCCGTGGGCAATGTTGGCGAACGGCCCGCAGTGCACGATGGCCGGGGCCCCTTCAGTCGTCTGGACAAGGTTCGGCAGCAGCGCGTCGTTGAGGAGCACCATCATCGGGCCGACGGCCTTGAGGTCGGCGGCGCGCACGGCCGTTCCTTTCGACGTGAAACCCACGACCATTTCACCGAGCCGGCGTCGGAGGTCGGAGCGGCTTTCGGCCAGTGCGAGGATCGCCATGATCTCGGACGCGGCGGTGATGACGAACCCGGTTTCGCGTGCGGGACCATTCGTCCTTCCGCCGAGGCCGGTGACCATTTGCCGGAGCGCGCGATCGTTCATGTCGATGGCGCGCGGCCAGGTGATCTCCCTCGGGTCGATCCCGCATTCGTTGCCAAAATGGAGATGGGTATCGATGAGCGCGGCCAGCAGGTTGTGGGCGGACGTAATGGCGTGAAAGTCGCCATTGAAGTGCAGGTTGATCTTGTCGAGCGGCGCGAGCGACGCCTTGCCGCCGCCAGTCGCTCCACCCTTCTGGCCGAACACCGGGCCGAGGGATGGCTCGCGGAGCGCCGCCACCGCCTTGTGACCGCGCTTCACCAGCCCCTGAGTCAGGCCAATCGTGGTCACCGTCTTGCCCTCGCCGCTGGTCGTTGGGGTGATCGCGGTGATCAGGATCAATTTGCCGCGACGCTGGGGAACGCGATCGAGCAGACCCGGGCTGATCTTCGCGGTGTAACGGCCGTACGGCTCGAGAAGGTCGTCAGGGATGCCCAGCTGATCGGCAATGTCTCGAATGGGACGCATATCGACGCGAGATTGTACCTGCGGCGGAACAACCCGGATGACCTACGGCTCGGGATTGGAAGATTCGTACGGCGATCAGCCGTGGACGACAGGACGGGCCATCTGGGCCCACTGCGCTTCCCAACGCTCCGGCCGGTTGGCCGCCAGCCACGTCCGAGCGTTGGCGAATTGCGGCACCTTGCCCAGGTCAGCGCGGGCGATCGCAACGAACAGGCTGGCCAGATCGCCCGGATCGCGGAACGTCACACCCTCGTGGCCGGTGGTGAGGACCTCCGACAGGACCGGCGCGTAGTCGTAGGCGCACGCGGGAATGCCGGCGCCGCGGAAGTCGGCGAGCTTCATCGGCAGATCGAAGCCCGACGCCGACTGGTGCAAGCACAGCCCGGCATCCGCCATTCCGATCAGCACGGGATAGTCGTTGGGCTCGAGCCAGACCGTTCGCGCGGCGATGCAGTGCAGCGACCTGCGGGCGAGGCGACGTTCGAAGTCTTCGCGCAGCTGGCCGCGTCCCGTCATGAGGACGGCGATCTCTGGCGGCAGGCCGTCGGCGACCCTTCGCTCGCCCTGAAGCACCCGTTCCGCGCGCTCGAGCGCCTCGAGCAGGAGATCGAAATCCTCATCGGGGGTCCAGCTCGTCGGGCAAGCAATGATCGGAATGCGGCGAGCGCCAAGATTCAGATCGCGCGCCAAGCGCTGCCACAGTTCGTTGGCGACCTCGAGGGACGGCTTCTCGAAGATGGTGGGCGGTCGATCGTGGAACACCGCCGCCTGAATCCCCCACTCGCGGCGCAGCCACCCGGCGAGTGCGTTCGAAACGGCGAGATGCGCATCAGCACGACGTCCCCAGCGGCGTTCGCTGCGCGCGAGCGACTTGACGGCGCGATGGTGCTCACCCAGCGGCACGGCAAGGATGGCGTGCGAGAGGTTGTGCCAGTCGATGACGAAGCGCGCCCGCCTGAGACGAGCGGCCAGCCATGCGACCGCCAGCGTGGGCGCGGCAGGAGGGCTTTGCACCAGAATGGTGTCGGGCTTGGGCAGCCGCATCAGCGTGGAGAGCAGCCGCCCGGCCTGGAGTGTCGCGCGCGCGGCGGACATCCAGACGTAGCGCCGACGGCCGCCGGTAGCCCGCGATCGAAACCCGCGATCGGACAGCCGATGCGTCTTCAGCCGCGTTTCCGCGGTGAGCGCGGCGTGCACCGGCGATCCTTCAAGACCAACGAGATCGACGTCTCCTTCGTTGACGGCCAGGGCGAGGGCGTGGTACTGCATTCGAGGGCTGCGCCCCAAATCTCCGAGGACAACGACTGCGGTTCGCATGACTGTTTATCTCTCGCTCCTCGTGAGCGGCGTTGTCCTTAGCCTCGTGCTCACCCCTCTCGTCCGTAAGATTTCCCTCGCGCTCGGGCTTGTAGACGCGCCAGGTGGACGGAAGGTTCATTTGAACGCCCTGCCCCGCGTGGGCGGACTGGCGGTCATCGCCGCTGCCGGGCTGAGCCTTGCCGGCGCGCGGCTGCTTGGGTCGATCACAGGTCAGACGCTGCCGCCGCTCGAACCGTTGGCACCCATTCTGATCGGAACGGCGGTGGTTTTCGCCATCGGCCTGTTCGACGATCTGCGACCCCTTCCGGTTTGGCCAAAACTGGTAGCGCAGGCCCTGGCGGCGGCCGCCGTCATGTCGGCAGGCGTGCTCATCGAGCGCATCACGATCGCCGGTCAGACCTGGCAGCTCGGCTTGTGGTCTTGGGCCATCACCTTCTGCTGGATTGTCGGCCTCACCAATGCGTTCAACCTGATCGACGGCATCGATGGCCTGGCCGCCGGTATCGCCAGCATTGCCGGTGCCGCGTGCGCGACCATTCTGGTCTGGCGCGGGCACTCGGCCGAAGCCATGCTGCTCGCGGCCATGGTCGGCGCGGCGCTCGGATTCCTGGCCTACAACTTCGCCCCTGCCTCCATCTTCCTTGGTGACGGGGGAAGCCTGACGTTCGGATTCGTGCTGGCAACGACAGCGATCACCGGCTGGCAGAAGGGCGCTACGGCCCTGGCGGTCGCCGTTCCGCTGCTCATCTTCGCGCTGCCCATCGCCGATGCGGCAAGCGCCCTGCTTCGCCGGAGTCGGCCGCGGCCGGGCGAGGCCCGCCGATCGCCAATGGCGATCCTCCGCCAGATCGCGCAGCCGGATCGCGAGCACATCCACCATCGACTGACGGCTCTCGGCTGGTCCTCTCGCCGAACCGTCGGCGTCCTCTGCGGGTTGACGCTCCTGCTCTCAGCGCTCGCGCTGGCGACCGCGCAGATCGACTAGCGACGATCGACATGCGTCGCGTCCTGCTCGTCCAACCCTCACTGCAGCCGCCCGGCGGCGGCAATGGCGTCGCCGCGTGGATGCTGCAGGCGTTGACCGCGGCGCATCGCGTGACCGTCTTGTCGTGGACGCCGATCGACGTCGCACCGATCAATCGATTCTTCGGCACCCGGCTCACGACGTCGAGCTTCGACACGATCGTCGTGCCGCGATCGTGGACGGTCGGTGTCGACGCGACGCCACTACCACTCGCGCTGGTGCGGTCCGGTCTCCTGATGCGTTATGCGCGGCGCTTCAGCGATGCCCACGACGTGCTGGTTGGCGTCCACAACGAAGCCGACTACGGCCGGCGCGGGATCCAATACATCCACTACCCCACCTACTTCCGGCCGCGTCCGTCGGTCGATTTCCGCTGGTATCACCACTACGCCCCATTGCTGAATGCGTACTACCGGTTCGCCGATTCCCTGGGAGATTTCTCGCTCGCGCGGATGAAGGAGAATCTCACGCTGACCAATTCGCACTGGACGGCAGGGCGTGTGCGGGAGTTTCTCGGCATCGACGCGCAGGTGCTCTATCCACCGGTCACCCGTCCTCAGACCGTCGGCCGCTGGGAGGATCGTCAGGAGGCCTTTCTCGCGATCGGCCGGATCTCACCGGAGAAGGAGTTCGAGCGCATCATCCGGATCCTGTCCGCGGTTCGAAAGACCGCCCCGTCCCTGACGCTGACCATCGTCGGCACCTGGGATCACAAGTCCGAGGGTTACTTCAACCGACTGCGTGAACTGGCCGAGGCCGAGGGCCGCTGGATTCACTTCCGTCGCAACGTCACGCGCGACGAGCTGGTCGCACTGATGGCGAACTGCCGTTATGGCATCCACGGGATGCGCGAAGAGCACTTTGGCATGGCGCCGGCTGAGATGGCCTCGGCTGGGATGCTGGTGTGGGTTCCCGCCGGCGGCGGCCAGACCGAGATCGTTGGCGGGGAACCACTGTTGCAGTTCGCCAGCGACGCCGCGGCTGTGGATCAGATTTCCGCAGTATTGGCCGACCGTCGTCAACAGCAGCGCTTGTGCGACTACCTTGCGCATCGCACCGAGCGTTTCAGCACCGATCGCTTCGTTGCCGAAGCCCGGACGATCGTCGACACGTTCAAGGAATAGTTACTGGCCGGGCCTCGCCATGGCGTCGAAGGCGGGGTGGCGCAGCAGTTCGTCGTAGGTCCCGGTCGCCGCAATGCGACCCTCGCTCAGGAACACCAGACGATCGCAGCCCGTCACCGTTGACAACCGGTGGGCGATGACAATGAGCGTCCGCGTGCCGTGGAGCGTGGCGATGGCGTTTGTGACTTCACGCTCCGTTTGATTGTCCAGCGCCGCCGTTGCCTCGTCGAACACCAGGACCGCGGGATCGCCGTAGAGAGCGCGCGCGATCGCCACCCTCTGCCGTTGACCGCCGGAGAGCCGCGTGCCGTTCTCGCCCAACAGCGTTTCCAATCCCTGTGGCAATTGCTTGATCACTTCGTCGAGCTGCGCCAGCGAGCAGGCGCGCGCCAGACGCTGCTCGTCAATCAACGCGTCCGGCACGCCAAACGCCACGTTGCGGCGAACGGTCTCATCGAGCAGATACGGGTCTTGCGGGACATATCCCACCAGCCGCTGCCATGCACGTTCGCGGCCTTTCAGGTCGGCGCCATCCAGCGCGACTCGTCCGCTCGTTGGCAGCAGCAGCCCGAGCATGACGTCGACGAGCGTGCTCTTGCCTGCCCCCGTCGCGCCGACGATGCCGAGCGATTCGCCGGGTGTCAGCGTGAGCGAGATGTCGACGAGCGCCGGGGCCGAGTGCTCGTCGTAACGGAAGCCCACGCGCTCGCATACCAAAGCCGTCGTGAACTCCTCGACGGGCTCCGGGCCGTGAGAGGGTGCTGGTGGCCGCTCGAGGGCCTTGAAGTCGCGCAGCGCGCCGCTGACGTAGGCGCGGCCCTCTCGTAGATACCCGGTGTAGAGCATGATGCGATTGGCCGACGGCACCGCGCGAAACCCGATGTAGGCAAAGAGCGCCAGCAGCGATACGGTGTCAGCTCCGGAACCGCCGCGAAGCGTCACCAGCAGGATCACGCCCAGCAGGCTGACAATCAGCACGGTCTCGACCGTCAGCCGCATGATCGTCCCGATCCAATTGCGCCGCTCCTTGACGCGCGCGAGAGCGCGCCGGACCGAGCGGAACCGCGTTTCGAAAAACGCTTCGCGGCCGCCGATCTTGACTTCCTTCACCGCTCCGAGACTCTGCTGCAAGACATGCAGCTGCTGTTCCTCGAGCTGCTTCTGCTGCCCGCCGAATCGGGCCCACGCCCGCCGGGTGAGCACGAGGGGCAGCGCGGCGAACGCGATCACGACGGCAACGATGCCCAGGGCCTGCGGAGGAGCACTCAGCGCGAGCACCAGAAACAAGGCCACGATCGTGGCGCCTTCGGTCAGCACGCTCAGGGCGGAGGCGACAACGAGCTGAAACGCGACGTCCGTGGACCGGCTGATCTCGGTCATGAGCGATGTCGATCGCCGGGTGAGATGAAAGAGGTAGTCGGCGGCGAGGTAGCGCGAGAACAGCCGTTCGCCGGCGCGCGAGATCGACAAGGCAATCGTCGTTTCCTTGATCCACTCCGCCCAGGCCAGGAACAGCGCCCGCACCACGTAAAGCGCGCCGACAATCACGGTCAGGAGCGCAACAATGGCAGGGGGATCATCGGTCGGCCACGCCTGCCAGATCTGCGTGACGACCGGCGCGCTGCGCACCCGCGACGGCTCGATCACCATGCGGAGCAGGCCGAAGACCGCCACGGCTCCGGCTGCCTCGATGATGGCGGCGACCGACATGATCGGGACGAGCAACGCCCACCTGAACCGGAGATTGCCGTCGACCCATCCAAGGATGGCGCGGAGGTCCCTGATCACGCGGCGCAATCATGGCAGGTTGCGCCCGCCAGTGTCACCGTGTCTGTCTCGGGCGTGTCCGATCCGGCGGCCTCTTCACTCGGCCCGTCGAAGGCGGCGGCGCGACCGACTTGATCACGATCGTGCGGCGAGTCGCTTCCGCTGGCATGGGAGGATCGGCCAGCGTGATCGCCTGCGTCAGCAGTTTTTGAAGGCGGGGATCAGCGAAATCGTTCGCGTGGCTTAACGTGACGTGGCGGACGCGGGTCCCGGTGCCTTTCAGCAGTCCGTCAGGGTCCGGCAGCTGCGCCCCTTCCAGGAAGTAAAGGTTGACCCAGCGCGAGTAGAGCGCGATTGACAGCGGACAATCCGAGGCGCGCTCGTTTGGCCCGAACCCGATGACGAGCGATTTCGACTTGTCGTAGACGAGCTCGACGGCGCCTGGAAGACGACGTTCGAGTCCATCGAGCACGGCGCGTGCAATCGCGACGACGGCAGGCGGATACTTCGCGACGAACGCTTCGAGCTGCCGTCGTGGATCGGCCACGACGGCCGTCGCGGTTGCTGAACGCGGCCTCATCGGGCTACTTCACGATGGCCGACTGCACGATCGCCTTGAACTTCTGCCGGATGCCGTCGGGATTCGAAGGGACACTCTGCGTCATCAGGATCGTGATCATCCCGCGCGCCGGATCGCTCCAGAAGATCGTGCCGGCTGTCCCGTCCCACCCGTACTCGCCGTACAGCCGCGACGACTTGTCCATCACGACGTTCACGTTCGCGAGCCCCCATCCCATCGAGCCGCCGCGCGCGGCAAGCACCGCTTCCGACAGTCCGTTGGCGGTCATCCGCTCCACGGTCGCCGGCTGCAGCAGCCGGGCGCCATCCAGTTCGCCCTTGTTCAACAGCATCTGGCAGAAGCGCAGATAATCCGGGACCGTCGACACGAGACCGACGGCGCCTTCAATCAGTTGTGGCCGCTCCGTGAACGGCAGATCTTCAGTGTCGGTCTTGTTGAGTCCACCGGCAGGTGCCGGCGCGTACGCCGTCGCAAAGCGAGGCCTTCTGTCGGCGTCCACCACAAAGAGGGTGTCGGGCATGCGCAGCGGCTTGAACACTCTTGTCTCGAGGAAGGCCTCGAAACTCTGGCCGGACCAGACTTCCACAAGACGTCCCAACACCGTGGTCGCTTCGCTGTAGCGGAAACGGGTCCCCGGATCCTCCATCAGCGGCGTCCGCGTGATGTTCTGGATAAAGGTTGGCATCGTGAACGACCGCGAACGGACTTTCGCGGTGCGATACAACTCGGACGTGCGGTGACTCAAGCCTGACGTGTGGAGCAGCACATCCTGGACGGTCATCGTCGCCGACGGCTTGCGCGGCGCCGCACCTGGCTCGCTGACCACCAGTCACGTTGTCGAACTCTGGCAGGTACTTCGCGACCGGATCCTCCAGCTTGAAGCGGCCGGCATCGTGCAGCATCATCGCGGCGACCGCGGTGACGGGCTTGGTCATTGAATAGATGCGAAAGAGCGACGCCGCTGTCATCGGTGTCCGCGCCTCGAGGTCCTGCACGCCAACGGCCTCCAGGTACACGACCTGCCCGTGACGTGCCACTGCCCCGACGGCGCCCGCGATCTTGCGGTCGGTCACGAACTGCTCAAGTAGCGCGGTCGCCTCTTTCAATTTGACGGGGTCGAGTCCTGCGGCAGCGGCATCGCCGCGCGGCAGGCCGGACTGGGCGCCCACGAACGAGCCGGTCGCGATGACAAACGCGATGACCAGCGTGCGACGACGCAGACTCAATCCCGTGCCGATCATTTCCCTGCCACCCGCTCGAGCGAGCGCTCTTGACGAACCGGTTCGATCACGGCAGCCCCTTGTCCTGCTTGCAGACTCGCCCACAGCACATGCGCCATCAGCGCCATCGAGACGAGCGCGGGAATCAGAAAAATAGTTTCAGAAACGTCCTTCGGCGCCGCTTCCGAACGGAGGATCACGATCAGCGCCGCGACGTTGCCCAACAGGATCACGCCGGCCCCGCCAATCTGTCCCGGTCGAAAGAAAGCGGCCACGACGAGGACAAGGAACACCACCAGGGCGATTGGCAGGCCCCAGCCAAAGGCCATCAGGAAGTCGAGAAACAGCTTGAAGGGGTTCCTCACGGCGATCACGTGCTCCAGCGCGAGCAGCGCCGCGGCCGCTCCGAGACCCGGCAACGCGAGAAGGAGGCCGATCAGGTACGCGAGGACGCGCATCAGCGACCCAATTATGCCTGCTTTGCTCGTCGCATCACCGGTCAGGCCCGGCTTGCGGCGACGGCGTGACCCGTGACGTCTCGGCCAGGCGACGCTCGAGGAACCGACGTTCCGGCAGCTGACGGGCGAGCGTCAACGCACGCTCGTACCAGTACTGTGCCTCATCGAGTCGTCCGAGACGCCGGCACAACTCCGCCCGCGACGAATGCGCCAGCGAGTAGCCATCGAGTGAGCCGTCGGCCATCAGCGATTCAACCAGCGCCAGTCCAACTGCGGGCCCATCGCGCATCGCCACGGCCGCGGCACGGTTCAGGGCTGCCACGGGCGTTGGATCGAGGCGCAGCAGGACGTCGTAGAGTCCGACGATTTGCGTCCAGTCGGTCGCGGCCGCGTCGCGCGCTTCTCCGTGCACGGCAGCCATCGCCGCCTGGATCGCATAAGGGCCCGCACGACGCGACGACAACGCCCGTTCGACGAGCGCCGCACCCTCGGCAATCTGATCGTGGTTCCACAGCGATCGGTCCTGGTCTTCGAGCAGTACCAACTCGCCGTCCCTTCGCGTGCGCGCCGCACGACGCGCGTCGTGGAGCAGCATGAGCCCGAGCAGGCCGATCGCTTCCGGATCATCGATCAGCGTCAACAGAAGCCGTCCTAACCTGATGGCCTCGGCCGACAGATCGTGCCGCGTCAGGGTGTCACCGGACGAAGCCCAGTAGCCTTCGTTGAACAGCAGATAGACCACGTGCAGGACCGCGTCGATCCGCGCCGGCCAGTCGCCTCGCGAGGGGACCTCGTATGGGATGCGCGCTTCCCGGATCTTGTTCTTCGCCCGCACGATCCGCTGCGCGATCGTCGGCGCCGGCGCCAGGAACGCGCGGGCGATCTCCTCGGTCGTCAGCCCGCAGACCTCGCGCAGCGTGAGGGCGATCTGCGCATCGGGCGAGAGCGCCGGATGGCAGCACACAAAAATCAGCCGCAGCCGATCGTCGGCCAGGTCGCCGTCGGTCTCGCGTGGATCCGGAGTCTGATTCGAGAGGCCATCGGCGATCTCGCCGAGCGCGGCGTCGAAGCGAGCACGCCGGCGCAGCGCGTCGATTGCCTTGAAGCGCCCGACCGAGATCAGCCAGGTGCGCGGGTTGTCGGGCACGCCGTCGGCCGCCCAGCGTTCGACCGCGACCGCAAAGGCCTCGTGCAGGGCCTCCTCAGCGCGATCGAAATCGCCGAGCAGCCGGATCAGGGTCGCGAGAATGCGACGCGACTCCTCGCGGTAGACCGCCTCGACCGCGGCGCGAACCCGATCGGCGCGAGGCTCGTCGGTCACGTCAAAGAGCGGCAGCCGGTTCCCAGATCGGCCGCACCTCGATGCTGCCCATGCGCGCGCCGGGGATGCGCCCGGCGACCTGGACGGCATCGTTGAGATCGCGCGCCTCGATCAGGTAGAAGCCGCCAAGTTGTTCCTTGGTTTCCGCGAACGGTCCGTCGGTCGTGGACATTCGGCCGTTGCGGACGCGTACGGTCGTGGCGGTCGGCGTGTTCTGGAGCCGGAAACCGCTGATCAGGTGGCCACTGCTCTTGATGCTCTCGCCGAACGCGCGGTAGTCCGCCATCATGTTGAGCTCGTCCGACTTCGGCAGTTGTTCCCAGGCGGTTTCGTCGGCATAGATCAGGCACAGGTACTTCATGTGAATCCTCCAGGCGCCGCCATCGCGACGGCATCAGGTAGTCGCCCGAGCGCCCACCGGATCGACGTCGATCACAGGGGCAGCGAAGAAAATTTCATCCGGCGCGGGTGCCGTCAGGGAGCAGCGTCTCGGCGATCGCCAGCGCCGGCGTCAGCCCATCCGCGTGCCCGATGTCGAACATCATGCCCTCTGACGTTTCGCCGGCCATGACCCGCGGCTCGAGGTTGACGACAAACAGCGCTTGTCGTCCGACCAGGGCACCTGGATCAGGCCGTTCGAGCTTGATCCCCGCCAGGATGGTGCGCGAGTGATCGCCGAAGCTCACCGTCAGCTTCACGAGCTTCCGCGATTTCGGTAGGTCCTCGATGGCTTTGATGGTGCCAAGCCGCACATCGAGGGCTTCGAGCACGGTGTGGGCGACCGTGGGCTTGACCGGAGCAGGCACGAATTCACTCATGGTTCACGGGTATGATGCCTCACCCCGCACTCGGGGCCCCGCCACGCGGGTTGTGCGTGGTGCAGTGGAGGAGGAGTCATGAAGGTTCTACGCCTGCTCGTTGCCGCCACCCTCGCCGCCGTCCCAGGTTTCGTCCCTGCGACCGGACAGGAGCCTCAGGCCGACAGCAGCCGCGCCAACGAAGGCCTCGTGCTGAAAACCACCGAGACCCTGACGTTCACGACCGACGAAGTGACGTGGCCATCGCTCGACGTCTCGCCTGACGGGCGCACGATACTGTTCGACGTCCTCGGCGACCTCTACACGCTGCCCATCGACGGTGGCACAGCCACCCGCATCATGGGCGGACTGTCGTTCGAGAGCCAGCCGGCCTATTCGCCCGACGGCAAGACGATCGCGTTTCTGAGCGATCGCAGCGGCGTCGAGAACCTGTGGATGGCCGACGCCGACGGCTCGAACCCGCGCGCCGTCAGCAAGGATCAGAAGACCAACGATCGGCCGCAGATCATGCTGTCTCCGGCCTGGACGCCCGACGGCCAATACATCGTCGTGTCCAAGTCGCGTCCGCCCGAGCCCGGCACCTTCGGCCTCTTCATGTATCACCGCGACGGCGGCACCGGCGTCCGGATTGGTCCCGCCCCGCCCGCGCCGCCCGGGCCTGACGCCACCGGTCCGCCGCCGCCGCCGGCGACCAACAAGATGGGCGCCGCGGTCTCGTCCGACGGTCGCTTCGTCTACTACGCGCAGCGCAACGGCACCTTCACCTACAACGCGCAGTTCCCGCTCTGGCAGATCTACCGCCACGATCGTGAAACCGGCGACGTGTCGCAGATCACCAACGCGCGCGGGTCGGCGATGCGCCCGCTGTTGTCGCCGGACGGGAAATGGATGGTCTACGGCACGCGCCACAAGACGCAAACGGGGCTGCGCGTGCGCAACCTCGAAACCGGCGCCGAGCGCTGGCTCGCCTATCCGGTCACGCGTGACGATCAGGAATCGCGCGCGAGCCGCGACACGCTGCCGCGCTACGACTTCATGCCGGATGGCCAATCGGTCATCGTGCCGATCGGCGGCAAGATTCACCGCGTCGACGTCGCGAGCGGCGAGTCGCGGGTCATTCCGATGACGATCAACGTCCAGGCCGAGATCGCGCCGCGCGTCTACACGCCCGTGCGGGTTGAAGACGCAGAAACGGTGCGGGCGCGCCTGATCCGCTGGCCGACGCTTTCGCCCGACGGCAAGCGGCTGGTCTTCGGCGCCATGAATCGCCTCTACGTGATGGACATGCCGAATGGCACGCCGCGGCTCTTGACGCAGGGCGCGGGCGGTGGCCAGGGCGGGGCGGGCAATGCCGGCACGCACGAAGGCGAGTTCATGCCGGCGTGGTCGCCCGACGGCTCATCCATCGTGTACGTCACCTGGACCACCGCGGGCGGTCACATCAAACGCGTCGCCGCTACCGGCGGCGCCTCGCAGAACCTCACCACGTCGGAAGGCTACTATCTCGACCCGGCGTTCACGCCGGATGGATCGCGCGTCGTTTTCATCCGCGGCGCGGCCGCCGATCAGCTCTATTCGATCCTGCTCGACAGTCCGGCGCCGGATGACGATCCCGATGCGCCGTCCGAGATCAGCGGCGTGAACCCGCCCAATACGCTCGAGTTGCGATGGCTGCCAGCCACCGGCGGTCCCGCCACGTTCGTCGCGTCGGCGCAAGGCGGCCGCGCGCCGCACTTCGTCCGCGGCGACAACCGCCGCGTCTATATGGGCGGCAACCGCGGCCTTCAGTCGATCACCATGGACGGCTTCGACCGCCGGACGCACTTCCGGGTCACGGGCACCGGTCCCGGCAATAATCCGCCGTCGGCCGACGAGATTCGCGTCTCTCCCGATGGCACGCGCGCCTTCGTCAGCCTGCAGGGCAAACATTTCGTCGTCACCGTTCCGATGGCCGGCCGCGAAACCGTCGATATCCGGATCACCGGCCGCGGCGATAACGTCGTCGTGCCGATGAAGCGAATGTCGGCCGAGGGCGGCGACTACCTGCGGTGGTCCGCGGACAGCACAGCGGTCACGTGGGCGTGGGGATCGCAGTTCTTCCACCAGCCAGTTGACGCGACGGAGCCGCAAAAAACCGACGTCACCGTCACGCTGCCTCGCTCGCGCGCCAAGGGCTCGGTCCTGTTGACCGGCGCCCGCATCATCACGATGAAGGGCGACGAGGTGATTCCGTCAGGCGACGTGCTGGTCACCGACAATCGCATCGTCGGCGTCGGCAAGAAGGGATCGCTGAAGCCGCCGGCGGGAGTGCGCACGATCAACGTCGCCGGCAAGACGATCATGCCGGGGCTGGTCGACGCGCACTCGCACATGTGGGCGCCGCGTGGGCTGCATCAGACCGAGGTGTGGCAGTACATGGCCAACCTCGCCTACGGCGTGACCACGACGCGCGACCCGCAGACGTCGACGCCCGACGTGTTCGCTTACGCCGACATGGTCGATGCGGGCCTGATTCCCGGACCGCGCATCTACGCGACCGGCCCGGGCGTCTTCGCCAATTCGGGGATCGAGGATCGCGATGCGGCATTCCGTTACATCAAGCGCTATCGCGACGCCTATCGCACCAACACGCTCAAGCAGTACGTCGCGGGCGATCGCATCGTCCGCCAGTGGATCATCGAGGCGTGCAAGGAATACGGGATCACGGCGACCATCGAAGGGTCGCTCGACCTGAAGTTGAACATCACGCAGATGGCGGACGGCTACTCAGGGCAGGAACACAGCTTCCCGATCATGCCGCTCTACAAAGACGTGACCGAGTTCGTCGCGCGGACAAAGACGTTCTACACGCCGACAATCCTGGTGGCCTACGGCGCGCCGTGGAGCGAGAACTTCTACTTCGAGACCGAAAACACGATTGGCGATCCGAAGCTGCGCCGCTGGGTGCCGTGGGAGCTGCTCGACACGATGATCCGCCGGCGGGCGCAGTGGTTCCTGCCGGAAGAGTACGGCCACGCCGGCATCGCCAAGGGCGTCGCCGATATCGTCCGCGCCGGCGGCAAGGCCGGCCTCGGGAGCCACGGCCAGCTGCAGGGCCTGGGAGCGCACTGGGAAACGTGGAATCTGCAGTCGGGCGGGTTGACGCCGCACGAGACGCTGCGCGTCGTCACGCAGTTCAGCGCCGAGGCGATCGGCCTCCAGCAGGACGTCGGCTCGCTCGAGGCGGGCAAACTGGCGGACCTGATCGTGCTCGACAAGAACCCGCTCGACAACATCCGCAACACGAACTCGATTCGTTACGTGATGAAGAACGGCGAGATCTACGAGGGCGACACGCTGAACACGATCTGGCCGACGCAGAAGACGCTGCCAAAGCCGTTCTGGCTCGATACGGAGCCAAAGGCACCGGCGCGGCCGGTTACCACGAGTCAACAGTAAGAACAGGCCACGAAGCCACGAAGAACACGAAGGACGAACGATCTCTTCTTCGTGCCTTCGTGCCTTCGTGGCGAGATTTGTTGGTCGTTTTAGCTCGACACACCTTTCCAGTTCTTGACTAGATAATCCGCCGTGCGCCACGCCAGCGCCTGAACGGTCAGCGTTGGATTTCGAGCGCCGCTGGTGCCCATCACGGAGGCGCCGAGGATCCCGAGGTTGGGGACTTCGTGCGAGAAGCCCCACCGATTGACGACGTTGGTTTCGGGGTTGTCGCCCATGCGCGTCCCGCCGTAGGCGTGCGTGGTCGGTCCCATCGTACCCAATCCGCCGCGCTGAACTTCGATCGCGCCTGCCGCGCGATACCACTGCTCCATCTTGTCCTGGATGAACGTGGAGATCCGCCGCTCGTTGTCCTTGTAGTCGGCGGTGATGCGACACACAGGAAAACCCAGCGGATCCTTCACGACGGGATCGAGATCCAGGTAGTTGTCCTCGTAGGGCAGCGTGGTCTTCTGGAGATACGCCGAGTTCGTGCGATCGGCGTTGGTCATCACGAACTGCTTCCAGGCCGCGCCCCAGGTCGGCGTTCGTCCGAACGTGCCCATGTTCGCCGCGGCGATCGGACGACGATCCGAATAGATCCAGAGATTGCCGCCGCCGACAAAGTCGAAGCCGCTGTGATCGAAGTTGTCGTCGGCCCAGTCGTCGACCGCGACACCTTGCGCCGGCAGCCCGTACCAGCTGTTCAAGTTCCAGGGGAAGAGCGCGGTGACGCCGCCACCTTGAGCGTGACTGAAGTAATGCCGGCCAACCTGCTTGCGATTGTTCGACAGGCCGTCGGGGAACGCCTTCGACTTCGACAGAAGCAGCAGGCGCGTGTTCTCGTAGGTATAACCGGCGAGCAGCACGACCTTCGTCGGCTGGACGAACTCCTGCCCATCGGTCACGTAGGTCACGCTGGTGACCCGGCCCTGCGCGTTGACGTCGATCGAGACGACATGCGCGCGCGTCACCACCTGCAGCTTGCCGGTCTTCTGCGCCCTGGGGATGGTCGTCAGATGCGGGCCGTTCTTGGCGTCGACGTGACAGCCGCCCTTGTTGCAGAAGCCGTGATACATGCAGGCCGAGCGGCCCTGATAGGTGCGGGAGTTGATCGCGGCCGGACCGGGAAAGGGATGCCACCGCAGCGTCCGCGCCGCAGCGGCCATCAAATCGATGAAGCCTGTGCTTCTGCAGCGGCGGCATCGGATACTCGCGTTGACGCGGCCCCTCGAAGATGTTGCCGCGGCGATCGACAGCGCCTTTGACGTTGCCGGCCTGTCCAGAGACGCCGAGTTCGTACTCGACCTTGTCGTAGTACGGCTCCAGTTCATCGAGGCCGAACGGCCAGTCTTCGACCGTCGATCCCGCGGGCAACCGGGACGCGTTGTAGCGCTTCTTCGTCTCGGTGACGACCTTGAAGTCCCACGGGTTGAGCCGCCAGCTCTGCGCCCAGTAGTGCAGCGTCGTCCCGCCGACGGCGTTCATCATCGGGTGGCTCGACGCCCGCGTCGTCGGCGCCGACCCGTTGACGCGATGGGTGGGCACTTCGCGGTTGCACTTCTGAACGGCCTGCGGCCAGTCGCGGACGTTGTTGCGGATCTCGTCCGGCGCGAAGTCGCGGCGCGTCAGCCAGGTTCCGGCCTCGAGCCCGACGACATCGATGCCGGCGGCCGCAATCGGGAGAGTGGCGACGCCTCCAGCGGCGCCGAGGCCAATGATGACGACTTCGGTTTCCTTCAGCCTAGTCGCCACGCTGCGGCTCCCCGCCGTCGGCGCGGCGCACTGTGGCCTTGATGAACATCTCGTGGTCGTAGGCGGATTTGTGCGTCGGCGCGACGGTGACGCCAAGGCGCTGTTCGTCTGCGGTGACGGTGGTCCGAATGCCTGGATAGCCGAGCAGATCCCAGCCGGCGAAGTTGGCGTTGCCGCCGTAGAACGGATCGCCGAACGTGCCCTGCAGCGTATGGGTCCGCACGAGTGCGAAGAACGCCGCCGAACTGCCGTCGAATCCCGCACCGGATCCCGTCGCAGCGCCGGTTTCGACGTCGATGAGCAGCGAGTCTTGATCGGTGGGCGACAACGACGTGAACGGCGCCCCTCGAGATGACCGCGCATACCGGTCGAGCGCCGCCAGGCCCGCTCGATACGCGTCACGCGATCCCGACAGCGCGCCGGCGAGGGCGCGATCGATGTAGCGGACCGCCTGGGCCTCGCGCGCGCCCGGTCCGTTGGCATCGCTCGGGATCAGGCGCGCGACGATGGCGTCGAGCAGATCGGCTTCGACGGCGGTCAGCGCCTGCAGCGGCTCGCGGGCGACCGCAGCGCCCGCCGCCTGCGATGCGCTGATCGCGGTCGCTGCGTCTCCAGCCGCGGCGGGTGCCGGCAGCGCCGCGCTGGCTCCGGCCACCCCGGCCAACTTCAGCAGATCGCGTCGAGTGAGCATCGCTCGCTCCGATGGTCTATCGCGTGTACGTCGCGACGAGCTGGCCCTGACCGATGATGTGGCCCTTCATCGCCTCGAGCAGTTGCGTCTTGTTGAGGCCAGCGGTGACGTCGAGCGCCGCATCGAGCGCGTAGACGATGAAGTGATAGCGGTGGGTGACGCCGGGCTTGGGCGGCGCCGGTCCGCGCCAGATCGGCCGGCGGAATCCCGAGAGTCCCTGAATGGTGCCGGCGAGCTCCGCTGGCATCTTCATGGTGTCGTCGATCGGCATGCCTTCCGGAAGGCCCTTCGCGGTCGGAGGAATCTTGTAGACGACCCAGTGCACGAACGGCTGCGGGGTTGGCGCCACCGGATCTTCGCAGATGAGCGCCAGTTCCTTGGCCGCGGCCGGAACTCCACTCCACATGATCGGAGGCGAGACGTTCTTGCCGTCGGCGGTGTAGTCCTTCGGCATCGGCTCGCCGTCCTTCAGCACGGGGCTCGAGACGACGATCTTCGCTGCCGCGTCCTGGGCCGCGACCGTCGGGCGCAGGATCGGAGCAAGGGTGGCAAAGGCTAACAGCAAGGCAAAGGCAATGATTCGATGGGCCGATCGCATGAACGCTCCTGGGTGAAAGGTGGCGAGAGTATAGCGGTTCACCGGCGATTGCCGTCCGATGGCGAGCTGGCGCTCGGATCCGATAGCAGCTGAGTCGTTCGGTCGCGGTCGCGAGCCGCCCATCGTTCGAGCACGCTCACGTCCTTTTTGACCGGCCCGCGAAACAGCTCCTTGCCGTTGACCCGCACCACGATTGGTTGGTCGAAGTCGACGACTTCGGGTGACAGCAGCAAGGACAGCGCTCGCACCCCGCGAGTGCTCGCATTGAATTGGTTGCCGACCCGCTCGACATCGGCGCGACCGGATGGCGCCCGATGCATGAAAAAGCCCGTGTCCTCGAAGGCCGTGTCCGCGGTGCCGTTGCCAAGGCGATCGATGACCAGCCAGTGCACGCGGTTGAATCGATCGGTCCGCTCGGTTTCCCACGACAGCTTCGCGGGATGCGGCACGCGCGGATGGTCCCGCACGAATCGCTCGTACGGCTCGCGTTCGGTCGGCCACCACGAGGTATTGTGCCCGGCACCCGCTTGTGGCCGGAACGTATGTGGGACGCCCAGGAACTCGAACCACCGCATGTGCGGCTCCACGCTGTACACGGGATAGAGCTGATCCTGCTCGCCGTTGACGACATAGAGCGGCTTGTTGACCAGATTGTTGCCGTAGAGCTCGCCGGCGCCAGTCGATGGGCTGCGCAGGACCGCGATGCTGCCGTTCAACGGGAGAACCGCGGACCACAGCGTCGGTTCGCGCATGGCCAGAAAGTAGGCACCGGTGCCGCCGTCCGAAATGCCGGTCAGGTAGATGCGCGATTCGTCGACGTTGTAACGGTCTTTGATGTCGGCAATCAGGCGCAGGATGTTGTCGACCTGCTCGGCGTCCCACCACTCGGCGTCGGCCCAGCCGCTGGGATGGACGTAGATCTGCGGCTCGCCGGCAATCCGATTGGTCGGCGGCCCGTTGGGTTTCGGCTGTCCGGGCGGCACCGCATTCGGCGCCGGCCGGCCGATGCCACCGTGCAACTGGACGCGAAGCGGCCAGCGGCGGCTCGGGTCGTACTCCGCCGGCACGTCGACCCAGTTCTCGAATTCAACCTTGCCCTTGAACGGATAGCGCAGTTGAAACGCGCCGGTCTTCTCAGGGCCATACACCGGACCGGTCTTCAGGCGGCGCCACGCCTCGTCGAAGCCCTCGATCGCTGTGCCCGAGCTGACCCTCATCGTGGGGCCAGGCTTCAGCCTGGCCGAGAGATCGGCTGAAACAAGAATGGCAAGCGCGATCCAGGCCAGTAACCGCACTACGGCACCTGTATCTTCAGCTCCGCGCCGTAGAGCCGTTGACGGTCTGCATCGCGGGCCGCCCACTTCATCAACACCACGGCGTCCTTCGTGACGCGCCTGTTGAACGCCTCGACGCCGTTCACCATGACTGTCACTGGCGCAGCGAAGTCGATCGCGTCCGGCGACAACAGCAGGGTGAACGTGCGGACGCCTCGGCTCTTCGCGGTGAACGTGTTGCCGGCGCGCTCGATGTCGATGCGCCCGGACTGACGCCGGTGCTCGAAAATATCCTGGTTCGGGAAGCTGGCATCCGCCGCACCCGCGCCGAGTGCATCCACGATCAACCAGTCGGCGCGATTGAACTTGTCGGTGCGCTCGGTTTCCCACGACACGCGCACCGGGTGCGCCTGGCGCGGTTTCTGTTTCACGAACTGCTCGAAGAGCGAGCGCTCGTACGGCCACCAGCTCGTATCGTGCCCCGCCGTCGCCTGCGGCCGGAACACGAGCGACACGCCGAGCTGCTTGAACGCCTCGACGTGGCTCGCGACGTGCTCGACCGGGTACAGCGGATCGCGACCACCGTTCACGATGTAGAACGGCCGGTTGGCGAGATTGCCGGCGTAGAGCTCGCCTTCGGCACGCACCGCCGGGTTGCCGAGGACCTTGATGCTGCCATTCAAGGGCAGGAATGCCGACCACACCGTCGGATCCTTCATCCCCATGTAGTAGACGCCAGTGCCGCCGTCGGAGATGCCGGTCAGGTAAATCCGCGACTCGTCGACGTTGTAGCGCCGCTTCAGTCGATCGACGAGGCGCAGGATGTTGTCGACCTGATTGCCGTGCCACCAGGCCGCGTCGGCCGAGCCGCTCGGAAAGACATAAATCTGCGGTTCGCCGGCGATGCGGTTCTCACGGCGCCGCCGGCCAAGGCTGGGCGCGCGCCCGCCGCCGCCGGACGACGTCCTCACCTACGAGATCGCGCCGCCACCGAGACTCTGCGCCGTCTGCCGGTTCACGCCGCCGTGCAGCTGCACGCGCAGGGCCCAGCGACGCTCCGGGGTGTACTCGGCCGGCACCTCGATCGCGTTGTCGAAGAGGACGCCGGTGCCCGCGGCGAACGCGAATCGAAAAGTCGCCGGTCTTCTCTTTGCCGTAGACGCGGCCGGCCTTGAGACGCGCGTACAGGTCGTCGAAATCGACTGCCGCCTTGACGATTTTCTCAGCGGCACGTTCGGCGGATCGCGCGTCTTCCGCCTTCCAGAAATCGGCGAACAGCGATCGACGTTCGCGGGGCCTTGCGCATCGCTCGTCACCGCCAGTGCCGCGATGATGCGGCGACAAAATGAGCGACCGGCGGCGACGACCGCGGTCGATAATCTCGGATTCGCGCGGGAGATGCGCCAGTCGCCGTCTGCATCGTCGGCTCCATGCACGGTCCGGGCCCTCGGACGAGAGGCCTGGCCGTCGTTCGCGGCGCGTCCAGGATCCGGCGCAGGAGCCCGACGGCCGACGCGGTGAGAGTGTATTACGTCCCGGCGATCTGTGCCGGCAGACGGCCCTCGAGAAATGCCCCGATTTCAGCCGCCGGAAACTGCAGGCCGACATAGAACGGGCCGAACTCCGCGAACTTCGCGCTCGCCTCGTCGAACCGCATCTCGTAGATCAGCTTCTTGAAGACCAGTGGATCCTCGGCGAAGAGGTCGACGCCCCATTCCCAGTCGTCGAAGCCGATCGAGCCGGAGATGAGCTGCGTCACTCTGCCGGCATACTCGCGGCCGACCTTGCCGTGCTCGAGCATCATTTCGGCGCGGCGCTCGAACGGTTCGGGTACCAGTTGAGCGATCTCGCCGCGGCGCTTGTCCATCGGATAGAAGCAGACGTGGCGCGCTGCGGAATCGGCGGGAACAGCCGGCCCGACACGCGCTGCTGCTGCCGCTCCATCTCTTCGTCGAACGCGGCGTTATATGCGTCGCTGTCGTGCGCAAGGCCCTGCTCGGCGAGCTGGCGATGGATCTTCGCGGTCATCTCGTACATGCCGAGCTCGACGATCGAGACATACGACGTCGTCGGCTCGAGGAAGCGATGCAGCTTGGTCTGCGCGCAGCGCGAGCTCGAGCGCCCGAGCTCGTCGAACGAGCGCCGGAAGGCAATGACCATCAGATCGCCCTTGTGCCCGAGGAGCTGCACAAGTCCGGTCGCGCCCTCCGAGGGACCGCCGCCGGGGCCGCTCAGCGACGGCGGTGGCTTCTTCCGCAATCTGCTGTCGATCGCCCGGATACGCCTCGCCCAGCCGCGCCCAGTCGACGCGGAACATGCGGTGCAGAACGACTCCAGCCTTCGAGCGACTCAGGGACGAACGGGTTGTGCACGGTCTCATTCTAGTTCGTCGTTCCTCGAGCCGGGTTCCTCGTGCATTGCGCCGAGAGCCGAAAGCGTCTGCGTCAGTCCCCGCCGTCGTTGACCATGGCAATGAACTCGGCCAGCGTCATCGCGGTAGCTCCCCACACGAATTCGCCATCGACGTCAAAGTACGGCACGTCGAACTGGAACGTACTGTCCGTCTTGCTCGCGCGTGCGCGTCTCACGCTTCACGTTCGCTCGGATCGCGGAAGTGGGCGATCGGCACTTCGAGGATCCGCGCCACTTCCCATTCGGCCGCGCGAAAATCGGGCCGCTCGTCGACGATGCCGACGACCGGATGCAGCAGGTAGCCGCTGACGGGAATGTGCAGCGGCGTCAGCCGTCCCAAGCACCCGTACCGCGCCGGGCACGACCCCGACTTCCTCGCTCGCTTCGCGTAAGGCAGCCGTTTCGAACGACTCGTTTGGATCCACGGCACCGCCGGGGAACGAGACTTGGCCGGTGTGCTTCCGCAATCCCGATCCGCGGACCGTCAGGAGAACGTGCGGCGCGTGCGGCGAGCCTGGTGAGCCGCCGTCGTGAGGATAAACGAGCACGAGGGCGGCACCGTCGCGCAGCCGCCATCGGGCAGACGATGCGGGTCCCAGCCAACCCGCGGACGCGGCGCCATGCCGCAACTGTGCCTCGAGTCCCGGTAGCGGCCGCGCCAACGCGTCGACAAGGCGTGCTTCAAGCTCCTTGGGCAACGGCGCTACTGATTCTCGTTCGTCGTGCCGGCGCCCAAGCGGCCCAGTTGCGCGGCGGTCACCGCGGTCGAAGGACCGTGAAACATGCCATTGAAGAGCAGCTTGAACGTAGCGCGCGGCTGTGTGCGGAAATCAATCTGGCTTCCGTAGGTCACGACATATCCCTTGCCGACGCGAAACGACACGACGTTCGCCTGATCCTTCAGGTAATCCTCACCGAGCAACCAGCCACTCTGCAGGATGTTCTGCCGCGGATAGCGAGCGGCGACTTCGGCTTCTACTTCAAAGCCTGGCCGCAGGCGATACGCCTGATCCGACTCGAAGAAGATGGGCCAGGCTGACGGCATGCCCCAAGCGACGGGATGGTTCGGATCGAACTCGTTTTGCAGCAGCGACCCGGGGCAATAAAACAGGTTCTCGGGTTCGGCGACGCGATCGCGCAGCACCTGCATCAGCTGCGCCGGGCTGCTGAACGCCTCCCGCAAGGCGCGGTCGACGGCGTCGGGGGCCGGCGCCGGAGCCGCCGTCGTGGTCGCGGCTGCGCGGACCAAATCGGGGCGGGGCCTGGGGCAGGGCCTTCTCAATCGGCAGGTCGAGCAGCTCGCGTGCCGTCTCGACCGCGCTGCCGATCGCCAGCAGCGTGCCGCCGTTCTCGACAAAGGCGCGCAGCTTCGCCCATCCCTCGTCGCCCACGCCCGCGGCCCAACCCCATTCGGCGGGATCGTTGCGCTTCTGGTCGAGACCGGTGACGATTCGCTGCCGCGACGTGCCCGACGGCAACAGGATCACGTCGTATTTCGCCGACAGATCCGCGAAATCCGCGGCAGCAACCACCTGGTGATTGATGCCGTATTGCTCGAGCATCCACATCAGCCAGCCGCCGGGCATGTTGTTGGCGCCGCGATACAGCCCCACGCGGGTGCCGCTCTTCAAGCGGAACCCGTCGACGGCTGGGATCCGGTCGGCCGCATGCACCGGCGAGGCCTAGCTCGGTCGCCGCGTGTTCGACAATCTTGTGCGCGGCGGGCGCAGGCGCGATGACAAACGTGCCGGGCGCGAACGTCTGGCCGTTCGCGTCGAACGCGCGGGCCGCGCGGAACGTGGGCACATTCGCCTTCTGCAGGTCGGCGACGACACGAAACACTCCGTAGGATTCGGGCCCGATGAGATACGCCCCTTTCGCGCGCGATGGGGCGGCCGCCGCAATCGGCGCAACCGTTTTGACCAGCTCGAGGGACGCCTCGAAGGGCTTATCGACGGCATCGACGGCGACACCCATCAACATCCAGAGCGTGTGGCCCGTGACGTCATACGGGGGCTCGGGCGGTCCACCGGGGAACAGTCGCAAATCGGGATAGATCTGCCTTTCGAGCATGGTCTTGGCAAATGCGCCATACGGCTGCGCGGTCTTGATGACCCACGATCCGGCGGCGTACTGCTTGCCGTTTGCCATGAACGGCGCCGAGGCTCGATGGATCTCCACCTCCCCGAATTTCAGGATGTCGAGCATCTCGTACGTGGCGAAGGGGTCGCGCTGGGTCGCGGGAACAACGAAAGCAAACGGGCCCTTCTCGTAATTCACCCAGTCGCGATGAACCTTGTAAAAGTTGTACAGCCACTCGCGTCCATACTTCGCCACGTGCGAGATGCCCGCGAGCGCCGCGGTGACGCCATAGTCGACCTGCTGGCCCAGCGACCACGTGTCTTTCGAGTACGGCACTGGAAAATTCCACCGCGACTCCTGCGGCCCGAGCGGCCGCCCCTTTTGCGGGTTGTGATACGTATCCGCAAGCGCGCCGCCGGCAATCTCGGTCAGGATGCGTGGCTGCCCGTGATAGACCATGTACTGGCGGGCCGGCGACCACATGTCGTAGGCCTGGTTCCAGGCCACGCCTTCCTTGCCTTCGGCCAGCAGCGCCGACGCCATCGCTTGACCCACTGTCGCCTGTCCCAACTGCAAGACCGGGTGAATGTTCACGTCGAAGGGATCGGTAAAGGGCGGCACGAAGATGCGGGAGCCGGCCGCCCTGCTGATGCATGTCGTGCGTGATGATGGGTTTGAACTTGTTCTGCACCAGCTCGATGTTCATGCGCGTTTCCTTCTGCGTGAACATGAACCAGTCGCGATTGTCATCGTGCCCGGCGTACTTGTGGTACAGGTCGGGATAAACGCGGTTGAAGCGCCGTGCCCTTCGTCTTGTACCAGTGGTCGATGACCAGGTGCTGGCCATCCGGGTTTTGTGACGGAACCAGCAGGACGACCGAGTTCTCGAGAATCTCGCGAACCAACGGCGAGTTGTCGGTCGCCAGGCGATGGACGATGTGCGTGATGGCCTGGCCGTTGGAGACCTCCTTCGAGTGGATCGTCGCGTAGAGGAGGTAGAAGGGCTTGCCTTCCGCGGCGAGCTTCTGCGCTTCGTGCGTCGGCGAGGCCACGCGGATCCGCCAGCCGCCGGTTGATCTCGACTAGCGGTCGAAGCGCGCCAGGTTCTGTGGCGAGCTGATTCGCAGCAGCGCATACGAG
This sequence comes from uncultured Acidobacteriota bacterium, assembly GCA_963841895.1. Classification (GTDB taxonomy): domain Bacteria; phylum Acidobacteriota; class Vicinamibacteria; order Vicinamibacterales; family UBA2999; genus JACCSI01. The sequence goes on from CAWJEO010000028.1 coordinate 305,809, forward strand.
TTTCCCAGCGTCGTTTTGCCGAGCTCCTCGGTACTTGACCCGGTCGGTCAATTTCGCCAACTGCTGGAAGTATTCAAGCACCTTGGGATAGCGGGCCAGTTCACCGTCGGCCCCGGGCCGGAAGCCAAAGAACTGCTCCGGTGACTGGGCGCCCTGCTGCGCCATCAGGCGTTCGGGTGGCCCGACCAGCGTGAGCATCGACAGCAGCAGCAGAAGCGATGGGAATGTGGCGCGCATGTGTCGGAGTATACGAACTCGGTCGCCCGTTGCAAAGGCGGAGCGCGCGCGGAATACACTCTGTCGCAGGCTATCTCTTCCGGGGAGCACACATAATGGGATTTCGTCTGGCGCTGGCGGTTGTCGGCGCGGTTTCGCTGCTCGCGGCCTCGTCCGAAGCCTCGCTCGTCATCCCGCCGTCGTTCGAGGCGCTCGTGGCAACGGCTGGCGACATCTTCTTCGGCCAGGTCACGGCACGGACGTCACGGTTCGAGATGCGCGGCGCGAAGCGGCTCGTCGTCACCGACGTCACGTTCCGGATTGAAGAGGTGCTCAAGGGCGAACGCGCCGCGCTCAAGACGCTCACGTTCCTCGGCGGTCAGGTCGGCGATGTGCGCATGGACGTGCCGGGCATCCCAACGTTCATGGTCGGTGACCGCGACGTGCTGTTCGTCCAACGAGGGCGCGCCCGCCTGATGCCGATTGTCGGCATGTTTCACGGCCGGTTCCGGGTCGTGACCGGCCCCGGCGGCGCCGGCCTGTTCGTCGCCAACAACTCCCGGCAGCCGATCAATTCGGTTGGTGAATACGCGCGACCGTCGCGCGCCCTCGCGGCCGCGCGGCCGCTGGCCCTCAACGACTTCCTCCAGACCGTCCGCACGATCGCGGCGGGGCGCTGACATGCGCGCGCGATCCCTCGCCGCTCTCTGCGCCGGTCTTGCCGCGCTTGCGCTCCTCGACGCGCCGGCAGCAGCGTTCGTCAAGTTCGGCCAGTCCTGGCCGACCACGAACGCCACGATCCCGATGCACCTGCAGCTCGGCTCGAGCTCGGGCGCGCTCATCAACGGCTGTTCGAGCTGGGGCTGTGCCGCGGAGGGGGCACTGGGCGAGTGGAATCAGTTTCTCAACCGCATCCAGTTCACGGTCGTACGCGATTCGGGCGCGGCGATCGCGGACAGTAATGCCCTGAACAACGTCTTCTACGCGGATGACGTCTACGGCGACGCCTGGGACGACGACACGCTCGCGGTGACGCTGCTGACTTTCGTTGGCACGCGGCTGATCGAGACCGACGTGCTCTTTAACACCACGTTCAACTGGAACGCCTACGATGGACCGCAGCGGCGTGCCTCGGCCGGCGGGACGCTGCAGGACTTCCAGCGCGTCGCCCTGCACGAGTTTGGCCACGTGCTGGGGCTCGATCATCCCGATCAGTTCGGCCAGAACGTCGCCGCGATCATGAACTCGACGATCAGCGACACCGACGGCCTCCAGTACGACGACATCCTCGGTGCCTACGACCTCTATCTCGGGACGATTAGCGGGGCCAGCCTGCCGTTCCCGCCGCGGAACGAGACGCTTCAGTTCAGGACCGAGCTGGAGGCCAAGTATCGCAACGACCTCCGCCGCCCGGTCGGTGCGACCTTCGCCGACCCTGAAGGCAGCGTCGTGTGGACGCAGGAGTACCTGCGCTACCGAATGAGCCAGTGCCGCAGCGACCAGTCGATCGGGCGGATCACGGTCCAGATTGCCGGCGGCGGGGTGCAGCCGGTCTGCGGGATCGCCCCCGCAGCACCGTCGTTTCCACCGCGCAACGAGACGCTCTCGTTCCGACAGGTGCTCGAGCTGATCTATCGCGACGACCTGGGCCGCCTGCCGACCCCGACCGCGGTCGATGTCGAAGGCGACGTCGTCTGGATTCAGGAATACATCCGCTACCGGTTGAGCGGCTGTTCGAATACCCAGGCGACGCAGCGCGTGCTGCAGCAGATCGACGGGCTCGGGATTCAGCCCACCTGTTGAGAGGTTTCGGAGTTTCGAGGTTTCAAAGTTGCGGGTTACGCGTTCAATGTTGCGAGGCTTCGAGGTTTCACAGTTCCGTTCGAGGTTCGAAACGCGTAACTCCCCAACCGCGTAACCGCGTAACCCGTAACCCTGAACCCCGAATCTCCGAAACCTCGAAACTCCGAAACTCCGAAACTCCGAAACCTCAAACTCTCACTGGTGCCGCGTCAGCGGCACAAACCTCACCGGCAGGCGGCTCATTTCGCGAAGCTCACCGTCGTCCTTATAGAGCGTCAGCAATTCCTGATCGGCGCTGCCCACCGGGACGACCAGTCGGCCGCCGACCCGGAGCTGATCGACCAGGGGCTGCGGCAGGTGATCGGGCGCCGCCGTGACGATGATCGCGTCGAACGGCGCTTCCTCGGGCCACCCGGCGTAGCCATCGCCGCTCCGCAAGTGCACGTTCGTGTAGCCGAGCTCCTCGAGTAGCGCCGCAGCCGCGACGGCGTGCGCGGGCACGATCTCAATCGAATAGACCGCCGCGGCGAGCTCGGCGAGCACCGCGGTCTGATAGCCCGACCCGGTGCCGATCTCGAGCACGCGATCGCTCGGCTTGAGCTCGAGCGCCTCGGTCATGAACGCAACGATGTAGGGCTGCGGGATCGTCTGGCCGAGCCCGATGTCGACCGGGTAGTCGCCGTAGGCGAGATTGACATCCTGGCCGCGGATGAAGCGATGCCGCTCGACCGTCCCCATCGCGTCGAGCACGCGCGGTTCGCGAATGCCGCGCGCGCGGATCTGCGACTCGACCATGTCGTGGCGGCGGCGGGCCAGCGGGTCGTCGGTCGGCGCCGTCATCCCGTCATCGTACGACGAATTCTGAAGGCTCGCTTCGCGAGCAGGGCGCCCTTTGCCTCGAGCGCGGCTACAGTGCAGGCCGAGCAGGGCTCGCTGACCGCCGAGCCCAGCGCGCGAACGCCGCGCCCTGGCGCGCAGGTGGCGCCCTGGCCGGCGCACCCGCGCGAAGCGCGGCCCGCGAATGGCGATGTCGAGGACATCGGCGATCGTCAGGTTCTGATAGCCGTCGGCTTGCAGGTCCTTGATGAACTGCGCGTCGACACGATGGATGCGCATCCGGACCAGCTGGTCGAAGGTCGCCGTCTTGTACCCGACGGCGTGGATCTCGCGAATGTACGCGGGCGTCACCCGGTGAATCCGCATCTTGACCAGCTCGTCGCTGGCGAGGCCGCCGTAACCGAGCGTCTTGTACTCGTCAATCTCGTTGACGCTCACGTTGTGGATCTTCATCTTCACGAGATCCTCGGCGTCGACGTTGCGATAGCCGCGCTCGGCAAGCGCGGTGACGAACTCCGGCGTCACCCTGTGGATCCGGAACCGGACGAGCTGCTCGCGATCGACAGCCTTGTAGCCCAGCCCCGCCATCGCGCTGACGAACTCTGGCGTGACCTTGTGAATGCGGAACCGAATGAGTTCTTCAACCGAAAGCCCCGTGTAGCCCGCGGCCTGCATCGTTCGAGCGAATTCCGGCGTCGCGCCGTGAATCCGCATGCGGACAAGGTCGTCCGCGGCGAGATTGCGATAGCCGAGGGTATTGAGGTCGCGAATCATCTCGGCGGTCACCCGGTGGATCCGCATGCGGACGAGATCGTCGATCGGCAGGCTCTTGTAACCCGCATCGGCCAACGACTGCGTGTAGGCCTGCGTGACGTCGATGATCGCGAGGCGCACGAGCTCGTCGGCCGACAGGGTGCGATAGCCGCGGCGCTGCCATGCCGCTGACAAACGGCGCGGCCGCGGTGAAGGTGTAGCTCCCCGTCCCGCGGCCGTTGTCGAACGAGCCCTGAAAGCGGAACACGCCAGCCTCGCGCGTCAGCACGAACCGGACGTCGGTCGCCACTCCTGATTGCGCGGACGCGGGCAGCCCTTCGAGCGACGCGATGGGCAAGCCGAACCCCCAGCGGTCGCTGCCGTCGCTCGACCGCAGGTTCACCTGCACGCGCGGCGGCTCGGCGCCGTCGGACCACCATTGGCGCAGATCGGCGGTCCACTGGCCCTGGGCAGTCACCGCACCGGCAGGCGGCGCTTGACCGGCACCGGCGGTCACGATACAGGCGACAGACAGAACGGCAACAGCCACGGCTCGGCGGATCATCGGCGTCTCCTCGATTGAACGGACGAGGATTGGATGGCCCGACCCCATCGGATGGTTGGACGCGGTGACCGCGGTTCATCGAATCGATGACCCGAACTCACTTGCCCGTTCGCGGCGGACACCGGATGATCGCGGGATGGACCGACGCTACCCCGTTGGCAAGTTTGCTCTCGACCCCGATGTGACCGCGGCCAAGCGCCTCGACTGGATCGGCCAGCTGGACCGGCTGCCCTCCGACATGGCCCGCGCACTCGAGGCGCTGCCCGCGGGCGGCCTCGACACGCCGTACCGCGAAGGCGGTTGGACCGCGCGACAAGTGGTGCATCACGTGGCCGACAGCCACCTGAACGCCTACACCCGCATCAAGCTGGCGCTGACCGAGGACAACCCGACGATCAAGACCTACGAGGAGCACCTCTGGGCAGAGCTCCCGGACAGCAAGTCTGCCGATCCGGCGATCTCGCTCGCGATCCTGGACGGCGTGCATCGCCGCCTGACAATGGTGCTGAACGGGCTGACGCCGGAGCAATTCCGGCGTCCCGCGGTTCACCCCGCCAACGGTCCCACGTCAGTAGACGGACTGATTCGGATGTACGCCTGGCACTGCAGGCACCATCTGGGACACATCGGTTTGATCGGGAAATGAAACTGTCAGTTGCCAGTTGACAAAGTTTTGGCTCTGACTAGGCGACCTCGGCAATCGAGGACGCGGTGCGCAGAATGCCGGCCGCCCAGTCGTAGACCGTGTGATCCTGCACGCGCGCCTGCAGCGCCGTCATCCGCCGCAGCTGCTGGTCGTGTGGGCATGGACAACGCCTCGTGCAGGGCGTCGGCGAACTCATCGACGGCAAACGGATTCACCGTCAACGCCTCGAGCAGCTCGCGCGCCGCGCCGGTAAAGCGCGAGAGGACCAGCACGCCGAGCCCGTCGCTTCGGGACGCGATGAACTCTTTCGCCACCAGGTTCATGCCGTCGTGCAGCGACGACACGACACACACGTCCGCGGCGCGGTACATCGCCGCGATGTCCGCCGGCTCGCGATGCTCACGAAGGTAGAGCACGGGCTGCCACCGGCTCGTGCCGAATGCGCGTGTTGACCGCTGCCACCGTCTCGTCCACCTCGCGGCTGAGCGCCTGATATCGCGCCAGATGATCGCGGCTGGGCGCACCGACCTGAACGAAGACCACGCGCTCGCGCCATTCCGAGTGACGACTGAGGAGCCGCTCGAACGCGCGCAGCCGATCCGGAATGCCTTTGGTGTAGTCGAGGCGATCGACACCAAAGATCAGACGCTCGCTGCCGATGCCCAGCGAGCGTCGGACCCGCCGCGACTTCGGCCTGACGATCGGCGGGCCTGGTCGGGCCGGCCCACAGTTCCGGATCGATGCTGATCGGATGCGGCCGGACCATCGTCGGATGGCCGCCGCGGACGACGGCGAAGTGCTCGTAGTCGACGCGCGACTCGAGCGTCCGCTCCACGGTCTCGAGGAAATTGTTGCAGTGATGCTGGATGTGAAACGACAGCAGATCGTTGCCGAGCAGCCCGTGCAGGATCTGCTCGCCCCACGGGCAGACCCGAAACGCTTCGGGATTCGGCCACGGAATGTGCCAGAACTGGCAGACGATGACATCGGGCCGCGCGTCCTTGATGAACCGCGGCAGCAGCGCGAAGTGATAGTCCTGCACGAACACGATCGCGGGGCCTGGCGCGATCTCCTGCAGCACGGTGTCGGCAAAGCGGCGGTTGACGCGGGTGTAGGCGGCCCAGTCGCTGCTCGTTGAACTCGGGCCGCGCGTAGGCAATGTGGCAGAGCGGCCAGAGCGCACCGTTGGCGCAGCCGTAGTAGTAGCCTTCTTCGTCTTCCGGCCTCAGCCACACGCGCCGCAGCATGTACGCGGGCTCGTCGGGCGGCACCTTGATGCGGCCCTTGCGTCGCTCGCCTCGCGATCGCCGCTGCCGCTGCCATGCGCGACCCAGGTGCCGCCCCACGCCCGCATGACCGGGTCGAGCGCCGTGACGAGGCCGCTCGCCGGCCGCATCCAGGTGATCTCCTCGGTGCTGCGCTTGCGGCGGAGCCGCGCCCAAAGCCCGCGCGCCTCTCGCGTCTGGCGAATGTGGATGTACGGTTCGCGGTTGGCGACGATGATCAGTTGCGTGTTCTTGAGTCGATCACCGAGCGCCGAGACCAGCTCTGCGGCTGTCATGAGTCGCCCACGATTATGCTTCGCCTGCGAGCCAGGCAAGGAGGGCGGTGACTTCGCGCGTGCTGTCGAGCTGGTAGTGCGCCGCCGTCTCGCGGCTCCCGACGAGCACGCCGACCCCGCGTTCGATGGCCGCGAATGCATCCTCGTCGGTCACGTCGTCGCCGACGAACACCACCCACGCCGGCTTGCCAAAACGTGCTTCGACGTCGCGGACAATCCAGCGAGTCGCTTCGCCCTTGTCCCAAGCACGTTCGGCAGAAACTCGAGGACGAGTTGCCCGCGAGCCGTCGCACTGACCGCTGGCGAGAAACGGCGCGGCGCAGCGCTCGACGCGCGTTTCGGCGTCCGCTCGCAGCGCGTCGGGAACACGCCGGAAGTGCGCGGCGATCGACACGTCCTTGTCCTCGAGTACAGGCCGGGGATGCCGTCGCCCACGCGCGGAGCGCGTCGGCGAGCTCGTGGACGTGATGACGGGCGGTCTCGAGTCGCGGATGCTGCCACCGCACGTCGCCGATGGCGATCTCCAGGCCGTGCAGCCCCGCGAAGTAGGCGCGCTTCGAGAACACTGCGTACGGGCGCGCACGTCCTCGAGCCGACGCCCGCTGACCACGCCGAACGAGATGTCCGATCGTTTGGCCAGCGCAGCCAGAAGACGTTGCGTCTTACGGCGTCGGCCACGGCAGGACCGGGTTGTCATGAAACTCGGCGAGCGTGCCGTCGAAGTCCGACAGGAACACGAGCCGCGTGTCGCGCGGGCGCGCGTGAATGGTATCGATGACCGCCTGAAGCATCGCGTTTGATTGGGGCCCGGCCATCTACGACAGCCGTTGGCGGGGGAAAAGCACGCCGGATGCCAGCTTCCAGTCCGGATCGAGGCTTCGCTTGAGCTGCCGCATCGCCTCGACGCCCGCATCGCCGTAGAGCATCCGCAGCAGTTCCTGTTTGACCGGGTTGCGTCCGACTCCGTGTTCCGCCAGCGGACATCCTCCCATTGCAATGACCAGATCGGGCCAGCTCGACCAGCACCTCGCGTCCTCGTGTCAACTCATCGTGAGTGAGGGGAATGACATTGGGGTGAACGTTGCCATCGGAGATGTGTCCCCAAACCGCGAGGTCGAGGCGCGCGTCTTCGCATAGGCGGCGGCACGCGTGCATCATCTCGGCAAATCGATCGTAGGGCACGATCATGTCGGCGGCGGTCTTGGAAATCCGGCCGTCGGTCTTTCTGGCCAACCCCACGCGGCGATTGACGCCCGCAGGCACGGCTTCGCGCAGCTCGACGAGCGCAGCGGCACGCGCGGTGTCGCCGGGCAGCACGATCTCCGACGTCTCGAGCACGCCGTGCCGATCGAGCAGGCGACAGAGCCGCGTCAGCGGCGTGTCGTCGGTGCTTTCGCGCGCCGCGGCGAGGTCGCTCCACAAGTCGCGGCGGAGCGCCTCGTCCGACAATTCGATCTGCGCCAGCAGCACGACGTCGGTCTCCGCTGGCAACCCGATGCCGAGACGCCGGTCGACGCCGTCCTCGCGCACGACGGCCAGCGATCGGCGATCGATGTGCTCGATCGCGGCGACGTCCAGTCCCTGCCGATCGGCGGTGCGCCACGTCGCTGAGCGGCATCGCGCAGATCGCCGGCGAGCGCAATGGCGGCGTCCTCGCTCGCGAGCGGTGTCATCAGCCAGCAGACGCCGGCCGGCCGCGGCTGCAGCCGGAGCTCGGCCTCGACCACGACGCCGAGCGTCCCTTCCGCGCCGATGAACAGATCGACGAGATCCATGCCCGTCGGCGCAGTGGTAACCCGCGGATCGTTTGGGGACGGCGGGCATCTGCAGCGCCGGGACACTCGACCTGGCGCGGGCCCTCGGCCGTGTCGATGACAAAGCGGCGGTCCGGCGACGCGGTCACCTCGCCGCGTGACAACGACAGCACCTCGCCGTTCGCCAGCACCAGCGTGAGCGCCTGAACCCACGGCCGCATCGGGCCGTACTTGAACGTCGCGGCACCGGCGGCATTGGTCGAAATCGCGCCGCCAACCGTCGCGCCCAGAAACGTCGGCACCGGCGGCAGCCACAGGCCGTGCGGGCGAAGCGCGTCCTGGAGCGTGGCGAGCGCGACCCCGGCGCCGACCGTCACGCGGTCGCCGTGAATGCGCAGCGCGGTCAGCCGCTCGGTGCTGATGACGACATCGCCCGACGGCGTCGCGCCGCCCGTCAGCGATGACCGGGCGCCGACCGGCAGCACCGCGGCGCTCTGGCCGACGGCCGCCGCAACCGCGTCGATCGTCTTGGGCCGGATCACCGCCGTCGCGCGCCCGCCTGGATAGTGCGCGGCGTCCTCGAGGTACTGGCTGACGACGTCGGGATCGGTTTCGCGCTCGATCACCGCAGGGCCCGGACGTCGTGCGACCGCTCGATTCACCAGCTCATTCTCCCCTGCCGCGTCGCCGGGTCGCACCCGAGGCGCGTCCGATGTCGATCTTGACAATATGATTATTTTGATTAGAATCACGATCATCTGATCCACATGTCGATTGCCTCACGCGCCGCCGACGAACTGCTCCCGCTCCGACCCGTGGTCTTCCACGTCCTGCTCTCGCTGGCCGATGGCGAACGGCATGGCTACGCGATCGTACAGGACATCGTCGAGCGCTCGAACGGCCGCGTCCGGCTCGAGCCCGGCAACCTGTACCGGCACCTCAAGTTCATGCTCGACGAGAACCTCATCGAGGAATCGGAGCGGCGGCCGATTGCCGCCAAAGACGACGAGCGCCGACGCTATTACCGGCTGACGAGGTTCGGCCGCCAGGTGGCGCTGGCGGAGACCTCGCGACTCGAAGCGCTTGCGGCCGACGCGCGCGCGCGGCTGGTCGCCCGATCGCAAGGCCGCGTCTGACGCCGATGTTGGATCGACGCATCGCGGCGGCGGCGCGGTGGTATCGCCGACTGTTGTGGATCTACCCGCGCGAGTTCCGCGACCGGTTCGGCGACGACCTCGTCGAGTTGTTCGTCGACTTGCGCTGTCAGTCGGCCGCCGCGCCGCTCGGGCGCCGCGCCGGGTTCTGGACGCGGATCGCGCTCGACGCCGTCCGTCACGGCCTCCGCGAGCGATTCGCGCGGCCGACGCGCCCAAGGCTTCGCGGCAGCCGCCGCAGAGGATCGCTCATGCCGCTCATCCGCGAAGACGTCCGCTACGCGTTCGGCGCCCTCAGAAAGCAACCCTGGACCGCGGCGGCCATCGTCGTCACGCTGGCGCTGGCGATCGGCGCCAACTCGGCACTCTTCACCGTCGTCAACGCGGTGCTGCTGCGGCCCCTGCCGTTCCCGGCGCCAGAGCGGCTGATCCTGCTGCGGGAAGTGGACCCGCGCGGCCGTGACAACGGGCTCTCGTTCACGGCGTTCGACGAGTTGCGAGAGAGCGTGACGACGATCAGCACGCTGAGCTTCATGTCACCGCAGACGGTCAACCTGACCGGCGTCAGCGAACCCGAACGGCTCCGCGGCGGTTTCGTGACGGCGGGCTTCTTCGACATGCTGGGCGTCCAGCCGATCGTCGGCCGCGGGTTTGCTGCCGGCGAAGACCAACCGGGCGCCGCGAAGACCGCGGTACTCGCCTATCGGACCTGGCAGCAGCGATTCGGCGGCGACCCGTCCGTCCTCGGGCGGCCGCTGCTCCTCAACAACGAACCACACGTCGTGATCGGCGTGACCTCTCCGACTTTCGAGTTTCCGATCGACGACGTGGATGTCTGGATGCCGTCCTCGTCGAACACGAATCAGGATCGGCAACGGACTCGCGAAACTGGTTGGTGTTTGGCCGCCTGAACGACGGCGTCACCGAAGAAGCCGCGTCCACCGAGCTGCGCCAGAAGGCCGCCGAGTGGGCGACGGCGTATCCGGACAGCAACGCCAACTGGTCGCTGCGGTTCGATCGACTGCACGACGTCGTCGTCCAGTCGGTCCGCAGGAATCTCGAGCTGCTGTTCGGCGCGGTGGTGTGTGTGCTCCTGATCGCGTGCGCGAACATCGCCAACCTGCTCCTGGCACGAGCGGCATCGCGAGAGCGCGAGATGGCCATCCGCGCCGCGCTCGGCGCCTCACGCGCGCGGCTGGTGACGCAACTCCTGTCCGAGAGCGTGATCCTGGCGCTGGCCGGCGGGGTTCTTGGCCTTGTCGGCGGCGCGATCATGACCGACAGCATCCTGACGCTCCTGCCCAACCTGCCGCGCGCGGCGCAGGTCGGTCCGGATCTCCGCGTCGTGACGTTCACCGCAGTGGTCTCGATCGGGTCGGCGATCCTGTTCGGACTGCTGCCCGCGCTGCGCACGTCGCGGCCGAACCTCCGCGGCACGTTGAACGATGGCGCTCGCGGCAGCGAGAGCCGCGCCACCGGGAGGTTGCGCGCGTGCCTGGTCGTGAGCGAGCTGGCGATCTCACTGGTGCTGCTGGTCGGCGCCGGGCTGTTCACGCAAAGCCTGACCCGGTTGACGAACGTGGATCTCGGCTACGAGCCTGAGAATCTGCTCACGCTCGAGTACCGGCTGCCGCGAAACAAGTACCGCAGCCGCGGACGATCAGTGGACCTTCCATCGGCAGGTCGTCGATCGTCTGGCCGCGGTCCCTGGAGTGGAAGTCGCGTCGCTCGCGGGGTCCGTCGCCGCAAAGCGGCAACGGCTCGTTCCTCGGCCTCTGGCGCTCCGAGGATTCGCGGCCGGCGCGCGACGCGATGCCCCGTGCGCATGTCAATTCGGTCACCGATGGATTCTTCCGCGCGATGTCGATTCCCGTTGTGTCCGGACGCGTGTGCGGCCCCGACGATGTGCCGGGCGAGACGACGACCGTCGTCGTCAATCAGCATCATGGCCGAGCGCATGTGGCCCGGCGACACGGCGGTCGGCAAACGGCTCCGCATCCGCAGATGTACCCGGCGAAATCGTGGTGGTGGGCGTCGTCGGCAACACGAGGCCGCGGCTCCTCTCAGAGCCGATCGCGATGCAGATCTACGGTTGCCTTCGTCAGCAAGCCGGCATCTTCGCGACCGTGATCCTCAAGACGAGCGTGCCGCCGATGTCGATCGCGCGCAGCGTCCAGCAGGCCATCTGGTCGGTCGATCCGGACCAGCCGATGTGGAAGGTGCGGACCGCCGAGACGATGATCGACAACAGCGTGCAGTACGACCGGTTCGTCATGCGGCTGATGGCGGCCATTGCGGGCCTCGCATTGCTCCTGGCCGTGCTCGGCACCTACAGCGTGCTGAGCCACACCGTGCAACGGCGGGCCCGCGAGGTCGGCGTCCGCGTTGCTCTCGGCGCCACGCGCGGGTCGATCGTTCGGCTCATTCTGCGGCAGACCGCGATCCTGACGGCGAGCGGCCTCGGGATCGGGTTGGTCGGTTCGCTTGCGGTGACCCGCGTGATCGAAGGCCAGCTGTACAACGTCTCGGTGCGCGATCCGTGGACGCTGCTCGCGGCAACCACGACGCTCGCCGCCGCCGCGCTCATCGCCGCATGGCTGCCGACACGGCGCGCGGCGTCGATCGATCCGATGCTCAGTCTGCGCGCCGATCCCTAGCGAAGCTTCGCCTCAAACCGCCCAGAAAAGCCATGTTGGCTCCGCTTCGCTAGCGGCAGTATTGGTTTCGCCCCGCTCCCCCACCCAACCGCGCACAAGCCGCGCGGTCGGGGCCCGCTCCGCGGGGCAGACGTCTTCTACGGCCCGTGGAAACTTGCTTCAGATGTGACTTTCAGGGCCACAGAAGATGTCTGGAAGCGCGGATCCGCAGTCGCAGGAGTGACGACAAGTCCCGGGCTACTGGATCAGCACACGGGCCGCGAGCGCGAGGAGCGCGATGCCGGTGGCTCCTTCGAGGACGCGTCGCGCCAAAGGCGGGCGGAACAGTCGTCTGAGCGAATCGAGCGCAACCGCCCACACTCCGTGACACGTGAGGGCCAGCGCGATGTGCATGGCCGCCAGCAGCGCGAAGTACCACTGCGGCGCGCCAGCGGGCAGGAACGACGGCACAACGATCAGATAAAACGTCGCGATCGCGGGGTTCAACAGGTTCACCACGAGACCCTGACGAAAGCTTCCGCCTCTCAGACTGCTGGCGCCGCGATCGGCGTCAGAGGCGAGGATCTGCAGGCCGCCATCAGCCTGCGTCGCGACGCGGTAAATGCTGTTGAGACCGAGCCATGCGAGGTAGATCGCACCGCTGACGCGCAGCAGCATCAACGCCGCCGGCCATCGCGCGAAGACGACCGCCAGGCCCAATCCGGCGGCGGTTGCATGCGAGGTGTTTCCGACCGCGGCTCCCGCAGCCGCCGCCAGGCCTGCGGTCCGCCCACCGCGCAGGGTGTTCCGGACCACGACGGCTGTCGTCGATCCCGGCGTGACGACGAGCATCACCGTAAAGGTGAGATACGCGAAGAGCAGCGGATCCAAGAGCAGTCACGATAGCGCAACTCGCGTCGCGTGATGGACGCGGCAGGGAGATCCCGTCGGTCCCCGGTCTCCGTGCGAGTCGCAGTTCGTGATTCGCGGATCGCAGGTTGAACTCGAGCGGCTCGACGCGGCCGTCAGCCGGAGATCAAGGATCAGAGACATCCTCCCGGGACTCCCCGGTCTCCCTGTGCGAGTCGCAGTTCAAGTGACTCGCGGATTTAGAACTGTTGAACTCAAGCGGCTCCGACTGCGGCGTACCTGCTGCACCCCCGAACCCCCGAACCTGAGAACTACTGAACCGACGTGGTTCCTCCCACATAGCGCTTTTCGCCCGCTTCAATCGCCACGCTCAGGCGGTTCTGCGCCGGCGGCAACGGGCAGGTCGTGTACGGGTTATACGCGCACGGCGGATTCTGCGCGAAGTTGAAGTCCATCACGACCGTGCCGTTGTCGGGCGCGTCGGTGTAGAGAAAACGCGCTGACGGGTAGGTCTCGCGGCCGCTCGTGCGATCGCGGAAGACGAACCAGAGACGTTTGCCCGAGCGCCAGGCTTCCATCGTGTGCTTGGCGCCCTTGATCGCGAACGTGACGGTGCCCACCGCGGCGAAGGGTTCGAGATCGCCGAGGATGTTGGGGATCTGCACGGTGCGCGCTTCGGGATAAGCGGTAAACGTGCCGGTCGTGCGATACGACGGATCGGCCGCGTACCACTGCAGACCGCGGAAGTTCGTGCGGAGCGCACTGGCCTGATCCCGGACGCGCAGCGCGAGTCGCGGCCCGCTGTAGTGGACGAAGAACGTGACCGGACCAAACCGCAGCGTATCGACCGGCTTGTCGTCGAAGGCGCCGTGGAGCTCGGACTCGGTGACCGGCTTGTCGTTGATCGTCAGGGTTTGGCCCTGCGCGGCCCGGATCCGCACCTGCTGTCCGTTCATCGTGATGACGCCGACGAAGCGCGGCACGCTCGGGAAGTCCAGGACGATGTCGTTGTCCGGATCGGAACCGACGCGGTTGTCGCCGGGATTCAGGAAGTGCAGCCCCGCGACGGTCAGCCACCCGGTATCGCCCTTCAGCGACGTCTCGCGATCGGCGCGAAACTTGGCGAGGGCCGCCGTGTCGTACTGCTGTCCCGACACCGTGGCCGATGCCAACGCGACGATTGTCGCAATCGACCAGGTCGTGAATCGAACTCTCATGATCGAGCCGATGTGCAACAGCCTCGATTCCGACTGCGCCGCGTGACGGATGCGACCGCGATTCTATCGGATGCGATGAGAAGTGCTCGAGGCCGCCCGGGTCAGGCGCCCTTCCGAAACGCCGCCTCGTCGAGCGTCACATCCGCGCCCGACCAGGATGCGTCGAAGTCGGCCTTCGCCTTCGCGGCTTCGGCGGTCTTCTTCTGTTGCTCGAGCGCCTTCCACAAGCCGTAGAGCGACCGTGGGTTCTACGGGTGCTTCAGAGGTCGGCGCGGAAGACCTTCTCCGCTTCAGCGGCATTGCCGGCGCGCATCAGCGCGGCACCGAGTCCCTCGCGGGCGGGGAACAGCCAATCGGGCGGCTCGCCGTAGCCCACCTTGTCTTCGGCGGCGACGGCGGCCTTCCATGCGGCAATCGCGGCGGCCGTGTCGCGCCGCGCATCGGCAATGCGCGCCGCCAGATCGGCGCGCGCGACCGCGAGGATCACGGGCGCGGGATTGACGGTGCTGTACATCACGTCGTTCTTGACGTTGGCCGCCGAGGCCTCGAGCGCGGCGAGTTCTTTCGCTGCGGCGTCGGCCTGATTCTTCCCGGCCAGCGCCGCGCCGCGCGTGAAGTGATAGAGCGCCTGCTGCAGGTCGCGGCCAGGCGGCGGCGCCGGCTGGGCCAGCACGTCGTCCCACCGCCCGAAGCGAACCAGCGCGAGGACTTCCTGCAACGCAAACGGCTGCAGCATCGCCATCTCGCCCGCCATCGGCGCGACGAGCGCAGCGGTCTTCTGACCGGCCTGACGCGCCGAGGCGAAGTTGCCGGCATACATCGCCGCTGCCGACTCGAACTGGAGGTTATGCCCGTAATACATCATCGGGTAGAGGCCGGTGGCGCCGGTGGCCTTGACATAGCGCTCGTCGAGCGCCGCCGCGGTGTTGTTGGTCTTGACCGCGGCGTTGTAATCGCCGGTGCGGATCCAGATGTGCGCCGGCATGTGCACGAGATGACCAGCGGTGGGCACGAGCGTCTCGAGCCGTTTCGCGCTGCTGACCGCGCGCTCCGGCGCCTGCGACGCCTCGACGGCATGGATGTGATAGTGATTCGCGCCCGGATGATCGGGGTTGCGCTTGAGCACGCCCTCGAGCGTCGCAACGATGTCGGCGGTGCCAGGCTCCGGCATGCCCTCGAAGGTGTAGAGCTTCCACGGCCGCAGGTTCATCCGGCTCTCGGCCCACAGCGTGGCGGCGTCGAGATCGTCGGGGAATCGTTTCGAGACCTCGCCCATGGCCGCGGCGTAGGCCGCTTCGCGCGCCGGCTGGTTGCCGTCGTTGGGCGTCGCGACGTATCGCTTGGCGAGCGCGTCGATAAAGGCGCGTTCGCTGTCGGTGCCGTTGGCGGCGCGCTCTTGCGCGTGCGTCAGGTGCGTGTATGCCTGCTGCAGCCGGTCGGGCGTCGCGGTGTCGTTGTAATTGGTGCCGAGCGCCAGCGACATGCCCCAGTGCGGCATCGGCGCTTTCGGATCGAGCGCCGCGGCGCGCTCGAACGAGCGATACGCTTCTTCGTGATTGAAGCCGTAGAGAAGCGTCAGCCCCTCGTCGAAAAATGGCTGCGCCTCGGCGGTCGGCGGTGATCGGCCGGCGATACGATGCCGAGGTTGCCGAGCAGTGTCGTTCGGAGTTTGGGCGCCGGCGCATGCGCGTCGTGCGCCGCTGGCGCAGAGGTGTTGGTGGCGGCGGGCGGCGGGGTCGCGGACCGGTTGCAACCGGCTGCCACGGCAAGAGATGCGGCGAACGACAACGATCCAGGAACGCATCGGCTGACCCTTTCAGATTGGCGTTGACGACCTCACTAGCGAAGCCAACGAGCCAGGAGAAACAAGACTGTCTGTGAGCCGAGAACCAGACTCGACGTGCTTAGATGCGCGACCTGCAGGGCAGGTGTCAGGCCGAGAGTAGGCCATCGCCAGACCGATGGCGACTTGCAGCCCGACGAAGCCGGCGGTGACATAGGCGACCCGGGCAACGGTTCGCGGGACCCCGGCCTGCGTGACCACGAGCAGCAGGAGCAGGACGGTTCCACCGACCACCACGGCGCGGTATCCCGATGCCAGCGGTCGTAGTCGCCGACCATGCCCAGCGCCGCCGTCCGCGGCGTCCCCGCGTCGAGCGCAGCGTCCACCCGCCCGCGGACCTGCGCGCCGAGCGCGACCTGCGCCAGCGTCACCGCAATCACCGCCGCGGTCAGCCAGGCGAGACGCCGCTGCGCCGGGACATCGATCCGCGGCGGTGGGAGCGCCGCCCCACTCGCGTCGGTCCGATAGAACGCGTAGAACGTCGCATACACGAGCAGCGACACGATCACCAGCGCGACGATCAGGTGCACCGTCACGATCCACGCCGCCAGCTCGTGCGCGACGACGACGGCCGCCGAGCCACCCCTGAAACCCGGTCAGCAGAAACGCCGCGACGGTCGGCCACAGAATCCCCGCGACGCGGCGATGGTGGCGGATCGCGCTGACCAACGTCGCGAAGATCAGGAAGCCGACCGTGACGCCGAGCAGGCGGTTCAGGTACTCGGTCCACATCAGCGTCGGATTGAACTGCGAGGCATCGAACGGCGCCGGCAGTTCTTCTGCCGAGGCGGGAGGGATCCACGAACCGAAACAGCGCGGCCAGTCCGGACATCCCAGGCCCGCGCCCGACGCGCGCACCAGACCGCCGACGAGAATCAGCACATACGTCGTCGCCGTGGTCCAGACGGCGAGACGTTGAAACGAAGACATCGCTCGCTAAGATACTGGATGGCGCAAAGATCACGCGAGCGGTTGGACGTCGACGACGAACGCAGTGGCAGGCGTTGCGGCGCGGGTGCGTACGGCTGGTGGTTCCGGTCTTCCGCAGCACCCATAGCGCCGAGTTCACCGCGCGCGGCGTGGCCAACGGCGTGTTCTGGGGCCTCACGCCCACCGTTGGACTGCAAACCATCGCGATCGCCGCTGTCTGGTTCGTCGGAAAGAGCCTCTTCAGACGGGACTCGAGCCTGCTGCAGGCGTATATCTGGGTCTGGATCAACAACCCGCTCACGATGGTCCCGATGTATTACGCCTTCTACGTCACGGGACTCTGGTTGACTGCAGACGGATCGCGGTCCGGCGGGTATTCCGAGTTCGTCGAGCTCTGGACCGCCGCGCGCGCTTTGGGCTGGTGGGACGGCGGCGTGGCGCTTCTTCGCGGGGTGGGCGTGCCGCTGTTTGTCGGAGCCGCGCCGTACGCCGTCGGTCGGGACCGTCCTCAGTTACCGCTGGGCCTTGACAGTGGTGCCGGCGCCGGCAGCAGCGCCTCAGGGCTGCGCCGGTTGAAACAATTCCCGCCTGAACCCAGTCCAACTCCTGCATGTCGCTGACCTCGGACGTCCGGTATCGCGTTGCGTCTGCTCGCCCGGAGCCCGGTGTTCACGGTGACCGCGGTGCTGTCGCTGGCGATCGGCATCGCGGCCACGGCGGCGATCTTCAGCCTCGCGGACGCGCTGCTGCTGCGGCCGCGCGTCGGTGTCGCCGACCCGCGACGCTGGTGGACATCGGCCGCAGCACCAACGGCGAGGGATTCGACAACTTCGGCTATCCCGCTGTTCCGGCGATGCGCGACCGGACGACGCTGCTGAGCGCGATGGCGGCGCACCGTTTCAGCCCCGAGGTGATGAGCCTCGGCGATGCCGCGGCGTCGGAGCGGGTGTACGCCTCGCTGGTCTCGGGCAACTACTTCGAGGTCGTCGGCATGCGGCCCAGCCGCGGGACGGTTCTTTCTGGCCGAAGAAGATGCGACGCCCGGCGCGCAGCCGGTGGTCGTCCTCAGTCATGAGTTCTGGACGCGATCGCTTCAAGGCCGACCCGGCCATCGTCGGACAGACCATTCGCCTGAACAACCTGCCGTACACCATCGTCGGCGTCGGCGAACGCGGCTTCACCGGGACGACGTTCGTCGGCGCCGACTTCTGGGTGCCGATGGCGATGGACGCGTCGGTCGGGCCGGACGATCGCTGCTCGACATCACGACGCGGTGTGGATGACGGCCGTCGGGCGGATTGAGCCCGGCGTCACGCGGCGCAGGCGCGCGACGAACTGCACGGCATCATGCGCGCGTACCTGAGCGAGCGCAACGACAGCCGGCGCGAACGGTGGGGCGTGGCGGTGGCGCGATCGGCACGCGTGCCGGCGCCGATCGCCGGGCCGGTCGTCGGCTTCATCGCCATGCTCGGCGTCCTCACGGCGCTGGTGCTGCTTGATCGCGTGCAGCAACGTTGCCGCGATGCTGCTCGCGCGAGCGCTCGAGCGCCGGCGCGAAGTCGCGACCCGGCTGGCGGTGGGCGCCTCGCGCGGCCGGATCCTGACGCAACTGCTCATCGAAGGGCTGATCCTCGCGCTGCTCGCCGGCGCCCTCAGCGTTCCCATCGTCGCCGCGCTGGTCGGCGGGCTGACGTCGTTCCAGCCGAGTCTGCCGTACCCGTTGCGCTCGAGCTGCGGGTCGATCCGCGCGTCCTGGGCTTTGCTTTGCGCTCGCCGCCGTGACCGCGATCCTCTTCGCGCTGCTGCCGGCGCTGCAGGCGACGCGGTTCGATCGTCGCGCCGGCGCTGCACGGCGCGCATTCGACCGTCGATCGCCGCCGCGCCTGGCTCCGTCAGGGGCTGGTCGCGGCGCAGGTGGCGATGGCGTTGCTCCTGCTCGTCGCCGCCGGACTGTTCCTGCGATCGCTCCAGGAGGCGGGACACGGCCGATGTCGGATTCAACGCCGAGGATGTGGACCTGCTGCAGATCGATCCGCGCATCGCCGGCTATCGGACCGACGCGGACGCGATTCGCGCCATCGAGGACCTGATCGAACGCTTCCGGCTCGTCCCCGGGGTGACCGCGGTAGGCGCGTCAAAGATGGTGCCGCTGGTGGGCGGCGGCTTGGGCTCGGGCGGTTGCGCGCGCCCGGATATACCGGGCCCGGAGGCGACGATTCGGTCGAGGCCGACTGGGACGCGGTCACGCCAGGCTACTTTGCCGCGATGCAAGTGCCGCTCACGCGCGGACGCGCGTTCACGGAACGCGATCGTGACGGCGCACCGTTTGTCGCCATCGTCAACGAAGCGATGGCATCGCGCCTGTGGCCCGGGCGCGATCCGATCGGCCAGCGGCTGCTGCAGCGCACGGGTCCGGGCGACGGCGGCGAGCGGACGCTGGAAGATCGTCGGCGTCGCGCGCAACGGAAAGTACCGGTCGATCGGCGAATCGCCGCGCAACTACATCTACGTGCCGCTGATGCAGCAGTTCATCGCCGACAACTTCTTCGTCGTCCGCCGTCCGCCGGGCGCGTCGCGTCTCGCCGAGCTGCGGAAAGCCGTCATCGCCTTCGACCCGAACCTGCCGGTGATCACACGCAAACGCTGAAGGACTACGGCGATCGCGATGCTCCCGCAGCGGCTCGCCGCGTGGATTGCCGCCAGCGTCGGCACGATCGGGTTACTGCTCGCGGCGCTCGGTCTCTACGGCCTCACGGCGTTTTCGGTCGCGCAGCGGACGCGAGAGCTGGCGCTCCGCATGGCCCTCGGCGCCAGCCGCGAGGCCGTCCTGTCGCTCGTCCTTCGTCAGTCGGCGCGACTGGCCAGCGTCGGCGCAGGTCATCGGTCTCGCGCCTCGCGGTCGGCGTCAGCACGCTGCTGCAAAGCCTGCTCGTCGGCGTCGGCACCATCGATCCGCTCGCGTTCGGCGTGGCGACGACGGTGCTGCTCGCGGTCCTGCTCGCCGCGACGTGGTCGCCCGCGCGCCGCGCCTCGCGGATGGATCCAATGCGCGCGCTGCGCGCGGAGTAGCTCGCAGCTCTCGGCGATCGGCTGTCGGCGCGATCGACTTCAGGCCTGCGATCACCGGTGACGGTCCACGGCCCGCACCTGCCGCACCGTCGCACCTGTGCACCTGTCGCACCTGCACCGCACCTGACGCACCTATCGCACCTGGAATATGCGCACCCACGGCCCTTCGCTCGGCTTCTGCTCTGCCGTCCGCACCTGGTGCACCTCGGTCAGCGTCGAGAGCGCCGGCAGCGGAAACGCGGCCTGCCATGGATCGAGGCCAGCCAGCACCGTCGCCGGCGATCGGTTCGCCATCACCGCCGCCAGCGCGGCCTCGTAGGTAGGAAAACGCTTTTCGCTCACGACTTCGCGAAAACGAAAGCCGCGCGCGTCGGTATGTTCGGACAGCGTGACGACTGTCGTGGCATCGACGGGAATCGCGGCCCGGCCGCCGAGGACGGCAAGCCGGTAAGCCATGCTGCGGTAGTACGGCTCGTAGAACAGCCAGACCGGCGTCCACCCGTCGTCCGACCGCCGGTACGCGATCTCGTAGTAGTCAGCGATGCGTGACGGCCGACCAGTCGGCGAGCGTTTGAAACCGTCCCGCGATTGAGCCGTCCGGCGCGAGCCGGAACGGTAGCTCCCAGTCGGCCAGCACGTATCGCGAACGCTCGCGCGTCAGACGCTCGAGGGCGCGGGTCTCGTCGGTCTCGGTGTAGAACGACGCGGCATTCGGCGCGCGTTCCTGGGTGGGATTCGAGACCGGCACCCGGTGCGCCCGCTGGATCAGGTAATAGCCCTGATCCCACCAGTTCATGATCGAGTAATCGGCCACGAGGGCCGGCCCGCGATCGTAGCGAGCAAAGTAGTATCGTGCGGGTTACCCGTTGCGGCCGGAAACGGTGGCGGCGTCTGCTCGCGCAGCCAGGTCAGGGCGTCCTGCCAGTAGTGCACGAACATCCCCGTGCGCGGCAGAAACAGCAGGTTCGGCACAAGGCTCGGCGCGATCATCGCCGCCACCGCGGCGACCGCGAGCGATTGCTGCAGGAATCGGCGGACCCTCGTCGGGCGCACTCCGGAGGCATCGCCATCGCCCAGCGCGAGAAGCCGGTCCGCCAGCCATCCGCCCACGAGCGCGCACGCCGGGCCCATGTAATAGCCGAATCGGTTCTGGCCGATCGTGGCGCCAATGGTCGCGGCCGTGAACACCCAGACGAGGGCGTCCGCGCTCCGCCGCTCCCTCACGATGCGTATCGCCAAGGGAATGAGCGCGGCGACGCCGATGTAGAACCCGGTTCGAAAGAACTGCCACGGCTGCTTCCAGTTCAACTCGCCGGGGTAGGTGAAGAGCGGCCGCGCTTCGAGCACGCCCATCCGGCTCGGATCCGGCGCCAGCCGGCCGACGTCGGTGAGCAGTTGCGACGACGAGCGCCGGCTGCACCAACCAGGTTGCGACAAGGCCTGCTGCAAACGCCAACACCAATGCCGCGCCCATGACCAGCCGGGGCACGTCGCCACGCGAGTCGTCGCGCGCGGTACGGCCG
This sequence comes from uncultured Acidobacteriota bacterium, assembly GCA_963841895.1. GTDB lineage: Bacteria > Acidobacteriota > Vicinamibacteria > Vicinamibacterales > UBA2999 > JACCSI01. The sequence goes on from CAWJEO010000028.1 coordinate 327,186, forward strand.
CGCGCAGCCAGACCACTCAAGATAGCGGCAACGGCGCCCAGCCCGACGAGACTGATCACCTGGCTGCCGAATCGGTGCATCGCGGGATTCTGGAAGAGCAATACGAGCACGAGGGCGACGATCGACGCAACGGCCGAGACGCGCGCCGCGGCAACGATTGCCGGCGTCGTGGCCGCCAGCGGAACGAGCAGCATCAGCCACCCGGCGATGATTGCGACCAGGAACGCGCCGCTGCCCCAGCCCAGTAGGTACGCGCCAAGAGCGAGTCCGGCGGCAACGTCACGCGCCCATGTTCGGCGCGGCGCGTGCCCGATCGGCGCGTCCGACGCGGGTTGCTGCCCGATGGCCGCGACGATGGCCAGCAGCGTGGCCACCGCGAGCAGCGCTTCGAGCGCATGGTGATCCACGAAGCCGAGCATCGTGCGATCCATGAAGTGCCCCGGAAAGACCGTCAGCATGACTGCCGAGAGGAGCGCGGCGCGGAAGCCGAACACCCGCCGTGCGAGTGCCCACAGAGCGACGATGGTCAGCGTGCCGAGAACGGGCGGGACGAACGCGGCGACGCGCGCGAGTGGCGGGCGCATCGGCATCTCGTCCGTGGAGAAGGACGACGGCGCTTGACGTCAGCGTGTCGTAGAGCGGTGCGATTGGAACGAACTGACCGTCGGGCGCGGCATACGGATCGGCCGACACCCGCCAGGGAAAATTGCGGACCTGGTTCTCGATCAGACGGAGGTGTACAGGCGTCGGTCTCGAGAAAATTGGTGGTCGGCCTGCCGAAGACGCCGTTCCACGCCGGATACAGGCGGATCGCAAAAGCCGCGGCGGCGATAGAGACAACGGCCAGGACCTCGCGGCGCATGAAGTCCGCAGCGTACCATGAGGCCGCACCGTGACTCGTGCCGCCAATAGCGTGCTGCGGAAACCACCGGCGCCCTGCCAGCGATGTCGGCGATAGTATCTCGGTCCATGCTCCCCGCCCGCCCGGCTCACCGGCGCCTGTCATTCGCGACGGTTCTCCTTTTCGGGGTTGGTCCGATCGTCACCGCACGCTACGCCGACGCGGCCGGCGACGGACTGTCGTCGGTTCGACTAGCGGGCTCGCCCAACGCACTCACGACTGCGGCAGGGATGTTCGGCCCCCTCGACCGTTGGCGGGTCATGACTGAGTCCGTTCGGCACCTTTACGGCGCAGAGGTCAGTCCAGAGCGCCTGGAGACATTCCGGGTGTACCTGACGACAATCAACGTGCTGCGACGCACGTGGCATCGGGCAGCTCCAGACGGCTCACTGCGGTTACCGCAGGGCCCGGCGGCGCCAGCGCAGGCACTTGTCGACGCCGTTGAAGCACTTGGGTTCCGGATCACCCGCAGCAGTGGTCGCGTGCGCTTCGTCAGCGAACCTGATTGGTCGGTTCGCCGCGGGCATCTGACACGTTCAGGTGCCGACCTCGACGAACTGATGAAGCGCCTCGATGCTGGCGAGGCCGTCACGTGGCCTCTCGACACTACGGTTACCTTGCCACTCGACGGGAATCAGTGGCGAAGAGTGTTCGGGGACGCCACGATCGGCGACGACGCGCTGGCCGCGGCAATCCTCGCCGATCGGCGTGCGGCACTGCTGTATTTCGGTCTTGTGCACGCGGGACGCGGCACGCTGACGGCGGTCGGCGAGTCGCCTGAGTTGCTCGAGGCAGTCGCGGAACAGGCGCCGCGATTCGCGGCGTTCAGCTCGAGCATCTCAATCGTCGAGCGTCGCGTCGTGACACCCGGCGGGGCCGAGCTACCGCAGTCTGGGAAGCGTTGATCGGGGAATCGGCGAATACGCCGCATCGCTTCGTGAAAGCGCTGCTCGATGCCGATCGCGGCAAGCTGGCCTGGTTCTACGAATCGCTCGGGCAGCTGTCGCCCTCGTCGCTGCGCTATGTCAGCGGCGGGAGACAGGCCACGAGCGCACGCCGGAGTGACGATCTGCGTGCGCTGTATCGAGCGTTTGTCGAAGCCACCCAGGATCTGGGCTATCCGACGCGGCGCCGCTGGTGCGTCCCGCGCTCGACCCCGGCCTGTTTTTGCAGCAGATTCGCGCCGCTCCAGATGGGACGCTGGCCCGCCCGAGCTCGCGGGATTTCTGGGAAGCGGTGTTCGAAAGCGAAGAAGTCGACGACGGGATTCGCGTCGAGGCCGGCGCCGTCGCCGACGCCCGTTCCTGATCGCGCGCGTATTCGCACCTGTTCGTCAACATCGCTTCGATCGCGCCCGACTCCGTTGCGTTTGCGAAACGCGTGTTTGCCGCCGTGTCCGACGAGCAGCTGCCCGAGGCCGTCGTCGCCCTGCGCGGCTTCGGCCGGTACGCTTGCTGCTCCTCACGTTGGAACGCCTCGGCGTGCGCGACCCTCGGGTCGATGGTCTCGCGGTGCGCCGCGCCGCCCGGATCGGCGCCGTCCGAGACCCGCAGCGCGGTTTGCTCGTGCAGTCGCAGTTTCAGGGGGCTCTGGCGCTGATCGAACGGCTGCGGCTGGTCAGGCGCCTCTCGGCCGCCGACGTCGCGGCTCTCGTGACCGGGCTGGCGGCGCTCGAATCGAACGATGACGGCACGTATGGCGGCGCCGTGGCCGAGTGGATCCGCGGCGAGCTGCTGCCGCGAGTGGGCATTCGCGATCTGGAGGACGACACCCCTGTCATCGACGCGCTGGCGGGGATGGTGCCGGCAACGGATCCCACGTTCGCCTCGCGAGTCCCAACGGCCTCGTGGCTCGAATGTCGTATCGGGTTGATCTCGCGGCCGTCGAACGCGCGCGATTGGAACAGGTCCGCGCCAAACAGAAAGGCAACACCCTGGCCGTGGCGCTGGCGCTCGCGCGCATCGGTCGGCAACTGCGCGAGCCTGGCACCAACCACCCCACAGGCGGTCGTCCCCGTCCTGAGCGACTGGGCCTCGGGATGCAAGACAGCGAGGTCGCTGGACGCCCGACCGGACTGGCCGTGGGCGGCGCGCGCCAACCCTCGCCGGGCCATCGGCGAACTGCGGGAGACACGCAGCGGGGATGCGCAACGAGTGCGCGCCATCGGCGGCACGGTGCTCGCCCTCGCCGACATCGTGCTCGCCGATGTGCTCCGCGCGCTCGCCTACGCCCCCTACCTTGGTAGCCCTGACGGTCCGCTGCTCCTTGGGGGTGACGTGTCGCAGCGTCACGACTTCGGATTCGGAGATCACTATCGCGACACGCGATTGCACGCCGCATGGAGCCTCCCCGATTCGCCCGTCGGGTATGGACTCAAGTGGCAGATTCGGGGGTCACTGCTCGGCCTCGACGTCGGGTTGGCCGGGCTCGCCCTCCCGCAAGTCACGACGGGGACGCCTGACGCGGCTCGGTCATTCAGCGAGCAGGCGCGGAAGGCGCTGCCTCAGGGACTCGCGGTCCTCAATTCCTATGACTTGACGGACGAAGACATGAAGGCGCTGACTGCACGGATTCGCCGTGGGCGGGCGCGCGCGGCCGCAGCGGCGAGCGACCTGCCGTCCATCGGGCTCACGGTGGATGCGGAACGGCAACGCGTGTTTTCGTGGCTGGTGGTCAACGAGCGTGCTGCTGCCGACAGGTTCTTTTCATGCCCAACTTGTGTCGTTGTCATGGGAACCTGATGACGCGGGCGGATGGACCACGCACTGGGGCGCGCCAGTTGTTTCCTGGAACGGCAGCTTGATGCCGGATTGGGTGCCGGCCGCCGCCGGATATGCACGGCGCGCGCAGCTCGAAGCGCCGCACGGCGTCGCAGGATTCCCCGACCTGATCTGGCGGGTCGCAGAGCTCGTGACCGAACTGGCGCTGCCCGCCCGGACCGTCGGACCGCTCTCGCGTCAGTTACTGGCCGACTTTCTCGATCAGCACGTCGCCGCCGTGACCGACGACGTCGAGGCGTGGTCGGCCTTCATCACGCAGTATCCGCGTTCGCGTCTGGAGACCGCCGTGTCGTCACTGACAAAAGAAGGCGTGCTGCGTATCGAACAGCCGCCGCCGCCAATCGGTTACTCGGCCGCCCTCGGAAAGAAGTAAGTCGCGCGCACCGCAAAGCGTGTCGTCCCGGGGTAAGGGGAACCCGGCCCCGAGGTGAACTTTCATGCTGGACCCGAGAAGAAAGGCGACGTTCGGTTCGATGCGGCCAATCACCGTCCATTTACTGGTGTCGAAGAAAATGTGCGAGGACACCTCGGTGATGTCGCCCGTGAGCCGCTCGCGCACGGGAGGCGGCTGGGGAATGAAACAACATTCCTGCGTGTACCGATCGACAGTTGCCGTTCCGCGGACATAGCCGCCGCCGCCGCCGAGCATCACGCCAACCTGGACCCGTTCGCCAAACGTCTTGAACGGCAGGTCCAGGTACCTCAGGTCCCATCAGCGTCACATCGTCGAACTGGAGCCGCTCGCCGCTCGTGCAGTTCGCTTCGCACGCGACGTCAAGGCCGAACTCGACAGACGGACCATAGGCGCGGTTGATCACGGACCCCTTCTTGACACGCTGACTGACGAACGAGACGCCCCAGTCGCGTCCCAGGGTTCGCCCTCGCGAAAATCCGATACTCCAGTCGCGGCCGCTAAAAGTGGTCTTTCCGCTTGCGTCCTCAATCTGCTCACGCGCTTCCGCTCCGACGAGCACGCCGAGCGAGATTGGCGCGATGTCCCACTCCGGAGTCAGTGAAAATGTCACGCCCCAGTGCGCCGGCGGCGCTGGCTCCACGAGCAATCGGTCACGCTGCGCGAAGGCGTGCGAGTGAGCGAGGAACACGAAGACGCTTGCGAGCACAGCGACGCGAACCATTCGACCTCCGGGGTTGGTGCAAGAGAAGGGACCGTCGGGGGACAGCCTAGCTGAGCTGTAAGGAGGCGTCAACGACTAGTGCAGTGTCACGGCGTGAAAGTGTGGGAAATGGGTACCCACGAACCATCCGCCAGACGCTGCAGCTCGAAATTGGCGTTTTGTTTCATTTCTCGAGCCGGCGCGCCGTTGATGCCGACCCGACGCACAAGCGTCCCGCGAACGCGAGCCCGATTGCCGTTGAGCGACGCCTGCGGCTGGATGATTCTGAAATCGTACTCGTCGCTCTCCGCGAACGTCCGGTCGAGCACCGCGAGTTCGCCGGCCGTCAACGAGGGCTGCAGCATCTTGAGCGTGGCTGACGAGCGGTCGCGGTGGGCTTGCGCGAAGGCGTCAATCACCTGCTGGATGATCGCCACCTCCGCCGCCCCGACCGCGGGATCCGCCGGCGGGAGCGGTGCAGGTGACGCCGGTGTCGGACGTTTGCCGGCGTCGGCGCCGGCGGCATCCGTGGGAGTCGGACTCACATCGCCGGCGGGTTCGAGATCATCTGCGGGTGCAGGCGCCTTCCCCGCAGGAGGCGTGGGCGGGGCGATTCCGCCGGCGGGGGATTGCCCTGCCGGCCGCCGCGGACTTTCGCCACCTGGAGGAGGAACCGCCCCATCAGGCGATCGCGGTGCCTCCACCGTTTTGGTCTCCAGCGCGACGCCGCTTCCGACCGTCGTTGGCTCGCCCCTTCCGGCCAGCGCCCGCCACACGATCGCCAGAGCCAGCACACCTGCCGCGACGACGGACGGCACGAATCGCCGAGAGGTCCCAATCGGTGGTGGCTCGGTCAGCAGGGTTCGAACGTCTGCGACTGGCGCGTCCACGGGCGGTGATGGCGGCATGGGAGCATCGGCCGACGCCCTCGTGCCGTGCTCCCCTCGGGCCTCGAGCTCCCGGCGAATCGCGCGGAGCGCTTCGGCAACGTCTTCAGCGCGCCGATACCGCTCTCTCGCTGCACCGCCGTGCCTTTGGCCACGAGCGCGTCGAGCATGGTCCCGATCTCCGGAATCGGGGTGGAGAGCGCTGGAAGCCGCCAGGAGCGTCCATCGAGCGGCGTCGGCGGGACGCCGTGCGGAAACGCCCGCTTGCCGCCGATCAGCTCGAAGGCGACGACACAGGCCGAGAAAATGTCCGAACGTTCGTCCGGCTGGTGACCGTCGCGCTGCTCGGGCGGCATGTAGCCGGCGGTGCCGCCCCACACCAGCGTCGTCAAACCGGACCCGCGCGCGATGCTGAAGTCGACGATCTTCAGCTGCATCTGCTCGGGCAAGACCATCAGGTTGGTGGGCTTGAGGTCACGGTGGACCACTCCGGCGTTATGTGCCGCGCAGAGGCCGGCACACAGCTGCTCCAGCAGGATCAGCTGCTCGCGTAGCGTGCTCTCCCGTCGGCGCGTGACGTAAGCGTCGAGCGTATCGCCGTCGACAAACTCCATCGCGATGAACGAACGCCCGTCTTCCGCATGGCCGACGTCGTAGATCGTAACGATGTTCGGATGGTTGAGGCGGCCGGCAGTCTGCGCTTCGCGCAGCGTGAGCATGGGATCCAGGTTGGCGCCAATCAGCTTGATCGCCACCTCACGGCGGATGGTTTCGTCGATGGCCCGGAAGACGCTGCCCATGGCTCCGCTGCCCAGCGGAGTGGTCAGGCGATAGCGACCGGCGATCAGCGTCTGTGAATCCATCCGTTGAGCTGAATCACCTCAGGTCTTTGGCAGCCGGTACCGTCCGCCCTTGACTTGAGGGTTGCCCGCCGCCGTGGTCCGCACGTGAATCCTGCGGAAGGCGCCGTCGCGATCAGCCCTGATGGGCGAATAGCTCAGAAGGTAGTGCTGTGAGAGATCGTCGACGATCTGCGAGAACAGCGTCTTCAGCGTCTTTGCGTTGTCCACCTGGTACGCGCTCCGCCGGTGCTTGCGGCGAGCTGTTCCAGCCGCCGGCGTCTGGCGCGGTCTGCCGGACCGCGCCCGTAAGTCAAGAGATAGACCGCCACGTCGGACTCGGCGAGGCGGAGCTCGATGCCGTCGAGCGTCGCCCGACTGTGCTGGTCGTTGCCGTCCGTAAACACGATGACCGCACGCCGGCTGATCTCCTGCCCCAACTGGGCGACACTGCTGACAATGGCGTCGAACAAGGCCGTCCGCCGAGCGGCGAGAGCCGTTCGATGGCCGCGAGCCTCTTTCGCCTGGTCCGTTTCCTGGCGGGTCATGACGAACACGCGATCATTGAACGCGATCAACGATGCGCGGTCCCCGGGCTTCAGGCGCGCCATCAGGGCTCGCGCCCCTTCTTTCACGTCGCCGATGATGCCCTTCATGCTGTCGGAGATATCGATCGCCAGCGCCACGTCGAGGGGAACGTTTTCGGCCTGGAAAAAGTCGATCTGCTGGGGCACGCCGTCCTCGAGCACGGCGAACGCGTCCCGATTCAACCCTCGCACGACCGTCCGCGGTCGTCCTGAACCACCACCGGGACGAGCACTGAGGTACTCGGCTCGACAGTTCGAGCTTCATGTCTCGCGTCTCCACGGTGTGCAGCAGCCGCTGGCCATTGGGCAGCAGCACGGCGACGCGCACTGTCCGTCGTCTCACCGTCGCGCCTGCGTCGAAGGTGCATTCAAGCGGCCGTCGGTCGACCGAGCAGGCCGACACGCCATCGACGAGAAACTCCGCGGTGGTGAAGGCTGTCTCAGGCGGCTCCAGCCGGGCCGCCAGGGTGCTCACGCCCGTCAGATACGCGCTATCCGATGGCTCGACGATGACAACCGTCGGCGGCGGTGACTGCGTCGAGACGCCGATGACGAGCAGCGCGGTCAGGGCTCCGATCACGGGCACGCTAGACATCGTCGTCGAGCCGGACAAATGCGACCTCGAACGTCAGCGCCCAAACCTGATGCAGTCACCAGGCGCGAGGCTCTGGCTGCTGATTCGCTGCCCATTGAGGAACGTCCCGTTCGTGCTCGACAGGTCTTCGACGCTGATCGCCGCGGCGCCCACAACGATTGCGGCATGTTCGCGGGAGACGTCGACATCGTCGAGGCTGACGGCCGCGCCTGGCGACCGGCCGACGATCGACCGTCCGAGCGGCAACGCGATTGTTCGGCCGCCACCAATCAGCTTGACTCCGCACAGTTTCGCGTGGGGCTGGGCGGCGATGGTCGTCGGCTCACGTGAAGCCGTGGGCATTCCTGACGAAACGCGCGCCGCGACCGCCGGCGGCACCCTGCTCAACGCCCAGCCCACCCACCCTGTCCGTGCGGGAGGAAACGGGCAGTGGAGGGTTCCTACGTTCAGAGGACATCGACAAACGCCTGAGCTGGTGGGCGGATTATAGCCCAGGCAGCAGTTGCTGCCCCTTGCGAGCCAGTGCGATTGGTTTGACACAACGGGTGGAAATCTCTTCTGGACCTGCATGGTGAAGCTTCGCTAGCATCCGCCGACCAAGGAGCTGCCATGGCGAGAAGAGTCAGTCGTCGCGAGTTCGTGCAGACCGGCACCGCAGGGCTCGCCGTCGCGGTTGCGCGTCCGGCTTTCGGCCAGGCGCCGGCCGTGGCCACCGGCGCGATCAAGCCGGTTGTCATTGCGTCGTCCAACGGCAACCGTTACAAGAACGGCGGGCCGTCACGGGCGTGCAGAAGGCGTTCGAGATGATCACGAAGGGCGCCGACGTGCTCGACGCGGTGTCGCCGGCGTGAACCTGTGCGAGCTCGATCCCGAAGACACCAGCGTCGGCTACGGCGGCCTGCCCAACGCCGATGGCGTCGTGCAGCTCGATTCGTGCTGCATGCACGGCCCGACCAAGCGCGCCGGCGGCGTCGCCTGCATCGAAGGTGTTCGCACGCCGTCGCTCGTCGCCAAGGCCGTGCTGGAGCAGACCGACCATCATCTGCTCGTCGGCAGGGACGCGCAGGCGTTCGCGCGCAGCATGGGCTTCAAGATCGAGGACGACCTCAACACCGAGCAATCGCGGAAGCTGTGGCTCGAATGGAAGCGGCGGATCGATCCCGAGCACTACCTCGATCCGAAGAAGCGCGGCGACGCCGGATGGCGGCGGGCCTCAGCATGGTGCGCGACGGGCTGATCGATCCCGAGCACTTCTACGGGACGATCAACTGGACGGCGTCAACGCCAAGGGCGAGATCTGCGGCGTCACGACGACCAGCGGCCTGGCCTGGAAGATTCCCGGCCGCGTCGGCGACTCGCCGATCCTCGGCGCCGGGCTGTACGTGGATGGCGAGGTCGGCGCGGCGGGCTCGACCGGGCGCGGCGAAGCCAACCTCTACAACCTGTGCTCCTTCCTCGATCGTCGAGGAGATGCGGCGCGGCAAGCACCCGAAGGACGCCGGCATCGAAGCGCTGCAAGCGCGTGCAGAAGAACACCGTCGAGAAGCGGCTGCTCAACGCGCGCGGGCTGCCCGAACTTCGGCCTGAACTTCTACATCCTCAACGCCAAGGGCGAGTACGCCGGCGTGTCGATGTACGACGCAGCAATTACGCGGTCTGCACGGAGAAGGGGCCGGAAACGCTGCCGACGACGGCACTCTTCGATGGGAAGTCGACCGACTAGACGCTCGATCATCAGGATCACGAATCACCGGTGCCTGGTTCCTCGTTCGCTCGAGCCGCGCCGTCCAGGGTGCGTGCAGCTGCGGTGCTTCGTGCCCGGCCCATCCACGAGCACCGCACCCTGGACGCGGCACCGCTCGCTGGACGCGGCACCGCACTGACGACTGGGCACCGAGCACCCGCGCGAACCTGGACGCACGGCTCGAGGAACGAGGCGGCGTCATCTATGTAATTGATTGTCATCCATTAAATGTTACGTCCTTGCCGGAGGCCGCCGGTCGGCTAACATGGATCCATCGTGTCGGTTCCGTCTCGTCTTCTTCCTTGGGTGCGTCCTGGCGTCGGCGGCCTGTGGCGGGGCGTCCTCGGCCGCGCCGCGGCCGGCGAAAGCGCCGCCGACGCGCCGCCGGTGCAAGGTCGTTCGCGTCGAGCGGACGCCGCTCGACGCGCTCGATCACCGTCACCGGCACGCTCGCCGCCGAAGAACAGGTGATGCTCAGCCTGAAGGTCACCGGCCGGCTCGAACGAGATGCTCGTCGACCTCGGCTCGCCGGTGCGCGCGGGCAGGTGCTGGCGCGGCTGACGCCCACCGACTTCGAGCTCCGCCTGCGCCAGGCCGAAGCCGCGCTGCAGCAGGCGCGCGCGCGGCTCGGGCTCGACCCCGGCGGCGAGCGACGACACGATCGACATCGAGAAGACCGTCGCTCGTGCGCCAGGCGCAGGCCGTCGCTCGACGAGGCGCGGCGGCAGCGCGATCGCATCGCGACGTTCGTGCAGCGCGGCATCTCGGCCCGCGCCGATCTCGAAACGCGCCGAGGCGCAGCTCCAGGTCGCCGAAGGGCCGCTACCAGGATGCGCTCGAGGAGGTGCGCAACCGGCAGGCCGTGCTGGCGCAGCGGCGCTCCGAGCTGGCGCTGGCGCGCCAGCAGCTCGACGACACGACGCTGCGCTCGCCGATCGACGGCGTCGTGCGCGAGCGCCACGCGTTCGCCGGCGAGTACCGCGCCGCCGGCACGCCGATCGTCACCGTCGTCCGCCAGCATCCGCTGCGGCTGCAGCTGGCGGTGCCCGAGCGCGCCGCCGCCGACGTCCGCGTCGGCCAGGCGGTGCGCGTCACGGTCGAGGGCGACCCCGACGTCTACGAGGGCCGCGTCGCGCGGCTGAGCCCGGCGATCACCGAGGGCAACCGCACGCTGCCGATCGAGGCGGAAGTGCCCGAACCAGGCCGGCCGGCTGCGGCCGGGCACGTTCGCCACGGCCGAGATCGTCATCGACGAGACGCACGGCCTCGTCGTCCCGCAGTCGGCGCTCGTCGTCTTTGCCGGCGTCGAGAAGGTGCTGCGTCGTCAAGGACGGCAAGGCGCACGAGCAGCGCGTGCGCACCGGCCGGCGCGTCGGCGACCGCGTCGAGATCCTCGAGGGCGTCGACGTCCGGCGACCTGGTCGATCACCGACGCCCGGCGGCCTCGCCGACGGCGCCGCCGTGCGCGTCGACCGAGTAGGTACCGCCATGCGCAGCCTCGCCGCCATCTGCATCCGAGCGTCCGGTCTTCGCCGCGATGCTCGATCCTCGCGCTGGTCGTCGTCGGCGGCGGCGTCGTTCTTCCGCCTCGGCGTCGACCGCTTCCCCGCCGTCGACCTGCCCGAACGTGATGGTGCGGACGACGCTGCCGGGCGCGTCGGTCGAGGAGGTCGAGACGCAGGTCTCCGACGTCCTCGAGGAAGCCGTCAACCGCGTCGAGGGCATCAACGAGCTGCGCTCGGTCTCGGCGCCCGGCCAGTCGATGGTCATCATCACGTTCAACCTCGATCGCGACATCGACACCGCGGCGCAGGACGTGCGCGATCGCGTCGGCGCGGTGCTGCGCCAGCTGCCCGACGACGTCGACCCGCCGATGATCTTCAAGCAGGACAACGACCAGCTCGCCGGTCGCTGTCGATCGCGCTCGTCGGGCAACCTGTCGATCCGCGAGCTGACCGAGATCGCCGACAAGATCGTGAAGGTGCCGCTCGAGCGCTCGGCCGGCGTCGGCGAAGTGCGGATCGTCGGCGGCCTCGAGCGCGGCCGATCAACATCTGGGTCGAAGCCGACCGCCTGGCCGCCTACCAGCTGCCGATCACCGACGTCCGCGACGGCGCTGCAGCAGCAGAACGCCGACCTGCCCGGCGGCAACGTCACCGACGGACATCGACGAGCGCACGCTGCGCACGATGGGCCGCTTCACCGACGCCGAGCAGTTCAACGACCTCGTCATCGCGACGCGCAACGGCGCGCCGATTCGCGTCCGCGACATCGGCCACGCCGAGGACGGCACCAAGGAGCAGCGCTCGCTTCGCGCGGCTGAACGGCGTGCCGACCGTGGTGCTCGACGTCCGCCGGCAGTCGGGCGCCAACACGGTCGAGGTCATCGAAGCGGCCAAGGCCAACCTCGACGCGGATCCGGCCGCAGCTGCCCGCCGGCGTCAAGCTCGAGATCGTCCGGGACCAGTCCGCGCTACATCTACGCGTCGCTGCACGAGATCAACGTGCACCTCGTCCTCGGCAGCATCCTCGCCTGCCTGGTGGTGTTCTGCCTTCATGCGCGACTGGCGCGCCACGGTCATCGCCGCCGTGGCCATCCCGACGTCGGTGATCTCGACCTTCGGCCTGATGGCGGCGCTCGATTTCACGCTCAACACCGTGACGATGCTGGCGCTCGTGCTGATGGTCGGCATCGTCATCGACGACGCGATCGTCGTGCTCGAGAACATCTTCCGCTTCATCGAGGAGAAGAAGATGTCGCCGTTCGACGCGGCGCGCGAGGCCACCGCCGAGATCGCGCTGCCGGTGCTGGCGACGACGATGAGCCTGGTGGTGATCTTCATCCCGGTCTCGTTCATGTCGAGCATCTCGGGGCGCTTCCTCTACCAGTTCGGCATCACGGCCGCGTGCGCCATCCTCGTCAGCCTGCTCGTGTCGTTCACGCTGACGCCGATGATGAGCGCGCGGATGTTCCGCCGCGGCAGCGACGGCCACGGCGCGGCCACGACGCCGCCGCGTTCGCGCGCGCGGCTTCTACGGCCGTCATCGACCGCGTCTACACGCGCGTCCTGCGCGTCGGCGCTGCGGCCGGCGCGCCGTGGTGGCGCTCGTGGCCGTCGCTCGTCGATGCTGTCGGTCGTTCCGCTCTACCGCGTCGGTGCGGCAGGACTACCTGCCGACCGGCGTCGACGAGGCGCAGTTCGAGATGAGCGTGACCGCGCCCGAGGGCATCAGCGTCGCGCGATGGACGACGCGATGCGCGCCATCGAGGCGCGAGCTGCAAGCAGATTCCCGGCATCCGCACGGTGCTGACGACGATCGCCGGCGGCCCGTTCGGCACCGTCAACGAGGCGCAGGTGTTCGTCGACGATCGCGCCGCACGAGGAGCGCATCTTCTCGCTGCCGCGGCTGGTCGAAGGGCATCGTGCACGCTCGACCCGCTCGCGGCGTTCCGCGGCAACTACTCGCAGGCGCGACGTGATGCAGCAGATGCGCGCGCGGCTGCGGAAGTTCCGCGACCTGCGCGTCGGCGTCCGCAACCTGCAGACCTTCAACATCGGCGGCGGCAACCGCGAGATCGACTTCGCGATCCGCGGGCCCGAGCTCGAGGAGCTGGCGCAGTACTCCGAGATGCTGCGCGCCAGGAGCGCCGGAGCTCGGCATCATCGACGCCGACACGACGCTGAGGCTGAACAAGCCCGAGCTGCGCGCGCGCATCGACCGCGCCCGCGCCGCCGACCTCGGCGTGAAGACGCAGGACGTCGCCGCGGCGCTGCGCCTGATGGTCGGCGGCGACCAGGAGGTCACGCGCTTCCGCGATCCGCAGCGTCGGCGAGGACTACGACGTGCAGCTGCGGCTCGTCGAGGACGACCGCCGCGACCCCGACACCATCTCGCGCCTCTACGTGCCGCGCGCAGCAACGGCGAGATGGTGCGCCTGGACTCGGTCGTCGCGCTCGAGGAGGGCCGCAGCCCGTCGCGCGTCGATCGCCTGGATCGGCAGCGGCAGGCGAACGTGCGCGCCGGCGTCGCGCCGGGCTATGCGCTCGCCGACCGGCTCGCAGGCGCTGCGCGACGCGGCCGGCGAGCTCGGCATGCCGGCGGCCTACACGACCGCCGTCAGCGGCCGCGGCCGCGAGCTCGAGCGGACGTTCACCGAGTTCGGCTGGGCGTTCCTGCTGTCGATCGCGTTCATGTACATGGTGCTGGCGGCGCAGTACGAGAGCCTGCTCAACCCGTTCATCATCCTGCTGTCGCTGCCGCTGTCGCTGCCGTTCGCGCTGCTCTCGCTTTACCTGACGCGGCGACACGCTCAATCTCTACTCCGCGCTCGGCATGCTCGTGCTGTTCGGCGTCGTCGCCAAGAACGCGATCCTGCAGATCGACCACACGCTGAACCTGCGGCGTCAGGGCATGAGCGCGCGCAGGCCATCCTCGAGGCCAATCGCGATCGGCTGCGGCCGATCCTGATGACGACGCTGGCGCTGGTCGGCGGCATGCTGCCGCTGGCGCTCGGCACCGGCCCGGGCGCCGAGGAGCGCCGCACGATTGCGGTCGTCGTCATCGGCGGCCAGACGCTGTCGCTGTTCCTGACGCTGGTGGTGATTCCGGTGGCCTACTCGCTGTTCGACGACCTGGCGGCCGCGCTGGTCGCCGGCGCTCGCCGGGCCATCAGATCGAACCCGCGCCCGTCGAGGGTTAGCGCGCTACGCGACAGTGCCAAAGTGCCAGGGTGCCACAGTGCTCGGGTGCCACAGTGCGCTCGGGTGGCGGAGGGCCATGCGCCTAAGGTGCTGGGGCCACCGTGCGTAGAGTGCTATCGGTGCACCCCAGCACCGAGGCACGCTGGCACGTGTTGGCACATTGGCACCGACTACTTCGCGAAATCCGTGTGCGATGTCCCGTGCCGCAGGAACGGCTCGCGATCGCGGAGGCGCCACGCACGCGTGCGCATCAGCGTGCCGGCTTCGAGGAGCGGCGGCCAATCGAGCGCGGCCGCGGCGCTGCCCTTGAATCTTTGACGGACGAGATCCTCTTCCCACTCGTCGAGGGCGATCCAGACTTCGTAGCCCGCGTCGGCGAGACTCGTCGTCGCCGCGGTCAGCCCGTCCGGCGTCATCACTTCCCAGCGGAGAATCGAACGGCCGGTGTAGTAACGCAAGGCGCCGCTCTGCTCGCCGGCGATGATGACACTGCGGGCCGGCACCGCTGCCGCGAGATATCGGCCCGCGAGTGACGCGCGCGCATGGCGGTCGGCGGTGCGGAACGCATCGTGCGACCGCGCCGATCGAAGCTGCAGCGCGGCAATCGCGATCGCGATCGCCAGCAACACGCCCGCTCGAAGCACCGCCGGCAGACGGTCCTGTAACGTTGCGACAAGCGCTGAGCGTGGCCACCATCGCGATCGCCAGCGCTGGAAGCATGAACCGCAGGTAGGTCCAGGTTTCGAACACCGCGTAAGCAGGTACACCGCGACAACCGCGGCAGCGAACAAGAGCAGCCATCGCAGGGCACGACTCGGGACCGCCACGGCGGCGAGCGGCGCGGCAAGCAACCACGGTCCGTGGGTGTTGAGCAGCCACTCGCCGTCCAGGCGAATATTCGCGCCGACGTTGGCGAGCGCGTAGATTTCTTCCGCGGTGCCGTAACCCGAACGAAGCGGCGAGCCGAACCAGCGCCCCCGAACGAAGGCGATGAGCGCGCCGGCACCCGCGACCGGAACGGCAAAGAGGTCTGCCGAAGCCCGACCTCGCGTTGTCAGCAGCATCAGCAAAGGTATCGCCGCCACCGGCGCGATGTTCGGGCGGATCAGCACGGCGATTGCGGCCGCGCATCCTGCCGCGACGGCGCGCCACGATGTTGTGTCCTGACCGGCCGTGATGGAGAACAACGATCGCCAAGCAGAACAGCCACGCGGCAGTTGCCGGCATGTCGCTCATCGGCTGCGTCGCGGAGATCAGCGAGACCGGACTCGTGGCGAGCCAGACAGCCGACAGGATGGCGGCAGCCGGACCGGAGACGACATCCGCCAGCCGCGCGACGGCCCAGATAGCGAGCGCCAGCGACAGTGGCCCGATCAACGAGGCGAGCAGCAGGCCGCCAAGACGGTGCAACGGCGCCATCAGCAGCGGCAGTCCGATGGCGTAGGTTGGCACCTGTGTCGCAGCGTCGGCGGTAAAACGACAACCGAGCGGCACGAGCGTAGGCTGCCCCCACCGGACCAGGTCGCGATCGAGGCAAGTGGTTCATCGCGGGTGCGCCGGCAACGGGCATATCCGCAAGGACCGCGGCGTGCCCTGGTACCTCGCGCGGCTGCGTCCTGGCGCGCGCAGCGTCAGCATCGGCCTGCTCGAGGTCCGGGACGACGTGCTCGGGCCGAGGCCGGACCTCCCCTACGACTATGTCTGGTTCACGCCCAGGGTGGATGATCGTGGCGAGCCCTGCGACGTGCACGACGCGGAGCTCCGGCGACTGCTCCAGGCGGGTTGAGACTGTGGAACGAGCCTGAGGCCGGAGCGTTGCCATCATGCCATGGACGAGCCCGACCTGTTCGAGCCAAAGCGCACGCTGGCCGAGCTGAAAGAGGAGGCCAGCGGCTGCACGGCC